>NZ_CP157793.1:0-718000 GCF_040110915.1 Stappia sp. | reverse complement strand
CCAGCTCCCGCGTGAAAGCCTCCGCCCCCAGAAGGCGGGAGTAGAAGGTCGGCACGCCCATCATCGCGCTCACCTTCGGCAACAGGCGCAGGATCGCGTCGAGATCGAACTTCGGCAGGAACAGCATCGATCCGCCGGCCAGCAGCGTCACATTGGTGGCGACGAAGAGCCCGTGCGTGTGGAAGATCGGCAGCGCGTGCAGCAGCACATCGTCGGCGGTGAACCGCCAAGTGTCGACCAGCACGCGCGCGTTGGAGGCCAGATTCTCGTGGCTCAGCATCGCGCCCTTGGAGCGCCCGGTGGTGCCGGAGGTGTAGAGGATCGCGGCGAGATCGTCGGGCCCGCGCGCCACATCCTCGAAGATCGTCGCGGCGGCGTCGACCGCCTCGGCGAGGCTGCCCTGCCCGGCCGCGTCGAGCGTCGCGACCCGCGCGCCGGTCTTCGCCGCGATCGGCTCAAGCGCCGCGACGGAGGCGGGATCGCAGACAAGCAGGGCGGGTTCGGCATCGCCCAGGAAGTAATCGACCTCGGCCGGCGTGTAGGCGGAGTTGAGCGGCAGGAACACCGCGCCCGCGCGCACCGTCCCAAGATAGAGCATCAGGGCCTCGGCCGATTTCTCCACCTGCACCGCGACGCGGTCGCCCGGCTTCACGCCGAGCCCGACCAGCGTGTTGGCATGGGCGGCGGAGCGGGCGATCATGTCGCCATAGCTCAGCGTTTCGCCCTCCGGCGTCTGGAGAAAGGCGGCCGCCTCGTCGCGGATGGCGGACCGGATCTGGGAAAACAGGTGGTTGTCGGCACTCATGCAACGGCATCCGAAACGGGTTTGGTCTTGGGTTCGGGCACGGCCTTCAGCAGCCGCGTGACGGCGCTCGCCGCGGCGACCGCGCCGCTTGCGGCGAAGGCCTCGTGGTTCTTCTCGATGTCGCCGAGATCGTAGAGGTAGTTGACCATCAGCCCATAGGACTGGCGGCGCCCGTTGGGCGAGGGATCGGCGTTCCAGTTGATGCGCTCCAGCCGCGCGCCGTTGCCCAGGTGAAAGCGGGCGACGGGATCGAGCGGACGCCGGGCGGCCTTCTTCTCGCGCATCAGGTAATGGGCGCAAAGCGCGCGCAGCGGCTCCTTGAGATCCTCGTCCGGCGCCTGATCGCTCGCGCCGCTCCCGGCCATCTCGTTCAACATCGCGCGCCGCTCGTCGGTCAGCGCGCCGAGCACGGTCTCGTCGCCGGCCGCGAGTGCCGCCTCCAGCCAGGGCCGGAAGCCCGGCAGCGGCGACAGGGTGACGAAGGTCTTCAGGTTCGGCAGGTCGCGGCGCAATTCCTCCACCACCTGCTTGATCAGGAAGTTGCCGAAGGAAATGCCGCGCAAGCCCATCTGGCAGTTGGAGATGGAGTAAAACACCGCTGTCGTCGCCTCGCGCTCGGCGAGTTCCACGCGCTCCTCGGCCAGGATCGGCGGGATGCCCTCGGCCAGCGCGCGGGTCAGCGCCACCTCGACGAAGATCACCGGATCGTCCACCAGCGCGGGATGGAAGAACGCATAGAGCCGGCGGTCGGGCAGGTCGATGCGCCGGCGCAGGTCGTTCCAGTCGCGGATCTCGTGCACCGCCTCATAGCGGATGATCCGCTCCAGGATCACCGCCGGCGTCGACCAGTCGATCCGCTGCATGACCAGAAAGCCGCGATTGAACCAGGAGGCGAAGAGATGTTCGAAGTCGCGGTCCACCACCTTGAGGTCGGGCCGGTCGCGCAGGCAGGCGAGGAGATCCTTGCGCATGGCGACGAGCGCCGAGGTTCCGCCGGGCGCCAGATTGAGCCGGCGGATCAGCTCCTGGCGGCGCGGCTCGCTGACCTCGTGCAATTGCTTGAGCCGGGTTTCGTCCTCGGGGTCTTCCAGCACGGCCTCGGCGGCCGCGCGCACCTTGTCGCGGTCGGCGCCGAAACGCCCGCGCAACTCCTCGAAGAAGGCCGCGCGTTCCTCCTCCGGCAGCGCCGCGTAGCTCGTCAGCACGTCGCGCGCCAGCGCCACGCCCGAGGCCTCGCCGCGCCCCGACAGAAGCGCCTCGCACAGATCGCCCAGCGCCCGCCCGTTCGGCGCCCGCTCGCGCCTGAGATCCAGCAGATGCCGGCCCTGCTCGGCGATCGAGGACAGAAGATCGTTGAAGAAACTTGAGCGGTTCATTGCAAGGATCCTGTGACAAGCGGAGCGGGTGCGCATCCCGCGACGCGGACAGGGCCTCGCGGCGCGGGGGTGAGACCGGAGCCGGGCGCGGCGACCGGACGCCGCCACTGCCCGGCTCTGCGGGATCGGGGGGTCAGGCGCTTTCCGGCGCCTTGTCCAGCACCTTCACCTTGGTGCGCAGCGGCACGCGCTGGAACAGATCCATGATGTCCTGATTCCACATGCGGATGCAGCCGGAGGAGACATTGCGGCCGATGCTCGACGGCTGTTTCGTGCCGTGGATGCGGTAGAGCGTGTCGACCGCGCCTTCCCACAGGTCCATGGCGCGGGCGCCGAGCGGGTTCTGCGGCCCGCGCGGGTAGCCGTCCTTCCAGTATTTCTCCAACGCCGGATTGCGGGCGATCATGTCGCGCGGAGGGCGCCAGATCGGCCAGACCCGCTTCATGCGCACCTGCGCGTCGCCGCTCCAGGCGAACCCCGCCCGGCCGACGCCGATGCCGTAGCGCAGCGCCTTGCCGCCCGGCAGCGTCCAGTACAGGAACTTGGAATAGGGATCGACGACGATGGTCCCGGGGCTGACCCGCGTCTCGTAGTCGACGACCTGCCGCCAGTACTTGCGGTCGAAATTCCTGTAGGGAACCGCCGGCACCTTGAAATCGTAGTCGGTGGTCGCCGCATAGGCGGCGGCATAGTCGAAATCCTCACCCGGCAGATCCGGCTGGTCGTGCAGGCCGACCGTGGCCACGCCGCCACCGGCCTGACAGGCGGCAAGCACCAGCGGCGCGCCGATCAGAAAGCCGCGCCGCGTCAGCCGCCCCCGCGCGGTCGCCGCGTCCTCGCTTCGCTCAAACGTTGTCTGGCCAGTCGATGCCATGCGTTACTCCCGAACCTCACACGCCCCGAACCGACCGACTTGTACCCGATCTTTGGCGCCTGTGCGAGAGGGCTCGCGCGGGCGACTTCATTCCTGCGCGGAAGGCTCCCAAGAGCGTGTTTTCCTTGATTTGGCGCGCCCGATGGCGGATGCCTTGAGGCAACCCGTATCCGCAACGCTCGCAAACGAAGATCCCAGACCCCATCATGCCGGCCTCAAGCCCTCCCCTTCGCGGCAACCTCAAGTCCGCCGTCGCCGAGACCCTCGCCCTGCGCATTCTCGACGGGACCTATCCCTCCGGCACCACGCTGCCGACGGAAGCGGACCTGCTGAACACGCTCGGCGTCAGCCGCACCTGCCTGCGCGAGGCCCTGCAGATCCTCGTCGGCAAGGGGCTGATCTCCTCGCGCCCCAAGCATGGCACCAGCGTGCGTCCCGAGGTCGACTGGAACTATCTGGACAGCCAGATGCTCGCCTGGCGACAGAAGGTCGTGCCGCAGGCACAGATTCTGTCGGAGCTCGTCGGCATCCGCGAGATGGTGGAGCCGGAAGCCGCCGCCCTTGCCGCGACCCATGCGAGCGACGCGGAAATCGCCGAGATGCGCGCCGCGCTCGACGGCATGGGCGTGGCCGACGGAAAGCGCACCCGCGAAACGCTGGACGCGGACGTGCGCTTCCATCGGCTGATCCTCGCCGCCACCCGCAACGCCATGCTGTCCGGGCTCGGCGCCTGCATCGAGAGCGCGCTGCGCGCCTCGATCACCATCACCTCCGACCCGCGGGTCAGCGACCCGATCGCGCTCGACCAGCACGGCCGCGTGCTGGCCGCCATCGAGGCGCGCGACCCGGACGCCGCCCGCAGCGAGATGCGGGCGCTGATGGGGATCACCCACCGGCTTCTCGACGAGGCCGACGCGCTGTCCTGAGCCGTCGCACCCGCACGATCCGGCCGCGACGATCGCCGATTGACGGCGCGGCCATTTGCGGTACACCTCTCGCCCATGGCTCCTCCCCTTTTGCACCTGCGCGACATCGCGCTGACCTTCGGCGGCACGCCGCTGCTCACCTCGGCCGAACTGCAAGTCGGCGAAGGCGACCGGATCGGTCTCGTCGGCCGCAACGGCTCGGGCAAGTCGACGCTGCTCAAGATCGCGGCCGGGCTGATCGAGGCCGACGCGGGCGAGCGCTTCGTGCAGCCAGGCCGCACCATCCGCTACCTGCCGCAGGAACCGGACCTGTCGGCCAGCAAGAGCGTGCTCGACTATGCCAGCGGCGGGCTGGCGCCGGGCGACGATCCCTATCGCGCGCAATATCTGCTGGAGGTGCTGGGTCTCACCGGCACGGAGGACCCGACAACGCTGTCCGGCGGCGAGAAGCGGCGCGCCGCGCTCGCCCGCACGCTGGCGCCCGAACCCGACATCCTGCTGCTCGACGAACCGACGAACCACCTCGACCTGCCGGCCATCGAATGGCTCGAAGGGGAGCTTTCCGGTATGAAGTCGGCGCTGGTTCTCATCAGCCACGACCGGCGGTTTCTCGCCGATCTCACCCGCGCCACCGTGTGGATCGACCGGGGGATGGCGCGCCGGCTCGACAAGGGCTTCGCCCATTTCGAGGCCTGGCGCGACGAGGTCTACGAGCAGGAGGAACGCGACCAGCAGAAACTCGCGCAGAAGATCAAGCGCGAGGAACACTGGATGACCTATGGCGTCACCGCCCGGCGCAAGCGCAACATGCGTCGCGTGCGCGAGCTTGCGGACCTGCGCGCCCAGAAGACAGCGCATCGCGGCCCCCAGGGCAGCGTCAAGCTGACGGTCGGCGAGGCGGAGGTCTCCGGCAAGCGGGTCATCGAGGCAAAGGACATCTCCAAGGATTTCGGCGCCGGAGCGGTGGTGAACGACTTCTCCATCCGCATCCTGCGCGGCGACCGGATCGGGCTCGTGGGCGCGAACGGCGCGGGCAAGACCACGCTGCTCAAGCTGCTGACCGGCGAGTTGGCGCCCGACACGGGCACGGTGACGCTCGGCTCGGCGCTGGAGATGGTCACCATGGATCAGGCGCGCGAAAGCCTGAAGGACGACGACACCGTGTCGGAGGTGCTGACCGGCGGCGGTGGCGATCAGGTGATGCTGTCGTCGGGCCCGCGCCATGTCGTCTCCTACATGAAGGACTTCCTGTTCGCGCCCGAACAGGCGCGCACGCCCGTCGGCGCGCTGTCGGGCGGCGAACGGGGCCGGCTGATGCTGGCGCGGGCGCTCGCGCGCCCCTCGAACCTCCTGGTGCTCGACGAGCCGACCAACGATCTGGATCTGGAAACGCTCGACCTCCTGCAGGAAATGCTCGCCGACTATCCCGGCACCGTGCTCGTGGTCAGCCATGACCGCGACTTTCTCGACCGCGTCGCGACGTCGGTCGTCTTCGCCGAAGGCAACGGCCTGTGGCGCGAATACGCCGGCGGCTATTCCGACATGATCGCCCAGCGCGGCGCGGGCGTTGCCGCGCGCGCCAGCAAGGCGACGGCTGCAAAGGCGAAGGCCAAGACGAGCGCGGAGCCGCAAAAGGCGCCGGCGAAGCCGAAGAAGACCTCGCGCCTCACCTTCTCCCAGCAGCACCAGCTGAAGACGCTGCCGAAGGAGATCGACGCGCTGACGGCGAAGATCGAGACGCTGCAGGGCGAGCTGGAGGACCCGGATCTCTTTTCGAAGGATCCGAAGCGCTTCGACACGCTGATGACCCGGCTCACCGACCTGCAGGCCCAGCTTGCCACCGCCGAGGAAACCTGGCTGGAGCTGGAACTGCTGGCCGAGGAGGACGCGGCGGACTGACCCCGCCCCCGGCCGTCACGGCAACATGCCCTCAAAAGGCCGTTTCGCGCAGCAGCACCACGCCATCGGCCATCAGCCGCAGCGCCGAGGACCGGCCGTCTGCCGTCACCGCGACCACCAGACGCACATCCTCGCGCGGCATGGCCTCGATCGCCTTGCCCTTGCCCTGCGGCACGAAGAACGCGTTGAGCCCGTAGTCGACCCGCACGATATCGGCGCCGGAGAGGCCGGACACCCGTCCGGCCAGCGCCACGCGCCCGTCCTCTGGCGGCATGGTCAGGACCGCGTCCGCCCGCCAGACGCCGTCTTCGTCGGGCGCGACCACCGTCCAGACGCGATCGCCTTCGGAGAGACCCGGCATGGTGTCGCCGAGATCCGCGCGCGACAGGCGCTCGATTTCCGGATTGAGGATCACGTAATCGCCGCGCAGCAAGTCGCGCGGGTCGACCGGGCGCAGCGCCAGCGTCACCTCGGTGCCGGTCAGATGCACCGACCAGCGCTCGGCGAGCGGCATCGCGATCAGCGCCAGTTGCAGCACCGCGACAAGGCCCCAGCGCAGCCAGGGCGACGACATCCGGCCCGCCATCACGCGCCCTCCCCCTGCTCGTGGAGCGATGCGGAACGGCGTTTCACCATCCGCGCGCTCAACCCCGCGACGGCGATCAGCACCACTCCGGCCAACAGGAAGAACACGGACTGGCCGAGCAGCGAACCGACGGTCTCCTGCAGCAGGAACAGCAGCACGGCGGCGATGCCGAGATTGCCGATAAGGGTCCAGGACAGGAGATGCGCGCCTGAACCGGCCATGGCGATGGCGATCATCGCGCCGAGTGCCAGCACCGCATGCAGCACGATCAGCCCCGGCACGGCGACCAGCGCCAGCGCGACGACAGGGCCCGCGAGGCCGGCGACCGCAATGCCGAGAGCGGCCGCGCGCGTCGATCCCTTGCCCACGAGCCAGCCGGCGCCGATGGAGGCCCCTGCCAGCATGAGAACCACGGGCCAGAGCGTGAGAACGGCGCCTGCGTCGATCTCCGCCGCGTCGAGTGCAAAGGCAATGACCAACGTCACCATCACGCCGCCCGCCAGCAGCACCACGCCGAGATACATCGCGGCCCCGGCAAGCCCCCGCAGACCCACGCCGACGC
This sequence comes from Stappia sp., assembly GCF_040110915.1. Classification (NCBI taxonomy): domain Bacteria; kingdom Pseudomonadati; phylum Pseudomonadota; class Alphaproteobacteria; order Hyphomicrobiales; family Stappiaceae; genus Stappia; species Stappia sp. The sequence goes on along the minus strand of NZ_CP157793.1, from coordinate 710,972 downwards.
GCGCGGACAGGCGCTCGTCGCGCGAAAGCGCGTAGCCCCAGACGGCGAGCGCGGCAGCAAGGGACAGGTGGGCAAGCAGCACCGCCGACCCGATCGTGTCGTCCTGCGCGATGGCACGGCCATGCAGCGCGCCGGCCACCAGCCAGGCATAGGTGCCGCCCGCATGCGCCAGCACCGCCCAGCGCCCGGCGAGCGAGGGATGGCGGATCACATGGGCGATGGTCGCGGCAAGCAGAAGCCCCGCGATCAGCAGCCCGGCGGGCGTGAACGTCGGCACGTCCTCGCGCCAGGCCAGCCAGACCAGCGAAGCGAGCGCCGCAACGACGAGCGATGCGCGCGAGCCCGTGCCCCAGGCGGCGGCGAGCGCGCCCAGCACGACCAGCATGGCCCCGCCCGCCCAGTCGGTCGGCAGGTGATACATCTGCCCGACGAGGGCCAAGCCCGCGACGAAGACAAGCGTGGCGAAGAGCGTCGCCAGATCGGCGATGCGGTTGAGACCTCGTGTCGCGCTCCAGCCGGCGACCCCATGCGCGGCGATCAGAAGCCCGGCGATGCCGGCGAGCTTCGCCGGCCGGGGGATCGCCTCCCAGTTCGCCGCGACGAAGGCGACGACGGCCAGCGCCAGACAGATGGCGCCGATCCCGCCGAGCAGCGCCGGCAGGCGAAACCGGTCGGCGCCCGTGCCGGCGGCGACGTCCCCCCGGATGCGGGCGGCGGCCTCCGCGCTGATCCAGCCCTTCTCCACCCAGCGGGCGAGATCGGCCTCCAGACGACGGCGATAGGGGCGATGCAACATGATGACGGGTCTTCTTTTCGCACGCGGGCGTCGGCGGCACGCGTCACACTCTAGCGCATTTCTCGTGAAACCTGAATCACGCGAAATGCGCTATGTCTCTGTTTTTACGCAATTTCGCGAGCGCAAAGGCTCCAACCTTTGCTGAAATTGCTCTAGCGCACCAGCGCGAAGAGGTGCCAGACCGCGGCGGCCAGCAGGCCGCTCAGAGGAAAGGTGATGCACCAGGCCGAGACGATGGTCAGCACATGGGCGCGGCGGACGAGCCGGCGGCGGCGCCCCTCGACCGGGTCCATCGCCCCGCCGTGGCCCGCGCGCAAGCGCCGCAGGCGGCTGCGGTTCGCGTTCCATTCGCGGTAGAAGCCGACGCCGAACACCGCGCCGACGACAATATGGGTGGAGGAGACCGGCAGGCCCGCTCCGCTGGCGGTGAGCACCGTCGCCGCGGTGGCGAGCGCCACGCAAAAGGCCCGCATCGGATTGAGGCGGGTGATCCGTTCGCCGACCATATGCACCAGACGCGGCCCGAACAGCAGGAGGCCGAGGGAGATCCCGAGCGCGCCGACCAGCAGCACCGGCAGGAGCCAGAGCACGCCGGCCGCCTCCGCCTCGACGCCGGTCAGCCCCGACACGATGGCCGCGACCGGGCCGACCGCATTGGCGACGTCGTTCGCCCCATGGGCAAAGGAGAGAATGGCGGCCGCCGCGATCAGCGGCACGCGAAACAGATGCTTCAGCGCCCGGTCCCGCGCCTGAAGATCGCGGAGCGCGCGCACCACCCAAGGCCGCGCGAGGGCCCAGGCCCCGAAGGCGGCCACGCCCGCGATGGCGACATCCTGCAAGAGCGTGACCTCGTCGCCGACGCGCGGCAGACCGACCAGAACCAGATAGAGGGCGAAGGTGCCGGCCATCGCGCCGAAGAGCACCGGCAGCCAGACTTGCGCGGCGGCCTGCCGGTCCGCCCGCTCGAAGATCACCGCCGAGACGAAGGCCAGCAACAGCGCCGCCGCCAGGGCTCCGGCGAGCGGAGAGATCACCCAGGTCGCGGCAATGGCCCCGACGGTCGACCAGTCGACCACCTGCGGACCGGCGGCGGCAACACCCGCGCCGACGACGGCGCCGACGATCGAATGCGTGGTGGAGACCGGCGCGCCGATCACCGTCGCCAGATTGATCCACAAGGCGGCGGCCACCAGCGCGGCGAGCATCACGAAGGCGAGGTCGAGCGGCGTCGCGAAACCGCCCGGAGCGACGATGCGGGTGGAGATGGTGGTCACCACCTCGCTGCCGGCGAGCAGCGCGCCGGCGCTTTCGCACAGGGCGGCGAGCGCCAGGGCGCTCGTCATGGTGAGCACGCGCGCGCCCACCGCCGGGCCGACGTTGTTGGCGACATCGTTGGCGCCGATGTTGAGCGCCATGTAGCCGCCGATGACGAGGGCGGCGGACAGAAGCACCCAATGGGGGCTGTCCACCACGAAGACCGCGGCGAGACTGCCCGTCAGCACCAGGAACAACAGGCCGAAGCCGACCGACAGCAGGGAGCGCGACACGAAGGCGGTCGCCTCCTCGACATAGCCGAGCTTGTCGAGATCCTTGTCGAGCGTCGTGCCCCGTGCGCGGGGGCGTCGCAGATCCATCATCGCTCCCGCCCGGATCGTCCGCGCCCGGATTGTGCCCGCCAAGCCACGCGCGCGCCGGTGCGGCGCACGGACGCGTCGATCATATCAGGGACTTGATGACAGCCGGATTGCGCAAGAGCGCAGCAAGCTGCGGCTCGTGCACCCGTCGCGCCGCTTCCTCGGGCGAAAACCACTGCAGGGTCCGCTCGCCCTTCTCGGGGAAGACGTCGGCCGCCTCGGTCACGGCCAGCGCGAAGACCGACACCCGCACGCGCCGGTGCAGACCGCTGTTCAACCGCTTGCGATAGTCGAAGGTTCCAAGCGCCTTGGCGGCGATGCGGCCCGACAGCCCGGCCTCTTCCCAAGCCTCCTCGGCCGCCGTGGCGCTCAGGCTCTGCCCCTTCTTCGGCCAGCCCTTGGGCAACACCCAGCGTCCGGTGTCGCGGCTCGTCGCCAACAGCACCTCGACCCGCCCGCCGGGCACGCGCCGCCACGGCAGCGCCGCCACCTGGATCGCCGGCGGCTTGCCGCCGAGCCACAGGCGCGCGGCCTCCAGCGCATGGGAAATACGCTGGGACAGACGCGGGGCATATGTGTCGGCAATGGCCAAGGAAACCTGACCTCCAGGCGGTGCGGAACTGTCGGGAAAGCGGCGCAATGCGCCTGCGATGATTTGTATAGATAAGCCGATTCCGCGCCGAATGCAATAAAAAGGCGCACACACTGCGCCTTTCCTCTCGCTGAAAGCCTCCGGTCGGCGGATGCGGGATCCGCCCCCTGCATATGCGCCCTAAGTGTCCGGATTGTGGACGATCTCCCGCGTTTCACGGAATCGGATGTCCGGGTTCTTCTCGGAGATGTAGTTGACCTCCCAGGCGTTCTTGAACAGGAACACCGGCCGGTCGTCGCGGTCCTGGGCGAGGCTTCCCCGGTTGCTGTCGAGGAACTTGCGCAGGGTCGTCTCGTCGTCGCATTCCACCCAGCGCGCGGTGTTGTACTGCACCGGGTCGAAGCCTATCTCGGTGCCGTATTCGACCTTGAGCCGCTCGATCACCACATCGAGCTGCAGCACGCCGACCACGCCGACGATCCAGTTGGCGCCGATCTGCGGCTTGAAGATCTGCACCAGACCCTCTTCCGCCAGATCCTGAAGCCCCTGGCGCATCTGCTTCACGCGCATGGTGTCGGACAGGCGCACGCGGCGCAGAACTTCCGGCGCGAAGGCGGGCAGGCCGGTGACATGGATCTCCTCGCCCTCCGTCAGCGTGTCGCCGACGCGCAATTGTCCGTGGTTCGGCACGCCGATCACATCGCCGGGATAGGCGGTTTCGGCGAGTTCGCGCTCCTCGGCGAAGAAGAAGATCGGCGCGGAGACCGCGATGGTCTTGCCGGCGCGCACGTGCTTGAGCTTCATGCCCCGCTTGAAGGTGCCCGAACACAGCCGCACGAAGGCGATGCGGTCGCGGTGCTTGGGGTCCATGTTGGCCTGCACCTTGAACACGAAGCCGGAGACCTTCGGTTCCTCCGGGCGAATGACGCGGCTGGTGGCCGGCTGGGAATGGGGCGCAGGCCCGAAGCCGGCGATGAAGGAAATGATCTCCTCCACCCCGTAATCGCGCAGCGCCGAGCCGAAGAACACCGGCGTCATGTGGCCTTCCAGAAACGCCTCGCGGTCGAAGGCGGGATAGGCGTCGGCGCCGAGTTCGACGTTTTCCTCCAGCGCGTCGAGCACATGCGCGAAGACGGTGTCGGTGAGTTTGTCGTCGCGCGGACCGTCGACCTCGATCACCGTGTCGCAGCGCTGGCCGCGCCCCTCGCCCGACGTCATGAAGCGCTTGGCCCGCCAGTCGTAGACGCCGAAGAAATCGGAGCCCATGCCGACCGGCCAGGTCATCGGCGTCACGTCGAGGGCGAGCGCCTCCTGGATCTCGTCCAGCGCCTCCAGCGGATCGCGCCCCTCGCGGTCGATCTTGTTGACGAAGGTGATGATCGGGATGTCGCGCAGCCGGCACACCTCGAAGAGCTTGCGCGTCTGGGTCTCGATGCCCTTGGCCGCGTCGATCACCATGATCGCCGCGTCGACGGCGGTCAGCGTGCGGTAGGTGTCTTCCGAGAAGTCCTCGTGGCCCGGCGTGTCGAGCAGGTTGAAGGTGATGCCGTCGCGCTCGAAGGTCATCACCGACGAGGACACCGAGATGCCGCGTTCCTGCTCGATCTTCATCCAGTCGGAGCGCGCGCGGCGCCGCTCGCCACGCGCCCGCACCTGGCCCGCCGCCCGGATCGCGCCGCCCGACAGGAGCAGCTTTTCCGTCAGCGTGGTCTTGCCCGCGTCCGGGTGCGAGATGATCGCGAAGGTCCGGCGCGTGAGATAAGGCGCCGCGGCGCCGTTTGCGGCCGGCGCCTGCGTGTCGGTGAGGCTCATGCCGTCTCCTTGAGGTATTCGGGTCGGCGAACGGGCGTGCCGCGCCGTTTCCCGCCGATGCAGTGCCCGCACATCTATTCATTTCCCGCCCCGAATGCCAGTGCCGCCTTGTGTGATCGCGCGCAACGATGCCCGATGCGCCGGCGGGATTGCGGTTCGCCCGGGCGCGGCTACACTCGCGCGCGATTGCCCGAGCCCCTCTCGCGCCCGCCCCTCTCGTCCCAGATGCCCGGCAAGGATCCCCGCATGGCTTCCCGCTTCGCCCTCTCCCCGCACAGCCGCACGACGGCCATCCTCGCCGGGGTGGTGCTGACGGCACTGACCGCCGTCATCCTGCTCGGCATGGGGCGCGAGCCGATCTGCACCTGCGGCACGGTGAAACTGTGGAGCGGCGACGTCGCCTCGGCGGAGAACTCGCAGCACATCGCCGACTGGTACACGCCCTCGCACATCGTCCACGGCCTGCTGTTCTACTGGGCCCTGCATCTGCTCACACCCTCGCTCGCCCTGCGCTGGCGGGCGGTCGCGGCAATCGTCATCGAGGCCGCCTGGGAGATCGTGGAAAACAGCCCGCCGGTCATCGAGCGCTACCGCGAGGTGACCATCGCAATGGGCTACATCGGCGACAGCGTGATCAACTCGGTCTTCGACATCGTGTGGATGCTCCTCGGCTTCTGGCTGGCGCTGCGCCTGCCGGTGGCGGCGAGCGTCGCGCTGGGGCTGGCGCTGGAGATCGTCGCCGCCGCCGTCATCCGCGACAATCTCACGCTCAACGTGCTGATGCTGCTGTGGCCGCTCGACGCGGTGCGCGAATGGCAGCAGGCGGGCTGAGGACGCATCCGCCCGGCGCGCCCCGCGCCCTTGACAGAAAGCGGAGCGGCGGCGACTGTCCGCGCGCTTTCGCTCCCCATGCGCTTTCGCTCCAGTGCCCCGACCGACGGTCTCGCCCGCCCCATGTCCTTCGCTCTTCCGCTTGCCCTGTCCGCGCTCGGCGGCGGCGCCGCAACGGCCATTTTCGTCCACGATTTCTTCGAGGGCGAGACGCTTGTCGCCGATCTCCTGCGCACCGCACGGCTGGCGCGGCGCGATCTCGCCGCCCTCGACCGCGCGGTGCAGGCCGGACCGCGCTCGGATCTGATCGTCACGCTGACGACGATCCCCAGCCGCATCGCGCATCTGGAAATGACGCTGAAAAGCCTGCTCGACCAGTCGCTGCCGCCGGCCGAGATCCGGTTGAACGTGCCGCATGTCTCGCGCCGCGAGGGCTGCGGCTACGAGATCCCCGACTGGCTGTCCGCGCTCGACACGGTGACCATCGTGCGCTGTGAGGACGTCGGGCCGGCGACCAAGCTCTTTCCGACGCTGACCGGCGTCGATGCGGATACGGCCATCGTCGTGGTCGACGACGACCGCATCTATCCGCCGCATTTCCTGCGCGATCTGGCCCGCGCGGCCGAGGAGACACCCGACGCCGCCTTCGGCCTGTCCGGCTGGGTGGTGCCGGAGGATTTCATCGACCGCCCGACGACGATCCGCAGCAACCTCTACATGGAACCGCCCGCGCCGATCCGGGCCCGGCGGCTGCGCCGCCGGATGCCCATCGATATCCTGCAGGGGTTTTCCGGCTATCTCGTGCGCCCGCGCTTCTTCCCCGAGATGGCGGCGATGCTCGCCCACGAAGGCGCGCCCGAGGCCGCCTTCTTCGTCGACGACGTGTGGATTTCCGGCCATTGCGCGGTGGCGAAATACGTCATTCCGGCGAAACGCGCGGGCTTCCAGCAATGGAGCCGGCAGTCGTTCTACAAGACCACCAGCCTCGGCCTGATCAATCGCGGCAGCGGCGGCAACGAGAGCCGCAACAATTCCATCGTCATCCGCCATCTCGCGGATCGCTGGACGGTGGGCGGCCATCGCGCGGGCGAAGCTCGGCGCAAAGACGCCTGACAGCCCGCGCAAGCGCATCCTGCACCTGCGGATCGCCCCCGAGAAACCGTTTCGTCGCCGCGTTCACGGCGGACCACCGTCGGCCGAGGCCCGGCAGACCCGACACGAAGCCGAGCCGGTCGCGCACATCGAAGGCGACCGCATCGCCGTGCATCGAGATGTGATGCGGCGACACCAGCCGGGCGACATGCTCCAAGGGATGGCCTTCCGCGACCGCCACCTCGCTGTAGCTATCCCTTTCCAGACCCGAGATGCGGCGCACCTCGACCGCCTCGCCGTAGTAGGTCTCGTTTTTCTGCATCACCCGCAGGAGACCCTCGCCATCGGCGAAGACGCTGCCGGCCCCGCGACCGTAACCGAAGTCGCGGTCCGCGAACTGCCGCTCCGCATTGACCGGCAGCGGCTCGAAGGCGCCGTCCAGCAGATCCCGGCTGCGATAGACGCAAAGTCCCCGGCCCCCATCGGCGCCCGCCGGCTTCTCGCAGGTCACGAGCCACCACCAGCCGCCCTGGCGAAACAGCGCCGTGTCCACCGCGTCGACGCCCTCCCGGAGCCGCCGGACACGCCGCCAGCGGTCGGGGAAGGCCTCGCAGACATAGAGATCGAGCGTCCCGAGCGCGCAGGTCTCGGGCACCATGTAGAGCCGGCCGTCCTCCTCGAACAGGAAGGGATAGGAGGCGTGCGTGCGCAGCGGCAGGATCGGCATCACGGGGCCCGGCCGAAGCCGGTCGTCGAGTTCCATCGCGACCAGCCGGCCGAGGCGGTCGGAATAGACGAACTCCTCGACGAAGAGCCACAGCCGTTCTTTGTAACGCCACAGGAACGGATCGGCATAGTAGCTCGAGGCCGGCGCGCGGATCGGGGTCGGCGCGGCGTCGCCCGCCCGCATCACGAAGGTCTGGAAATGCTCCTTCGGCCAGCGGTGCCAGCCCTCGACCGGCCCGTGATAGAAACGCTGCCAGCGCAGATTGAGACGATCCGCCGTCTTGTAGGCCCAGTAGCTGAGCCGCACGAACGGGTCCTGCCAGAGCGGACGGTCGGCGCGCACCTTGTTGCGCGAGGTCATCCAGCGCACTGGCGCGGGCGAGGAGATGTCGATATCGCCGTCGTTCAGGACAAGTTCGCCCGCCGCCTCCATCTCGAACAGAAGCGCGGTCAGCACGGTCTGATCGGCGTTATGCGCGCGGCACGCGGGCCGGAAGGCCTGCGGATCGAGCGCCAGATCCGCCCAGCGCGACAGGAGGTCCCGCGCGGGCGCACGGGACAGATCGAAGCCGATCACCCCGCCGACACGGATCTGTCGATGCAGGAAATCGGGGTCGATACCGAGGTGCTCGCGCACGGGCACGATGCAGCGTTCGGCCAGACTGGCCTGGCCCCGCAGCGTGTAGACGCCATGCGTCTCCAGCACCGTCAACGGCTCCGACAGGTCGCCGCGAAACAGCGTGGCGCTGTCGAACCAGAACAGAAGGCCGCCATTGCGCTCCGCCGCGTCGCGGATGACGAGCGGCTTCCAGGCGAAGGTCCCGGCCTCGACCGCCACATGCGGCGGGTAATCATCGAGGGAAAAGTCGCGAACGGTGGCGAAGGGAAACCGCCTCTCGAGATCGGCGCGCTGGCGCGCGCGCATGCCGAGGTCGTAGACGACGACCCGGGTTCCGCGATGCAGAGCACGCCGGCGCACGCTCAGCAGAAATTGCGCGAGCGTGCGGGCAAAGGCGGCATCGGCCGCGGTCACGAGGGTCACGGGTTGGGTCGCGGTCATGGTCCTGCATCGGGTCGCACGGCGTCGCGGCTGTTGTCGCCCACCCGCGCGCCCGGAGCAACCGCGCATCGATGCGGCGCGGACCGCGCGCCACTCCCCCATCCCTCGATGCGTCATGGCCCCGACACGGGATCACGTCGCACAAACGGCCATGGCCCAGGCGGTTCAAGCGTCGCCTGCCGAGTGAGCGTGTTCGCGGAATTTTTGTGAGTAAGGAGAAGAGTGGTGCCCAGGGCCGGAATCGAACCAGCGACACGCGGATTTTCAATCCGCTGCTCTACCAACTGAGCTACCTGGGCGCCCGGCGCCGCGCAAACGCGCGTTGCACCGAAGTGCCGGTCTTATAGAAGCTCGCTTCCGGCCTGTCCAGTTGCCGCGCGCAAGTTTTTCACAGCTATGCGAAGACCCGATGACCCGCGCATCGCTCCCGGCGCTCCGCCCTCCAGCGCGCGGCCAACGCGCGCCCCCCACGGTTCGACTCCACGGTGCGCCCTCCACGGTGCGCCCCCCACGGTGCACCCCCATGAGGTGCGCATGCGCGGCTCAGTCCGGCACCCCACCCTGCTGCCCGACCACGATCCCGGTCGCGCGCCAGGCGCCGGTCGGATCGGCCACGCCGAAACTGCCCACGACCCCTTGCGCCGGGCCGGCGGGACCGCGCGCGAAGGATCCGGTCAACACTCCTGAGGCGCCGCCCGCCGAGGTCTCGGTCAGGGCGCCGCCGAAGCGGTTGAGATCGCTCGCGCCGCCGGGCACGCCGGCGACGCTGGCGCCGAAGTCACGCCCGTCGAAGCCGCTGATCGTCGCCGTTCCCAGACGGCTCGCGAAATCGTAGGTCATCCCGAAATCGCCGGCGGCGAGATACTGCGCGGTGCCGTCCGCGACCTGCCGCGCCACATTGCCCACCGCATGGCCGCTGAAGGTCGCCGAGCCCGCCGTCGGCAGGTCGGCATTGGCGACAATGTCGCCCGCCGCCCATGTCCCCAGATGCACGTAGTCGTCGCGGGCATCGAAGGGGCCGGTGCCGCCGTCGCCTTCGAAGCGGGTGCCCCAGTAGCCCCACTCCAGGAAGGCACAGGTGCACCGGCTGGCGGAGCCGAACAGGGCGTTGTCGGCGCCCGCCACCAGGGTCGAGGGCACCATGTAGCTGCGCGGGTTGCCCTCCGGCGCGATGGTGGCGGCCGCATCGCTGATCGCAAAGGTCTCGGCGCGATTGTGCGTGAGCGCGTAGCGGTCGTCGTCGATCAGCGCGGAGGATCCGTTCTGACCCGAAAACAGCCCCTGGCCGAAGCCGACGCGCAGGGCCGCAAGGCCGGGGTCCTCGGCGGTCTGGTCATAGACGGTCAGCGCGGCGCCGACCGTGTTGATTTCCGCATTGAACGACATGAGCAGATCGTCGGGCGTCGCGCTCCACAGCGGCACGGGAACGCCGCCTGTGGTCTGGGTTTCCATCATCGCCGCACCGTAGCCGTTGAGCACCCGGGTCGTGCGGCTGAAGGCGCCGACATCCGCCTCATTCGCGAGGCTCCCCACATGGACGAAGCCGGAGGAGCGCTCAGCGTCGCTCGCATAGGGCGCCGGACCGGCGATGGAACTGTCACGGGCCAGGTCGCTCGCGCCGGGGTCGAAGCTCAGCACGAAATTCTCCGCGTCGGGGCCGAAGACATGCCCGCCGTCGGCGCCCGGCAAGGAGGACACCGGGCCGGAGTACAACACCCCGGGGTCGGTGGCCTCGGCCCGGAAGCCGCCGCGCCGCGCGCCGCCGATCTCGAAGTCGCCATAGGCGTTGGTGAAGACGACGCCCGTCGATACCGAAATCGCGGACGACTGGTCCGTCCCCTCTCCCGAGATCAGCATGGAGGCAACGAGATAGCGGGGATCGTTCTCGCTGAGATCGTCGTTGGCCACCAGAAGGAAGTCGCTCGTGCGCACGCCGCTCAGGAAGCTTTCGCCGAGCAGGTCGGCGGCAAAGGGATTGAGGAAGTAAAGGTCGTGGCCGAAGCCGTTGCGCGCCTTCTGCAAGGGATCGGCGGCGAGATGGTAGCGTCGGATCTGATCCGGGTTTTCCGCCTCCACCGTCGCCACGTCGCTCGCCTGCCCCCACAGGCCGAACACGGGATCGTTGACCGCGAGAACGGAGGCCGAGATCTCCTCGAAATAGGTAAAGGCGATGAAGTGATCGCCGGCGATATGCACCGTTCCCGCCACCGCCCGCCCGGCGTCTGTGACGACGCGAAACGCCGCCTCGCCGGAGGCGGGCAGCGGGATCGTCAGCGTCTCGCCGTCGACGGTCCCGGTCATCTGCGTGCGGCTCGCATCGACGGTGAAGACGACGGTGCGATCCTGCGCCGGTCCGCCGCCGATGAGACCGTGACGCCCGGGATCGGGTATCGCCGCCACATCGAAGGCGGCGGTGTAGCTCTCTCCGCTCGACAGCACCCGCACGTTGATCGGGCTGCCGGCTTCGGGAGGCGTTTCCGGCGGTTCGGACGCTTCGGCCGGTTCCGACGTCTCGCGCACGATCTCGGCGTTGGCGCGCGCGGCGATCTTCTGCAAGACCTCTCCGCCCTCGCGCAGGGTGGAGGAGCGCACCGCCTGCGGCTTGGGGCGCGGCGCCACGGCAACGGTCGGCCGGGCGGAGTTGACGGGCACCACACCCGACCGCGCGACCCGCGTGTCGGTCGGCGGCGTCCGCGCGCCGCCGCTCAAGCCCGCCCGGCCGGCCAGCCGCTGCTGGACCCCGCCGAGGTCGGCCTGTGTCGTCCGGCGGATGGTCCGCTGCGGCCCCGCCTGTCCGCCGTCGCGAACGCTCAGCGTATAGCCGCGCTCGTAGACGCGTTCGCGGCTGCCATCCGGTCCGGTGAAGGTGAGTTCATCGCCGAACAGCAGCGAGAACGCCGCCTCGCCCCCCTCGACGCTCAGATTGGCGATGCCGCCGCGGATGCCGATGGTTCCGACTGGCGTGTTCACGGTGACCCCGCCCTCGGACTTGCTCAGCCGGCCGCCGACAAACCGCGCCACGCCCTTGCCGAAGGACGCGACGAGGCGTCCCGTCCCGGCATCCGGGTCGTAGACGAATTCGTCGATCACCAGATCGGAATTGGCCCCCACCGTGAAGGTCGACCCGTCGACCAGCAGGATCTGCACCAGCCCGTCGCCGCGTGTTTCGATGCGCTCGCGAAAGATCAGCGTGTCGCCGAGCACCACGGTGCGCGTCGCGGCACCCGGCGGCGTGCGTCGCGCGTCCGGATTGACGGCAGCCGCGACCCCGACTTCGGCCGCGGCCGGGGGACCCGCGAGACTGGCCGCGAAAGTGGCCGCGAGCATCGCGCCCGTCACGATCATGGCACAGCGTCTCATGTCACGCTCCTCTCCTCGACGACCACATGCACCGGCCCCCGGCCGGCACTTCCTCGCTAGCCGGCACGCCCCCGCTAGAACGTCATGATCAGGCTGACCGTGACCGAGGCGTTTGAAAAATCCCGCGTCGCGTAATTCGACTGCAGCCGGCGAAACTCCGCCGTGATCGCGGCGGCCAGATCCGCGCGAAGGGGAACGGTCAGCCCGCCGCGCAGCCAGAACTCGTTGTCGTGCTGCGCCGTGGCGGGATCGACGGCCGGGTCCGGCGCGCGATACTCGCGGCGGATGTAGCCGGCATCCGCGTCGAGCGCCCAGGGGATCTCCAGCCCCGCGATCGGCGACGCGAAGCGATAGGTCGCCCCGAGGCCGGCCCCGCCCTCGACGCTCTGCTCGAAATTCGCCGCCGCCTGCTCGAAATCGCCGAGCGTCAGCGCCCGCACAACCCAGTTCGCGTCGATCCGGTGGCTATAGGTCAGTTGCCCGAGGATCTGATATCCGTTGCGGTTGGAGACCGTCGGATAGGTCGCCGTGTCGCGAAACCAGCGATGGCGATACTCGATCTTGGCGTTGACCGACGCAAGCGGCGACGGCTGATGCACGATCCGGGCACCGGCGCCCAGCGCGCCGGAATAATTGCCGTCGTTCAGCCGCACGCCGCCCAGAATGGCGTAGACGCCGAGTTGCGCATCGTCGATGCCGAAACGGCCCATGTTGAAGGACGGTCCGAGGGTCAGTTCCGCAAGGCCGGTGTCGAGACGCTGCGTGTCGAGATAGCGCCCGCCGTAGAACAGCAGGTCCGCCTCCAGAAGATCGCCCTGCGTGCCGAGATCGTAGGCCGCATGCACGTTGCCGGCGACGAAGGCGTTCCAGTCCGGCTGACCGATGGCCGTGTCGTCCAGCAGGAAAGGCAGACCGTTGAGCGTGACCTGTCGGCTGCCCGGCCCCGCGTTGGCGTTGGACTGGTAGCGCAGGCCGGTCACCAGCGTGGCGGACAGCTTGCCGCGGGCTTCCTGCGTGTCGATCGCCGCGAGAAAGGTCTCCACGCGCGCCGCGACTTCCGGCGGCACGTCGGGCGTCGCCAGCGCCTGCTCGAAATAGGCGCGCGCGACCTCGGAGGAACCGAGCCGATAATAGAGCACGCCAAGCTCGAGCTGAATGCGCGGCAGGCCCGGCGCGTAGATGAGCATCCGCTCAAGGGTGCCGATCGCCGCCTCGTAGTCGCCAAGTCGGGTGGAGACGGTCGCATAATCGAAGGCGATGTCCAGATCGGCCGGGTCGGCCAGCATCGCCGCCAGAAGCTGCGCCTGACGGGCGCGCAGCGACGCCTCGGCGACCGCGCCCTGCCCGGCAGCGGCGTCCGGCGCGGCCTGCGCCACCGGACCGGACTGGGCGGAGGCATCCGCCGATGACAGGGCGACCGCGCCAAAGAGGCAAGCGGCGCAGAAAAAGGCGCGAACGAGGGCGGGACCAGGGGCGCAACCAGAGTCGCGACCAGAAGAGGCACGAACAAGGACACGGGCGACGACACGGGCAACGACACAGGCAAGGACGCGGGCATTGGCGCGCGGCGGCGAAACCGCCCCCCGTCCCGGCGCTCGCGAATCCGTCGCCCCAGCAATGCGCACCCCGCCCCTCCAGCAAAAAGGTGTGGCAATAGCTTGTCGTAGCGTCAATCGGCGCAAGTGTCGCTCGTCTTGAGCGGCATCTCGCGCCTTACGCACTTCAATGTTGCAATAATAGCACAATAAAGGGGCCGCCCACCACGTTTTTACGCAGCGGGCGGCCGGCGTTACTTACAAGACTGCGCAACAAACGGGCGCACCTTACTCGACCCGACGAATCCGCCCGTCGGTGAACGGCGTGTAGCCCGTGTCCATGTCGGCGATGAAGTCGGCGACCACTTCCTCCAGGCCGGGGCCGTAGTCGTAGGCGTTCGCCCCATTGTCGGCGAAGACGCGGTAGCCGTCGCCGCCGCCGCGCATGTAGTTGTTGGACACCACGCCGTAGGTGGCTTGCGGGTCGAGCGGCGTCCATTCGCCATCCGCCGAGGCGACCTCGACCGTGATGATCCGCCCCTCGCCCGGCGCGCGCGCCGGGGTCCAGCTGAAGCGCAGGCCCGCGACCTGCGGGAAGCGCCCGGCCCCGTCTTCCACCTGGGACACGCCGTTTTCCAGCGCGGCGATGACATCGGCGCCCTTGAGCTGGAAGGTCGACAGCGTGTTCTGGAACGGCAGCACGGTGAGGACCTCGCCCATGGTCACCTCGCCGGCGTCGATCGAGGCGCGCAGGCCCCCGCCGTTCTGGATGGCGATCTGGATGCCCTGATCGCGGACGCGATCGAGCATCGCCTCGGCCACCAGATTGCCCATCTGGCATTCGCCGGCGCGGCAGCTGTCGCGCGATCCGTCGATCGCCGCCTCGGTCCGGCCGATCACCCGGGCGCGCAGCTCTTCCAGCGGCGCGGCGAGTTCGGCGAGGCGCGCGGCGATGTCCTTGTCGGCGGCGACGGAGGCGTCGAGCAGGATCGGGTTGCCGTTCGCCGAGGTGACTTTGCCGGCATCGTCGAAGACAATCTCGATCTCGCCCAGATACTTGCCATAGGCATAGGCCTGCACGACCGGCACCTGTCGCCCGGCCGGATTCTGCACCAGAACCGGATAGGGACCGGCGGCGCCGTCCTCGGTGTTGGACAAGAGCGTGTGCGAATGGCCGCCGACGATCACGTCGATGCCGGGCACGCGCGCGGCGATCTGCATGTCGCGCGGCAGCCCCATATGCGTGAGGGCGATGATCTTGTCGACGCCGGAGGCTTCCAGCGCCTCGACGGCGCCCTTGAGGTAGGTTTCGGCGCGCAGGAACGCCACGTTCGGCCCCGGCGACGAGGTTTCGACGGTGTCTTCCGCCAGCGTCGAGACGATGCCGACGAGCTCTCCGCCGACCTCCAGCACCATCGAACCGGACACCTTGCCCTTGAGCTGCGGCTCGTTCTCCACGTCGATGTTGCCGGACAGGACGGGGACGTCGACCTTGTCGAGGAAGGCGGCGAGCGCCTCCGGCCCGTCGTCGAACTCATGGTTGCCGACCGCCATGGCGTCAAAGCCGATGGCGTTCATGAACTCCGCGGCCGCAGCCCCCTTGTAGGTGGTGTAGAACAGCGAGCCCTGGAACTGGTCGCCGGCATCCAGCGTGAGCACGTTGCGCCCGGCCTCGGCCAGGCTCGCGCGCCGGGCCTCGATCATCGCCTTGATGCGGGCGATGCCGCCGAAGCACTCGCCCGCCGCATCGTCTTCCGGCGCGCAGGTCGAATCGAAGCGGTTGATCGGCTCGAGCCGCGAATGCAGGTCGTTGATATGCAGGATCGTGAGCGCGAAGTCCGCGCGCGCGGGACCCGCCCCAAGCGCCAGAACCGCCACGCCGGCGCAAAGCGCGCCCGTTAGAAACTTCCGTCGTCCCATCGTCCCTCACCCCCTTGCGGCGCCTGTGTCGCGCCGGATCCGCAGCCGCATCTCGCGTGGCGCGGGCCATCGCGGCGCACGCGATCATAGCGCAGGCGCGCGGCGCATCGAAGCCGTTTCGGCGCGGATCCGCCGTGCATTCACACCCTCGCGCGCGCCTTCACGATCAGCGCCCCGTGCCGCGCAAGAGTGCCGCACCGGCATGGCAGGTGCGTGACGCGTGTCCCGCGCGTGTGATCACACCTCAGCCGCGGCCGCGCGAGGCCTCCTCGTCGGCCTGCCGCGCCTCGATCTCGGCGAGATCCTCCGGCTCCAGCTCCACGACCGGGACGCTGTAGCTCCCGGAAAGCCAGCGGTTGAGATCGACGTCGGAACACCGTTTGGAACAGAAGGGATAGAAGGGCTCGACCGACAGCTTGCCGCATTCCGGGCAGGGCCGCGCCCGACGTGGGGCTTGCGCGCCCGCGCCTTCGCTCGTGTCGTCACTCATCGCTGTCCCTGCATCCTGTTGTCCCTGCATGCTGCTGTCCGGGCATGCTGCTGTCCGGGCATGCTGTTGCTCCGCCATGCCTCGGTCGCGCATCGCGAGCACCGGGTCAACTGTATTTCAGCGTGATCCCGCCGTCGACCACCAGCGCGTGGCCGGTGATGTAGCGCGCCTCGTCGCTTGCCAGGAAGAGCGCGGCATGCGCCACGTCCCAGGCGTCGCCCATGTGCCCCATGGGCACCTGTGCATCGCGCTTGCGCCACATCTCCTCCACGTCGCCCTTGGAATAGACATCGGCGAGCCCGGCCGAATGCTCCACCATCGGCGTCTTCATCAGCCCCGGCAGCACCGCGTTCACCCGGATGCCGCGCGCGGCCACCTCCACCGCCGTGGTGCTGGTGAGATGGTTCACCGCCGCCTTGGTGGCGTAATAGGTCGAATAGGGCACGCCGGTGTAGCGGATCGACGCGATGGAGGAGATGTTGACGATCGCCCCGCCGCCCGACGCCTCCATCGCCGGGATCGCGTGTTTCATGGCGAGAAACACGCTCTTCAGGTTGACGGCGCTGACCCGGTCCCAGGTCTCCTCGGGCAGATCCACCACGCCACCGACCTCGGCGATGCCGACGTTGTTGTCGAGCACGGTGAGGCCACCGTAGGTGTCGACGGCAGCCGCCACCGCATCCGCCACGTCGCCGGATCGGGTCGCGTCGCAGCCGATGGCGATGGCCTCCCCGCCCTCGCCGCTGATGATGTCGCGGGTTTCCTCGGCCGCCGCCCGGTTGATATCGGCGCAGACCACCTTCGCGCCCTCCCGCGCGAAGAGCACCGCCGCCGCCTTGCCGTTGCCCCAGCCCGGGCCGACCGATCCGGCGCCGATCACCAGCGCCACCTTGTCCCGCAACCGTCCGCTCATGCCGTCCTCTCCCCCCTGTGTGACGTCGTTTGCTCCTCCGCGCCCCGCTCCGTCGCGCGGCGATCCATCTCGCGCAGCTCCGTCTTGAGGATCTTGCCGTAATTGTTCTTCGGCAGTGACCCGATCCGAACGTAGTCCTTCGGCCGCTTGAAGCGGGCGATCCGCGACAGGCACAGCGCGTCGAGCTCCTCCGGCGCCGCATCGCCCGCGTAATAGGCGACGACGCTCTCGCCCCACTCCGGATCGGGGCGGCCGATCACCGACACCTCGCGCACGCCGGCGTGGGTGAGCAGCACCTCCTCCACCTCGCGCGGATAGATGTTGGTGCCGCCGGAGATGATCACGTCCTTGGAGCGGTCCTTGAGCGTGAGATAGCCCTCTTCATCGAAGGCACCGACATCGCCGGTGTGCAGCCAGCCGTCGCGGATGGCGCCGGCCGTGGCCTCGGGGTTGTTCCAGTAGCCCAGCATCACCGTGTCGCCGCGCACCAGGATCTCGCCGCTCTCGCCGGAGCGCGTGCCGGCGCCGTCGACGCGCACCTCCACGGCCGAATTGGCGATGCCGGCCGAGCCCAGCCGGGCCTCCCAGCGCGGATGGTCGCGGTCGGCGATATCGGCCTTCGACAGCACCGTGGTGGTCATCGGCGTCTCGCCCTGGCCGTAGATCTGCGCGAAGCGGGGCCCGAAGCGGTCGATGGCGCGGATCGCGTCGGCCACATGCATCGGCGCCCCGCCCCAGACGATGGTGCGGATGTTGTCGGCGACGGTCTCGGCCGGACACGCCGTCATCCGCTTGATCATGGTCGGCGCGGCGAACATCGACAGGCGCGGCGTGCGATCGATCTCCTCGAAGACCTCCTCCGGCTCGAAGCCGCCGGACGGCGCCACCGCATTGACGCCGAAGCGCCCGACATGGGCCATGGCATAAAGCCCCGAGCCGTGGCTCATGGGAGCGGCATGCAACAGCGTGTCGCCGGGACCGGTCGGGTCCACGTCGGTCAGATAGGCGAAGCTCATGGCCATCAGGTTGCGATGGCTCAGCATCGCCCCCTTTGGCCGCCCCGTGGTGCCGGAGGTGTAGAACAGCCAGGCAAGATCGTCGGGCGCGCGGTGCATCATGTCGATGCCTTCCCCGGCCGCCATGCGGGCGTACTCCGGCCCGTCGAGGGGCACGATCGTGCGCAGGCTCTCCGGCGCATGGGCGGCGAGCGTCGTCTCGAGCCCGGCGCTTGCAAAGGCCAGCCGCGCGCCGCAGTTTTCCAGGATCCAGCCGATCTCCGCGCCGTGCAGCTTGGCGTTGACCGGCACCGCCGCGAGCCCCGCCCACCAGATGCCGTAAAGCGCCTCGAGATAGGTCGGCCCGTTGGTCGCGACGATGGCGACTCGGTCGCCGGGTTCGAGACCGTACGCGCCGCGCAAGGCCCCGGCGACGGCGGACGCCCGCGCGGCAAAACTGCGGTAGTCGGCATGCAGATGCGCGCCGTGCCGGATCGCGGGCGCATGCGGATGCGCGCGACCGGCGCGCGCCAGCCAGGCCGCCAGATTCATCGGCCCTCTCCTCCCGTTGGCCGTTTCCTCAAGCCACCGCGCGACGCGTCTTGCGCGCGCCTGCGCGGCGGGCTTCTCACCGTCTTATCGCAAGGATGGAGGGGGGACGCCAAGCCCAAAGCGCGCAAAAGGCGCGCGTCGGCGGTTTGCGTGAAAGGCTGGCGTGAGAGGCAAGCTTCAGGGGCGGATACGCGCCGGATCGTGCCAGCTTTCGAGAACCGGATACTTCAATCCGGCCAGCAGGTTCGCCGTCTCATGGACCGGCAGGCCGACGACATTCGTGTAGGAGCCGACGAGCTTGGCGACGAAGGCGCCGGCCAGCCCCTGGATGGCGTAGCCGCCGGCCTTGCCGCGCCATTCGCCGCTGGCCAGATAGGCCGCGATCTCGGCACGCGACAGGCGCTTGAAGCGCACGCGGGTTTCCACCAGGCGCTGGCGGACGACGTCCTTCGGCGCGCTGACGCAGACGGCCGTATAGACCCGGTGCCCGCGCCCGGACAGGAGCTGCAGGCAGGCCTCCGCCTGATCGCGGGTCTCGGCCTTGGGCAGCACCCGGCGCCCCACGGCGACCACCGTGTCGGCGGCGAGCACCAGCCCGTCGAGATTGTCCGCCACCCGGTCGGCGGCCCGGCGGGCCACTTCCGCCTTGGTGCGCGCCAGACGCTGCGCCAGCGCGCGCGGCGTCTCGCCCCTGCGCGGATCCTCGTCGATGTCGGCGGGGAGCAGCGTATCGGGATCGATGCCGATCTGCTGCAGCAGCGCGAGGCGGCGCGGCGACGCGGACGCCAGGATCAGCGGCATGCGCGCGGGCTTGGACGCGGGCGCGGCTGTCGTATCGGCTGTCGGGGCGGTGTCGGACATCGGAGCGCGGGACGCGGGGGAACTACTTGAAGCGATAGGTGATGCGACCCTTGGTCAGGTCGTAGGGCGTCATCTCGACCAGCACGCGGTCGCCGGCCAGCACGCGGATGCGGTTCTTGCGCATGCGCCCGGCGGTGTGGGCGATGATCTCGTGCTCGTTCTCAAGCTTCACGCGAAAGGTCGCGTTCGGCAGCAGTTCCGTCACCACCCCCGGAAATTCGAGGACTTCTTCCTTGGCCATATGGGTTCCTGATTGTCGTGCGAAGATGTGGCGGCGAACCTAGCGGATCGCATCCAGAAAGGAAACAGGCAGTTTCGCGCCATCCAGAGGGGCCCGCGCACGGCCGCGCGCCGTCCGCGACAGGCCCCCGCAAGGGCCGGCCCCTATCCCGGAGACCCCCGGCGCGCTCGACGGTTGCGCGGGCGCGCGATCCATGTAACCGGAAGGTGCATCGCCGCGCGCCGGACGCGCCACGCCTTGAGGAGCATGAGATGCCGGATGAGATCTGGGTCAGCACGGTTGGCAGCAATTACTGGCTTTTCGACAAGCTGGGCATCCGGGAGAAGCACTACGGTCAGGACTGGGCGCCGCCGAAATTCGAAAAGAGCGCTCTAGCCGAAACTCAATATCAGAATGTGCTTAGGTATAGTCGAGGCGAAAAGCTTGAGCGGGAAGACTTCGCCGAAGCGGCCTATGTGTTCGATCCGAAGCGCTGGTCCCGGGTGAAGGACCTTTTCGCGCTTAGGGGTTTTTTCTGCGTCAAGGGCAAGTTGGCCGAGTTGCTCAAGGGGTTCGATCTCGGCGAGGGCGGCCTCGTGGAATTCCCGATCTACGAGATGGACAAGACCACGCGGCTGCCTGGTCCGTTCTACTTTCTGAATTTCGGATCGCAGAAGGACTGCTTTCTGCCCGGTGAAAGTAAAAAAGCCAAATTGCTTGCGCGAAACAAAAAAACCGGTGTTGAAATCTGGGAGAGGCCGATAGAGCCGAGTGACGGCGATGTCGCGGTATCTGAATCGGCATTGGATGGCGCCGATCTTTGGGTCGACCCCAAATTGCATTCGGTAATCTTCATGAGCGGCCCGCTGCATGACGCGATAGAGGCCGCCCAGCTTGGAATCGATTTTTCATTTGTCAAAGCGCGCATCGTCTAGTCTTTTCCCCGATAGTCTTTCCCGGGATTTTCCGCCCCCTCGCGCCGATCTCAGCCACCCGGGGTCGGCGTCCAGCCGAAGCGCGTCTTGATGCGGGTCATCAGCTGATCGCGGACGGCGCGGTAACTGTCGAGGATCTGCTCGCGCGAGCCGGTGGCCAGCGTCGGATCGGCGGTCGGCCAGTATTCCACGTCGACGGCCTCGGTGCGGGTCATCTCCAGCGCCTTGTGGTGCGCCTCCGGGGCCAGCGTCACGACCAGGTCGAAGCCGGATTCCTCCAGCATCTCGAAGGTCTTCGGCCGGTGGCGGGAGAGATCGCAGCCGATCTCCTGCATCACCGCCTCGACGAAGGGATCGGGCTCGCCCTCGCGCACGCCGCAGGAACGCACATAGATGCGGCGCGGGAAAAGCTGTTCGGTGAGCGCCGCCGCCATGGGCGAGCGCACCGCATTCATGCCGCAGGCGAACAGGACGGCAGCGGGGGCCGTTCCCGGCCGCGTCACGCCCGTTACCCCTTCCAGTGCAGGGCGCACACCAGGGTGAACAGCCGTCTGGCGGTCTGCATGTCCACCCGGATCTTGCCTTCGAGACGCTCCATCAGGATGCGCGAGCCTTCGTTGTGCACCCCGCGCCGGCCCATGTCGATGGCCTCGATCTGGCTCGGCGTCGCCGTCTTGATGGCCTCGAAGTAGCTCTCGCAGATGAGGAAATAATCCTTCACCACCTTGCGCAAGGGGGTGAGCGACAAAAGGTGGGTGACGACCGGATCGCCGTTTTCGCGCTCCACGGCGAAGACGAGGCGCTTTTCCACCAGCGACAGCTTCAGCCGGTAGGGGCCCTTGTCGTCGCCTTCCGGCGCGAAGGCATTGTCCTCGATCAGATCGTAGATCGCGACCGCGCGCTCATGCTCTATGTCGGGCGTGGAGCGGCTGATCGACCCCTCGTCGAGTTCCACGTCGATCAGGCGTGCGGTGCCTTGCGCGCCCGCCTCCTCGGATGCCGTCATCTGTCCGTCCCGTCCTGCGCGCCATCGCGGCGCCTGCGCTCGCTCAAGCACTCCTACCGCGCCTTCGCCCGTTTCGACAAGGCCGCAGCCGGAGCGCGCCCGCCCCGAAGGCGGAGCGCGGCGTCAGAGGTTCAGCCGGATGCCGACGGAGCGCGCGTGCGCGCCGAGCCCCTCGGCCTCCGCCAGCGCCATCGCGGCGGGCCCGAGGTCGCGCAGGCTTTCCGCCGTGCAGCGCAGCAGCGAGGTGCGCTTGACGAAATCGAGCACCGACAGGCCGGAGGAAAACCGCGCCGAGCGCGCGGTCGGCAGCACGTGGTTCGACCCGCCGACATAATCGCCGATGGCTTCCGGCGTATGGCGGCCGAGAAACACCGCGCCGGCATTGCGGATGCGGGCGAAGAGCGCCTCGGGATCGGCGACGGCGAGTTCCAGATGCTCCGGCGCGATGGCATCGACCAGCGGCGGCGCGGCCTCCAGCGTGTCGAGGCAGATCACCGCGCCGAAATCGCGCCAGCTCGCCGCCGCCACCTCGGCGCGCGGCAATGTCGCGAGCTGGCGATCGACCGCCTGCTCCACCGCGCCGGCAAAGCCCGCATCGTCGGTGATGAGGATCGACTGGGCGCTGACGTCGTGCTCGGCCTGCGACAGCAGATCGGCGGCGATCCAGTCGGGATTGTTCGCGCCGTCGGCGACCACGAGGATCTCGGACGGACCGGCGATCATGTCGATGCCGACCGTGCCGAAGACGCGGCGCTTGGCGGCGGCCACATAGGCGTTGCCCGGCCCGACGATCTTGGCGACCGGCGCGATGGTCTCGGTCCCATAGGCGAGCGCGGCCACGGCCTGCGCGCCGCCCACCCGGTAGATCTCGGTGACGCCGGCCAGATGCGCGGCCGCCAGCACCAGCGGATTGAGCACGCCATCGGGGCTCGGCACCACCATGACGACCCGCTCAACGCCCGCGACCCGCGCCGGAACGGCGTTCATCAGAACGGACGAGGGATAGCTCGCCGTGCCGCCCGGCACATAGAGCCCCACGGCGGCGATCGCCGTCCAGCGGGAGCCGAGTTCCACGCCGAGCGCATCGGTGTAGCGGTCGTCCTTCGGCATCTGGCGTTGGTGATGGGCGGCGATCCGGTCGCGTGCCAGCGTCAGCGCGTCGAGGGTTGCCTGCGGCACGGCGGCAAGGGCGGCCTCGATCTCCGCTTCGCTCACCGCGAGGTCGGCCACCGAGGCCGCCTCGAGCCGGTCGAAGCGCCGCGTGTAGTCGAGCAGCGCCGCGTCGCCGCGCTGCTGCACGTCCTGCAGGATGTCGCCGACGACGGCATCGACGTCGGCCGAGGCCTCGCGCTTGCTCGCGAGCAAGGCGGCGAAACGGTCCTGGAAATCGCGGTCGGTAACGGTCAGGCGAAGGGCCAACGGGCTCTCCCGGTCATGAGGAACACAAGGTCGAGGCGCGAAGCGCGCGCCGGATCAGTCGAGCGTGTGGTGCGGCTTGCTGCCGGTTTCCCAGGCGGCCCCCAGATCGGCAAGCTGCGCCTCGATGCACTCCACGGCGAAGGACAGCGTCGCGCCGCCGGCGAACAACAGGTTGATCCGCCCGGCCGGCGCCTCGTCGGGGACATATTCCACGGCGAGCAGCGACAGGACGGCATCGCGGGCGTCCTGGCGGATGTTCTGCGCCTTGAGATCGCTGATGCGGGCGAAGGAGAGCGCGGCGCGGCGGCGTTCATGCTGCGACTTCGCGCCGCTCTCCGTCTTGTCCCAGGCGAAGCGGTTCATGGCGATCACCAGCCGCCCCTCGGCGGGCAGATAGCGGATGTCGCCCACCTTGAGCACCGCGTCCTGCACCTGCGCGGACAGCACCGCGAGGTCTTCCGGATCGAGTGCGGCGAGTTTCAACTGCTCCATCGGATCCCCGTCTGCGCGTTCGTGCGGTCGCGGGCCGGACGGCCCGTCCTTCGGCCCGGAGATAGACGGAATGTCGGCGCACGGCAAGACGGCAGGGCCGGCTGCGGCGCAAGGTCGTGCCTCACAGCGTCATGAAACCGCCGTCGACGCACAGCACATGCCCCACGACGAAGGACGCAGCGTCCGAGGCAAGCCAGGTCACCGCCTCCGCGACCTCCTCCGGCTCGCCCATGCGCCGGATCGGCAGCCCGGCGGCGACCGCCTCCATGTCCATGACCCTGGACGACAGCATCATCTCCGTCTTGACCCGCCCGGGGGCGACGAGATTGATGCGCACGCCCTGTTCCGCCGCCTCCATCGCGGCGGAGCGCACGAGCGAAATGACGGCCGCCTTCGAGGCGGAATAGACGGAAAAGCCGGGATTGGGATTGCGCAGCCCGCTCACCGAAGCGTTGACGACGATGGCCCCGCCGCCGGCGGCCGCCATCATCGGGATCTGCAGCCTGAGACATTCGAAGACCGCCTTGACGTTGGTGTCGAACACCTTGTCGAACACCGCGCCCGTCTGCTCGACGAGCGGCGCGCGCCGCTCCTGATAGCCGGCATTGTCGAAGGCGATGTCGAGCCGTCCATGTCGCGCCAGGATCGTCTTGTGCAGGGCCGCGAGATCGTCGGACGAGGTGACGTCGGTCCGGATGAACGACGCCCGCCCGCCCTCGGCCGCGATCTCGTCGACGACGGCCTCCCCCGCCTCGCAGTCCCGCGCGGCGATGATGACATGCGCCCCCTTGCGCGCAAGGGCCAGGGAACTGGCGCGGCCGATTCCCTTGGTGCCGCCGGTGACCACGGCGGTCCTTCCGGCGAATGGGGTTGTCGCGGCGTCCGACATGGCCATGCTCCCTCTCGTCATGTCGGTGCGTGCCGCGCACCTCGGGCAGGGTATAATGCACCGCAGCGCAGCACAATTCCCGCAAGCCTTCGCCGGACCGCGATCCGGTGCCGATGCAACGGCGTAAGACACGGAAACCCAACAGACTTCCATCACCGCGCGCCCGGAGCCCCTGCCGCATGCCCTCAGCCACCCGCCCCCGCATCGCCATCGTCGGCGCCGGCATCGCCGGACTGACCTGCGCCCGTCGTCTTGCCGACGCCGGCCTCGCGCCGGTCGTCTTCGACAAGTCGCGGGGCCTCGGCGGACGCATCGCCACCCGCCGCACGGCCGAGGGGCTGACCTTCGACCACGGGGCGCAATTCGCCCGCGCGCATGGCTCCGACTTCGCGGCGGTTCTGAAGGCGGCCATCGAGGCCGGCATGGCGGCCCCCTGGCCCGCCGCCGATGCGATCGACGCCGCACCGTCCGGCACGGGGGAGCGGATCGTCGGCATCCCCGGCATGTCGTCGCTGGTGAAACCGCTCGCCACCGGGCTCGACATCCGCGTCTCGCACACGCTCGAAGGCTTGCGGCGCGACGGTGGCACCTGGCGTCTGACGTTTGCGGAAGCCGAGGCATCCGCGCATGTCGCCGATGCCGTGGCGCTGTGCCTGCCCGCGCCGCAGGTGGCAGCACTTCTTCCCGATCACGGGTCCGCGCGGGCGGAGCTGGAGCGCGTCCGCATCGCGCCGTGCTGGACGCTGATGGTCGCCTTCGACGCCCCGCCCGCCGGTCTGCCGGATGCGGCGCGTTGCGACGCGGGGCCGATCGCCTGGATCGCGCGCAGTGCCAGCAAGCCCGGCCGCCCGGGCGAGCCGCCGGGCTTCGTGGTCCACGCCACGCCCGACTGGAGCCGCGCGCATCTGGAGCTGACGAAGGAGGAGGCCTGCACCCGGCTTCTGACCGCGCTCGGCGATCTGGCCGGCGCGCCGCTGCCCCCGGTGCGCCACGCCGCCGCCCATCGCTGGCGCTACGCGATGACCGAAACGCCGCTCGGCCGTCCGTTTCTGGAGATCGCACCGGACGGACTCTTCGCCGCCGGCGACTGGTGTCTCGGCGCGCGGGTCGAGGCCGGCCACGACAGCGGCGCGGCGCTGGCCGATCGTCTGCTGACGGCACGCGACCTGACGAGGCGCGCGGGCGCCGACGCAAGGGTGGGAACCGCCGATGCTTGAGATCGCCGCCCTGCTCGCCGCCGCGACGCTGTTCGGCGGCATGGTGAGCTTCTCCGCCCTGTTCGCGCCGCTCGTCTTCCTCAAGCTGCCGGCGGAGACCGCCGGCCGCTTCATCCGGGCGGTGTTTCCCTGGTACTATCTGTTCGTGATCGTTGCCGGGGCCGGCGCGGCGCTTCTCGCGGCCGCGCTGGCACCCCGGGCGGCCGCCCTGCTCGCTCTTGTCGCGGCAGGCGGCCTTGTCGCCCGGCAGATCCTGATGCCGGCGATCAACCGGGCCCGCGACGCGGACCTTGCCGGCGACGCCCGCGCCGGATCGCGCTTCGCCGTGCTTCACCGCGGCTCCGTCGTGCTCAACGTCGCGCAGATGATTGCCGTCGCCGTGGCCCTTGTGGTCTTCGCGCGGTAATGCCCCCCCTTGAGCCGTGCCCGGTGCGGCTCTGCCCGGCGCAGATCAAAGGGCGCGGCTCATCTCGGTGCGGCTCATCTCGGTGCGGCTCATCTCGGTGCGGCTCAGGGGTTTCCCTATGCGACCAACTGCGCCCTGCCGCCGGCGCCTGCGTTGTGCGAGATCGGGTTCGCGGTGTCGGCCCTCACGCGCGGAGTTCCACCAGCAGTGCCCCGAGCGTCGGCGAAAGGGGTCGCCGCGGCGGGGGTGAACCCTGCGGACGTGGCTCCTCGAGCCTGGGACGGGCACCCGATCGGCGCCACTCAGTTCAGATGCTCGCTGCGGCGGCCACGCGCCTTCTCGGCGTCGATGCACTCCCGCGCCATGCGCAAGATGCTCTCCGTATTCGGCAGCGATCCGTCGGCGGCGGCAAGACGGATCATCTCGTCCATCAATGCGATCAGCCGCTGGAGATCGTCGATTTCACGGGCAGCCATCCGTCGCGCTCCGAAGTGAGGATGAATTACTGGATACGGAACAAATAGACTATGGAATCGACTTGAATTTTACCCATACTCATTCAAAACTCAAGCGGCTCGAGGATCCCTCGCCGACCCGGTCACGACGTGGCAAACGCGACAGGTCCCGGATGGCGCGGAGCGGCGGCGGCCCGCAAAGAGGCGGCGGCGCGGCCGGACGACGGAAAAAGACCCCGGCCGGACGCGACAAGCAGACGATGCGGTCTTGACAGATGTTGCCTCAGGGGAAGGGTCCGCTTCGGGCGAAAGGAAAGGACATGAGGCTGACGACCACCACGCATGATGCGCTCGACCGGGTGGACCGGATACGCACCGCCACATCCGTCGACGATGTCGTCGATCTGCTGTCGAGCGCCCTGGAGACCTTCGGGTTCAGCGCCTTCCTGGTGACCGGGCTGCCGCCCGTGCAGGAAGATCTGGGCGATCACGTCCTCTTCAACGGCTGGCCGCGCGACTGGTACCATCTCTATTTGCGTGAGGGGTTCTACAAGCACGACCCCATGGCGGCGCATTCCCGCCAGACCATCAACCCCTTCCGGTGGCGTGACGTCGTCTATCCGCGCGACGACCTTCAGGCGCAGCGGGTGATGAACCGGGCCGCCGATTTCGGCCTCCGGGACGGCTTCTCGGTGCCCATTTTCGGCGCGCGGGGCGAACAGGCCTGCGTCACCATGGCGGGCGAGGATCTGGATCTGGCGGGCCAGAACGGACCGGCGGTGCATCTGCTCGCGCTCTATGCGCATGCGACGCTGCGCGACCTGATCCGCCCGATCCGGCGGGGCCGCCGGCAGCTTTCGGAGCGCGAGCGCGACGTCCTGCAATGGGCGGCGGAAGGCAAGACCAATTGGGAGATCGGCGCGATCCTCGGCATATCGGCGCGCACGGTCCACGGCCACATTCAAAGCGCCAGCCAGAAGCTGGATACGCTCAACCGCACGGCCGCGGTGGTCAAGGCCCTGCGTCTGGGCGAAATCGCGCTTTAAGCTTCCCCGGAGCCTGCTTCCTCTCCGTCAAGCGTCAGATGTGACGGTATTCGCACGCGCCTGCATCGTTCAAATTGCGGTCATTGCCAGTCCGCACCGAAACGATTGCAGGGGGCCGCCATGCACGCGCGCGTTCATCTCATCCATCACGACAATCGTCATCTTTATACAAAGCAGATTGAAGAGCATTTCCGCATCCGGCACGACATTTATGTCGGCGAGCGCGGATGGACCGACATCGCCCGGCCGGACGGCCGCGAGGTCGATCAGTTCG
The DNA here is from genome assembly GCF_040110915.1 of Stappia sp. NCBI lineage: Bacteria > Pseudomonadati > Pseudomonadota > Alphaproteobacteria > Hyphomicrobiales > Stappiaceae > Stappia > Stappia sp. The sequence goes on along the minus strand of NZ_CP157793.1, from coordinate 683,444 downwards.
ACACGGAAGATTCGCTCTATCTCCTGGCGCTCGACGGCGAGCGGGTGATCGGCGGATCGCGGCTGACCCCCACCACCTGCCCGCATCTGCTCGCGGATGTGTTTCCCCATCTCGCGCCGCGCGGCATCCCGCGCGGGCCCGACATCCTGGAATGGACGCGCGTTTTCGTGATCCCGGAGTTCCGCGAGGAAAGCGGCTACGCCCGCATCGGCTCCGAAGTGATGTGCGCGATCCTCGAATTCTGCCTGGAAGAAGGCATTTCCCGCCTCACCGGCGTTGTCGACGCCTGGTGGCTGCCGCGGTTTTCCGATTGCGGCTGGGCGCCCGAGCCGCTCGGCCTGCCGCGCGAGATCGACGGATCGCCGGCCATTGCGGTGGCCCTGACCCCGTCAGAAGAGGCGCTTCGGGCAACCCGCGAGTTGCGCGGCGTCGACTACCCCTGCCTTGTCCGCAAGGGGCCGCCGGCCCGCCACCACACCCACGTCTTCCCCGCGACGCGCAGCGTCACCCTCCCCCAGCACCTTGATGGATGACCGTCATGATCGATACCGACACACGTCCCGACCACACCAACATCGTCCGCATTCGCGAAACGATCGTCGAGGCCCGCCGGCTGGCCAAGGAATCGGACCTCGCCATGCTCGACTACATTCTGGAGATGGCGCTGATCGAGCTCTACGAGGAAGCCAAGCGCTGACAGTGGGCACCTGAGTGAAGCAAACCGGTGCGCGGGGCACGCGCGTCCCGTGCACCGGCGGTCTGTTGTCTGAGACCGGGCGACGACCCGGCGAGCGGTTCCAGGTCGACAGCGACCTGAGTGGCCGGAGATATCAGGCCCGCGGAAGACGCTCCGCCGCGGCCTCGGCGGCCGCCAGCGCCCCCTCCAGGAAGCCGCCCATTTCAGGCGCCATCTCGCTCACCGCGAACTGCAGACGTCCCTCCCAGGGATCGCGCAGATCCGCCGGCAGACCGTAGTCGGGATGAGCGCGCGGCGGCACGTGATCCGCCGGGACCGCCGTCTCCCCTTCGAAAGCCCAGTCGCGCAACGCCGTCTGGCGCGGGCTCAGCGCCTGCGGCCCGAAGAGGCGGGCCAACTGGTCGAGCGCGGCCTGCCCGATCTCCGCCCCCTTGCCCGCGCGCTGGTCGGCCGGCACGCCGAAAAAGCCGAAGAGCGCGGCCGGCGTCCCCTCCGGACCGCTCGCATCGTGGATTTCCATCAGCGGGCCGTGCCGGCTCATCGCATCCCCCGAAAGCCCGTCCGCGCGCCAGAAGGGCGTGTCGTAGACCGCCACGAATTTCGCATGCGCGCCCATCCAGGTCGGGATATCGTCCAGTGCGCGGAGCTGCTCCGGCGCAAGGTCGGGCGAAAATCTCAGACGGGCGGCGAGGCGCGGCGGCAGGGCAAGCACGATATGTCCGGCCTCAAGCGTCTGCCCGTCGGCGAAGGTCACCCGGCCGTCCCGCGCAAGCCCCGTGACGCGGGCTCCCGTGTGAAGCCGCTCGGGCGGCAGGCGCGCGACCAGGTCCTCCACCAGCCGGATCATGCCGCCGGCCACGCGCAACGATCCGGCCATGGACGCGAAACCCATGCCGCGATGGACCGTGCCGCCTTCGTCCTCGTAACAGATCGCCCCTTGCGCATATTGTGCGAAGGCGGTCAGGCCGAGGTCCGCGACGAGCGCCGCCATGCGCGGTTGCCCCGGCCAGAACCACGAGGGGCCGAGATCGACGGCCCCGGTCGGGGTTCTGAGCGCGTCGATGCGCCCGCCGAGCCGGTCCCGGGCCTCGAAGAGGCGGACGTCGCGCCCGGCGCGATGCAGGCGCTCGGCGAGCGACAGGCCGGCGAGACCGCCGCCGACGATGGCAATATCCGTTTGCATGCTGAAGAATCCATCGGACATCGGGACCGCGCGTCCCTTTGACAGCAGGCGCGGCGATCCCTTGGGAAAAAGACTGATCTTCATCTAGGCCGGCGCCTTTCGTTCGGCCAGTCCCGCCGGACGCAGCGGCTTCGGCCGCCCGTGGCAAACGGGGGCCGGCGGCCAGTCCGGCCGCGTCCGCGTGCTGCCGGTCGCGGCGCTTGCCTTCCCGGTGCATTGCCCTACCCTGCCACTTCAGAGAAGTTGCAAATATCAACGCGTGCGGGAGAGCAGCATCATGGCGGACGGATCGCAGGGCAACCTGAAGGCACAGCGCAGCGTCGTCGTTCAGACCTTCACCAACGGCATTCTCGATCCCGGCGCGCCGATGCTCGGCCCCGTCGAGAACGGCGGCACGGTGATCGCCAACACCGCACCGGGCTGCTGGGGTCCGATGATCACCCCCAGCCTGCGCGGCGGACATGAGGTCACGCAGCCGGTCTTCGTGGAGGGCGCGGAGCCCGGCGACGGGGTTGCCATCCGCATTCGCGACATCACCGTGACCTCGATCGCCACCGCCTCGGGCCACGACAGTTCGCCGGAAGGCTTCTGTCTCGGCGATCCTTACGTCGCCGCGCGCTGTCCGTCCTGCGACACGGTCTGGCCGGAAACCCACGTGGAAGGGATCGGCGGCGACGCGGTCAAATGCGACGTCTGCGGCAACACGGTGAAGCCCTTCGAGGTCGTGCATGGCTACACCGTCACCTTCGACGACACGCGCACGGTCGGGCTGACGGTGCCGAAGGCGGCGGCCGAGACCATGGCGCGCGATGCGGCGCATTACTCCGCCCTGCCCGACGCGAGCCGTCAGCACTCGATCCTCACCTATGCGCCCTCCGACATGCCGGGCACGCTGATCCGCATGCGGCCCTTCATGGGCCAGCTCGGCACCTGCCCGTCGATGCCGATCCCCGACAGCCACAACGCCGGAGATTTCGGCGCCTTTCTGGTCGGCGCGCCGCACGATTACGCGCTGACGGAGGAACAGCTCGCCGAGCATCGCACGGACGGTCACCTCGACATCGACGCGGTGCGCGCCGGGGCGATCCTCGTGGCGCCGGTGAAGGTGCCGGGCGCCGGCGTCTACATGGGCGACATGCATGCCGGCCAGGGCGACGGCGAGATCGCCGGCCACACGATGGATGTCTCGGGCAGCGTCACGCTGCAGGTCGAGGTGGTGAAGGGCTATCCGCTCGACGGGCCGGTGCTGTTCCCGCTGGTGGAGGACCTGCCGCCGCTCGCCCGCCCCTTCAGCGACGCGGAGAAGGCCAAGGGCCAGCGGCTCGCCGCAAAATGGGGCGTCGACGAGATCGAGCCGCTCGCTCCGATCTCGGTCATCGGCACGGCGGCCAACCTCAACGACGCCATCGAGAACGGTCTGGCCCGCGCGGCAAAGCTGCTCGACGTGACGGTGGCGGAAATCCGCAACCGCGCGACCGTCAATGGCGCCATCGAGATCGGCCGCGCGCCGGGCGTCATTCAGGTGACGTTCCTCGCGCCGCTCGCGAAACTCGACGCGGTCGGGCTCGGCGATTACGCCCGCGAGCAATACGACCTGTAGGCCATCGAGCATCGCTCTCACCCGCGGCGGGATGTTTCCCGCCGCGCTTTACAGACCTACGGCGGGATGTGTCCCGCCGCGGGTGCCGGCCTCCGCGTCGCATGGCGGCCAGCCGCCGGCGCTTTCGCGCTTGATCGCGCGCCCCGCGTCCCCATGATGGGACGGCATGAGCCTCACCCTTGCCGATATTCTCGCCGCGCGGCGCACGCTGGCCGGCGTGGCGGATGCAACGCCCCTCGTTCCCTCGCCCTTCATGAGCGCGAGGGTCGGGCGGGAGTTCCTTCTGAAGCTTGAAAACATGCAGCCCATCGGCGCCTTCAAGCTGCGCGGCGCGGTCAACGCGGTGATGGCGCTGCCCGAGGGCACGGCCGGCGTCACCTGCTGTTCCACCGGCAATCACGGACGCGGCGTCGCCCATGCGGCGCGCGGGCGCGGGCTGCGCGCGGTGATCTGCATGTCCGACCTGGTGCCGCAGGCCAAGGTCGACGGCATCCGCGCGCTCGGCGCCGAGGTGCGCATCGTCGGCCGCTCGCAGGACGACGCGCTCGCCGAGAGCCGGCGGCTCGTCGTCAAGGAGGGACTCGCCGAAATCTCGCCCTTCGACGATCCCCACGTCATCGCCGGTCAGGGCACCACGGGGCTGGAAATGCTTGCCGCGCGTCCCGATCTCGACACGCTGCTGGTGCCGCTGTCGGGCGGCGGGCTTGCCGCCGGGGTCGCGCTGGCGGCCAAGTCGATCAAGCCGGATATCCGCGTCATCGGGATCAGCATGGACCGGGGCGCGGCGATGAAGGCCTCCATCGATGCCGGCCATCCGGTCGAGGTCGAGGAAGTGCCGAGCCTCGCGGATTCGCTCGGCGGCGGGATCGGGCTCGACAACCGCCTGTCCTTTCCGCTCTGCCGCGACCTTCTGGACGACATCGTGCTGGTCGGCGAGGAAGAGATCTATCATGCCATGCAGGTGCTCTATTACGAGGACCGGATCGTCGCCGAGGGCGCCTGCGTCGTCGGGCTCGCCGCCTGCCTGTCGGGCCGCATCGCCCCGCGCGACGGGCCGCTCGCCACCATCATCACCGGCCGCAACGTGGACATGACCGTCTTCACCCGTGTGATCACGGGTCAGGACGTGCAACTCGGAGACAGGACCGTGAAGGGACGCACTTATGCCCGATAGCCCGCCGCGCCGCGACATCCGCATCGTCACCGAAACCGAGTTGCGCCAGATCATCCGGCTCGATCGGCAAACGGTCGACGTGATCGAGGCCGCCTTCGCCGCGCTTGCAAGCGGCGCGGTCGTCATGCCGCCGGTGCTGTCGATGGAACTTGCCGACGTCCATGGCGAGGTCGACGTCAAGACCGCCTATATCCCCGGATTCGACGGGTTCGCGATCAAGGTGAGCCCGGGCTTCTTCGACAATCCGAAGCTCGGCCTGCCGTCGCTCAACGGGCTGATGATCCTGTTTTGCGCCAGGACGGGACTGGTGCAGGCGGTCTTTCTCGACAACGGCCATCTCACCGACATCCGCACGGCCGCCGCCGGCGCCGTGGCCGCCCGGCACCTCGCGCCCGAGCGGGTCGAGACCGCCGGCGTGATCGGCACCGGCGTGCAGGCGCGCTTGCAGATGCGCGCCGCCCATCTGGTCCGCCCCTTTTCCCGGCTGCTGGTGTGGGGCCGCGACACGGCAAAGGCGGCGGCCTGCGCCGACGATCTCGCCCGCACGCTCGGCATCGACGCGCGCGTTGCCGACAGCGCGGAACGGCTTGTGCGCGACAGCCAGCTCGTGGTGACGACGACACCGGCGCGCAGCCCTCTCGTGATGGCGGAGTGGCTGCATCCGGGGCTGCATATCACCGCGATGGGCTCGGATCAGGCCGGCAAGACCGAAATCGCACCCGAGGCGCTGGTCGCGGCCGATCTCTATGTCTGCGACCGGGCAAGCCAGTGCGAGACGATGGGCGAGCTGCGCGCGGTGAAGGCGGCCGGACTGTGGCCGGGCGGCACGCCGGTGGAACTGGGCCAGGTGATCGCCGGCGAACATCCGGGACGCCCCGGCCCGGAGGCCGTAACCCTTTGCGACCTCACAGGTACCGGCGCGCAGGACACGGCCATCGCGACCCATGTGTTCAAGCGGCTCGGAGAGAGTGGCACGTCCATTCCCGTCTGACGGCGCGCTCGCTGGTCGATCTTACAGCGTGAGCAGGCCGAACGCGACAAGCGCGCTTGCGGCCGCCACCAGCACCAGGCTTTCCACCACGACGATCCCGATATGCCCGCCGCCGACCTTGGTCATCGCACCGAGCGCGGTCTTGACGCCAAGGGCCGCAATGGCTGTGACCAGCAACAGGCGGGAGAGCTCGCTCGCCACCGTCACGACGAGCGGCGGCAAGAGGCCGAAGCTGTTGAGCCCGGCGAGCACCGCGAAGCCGATCACGAAGCCGGGCAGCCCCGGCGCGCCGCCGCGCCCTCCGGCCCCCGACACCCGCAGGGCCAGAAGCAGGACAACGAGCACCACCGGCAACAGGCTGACCCGCAGCAGCTTGACGATGGTGGCGAGATCGCCGGTCTCCTCCGAGACGAGATAGCCCGCCCCCACCACCTGCGCCACGTCGTGGATGGTCGCGCCGATCAGGAAGCCGATCTCCCGGTCGGAGAAATCCAGCGCGGCGAACAGCAGCGGATAGGCGACCATGGCGACGGTCGACAGCGTGGTCACCGCGATTACCGTGAAGAGCGTGTTGCGCTCCAGCTTGTCGTTGGCGGGCAGCGCGGCGGCAATCGCAAGCGCCGCAGAGGCCCCGCAGATGGCGACCGATCCGCCGGTCAAGACCGCGAAGCGCCAGCCGCGCCCGAACAGCCGGCAGGCGGCAAAGCCGGTGGCGATGGTCAGGGCGATGAGGCCGACCACGGCGAGGCCGGTCTGCCAGCCGAGCCCGGCGATTTCCGAGGCGGTCACCCGCGCGCCGAGCAGCGCGACGCCAAGGCGCAGCAAGCTGCGGGAGGAAAAGGTGATGCCGGCGGAAAAACGGGCGTCCTCGCTGAGGAAGTTGAAGGCCATGCCGATCAGGAGCGCGAACAGCATGGCCGGTCCGCCGTAGTGGTCGGACAGGAACCCGGCGGCCGCGCCGATCACCAGCGCGAGCAGCACGCCGGGCAGAAGCCGCGCGGGCGAGGCGGCGATCCTCACAGCCCGTGCTCCGCGTGCTCCGCGCGCGCATCCGCCTCCACCGCCGCGATCTGATGGCCGTGTTGGCGATAGGCGGCGGCGGCCCGCACCAGCGCGCGGAACAGGGCACGCTGGCGCCGGGCGTAGATGAGATGCTCGGGATGCCATTGCACGCCGAGCGCAAAGGGCGGTTCGGCGCGCTCCAGCGCCTGCACCATGCCGCCCTCGTCGCGCGCGGCGACCCTCAGCCCGGCGCCGAGCCGGTCGACCGCCTGCGTGTGCAGCGCGTTGACGCGCATCGGTTCGGGGCCGGCGATCTCCGCAAGCAGGCTGTCGGCCTCCAGATGCACCCCCTTGCGCGGCAGAACGGTGCGCATGTAGCGGCTGTCGGCATGCACGGCATAGGCGTCCTGATGCAGGCTGCCGCCGAGCGCCACGTTCAGCATCTGCGCGCCGCGGCAGACGCCGAGCACCGGCTTGCCGGCGGCGAGGGCCGCGTCGACCAGACCGCGCTCCAGCGCATCGCGATCCGGATCGAGCCGCGCCGCGATGCGCAGGTCGCCGTCGTAGAGAGCGGGCGAGATGTCGTCGCCGCCGCCGACGATCAGCCCGTCGGCAGCCGACAGGTCGACGTCGCGGCGGGTGTCCCAACGCAGGCCCCGCCCGCCGGCCCACCACAGATTGAGGGCGAAAAGCGGAAAGATCCGCCAGCCGGAGCGGACCGAGGTCGTCACGCCGATGCGCGGGATCACCCCCTCCATATGTCGGCCTCGGCCAGAATGCGGTTCACGTCATGCGCCCAGTCGGAGCGGAAGGAGGTCAGCGCGGCGCGATGCTCGGCCCAGGCAAAGGCCAGCCGGTCGAGCAGATCGGGTTCGGCGGCCACGCGCTCGACGAGCACCCAGCGGTTCCACTCCACGGCGATGGAGCGATGCTCGCCACCGAGCCGCGTTTCGGGCAGGCGATAGTGCCAGGTGGGGCGACCGCCCTTGACCTGCCCGCTCGGCAGGGCGGCGCGCACCGCCTCCGGAAACAGCTCGGTGAGCAGCGGCAGGAGATCGAGCCCGTGATTGCGAGTGCCCACGAGATCGAGATAGACGTCGCGCAGGCGCGGCAGATCCCAGCTTGCGCCCTCCTCCGCGATGCGGTCGACGAAGCCGCGCGGCCAGGGGTTCACGAAAGGCAGCAGACGGCGCATGGGATCGGGCGGGCTCGAGGCGCGCAGCCAGTGCTCGACCAGCGCATAGGCCCGCGCGACCGGCACGATGAAGTCGGCGGTGCGCGCGGCGACTTCCGGATTAAGATGAATGCCGAAAGCGAGCAACACCCCCTCCCCCGACCCCAGCGCCCCGGCCGCGTCGAGACGGTCCATCAGACGGTCGACCTCGGGGAGATCGCCCATGGTCAGCGGCGCGGTGACGATCTCCACCGGCACGACCTCGCGCGACAGGTCGAGCAGCCGGTCGGCGAGCGCCGATTGCGCCTTGTCCCGCAGGAAGATATCGAGCTCGACCTTGACCTCTCCGAGGCGACCGCCCTCGACGGTGAGCGCATGCGCGCCCTCGGCCACGACGGTTCCGCCCCACAGGGCCGCGACCAGCGCGGCCGCGTCGGCCTCGGTCAGCCCGGAGAACTCGATTTCCACCCCGGTCCGGCGCTCGGCCGCACCCTCGACCGTCGGCACGGGCAAAGGCCAGAAGCGATCGCCCGGAATCCGGCGCGCGAGATCTTCAAACTCTGTCATCCGGCCTTCGCCCCTTGCCACCGCGCTGTTCTGCGAATTGTTCCTGAGGCGTGGCACGATCCTCCCCTCGCGCGCAAGAGGAACCGCTCCCGCATGCCCGGTCGGTCACGGTCCATCGGGACAAACGGCACAGGACCGGTGAATTCTTGACTCAAATAGTCCGATTTCACTTGACCCGACGACTCGTTCCTTTAGTGGAGTATTACGGTCATGTTTGGCCGCGACCATCCTCCGAAAGGGACAAAAGGGAGATGTCCATGTCCACATCGCGTTCCCCGCTCGCATGCGCCGGCCTTGCGGCCGCGCTGCTGCTGGCTTCCTCGCCGCTTGCGCTCGCCAATGGCGAACTCAATCTCTATTCGTCGCGCCATTACGATACCGATGAACGGCTGTATTCCGATTTCGAGGAAATGACCGGCATCACGATCAACCGTATCGAGGGCAATGCCGACGAGCTGCTGACCCGCATGCAGGCGGAAGGCGAGAACAGCCCGGCCGACATTCTCCTCACGGTCGACACCTCGCGCCTGGAGCGCGCCAAGGACATGGGCCTGCTCCAGTCGATCGACTCGCCGGTGCTCAATGCCCGCCTGCCCGACTACGTGCGTGACGACGACGGCCAGTGGTACGGCTTCTCGCAGCGCGCCCGCATCCTGTTCTACGACAAGAACGACGTGAGCGAGCCGCCGCGCACCTACCAGGATCTCGCCGATCCGAAGTACAAGGGCCAGATCTGCATCCGCTCGTCGTCCAACGTCTACACGCAGACGATCACCGCCGCGCTCATCGAGCATCTGGGCGCCGACGCGGTGAAGGAGTGGGCCGAGGCGGTCGTCGGCAACTTCGCGCGCGACCCGCAGGGCGGCGACACCGACCAGTTGCGCGGCATCGTGTCGGGCGAGTGCGACATCGCCATGTCCAACACCTATTACTTCGGCCGCGCGATCCGCAAGGACGTGGACGGCGTGTCCGACAGCCTCGACATGTTCGGCTGGACCTTCCCCAACCAGGACACCTTCGGCGCGCACATGAACCTGTCCGGCGGCGGTGTTGCGGCACATGCGCCGAACAAGGACAACGCCATCCGCTTCCTGGAGTATCTCGCCTCCGATCAGGCGCAGGAATACTTCTCGGCCGGCAATGACGAATATCCGGCCGTTCCGGGCGTCGGCCTCAGCCCGTCGGTCGCCCGCCTCGGCTTCTTCAAGCCCGACGACGTGGACGCCTCGGCGATCGCCGGCAACATCGCGGACGCGCAGAAGCTGCTGAACGAGGTGGGCTGGAAATAAGCCGCACGCCTTTTTCGGCTGCCACCGAACCGCCCCCTGCGCTTGCCCGCGCAGGGGGCGTTTGCATTTCCGGGAGGCGTCCCGCGCGAGCGCGAGGCGCAGCCGCACGGACAACGGCCCGCCCCACTGCGATGGATCGCGGGCGTGAGCGAGGGTTCGCCCGCCGCGTGCGGCCACCCGGTGCCGGGGGTGTCAGGTTTTCTTGGGTCTCAGACTTTCGCCGTCGCGGTTTCGGGCGCCGCCCCGGCGGCGGCCACGGCCTTGGTGCCGCGCCGCGCGCGGGCGCCCTTGAAGGTGCCATGCGCCAGCGTCCGACACACGAGGATCACCGGCAGGAGCCCGACCGCCACGATCACCAGCGAGGGCACGGCGGCCCCGGCGAGCCGTTCGTCGGCGGCGAGGCGATGCGCCTGCACCGCCAGCGTGTCGAAGTTGAACGGCCGCATGATGAGTGTCGCGGGAAGCTCCTTCATCACGTCGACGAAGACGATGAGCAGCGCCGTCAGGACCGAGGGGCGCAACAGCGGCACATGCACCCGGCGCAGCATGCCGAGCGGCGTCTGCCCGAGCGTGCGCGCGACCGCGTCCATGGTCGGATGGACGGTCGTCAGGCCGCCCTCGAAGGTGTTGAGCGCGGCCGCGACGAAGCGCACCATATAGGCCATGACCAGCACGGTGATCGTGCCGGTGAAGATGAGGCCGGTGGAGATGCCGAACCAGCTTTCCGCCCGGGCATCGATCCAGTTGTCCAGAAAGGCGAAGGGCACGAGCAGGCCCACCGCGATCACGCCGCCGGGCACGGAATAGCCGATGCGGGCGATATGTCCGGCCGTGGCCGAACGGCGCCCCGGATTGAGCCGCTGGTTGAAGGCGACGAGCACGGCCGCCGCGACCGTCAGCACCGAGGCCACCCCGGCGAGCGTCACGGAATTGCGGATGAAGTGGAGATAGCGGTCGGAGAAGAGATCCTGCTCCGAGCCGATGCCCATTTCCACCAGAAGCACCAGCGGCAGGACGAAGCCGAACAGCACCGGCGCGGCGCAGAACGCGATGGCGCCGATCCGGCCCCAGCCCGTCAGCGCCACGGGGGGAAAGCGCTCGAAGCGTTTTCCGGCCGCGTAGTTGCGCGCGGCCCCGCGCTGCATGCGTTCCAGCACGGCGAGGAACAGCGCGAAACTCAGCAGGCACAGCGCCAGTTGCGCCGCCCCGCCGCGATCGGCCAGCGAGAACCAGCTCGTGTAGATGCCGGTGGCGAAGGTCTGGATGCCGAAATAGCTGACGGTGCCGAAGTCGGCGATCGTTTCCATGACGGCGAGAAGCACGCCGCCGGCGATCGCCGGGCGCGCCATCGGCAGCGACACCCGCCAGAAGGCGCCCCAGGGGCCGCGCCCGAGCGCGCGGGCGGCGTAATTGGCGGTCGCGGATTCCTGCATGAAGGCGGCGCGCGCCAGCAGGTAGACATAAGGGTAGAGCACCAGCGTCAGCATGATCGCCGCCCCGCCGACGCTGCGGATTTCCGGGAACCAGTAGTCGCGCGGGCCCCAGCCCGTCACCGCCCGCAGGGCCGTCTGCACAGCGCCGGGATGATCGAGAAAATCGGTATAGGCATAGCCCATGACATAGGCGGGAAAGGCGAAGGGCAGCGCCAGCGCCACCTCGAAGACCCGCACGCCGGGAAAGCGCGTCATGGTGACCAGCCAGGCCGCGCCGGTCCCGATGATCGCGGTGCAGACCGCAACCAGAACCATCAGGACCAGCGTGGTCATCGTGTAGCGCAGAAGCACCGTGTCGGCGAGATGGCGCAGGGTCTCCAGCGAGCCGAGCGCCGCTGCGATGGCCACCGCCACCATCGGCAGCAGGCACAGGCCAGCGACGACATAGGCCCCGACCGTCAGCGGCCGGCTGGCCATCACGGCGCGCACGCTGCGTCTGGCGCGCGGCGCATCGCCGCCCGGCGCGGCGGTCGCGGTCTGCGTGTCGGGTTTCGGCGCGGCGGTCAGGGCCTGTCTCCCGCGTGAGCGGCCGCCACGCGCGTCGCGTCCGCCGGCTCCGCGAGCGGATCGGCCCCCGCTCCGGCGGGCGGGCATGCAAGGAAAACGGGCCTGCGCATCATTTCTTTCATGTTGGGGTCAACTTTTAGCCCTAGATCGCAAACGCGCGCCCGGGCGTCAAGAGCGCGCGGCGGCGGATGCGACGGGCCGCGCGCGGAAAACCGGGCCGCGCGCAGGCATCGCGAGGGCGCGGCACGAACACCCCCACGCACACCCCAAAGCGCACGAAAAAAGCCAGCGCCGGAGCGCTGGCCTTATCTGGTGCATATCTCAGCTTGTTAACGGCTGGACTGCGTCTTCTGAACGATGCAATCTTCGGTGGCTTTTTCGAACAAGTCAATATCTCCGGTGATTTGCATGACCGCTCCCCTTCTTCGCACCCTCGGCCTCGATCTTGGAACCAACTCCCTCGGCTGGTGCCTTCTGGAGACGGAGGGCGAACCGGGCGCGCACGACCGGGGCCGCGTCGTCGACGTCGGGGTGCGAATCTTCTCGCCCACGGAGATGGCCGGCCGCGATCCCCGGTCGCAGGAGTCGCTGGCGGTGTCCCGGCGCATCGCGCGCGGCATGCGCCGGCGGCGCGACCGCTATCTCCGCCGTCGCGCAAGGCTGCTCGCGCTGCTGACCGAGCTCGGCCTGATGCCGGAGGCGCCCGACGCCCGCACCGCCCTTTTGCGCGCCACCGACGACGGGCCCGGCGGCGATCTCTCCGCGACGGCGCTGGCCCTGCGGGCCAAGGCGCTCGACGGCCCGCTTGAACCACACGAACTCGGCCGGGCGCTCTTTCAGCTCTCCCAGCGGCGCGGGTTCAAGTCCAACCGGCGCACGGACAGTAACGATCCCGAGGAGGGGCTGATCGCCTCCGGCGTGACGCGGCTGGAAACCGCGCTGGCCGAAGACGGCGCGCGGACCTTCGGCGAATGGCTCCACAAGCGCCGGCAGGCCGGCCTTTCGGTGCGCGCGCGGCTGACGAGCGACGGCAAGGCCTATGACTTCTACCCCTCGCGCGACGCGCTGGAGCGCGAGTTCGACCGCATCATGGCGGCGCAGCGCCCCTACCATCCCGACATCCTGGATGCCGCGACCATCGCGGAGCTGCGCGAGACGATCTTCTTTCAGCGCCCGCTTCGCCCCGTGACGCCGGGACGTTGCAGCTACGTGCCCACCGAGGAGCGCCTGCCCAAGGCGCATCCGCTGTTTCAGGCATTCCGCCTCCTGAAGGAGGTCAACGAACTGGAGATCGTCGGCGAGGACCAGCAGCACACCAAGCTCACGCCCGACCAGCGCGACGCGCTGCTGCTGCACCTGCGCACAGACCTGACCAAACAGGGCAAGGCGCCCTTCGCCAAGCTGCGCAAGACCCTGAAGCTCCCGCGCGAGATGCGCTTCAACAAGGAGACCGACACCCGCAAGGATCTGCTCGGCGATGTCGTGCATTTCGCGCTGTCGCGGCCCGAACGCTTCGGCCCCGGCTGGGGAGACCTGCCGCTCGAGCGCCGGGCGGAGATCGTGGAGCGGCTGCGCACGGAGCAGGACAAGGGCGCGCTGGTCGACTGGCTGATGCGCGACTGCGGCCTGTCCCGCGCGGCGGCCGGGGACGTCGCGGACCTGCCGCTGCCGCAGGGCTTCGGACGGCTGGGCCCGAGCGCGCTGTCCGCGCTGATCGACGAGATGACCCGGGGCCGCGACGACGACGGCTTCGTCCTCACCGAGGCGGCGGCCGCCAGGAACGTCTACGGCCGCACCAACGCGGAAGACGACCCCGACCGCAAGGCGCTGACCCGGCTGCCGAAGTATCAGGAAATCCTGGAACGCCACATCCCGCCGGGCACCGGCGGCACGGCGGACCCGGCGGCGCCGGAATGGGACGAGGTGATGGGCCGCATCACCAATCCGACCGTGCACATCGCGCTCAACCAGCTGCGCCGGGTGGTCAACCGGATCCTCGACAGGCACGGCCGGCCCGACCGCATCGCCATCGAGCTCGGCCGCGACCTCAAGCTGAACGACGCCAGGCGCGAGGACGTCAACCGCAGGCTCGCGCAGACGACGCGCGAGGCGCAGCGGCTGTCGGAGTTGCTCACCCACACCTACCAGAAATCCGACACGGGCTACAACCGGCTGCGGCTGCGCCTGTGGGAGGAGCTCAATCCCGACCAGCCGGTCAACCGGGTCTGCGTCTACTGCGGGCGCGCGATCTCCGCCGGCATGCTGTTCAACGGCGAGACGGCCATCGATCACATCCTGCCCTACTCCAAGACGCTGGACGACGGGCAGTCCAACAAGGTGCTGTGCTGCACGCCCTGTAATAATGCAAAGGCCAATCGCCCGCCGGCGGACGTGCCGCAGTGGCAGGCGGGCTACGACGACATCCTGGCGCGGGCCGTCGTCCTGCCCAAGGCCAAGCAGTGGCGCTTCGCGCAGGACGCGATGGAGCGCTTCGGCGACGAGGAAGGCTTCAAGGACCGTCAGCTGACCGACACGCAATATATCTCGCGGCTGGCGCTGACCTATCTCGCCGCGCTTTACGACGCGGAGGAACCCGATATCGACGGCGTGTTCCGCCGCCACAGCCGGGTGCGCGCGCTGCCCGGGCGGATGACGGAGATGCTGCGGCGCAAGTGGGGGCTGAACGATCTGCTGGCCGACCACAATCTCGCAGAGACGGGCAAGGTCAAGAACCGGCTCGACCACCGTCATCACGCCATCGACGCGGCCGTCATCGCCGCGACCTCCCGCTCGATGATCCAGCGCATCCAGACGGCGTCACGACAGGCGGAAGATAGCGCGGCCGAGCGCGCGGTGGCCGAGATCGCCCCGCCCTGGCCGGAGTTCCGCAACGACCTGCGCGAGCGTCTGCGCGCGGTGACCGTCAGCCACAAGCCGGACCACGGCACGGTGTCGCGCAAGGGCTACGCGCAAGGACGCGGCCAGACGGCGGGCAAGCTGCACAATGACACCGCCTATGGCCCGACCTCCGACGTCGACGCAAGGGGCAATGCGCTCGTCTCCCGGCGCGTCGCCATCTCGTCCTTCGAGAATGCGAAGCAACTCGAGGCCATTCGCGGCAACGAGCATGGTCACAGCGAATTGCGCGACCGGCTGATGGCGGCGACGCGGGGTCTGAGCGGCAAGGCCTTTCAGGAGGCGGTGCAGCGCTTCGTGGAAACGGACGAGAAGTTCAAGGGCATCCGCCGGGTGCGCATCGTCGAGGCCCGCTCGCCCGTGTGGATCACGCACGGCGAGAACGGACGCCATCGCAAGGGCTACCTGCCGGGCGAAAACCTGCGCTACGACGTTTGGGAACTGCCGGACGGACGCTGGGACGCGGAGGTGGTCTCGCTGTTCGAGGCGCATCAGCCGGGCTTCGTGCCCAGGATGCGCCAGGAGCATCACAACCCCCGCAAGATCATGAGCCTGATGAAGGGCGACATGGTCGCCTACGACCATCCCGAGACGGGCGAGCGGGTGATCGCCAAGGTGCGCAAGTTCGATCAAACCGGGAAGTCGCTGTACCTCGATCCGCATTTCGAGGCCGGCAATCTGGTCAACAGAGAAAAGGAAAAGACCTACAAGCCCTTCCGCCCCATGCCGAACCCGCTGAAGAAGGTGCGCCCGCGGCAGGTGCGCGTCGACGAGATCGGTCAGGTCTTCGACCCCGGACCCTGGTGGGCGCGGGAGGGCGATTAACCAGATCTTAAGCATGGGCTGGGGACTTGCGCGCATTTGACGTAAACTCAACGCCATGCAGCGCGTGGTTGATCTTTCTTCCGACGGTCTTCACGTCTCGGTCACCCGGGGCTTTCTCGCGGTGTCGCGCGCGGGCGCCGAGGTCGGACGCGTGGCCCTTGACGATGTTCTGGCGGTGATCGCCCATGCGCATGGGCTGACCTGGTCGAACACGGTCTTCACCCGGCTCGCCGAGCGGGCCGTGCCGGTGGTGGTTTGCGCGCAAAATCATGCGCCGGTCGCCTGCGTCTGGCCGATGCAGGGCCATCACCTGCAAGGCGCGCGGCTGCTTGCGCAGGCCGAGGCATCGCGCCCGCGCGTCAAGCGGCTGTGGCGCGACGTGGTTGTCGCCAAGATCCGGATGCAGGGGGCCGTGCTCGCCGCGCATGGGGCGGAAGCCGGCGCCTTCGACACGCTGGCGCGCAAGGTCAAATCCGGCGATCCGGACAATGTGGAGGCGCAGGCGGCGCGGCGCTACTGGCAGGCGCTGATGGGACCGGAATTCCGCCGCGATCGCGACGCGGAGGGGGCGAACGCCCTGTTGAACTACGGCTACACGGTGCTGCGCGCCACGCTGGCGCGGGCGATCTGCGCCGCCGGGCTGCATCCCGGCCTCGGCCTTCACCATGCCAATCGCGGAAATGCCTTCGCGCTCGCCGACGACCTGATGGAGCCCTACCGCCCGCTGGTCGATGCCTGCGTGCACGGGCTGGCCGCCTCGGGGTACACGCAAGTCGACCCGGACACGAAACGCCAGCTTGTCGCGCTGACGACACTCGACCTGCCGAGCCGGCAGGGCATGAGCCCGCTGCATGTCCATGCCGCGCGGCTGGCGCGCGATGTGGCCGCCGCTCTGGGCGCCGAGGGCGCCGATGCGCAGAGAGGAACCAAGCCGGACCTTCCAACCCCGCTCGACCCGCTCGTTCTCGCGAGCCTTGGCCGCGCACGGGAGGAAACGCAATGACCACACTGTACACACAACGAAGGGGAGAGCGGACAGGATCGGTCCCGGCGGGGCCGACCCATTATTCCGCTTACAGGCTGATGTGGATGCTCGTGACTTTCGATCTTCCGGTGGAAACCAAGAAAGAGCGTTCGGCCGCGACGCGGTTCCGGGAGTTTCTGCTCGACCAGGGGTTCGAACGCAGCCAGTATTCGAACTATCTGCGCCTGGTGAACGGGCAGGAACAGTTCGAGACCTATGTCCGTCGCGTGGGCGCCAACCTGCCGGAACGCGGCGACGTCTTTGTCTTTCAGTTCACCGATCGCCAGTACGAGAACATCGTCCGCTTCAGCGATCAGTCGCGGCGCAAACGCCGCAAGAATCCGGAGCAAATCGCTTTGTTTTGAGGGGACGACCTGTGAAAAATCCTCGATCCGGCAACGAATTCCGCTTTGAAAGCAGGAACTTGCCGCCGGATCGAGGATAGCTGTTCAGAAGACGCAGGCCAACCGCAACTCGACCCGTCAGGCACGTCCGGCGCCGAAGAGGATAGCTGTTCAGAAGACGCAGGCCAACCGCAACCGTATTCCGCGCGGGCGGGTCCACGCGTGTAGGATAGCTGTTCAGAAGACGCAGGCCAACCGCAACCGCGGCGACTTGTTGGTCACGCGATAGCGCAGGATAGCTGTTCAGAAGACGCAGGCCAACCGCAACACCCGGCGGGAGGCGCAGGACTGGGCCGCGAGGATAGCTGTTCAGAAGACGCAGGCCAACCGCAACGGCCCGCCCGACGAGCACCGGCAGCGGATCAGGATAGCTGTTCAGAAGACGCAGGCCAACCGCAACGCTCCTGATCGTCGCCCATCGGATTGATCCAGGATAGCTGTTCAGAAGACGCAGGCCAACCGCAACGGACGGGGCGTCTTGCCGCCCGCCGTCCGCAGGATAGCTGTTCAGAAGACGCAGGCCAACCGCAACGAATGGGCACACGAGAAAGCGCGGCGGTGGAGGATAGCTGTTCAGAAGACGCAGGCCAACCGCAACGACGGCGATCTCCCCGACCTTTTCCGACCGAGGATAGCTGTTCAGAAGACGCAGGCCAACCGCAACCGACCCCGATGGGATAGGACGGATCGTGCTGAGGATAGCTGTTCAGAAGACGCAGGCCAACCGCAACGCCACCACCCCGCTGATGAGCGATTTGCTTAGGATAGCTGTTCAGAAGACGCAGGCCAACCGCAACGGGATGCCCCAGCTTGCGACAAGGTCGGCGAGGATAGCTGTTCAGAAGACGCAGGCCAACCGCAACACAGGGGCGACAGTCGCCCTTTTCGTCCTGAGGATAGCTGTTCAGAAGACGCAGGCCAACCGCAACCGTCCGTCTCATCTGCTGTCGGCGCGAATAAGGATAGCTGTTCAGAAGACGCAGGCCAACCGCAACGCGCAGGCCCGGCAATAGGCCGCGCCGCCGAGGATAGCTGTTCAGAAGACGCAGGCCAACCGCAACTCCGGCGCATAAGGATCGCCGTAGATCGCCAGGATAGCTGTTCAGAAGACGCAGGCCAACCGCAACGCCGGCGACCGGCATGAGCAGAACGTCGAGAGGATAGCTGTTCAGAAGACGCAGGCCAACCGCAACAGGGCCGCCCGTACGTCGCGCACGTCGAGTAGGATAGCTGTTCAGAAGACGCAGGCCAACCGCGCTTGATGCCGGGGACCGGCTCTCAGGGCCCGCGCCTCAGTGCGACGAGGCTCCCGGCTCCGCCGCGCCGGTGGGCGACGGTCCGGCCGGCGGAACATGCAGTGCGGCGCGCAGGCCGCCGTCTTCGCGGTTTTGCAGGGTCAGGGAGCCTCCCATGCGGGCGACGGCGGCGCGGGCGATGGCGAGACCCAGCCCGCTGCCGGTCGCCGACCGGTTGCGGCCGCGCATGAATTTTTCCATCACCTGCGGCATTTCCTCGTCCGGAATGCCGGGCCCCGCGTCCTCGACCGCGAAGATCGCCCGACCGTCCGCGCCGACCTCCAGCCGGCATACCACCGGCGTGTCCTCCGGCGCGTGGTTGAGCGCGTTTTCGATGAGATTGCGCAGGGCCAGCGTGAGAAAATGCGGCTCGACGCGAACCCGCGCGGCCCGTGCGCGCGGCCCGTCGACCGCCACGGTCACGCGCGCGCCCTGCCCGCCCGGCACCGCCTCGGCGACCATCGCAGCCAGAAGCTCCCCCGCGTTTTCCTCGCGTGTCGCCTCTTCCGCGTCGCAGGCCTCCAGGGCCGCCAGATCGAGAAGCTGCCGGACGAGCCGGCTGGTGCGGTCGACGCCGGCGGTGATCTGACGCAGGGCGTTGGCGTGCACCTGCGGATCGGCGCTCGCCAGCGCGATCTGCGCCTGCGTCTTGACCCCGGCCAAAGGCGTCTTGAGCTCATGCGCGGCGAAGGCGGTGAAACTGCGCTCGCGCTCCCGCGCCGCCTCCACCCGGCGGAAGAGACCGTTCAGGGCGCTCACCGCCGGCGCGATCTCGCGCGGCAGCGCCGCGTCCGACAGGGGCCGCAGGTCGCTCGCCGCGCGTGTCGACAGGGTCTCGGCCATGTCGTTCAGCGGCGACAGGCCGCGCCGCACACTGATCAGGATCGCCAGCGCCAGAACCGGCAGGACCACAAGGGCCGGAACCGCCAGCCCGGTCACGACATCGCCCACCAGCCCGTCCCGCACCTCCAGGCTGTCCCCCACCATCACCCGCACGCCGAGATCCGCGTTCTCGATGGTGTAGACGCGCCAGCGCTCGCCCTCCACGACCGCCTCGGAAAAGCCGCCCGCCGTGCCGCCCAGCCGCGCGGCCGGTGCGCTTTCCGAGCGGCCGACGAGATTGCCCTCCAGCGACCAGATCTGACAGGCCAGCTGCCGGCCGTAGTCCGCCGGCCCGCTGTCGAATTCGCCAATGGCGCCGGCGTCGGAGGCCCCCGTCTCGCCCACCGCGACGCGCCGGTCGGCGAGCAGCGAGTTCACCATGCGCGCCGCCTCCATCAACCGCGCGTCGAGCACGCGCTCCACCTCCGACTGGGTGCCCAGATAGATCCAGCCGACGGCGACGAGCCACACCAGACCCGTCAGGCCCAGAAGAATCAGGCTGAGCCGCGCCCGGATCGAGCTCATGCCTCCCCCTCCCCGGCCAGCCGGTAGCCGACGCCGCGCACGGTCTTGATAAAATCCGCGCCCAGCTTGGCGCGCAGCTTGTGGATGTGCACCTCCACGGCGTTGCTCTCCAGTTCCTCCTGCCAGCCGTAGATGCGGTCTTCCAGGCTGGCCTTCGACAAGACCCCCTGCGGGCGCTCCATCAGGGCGGCGAGCACCGCGAACTCCCGGCGGGTGAGCTTCACCGGCTGGCCGGCGCGCTGCGCGGAAAAGGCGGCCGGGTCCAGTTCCACGTCCCGCCAGCGCAGCGTGGCGCTCGAGCGCCCCTTGCCCCGGCGCACGGCGGCGCGCACGCGGGCGGCCAGTTCGTCGAGATCGAAGGGCTTGCCCACATAGTCGTCGGCGCCCGCGTCGAGGCCGGCGATCCGGTCCGGCACCTGATCGCGCGCGGTCAGCAGCACCACCGGGATGGCCTCGCCGCGCGCCCGCAGCGACGTCAGCAGATCGAGACCCGAGCCGTCGGGAAGCATCAGGTCGAGGACGATGCCGTCATAGTCCTGCGCCGCGACGGCCGCGCGGGCATCCTCGCAGCCCGTCACCGCGTCCACCGTGAACCCGGCAAGCCCCAGCCCGACCGTCAGGCCGTCCAGAAGAAGCGCGTCGTCCTCGACCACGAGAAGCCGCATGCCCGTTCGCCTCGCTTGTTGGATCGGCCCGGCGGGCGTCCGCTCCGGCACGGCCGATCAGTTGCCCGCGCCGGCTCAGCCGACCAGGAGATGGCTCATCGCCGGGTCCGGGATCACCACGATGGTGCTGCCGTCGCGGACCTGGTCGTGCAGATAGATGACGTCCTGGTTGATCAGGCGAATGCAGCCGGAGGACACGGCCTTGCCGATGCTCGCCGGATCCCAGGTGCCGTGCACCCGATACAGCGTATCCTTGCCATCCTTGTGGATGTAAAGCGAGCGCGCGCCGAGCGGATTGTACGGCCCCGGATCCATGCCGCCGTTGGCGATGCTGTAGGGTTCCAGATCGGGCCGCCTTGCCACCATCTCGTCCGGCGGCGTCCAGCGCGGCCACTTGCGGCGGTAGGCCATGCGTGCCCGCCCCGCCCAGGAAAACCCGTCGCGCCCGACGCCGATGCCGTAGCGCGTCGCCCGGTCGCGCGACTGCGTGTGGTACAGATAGCGGTTCGGCGTATCGACGATCAGCGTGCCGGGCTTTTCGGTGTTCGGATAGTCGACCTCCCGGCGCCAGTAGCGCCGGTCGAGCTTGGCGACATCGACCTCCGGCACCGGAAACCGTTCGCCCGGCACCGCGTAATACATCGGCGGAACCTCCGGCACCGGCGCGGGGGCGGCGGCCATCCGCGGCGCGCGGGTCTGCGTGCTCACACAGCCCGAAACCGCCAGCGCCCCCAGTCCGACGAGAAACCCCCGCCGCCCGAGCGACCCGGCGGTGCGGTCCGCTCCGCCGTCCCGCTGTCCGGGGGCCGGTCCGCTCCCCTCCGCTCGTTCCGCGGTGTCGGGCTCGAGGCCGGTTCGACATTGCACCATTTGCTGAAGCTCCTTGTTGTCGTGCCGACCGCTGGAAGCCTCACTCAGCTTAAGGCTGCCTTAAGCTGCGCCCGTCACCTGCATCCTCGCAAACGCCCGCCCGCCGGTCCCGGCCGGTCGCGGGCGCATTCCCTCCGCCAGTTCCGGCAAGAGGATCGACAGTCGATGAAAACCGTTTTGTTCGCCGCCTGGGCGCTCGTCGCGCTGGCGCTCCCGCCGGTCGCGGGCCCGGCAAGCGCCTCCCCCGGCGTCCCGCTGCCCGTTTCCGAAGCCTTCCAGCTGGAGGTGACGCGCGATCGCGACGGCGCGCTGGTGTTCTCCTGGGACATCGCGCCGGGCTACTACCTCTATCGCGAACACCTCGGCGCCCGACAGGACGACACCGACCTTCCCCTGACCACCCCACCGGGGACGGCGAAGGACGATCCGACCTTCGGGTCGATGGAGGTCTATTACGACAGCGCCACCGCGACGCTTGCGACCCCGGTTTTCGGCACGCTGGACCTGACCTTTCAGGGCTGCCAGGACGACGGCCTGTGCTATGCGCCCGAGATCCGCCATGTCGACGCGCAGACGCTGGAGGTGAGCGCGCCGGATAGCTTCGGCGGGGCGCCGGCCGCGCTTGGCGAGGGCCCGCAGATCGCCTGGACCACGGGTGGCGAAACCGCCTCCGCTCCGTCTTCTGCCCCGTCCGCCGCGCCCGCCGGCTCCACCTCCGCCGTCTCCACGTCCGGAAGCGACTTCGAGCTGGCGCGCACCGGCGGCCTGGTCGAGGGGTTGCTCGCGCGCGGCGGCGTGGCGCTCGTGCTCGTGAGCTTCCCGCTGTTCGGCCTGCTGCTCGCCTTCACCCCTTGCGTCTTTCCGATGTATCCGATCCTGGCCGGCGCGCTGGCCCGGGAAGGCGACACGCTGACCGCGTGGCGCGGCTTCGTTCTGTCGAGCATCTATGTCGTGTCGCTGGCCACCGCCTTCGGCCTTCTGGGCGCGGCCGCCGGATGGTCGGGGCAGAACCTCCAGATGGTGCTGCAATCGCCGGTCACCTCCGGCGTTCTGGCGGTGCTCTTCGCGGTTCTCGCCCTGTCGATGTTCGGAGTGTTCGAGCTGCAGCTGCCCAACGCCTGGACCAACTGGGTCTCGGCGCGCACCGGCGGCCTCGGCGGATCGAAGCGCTCGACGGCGCTGCTCGGCTTCACCTCGGCGCTGATCGTCGGACCCTGCGTCACCGTTCCGCTGGCCGGGGCGCTGCTCTACATCGCGCAGACCGCCGATGTGGCGTTGGGGGCCGCCGCCCTGTTCGGGCTGGGGCTCGGCAAGGGCATTCCGCTGATCGTCATGGGCACGCTCGGCGGACAGGCGCTGCCGCGCGCCGGCGCCTGGATGGAGGGCGTGAAGCGCGTCTTCGGGTTCGGGTTCCTCGCAACCGCCATATGGACGGCCGCGCCGCTGCTGCCGCCCGGGGTCGACCTCGCCCTGTGGGCGGCGCTGCTGATCGCGGTCGCGAGCTTCGCCTTCAGCGCGGCGCTGCCGAATGCCACCGCGCTGGCCTCGCTGCGCGCGCTCGGCGGTCTGGCGCTGGTCTATGGCGTGATCCTCTTGGTCGGCGCCAGCGCCGGCGGGACCGACCCGCTGAAACCCCTCGCCCCGCTCGCCCAGCGCGGCGGCGCCACGGCGCCCGGCTCCGCCGAGGACCTGCGCTTCGCCGCCACCGGCTCGATCCCGGATCTTCAGGCCAGGCTCGCCGCCGCGAAGGGCGAACGTCCGACGATGGTCTATTTCACCGCCGACTGGTGCGTGACCTGCCGCACCATCGAACGGTCCGTCTTCCCCGATCCGCAGGTGAAACGCAGCCTCGCCGCCTTTCAGCTGGTCAAGGCGGACCTCAGCGACTTCGACGCGGAGAATGCCGCCTTGATGCGGACGCTGCAGGTGGCGGGTCCGCCGACCATGATCTTCTTCGACGCCGCCGGACGCGAGGCCGCCGACACCCGTCTCGTCGGCACCGTGACGGTCGACACGCTGACCCGCTCGGCGCGAACCACGGAGCGTCTCTAGCATGAACGCGGTTTCCCTCGGCCCCCTGGTCATGGCCGCCGACCGCTTCGCGGCGGTGCTCGGGGTCCTCGCCTTCCTGATCGTCACGGGCATGCTCGCCCGGCGCGTGGACGAGCGCTTCAACGGCTGGTCCTGGTGGGTTCTGCTCGCCGGCCTCGGCGCCGCCCGGCTCGGGCATGTGGCGCTGCATCTCGACAGTTTCGCGGCCGATCCCTTGCGCGTCTTCTACGTGTGGCAGGGTGGCTTCTTCTGGCCAACCGGCGCGGTGGCGGTGCTGGCGTGCCTCGTCTTCCTCCTCAAGGAGCCGAGGTTGCGGCTGTGGGCCGTTCTGCCGCTGGCGCTGGCGCTCTTCGTGTGGAACACCAGCTGGCAGTTGACGGGCGGCACGCGGGCGCTTGCCCTGCCGGACCGCAGCTTCCAGACGCTGATCGGCGCCCCGCACGATCTGGGCGCCGGCTCGGGCGAACCGCGCATCGTCAACCTGTGGGCGACCTGGTGCCCGCCGTGCCGGCGCGAAATGCCGATGATGGCGGAGCTCGCCGCCGGCACCGACGATGTCGACTTCATCTTCGCCAACCAGGGCGAAGGGCGCTCCGACATCCGCTCCTATCTGGCCAGGACCGGGCTCCACCTGGAGACGATCCTCGTCGATCCCTTCAGCGACCTGTCGCGCTTCTACGGCGCGCCCGGTCTGCCCGCGACGCTGTTCATCGACGCCGACGGCATCCTGCGCCACGCCCATGTCGGCGAGATTTCCCGCGAGGTGCTGCAATCGAACATCGACCGGCTGACCGCGCCGCAAGACACCCCGTCCACGCCCTGACGCCCCGAACCAAGGAGACTTCCATGCTGACACGCCGCACACTGCTGATCGCCGGCGCCGCCGGAACCGCCTCACTGCTCACCTCCGGCCTCCCCGCGACGGCGCAATCCATTCCGACCGTCGAGGAGGTTCTGTTCGACGAGGCCATCCCGGTCATCGGCAACCCCAAGGGCGACGTCACCATCGCCGAGTACTACGACTACCAGTGTCCCTTCTGCAAACGCGGCCACCCCGACCTGCTCGACATCGTGAAGCAGGACGGCAACATCCGGCTGGTCATGAAGGACTGGCCGATCTTCGGCGATCCGTCCGTCCATGCCGCCCGCCTCGTGCTGGGGGCCGGCGACGACTACGAGGCCGCGCATACCGCGCTGATGATGACGGAGGGACGCCTCAGCCGCGACGACGTCGACGCGACGCTTTCAAAGGCGGGATACGACCCGGAGCGTCTCGCCGCCCGCGCCGACGCCCAGTCGGAGCGGATCCAGGGCATTCTCGACCGCAACATGAACCAGGCCCGCGCCTTCGGCTTTCGCGGCACGCCAGTCTATCTGGTCGACACGCGGCTCAACTACGGCGCCATGAGCCGGGAAGCGATCCTGGCGGCCGTGGAACAGGCGCGCGCCGGCTGACCCCCGCACGCCCCGCGCATCGGCCCCGGCGGCCGGTGCGGGGCGGTCGCGCGGTGGCTGTCACGAGGTGGCTGTCACGAGTTGGCGGGCAAACAGGTTGCGGGCAGACGTCCCGCCATCATCTCGCGCTTGCCGGCGAAGCCGGGGCGCCTGTCCACCTCGAAGCCGGCGGCGATCAGGTTGCGCCGCACCCAGCCGGCGGCCGTGTAGGTGGCGAAGGTTCCCTGCGGGCGCGTCCTGACGGCGACGGCCCGCATCAGCTCGGCCGACCACATCTGCGGATTGCGCGAGGGCGCGAAGCCGTCGAGATACCAGGCATCGGCCGCCCCCTCCCAGACCGGCACCGTCTCTTCCGCCATGCCGACCCGCACCTCCAGCGCGGTATGCGCGTCGAGGTCCCAGACACGCGGGAGAGGTGACAGCGTGGCCCAGCGCGCGGCCAGGGCCGACGCCTCAGCCGCCAGATCCGGCCAGGCGGCCAGCGCGCGGGCCATCTCCTGCGTTTCCATCGGATGGGCTTCGAAGGAGACGATCTTCAGATGCGCGCCCTCCGGCGCCGTCTCCCGCCATTGCCGCCAGGTCTCCGCCACGTTGAGGCCGGTGCCGAAGCCCAGTTCCGCGATCACGAAGCGCTCGCCCGGCCCGAGGTGGCGCCAGCGCTCCGGCAGGCCGTTGCCGGCGAGGAACACGTGCCGGCACTCGGCCCGCCCGTCCGCGCGGGCATAAAAGTGGTCGCCAAACCGGGTCGAAAACGGCATGGTCCCGGCCGTCCACTCCAGACGATCGCGATCGAAACGTGTCACTTTCCGCCTCTTCCGCTGCTTCTTCCGCCGATCTCGCCGTGGTTGGCGGCGGTATCGTCGGCCTCTGGTGCGCCTATCGGGCCGCCGACCGTGGCGCGCGGGTCGCCCTCTTCGAGGCGGGCGCGCTCGGCGGCGGGGCCTCGGGCGGGCTGCTCGGCGCCTTGATGCCCCATCAGCCCGTCGGTTGGAATGCCAAAAAGCAGCTTCAGCTCGACGGGCTTCTGGCCCTGCCCGGCCTCGTGCGGGCGCTGGAAGCGGAAACCGGCCTCGCCTGCGGATACCGGCGGTGCGGGCGGATCATGCCGATCGCGCATGCCGACAAGCGGCGGACCAGCGAAGGCTGGGCGCGCGGCGCGTATGATCTCTGGCCGGACAACGCGACGTGGCGCCTCTTGGAGACGCCCGATCACCCGGACTGGCCGCGCGCCGACGCCGGTTCGCACGGCTTCAACCGCGACACGCTGTCCGCGCGTCTGGCGCCGCGCGGCCTGATTGCCGCACTCGTGGCGGCCTGCCGCGCCCGCGGCGTGGACCTGCGGCCGCACACACCCGTCCGCGCGCTTGCCGCCGACGGCAGCCTTCGCACCGCCGACGGGACCCGGCACACGCCCGCCCGCCTCATCGTCACCGCCGGCTGGCGCGGCTTCGAGCTGCTCAAGCCGCTGTGGCCGACCAGCGGCGGCACCGGCGTCAAGGGCCAGGCGGCGCTGCTGGCGCCGCCGAGGCCGCTCGATCCCGCCCGACCCATCGTCTACGACAGCGGCGTCTATGCCATCGTGCATGACGACGGGCGGGTCGCCGTCGGCTCGACCTCGGAGACCGAATTCTCCGCGCCCGACACCACCGACGCCCGGCTGGACGACGTGATCGAACGCGCGCGCGCCCTGTGCCCGGAGCTCGCGCAAGCCCGCGTCGTGGAACGCTGGGCCGGCGTGCGTCCGCGCGCGGGGCGCACCGCCCCCGTCTTCGGGCCGCTTCCGGACGCGCCGGCCATCGTCGTGGCGACCGGCGGGCTGAAGATCACCTTCGCCATCGCCCACCTGATGGCCCGGGCTGCGGTCGATCACGCGCTCGACGGCGAAACCTCGCCGGCCCTTGCCGCCTTCGCGCCCGTGGGCGCTACACAACGCGCCTGAAACGACGCCGGCCCGGGCCGCCGGGTCGGCCTCTCCCATCGCGGTCGTCCGCCGCCTGTGCTATCGGGACAGCGGGCGCGCCGGTCCGCCCTGCTCTTAAACCCGGGGATCTCGCGCATGGACAAGCTCTCCGTCATGCAGGCCTTCCGCCGCATCGTCGAGCGCGGCAGCTTCGCGCGCGCGGCGGAGGATCTCGGCGTGTCGCCCGCGCTGCTCAGCCGCGAGATCAAGCTCCTGGAGGAAAGCCTCGGCACGACGCTGCTCACGCGCACCACGCGGGCCATGTCGCTCACCGATGCCGGGCGGCTCTACTACGACCAGACGAGCGGCATCCTCGATGCGGTCTCCGACGTCGAGGCGCGCATCCGCGACGGCGTCGGGGTGGTGCGCGGCCATTTGAAGGTGAACACCTCCACGTCCTTCGGGCAAACGGTGGTCGCCCCGATGCTGCCCGGATTTCTCGACGCCCATCCCGACCTGCGCCTCACCCTGTCGCTGGACGACAGGGTGGTCGACATGGTCGAGGGCGGGTTCGACGTGTCCATCCGCATTCGCCCCGCCATGCCGGACTCCGCCCTTGTCGCCCGCAAGATCGGCACCGTGCGGCAGCGGATCTTCGCGGCCCCTGCCTATCTGGCAAGCGCCGGCGCCCCCGAAACGCCCGACGACATTCGCCGGCACCGGATCATCGGCTTCCTGCTCGCCGACCATCTGACCTCCTGGGCACTGCATGGCCCCTTGGGTTCGGCCACGCTCGACCTCGACCCGCCGGTGCGCGTCGGCAACAGCCTCGTCCTGCGCGATCTCCTGATCGCCGGGCATGGCATCGGCACCCTGCCGGACTTCGTCTCCCGCGAGCCCGAGGCGACCGGTCGGCTTGTCCGGGTCCTGCCGGACTGGGAGCTCCCCGCGCCGGAGATCTTCGCGGTGACGGCCTCGCGGCTCGGCATGGACGCCAAGGTCACGGCGTTTCTCGACCACCTGCGCGCGGCCCTGCGGTCCTGACATTCTTCAACGGACGTAAAGAGTGAAGTGCGCGCGGGCCGGTTATTCCGGCCGCGCCCTTCCGCGATCCTCCCGGGCAACGAAACGGCCCGAACCCCCCGTGAGGATCCCATGACCCGCATTCTCGTTCTCTACTATTCCAGTTACGGCCACGTCCGCGCGCTCGCCGAGGCCGAGGCGGAGGGCGCGCGCAGCGTGCCCGGCACCCGTGTCGAGGTGCGGCGCGTGCCGGAAACCGTGCCCGAGGCGGTGCGCCGGACGGCCGGTTACGCCGCCGACGACACGCCCGTCGCCAGCCCGGCCGATCTTGAGGCCTATGACGGCCTCATCCTCGGAACGCCGACCCGCTTCGGCATGATGGCCGGGCAGATGAAGTCCTTCCTCGATCAGGCCGGCGGGCTGTGGGCGCGCAAGGCGCTGGTCGGCAAGGTCGCCGCCGTCTTCGCCTCCACCGGCTCGCAGCACGGCGGGCACGAGGCGACGCTGCTGACGACCCAGATCCCGCTGCAGCATTTCGGAATGCTGATCGCCGGCATGCCCTACACCTTCGTGGGTCAGACGACGGCCGAAGGCATCGTCGGCGGCGCGCCCTACGGCGCGGGGACCATCGCCGGCGCCGACGGGTCGCTGTCACCCACAGAGACCGATCTTGCCGGCGCGCGGTTTCAGGGCGCCCATGTGGCGCGCATCGCGGCCAGGCTTGCCGGCGCGAGGCTTGCCGAGGCGGCCGCCTGACCGGCCACCCCACCCACCCCCTTATTGCCGCCATTCCCGATGGCCATCGGCACCGCGCCGATGGCGCCGGCGCGCTTCCTGGAGGCTGCCTGCATGTCCCGCACATCCGATATTCTTCTCACCGCGCTCGCCCCGGCGATCTGGGGCAGCACCTATCTCGTCACGACCGAGGCGCTGCCCGCCGGCTATCCGGTGACGCTCGCCGCACTGCGCGCCCTGCCGGCCGGGCTGCTGCTGCTCGCGCTCACGCGCTGCCTGCCGCCGCGCGCCTGGCTCGGCCGCGCCTTCCTGCTGGGCAGCTTCAACTTCGCGCTGTTCTGGGTGCTTCTGTTCGTGGCGGCCTATCGGCTTCCCGGCGGGGTCGCCGCGACACTCGGGTCGCTTCAGGCGATGATGGTGATCCTCATGGCGCGCGGCTGGCTCGGCACGCCGATCCGGGCGGGCGCGGTCGCGGCAGCCGCGAGCGGGGTTTTCGGCGTGGCGCTGTTGCTGATCGGCCCTGATGCCGCGTTGGACCCGGTGGGGATCGCGGCCGGCCTGGGCGGTGCGGCCTCCATGGCGGCCGGGACGGTGCTCAGCCGGAAGTGGCAGCCGCCCGTCTCGCCCCTGAGCTTCACCGCCTGGCAGCTCACTGCCGGCGGGCTGATCCTGCTTCCGGTCGCGCTGGTGGCGGAGCCCGCGCTGCCGCCGCTCACGCCGACCAATCTCGCCGGTCTCGCCTGGCTCGGCCTCATCGGCGCGGCGGCAACCTATGCGCTGTGGTTTCGCGGCGTGGCCCGGATCGAACCGGGCGCCGTCTCGATGCTCGGCATGATGAGCCCGGTGACCGCCGTGCTGCTCGGCTGGATCTGGCTCGGTCAGTCCCTGTCGCCCGTGCAGGGGCTCGGCGCTGCGATCGTTCTCGCCTCCGTCTGGGCGGGACAGCGCGCGAACCGCGCCGGCGGTGCCCCGCTCTCCTTGCGCGGCACCGCGCGGACGCCGGCCTCCGCCCCCTGAGGCCGCCGCGCGCGTCATCGGGGTGTCGGAGGCCTGGCGTTCAGTGGAATGGCCCGCTGCCGCCCGCGCCACCCCCATTCGAGGTGACGGCGGGCTCCACGGGCGCATCGACGGGATCGAGCACCAGCACGGAGCGCGTCTGGCCCGTTCCCTCGATCGGCGGCGAGCGGTGCAGGAGACCGGAGGGCGGCTTTTGCGGCCACAGCGTCCCCCGCAGCAGGATCGGCGCGCCGGTCGGCACCGTGAAGATGCGGTCCGGCTCGACGCCGTCGGTGGACACGCCGTATTGCGTGCCGGGTCCGCGATAGGTGCACACCAGCCGCGCGGTCACCGCGTCGATATGGAACTTGCGGCAGGCGTTCGTCGTCACGACGTCGAAGCGCAAGCGCACCCATGTCGTGCGCATGAGGTCGCAAAAGCGACCGGTGAGCGCCGCGACATCCTCCACGAACAGGGCGCGGGCCGGATCGGCGGGCGTGCCGCACATCTCGCAGATCTGCAGGACGGTCTCGCGCACCGCATCCGGGCGCAGGATGACGCGTGCGCGAGGCAGGCGATCCGGCGCCAGCGCGTCGATCCAGGACTGCACCCGGGCCGTGGGCCGGCGCTGCCAGATCACGGCGGCGCATCCCGGTTTGCGCAGCGTCGCGAGCCCGTCCGGGGTTGTCGCGACGCCGACCCCGACGGCGGCGTCCGCGATCCTCCGGCGCTCCGTCGTCATTGCGCGGCCTCCGTGCGTTGCCAGCGGGGGAACGGGTCGGGCATGTCCGGCAGCGCGTCCGGTCCCCGCGCCGCGTCCTCGGGCAACAGGCAGGCGTCCAGCCGGGCCTTCAGGGTCGGCCAGTCGATGCCGGCGCCGATGAAGACGATCTCCTGGCGCCGGTCGCCCCAGGGCTCCTGCCAGTTCGCCTCCATATAGGCGCGGGCGCCCTCGTGGTCCGGCCAGCGCGCACGCGGGACGGCCGCCCACCAGGTCCCGAGCGGCTTGATCGAGGACAGTGCGCCGGCGAGCGAGAATTCGGCGACATAGTCCGGACGCGTGGCGATCCAGAAATGCCCTTTCGCGCGGATCACGCCCGGCATCTCGCCATTCAGGACGGACACAATCCTGTCCGGGACGAACGGCCGACGCGCCCGGTACACGAAGCTCGCCACACCGTATTCCTCGGTCTCCGGCACGTGATCGGCATAGCCGTAGAGCTCCTTCGCCCACATGGGATGCTCATGCGCCTTCTCGAAATCGAAGAGCCCGGTGTCGAGGATCTCGGTCGCCGCCACATCCGCGTGATTGGTCTCGATGATCCGGGCGTCGGCGTTGAGGCTGCGGATGATCTTGCGCGCCGCGTCCGTGCGCTCGGGGCCGGCGTCGTCGACCTTGTTGAGGATCACGACATCGGCGAACTCGATCTGCTCGACGAGCAGGTTGACCAGGGTCCTGTCGTCCTCCTCGCCAAGCGTCTCGCCGCGATCGCGCAGGAAATCGTGGCTGGCGTAGTCGCGCAGGAGGTTCACCGCGTCCACCACCGTCACCATCGTGTCGAGGCGGGCCACGTCCGACAGGCTGTCGCCGTCCTCGTCGCGGAAATCGAAGGTCGCGGCGACCGGCAACGGCTCGGAAATGCCGGTCGATTCGATCAGCAGGTAATCGAAGCATCCCTCGGACGCCAGACGGCGCACCTCCTGCAGCAGATCGTCGCGCAGCGTGCAGCAGATGCAGCCGTTCGACATCTCCACCAGGGTCTCGTCGGTGCGGGAAAGCTGCGTGTCGGCGCGCACGAGATCGGCGTCGATGTTGACCTCCGACATGTCGTTGACGATGACGGCGACCCGGCGGCCGTCGCGATTGTTCAACACGCGATTGAGCAGCGTGGTCTTTCCGGCTCCCAGAAACCCGGAGAGGACGGTGACGGGCAGACGGCCGTCGGTCAGGCTCATACCGCACCCTCCAGATGGTCCTTCAACGCAAGGATCGCGTCGAGCAGCCCCGTGTGGTGTTCCGCCCCCGTCGCATGCGCGCGGGAGAAGCGGGCATGCTCGCCGGCCGGCGGCGCGTCCGCATGGGCATCGCCATGGGCGATCTGCTCCTCGTGGCGGGCGATCTCCGCGTCATGGGCGAGGATCCGCGCCTCATGCGCCCAGATCGCGGCCTCCGCGCGCCGCAGGACGGCAAGGGCCTCCATGTGCTCGCCGCGCCAGCGATAATGATCCTGCGTCTGGCGCAGGTGCTCTGCATGCGCGCGTTCGGTGTCCTGGTTCATCTAAGTCTCCGTCGTTTCGAGCCGGATCAGGGCCGGATCTGAGGCGGGCGGGGTCAGGGTCGGTCAGGGTCGGACCGGCTCGCGCGCGGCGTCCGGAGCACGCCCCTCACCGGCAGCAGGGCGCCGCCGGACGGACGTCCCGGCGATCCGCCGCACACATCCCGCCTCTCCGATTGCCGTCTCGCGGCGCGCGCGTCCCGTTGCCCGGCGCCGGACCACGGTCCCCGCGTCCGCCTTGCAGCAAGTTGGTATGTTATACTATCACGTTTTGCAAGTGCCGATGGGGCGCCGGGGGGATCGGCCCGCCGTCTCCGCGCCGAAAGCACCGGTGCTCAGTCCGGCACGGGCGCAAGCGGCCGGTCCGGTACGTGCGATTTCGGAAGGTCGACCAGACGCCCGGCGGTCGCCTGAAGGGGGCGGCAAGGTCGCCACGCCCGGCGATATCGGAGGACCCGTCAAGGGCAGGCACTCGCGACCCTTGGCTTGCCCCCCTGCCTCGCACCCGAAGGCGCGCGTCGTCGCCCGTCCTGCTCCCAGATCGCAGAGGAAACAGGAGCGCAAACAGGGACGGCCTCAGGAATTGGCGGCCGGGATGCCTTTGGACGGCGCCCGTCTCAGGCAGCGGAGCCGGGCGGCATCGTCCTGCGCGGTGGTGTCTTCACGGCAGGGATTTGCGCGACGAGACGTCATGGATCTGCGGCAAGCGCCCCGGCGCCATCCGGCGGATGGAGCTTTGCATCGCCCCGGGCGTCACCCGTCGTTGCGGCGCCCCCGCTTCGGGAAACCGTGCAAGGGGGACGTGAGCGCCGCCTCACGCGCCGGGCGGCGGCGGGGCGAGGGACTCGCGGTCGACCAGCCGCGTCGTGAAGGTGAGATCGTCCGGCAAGGGCGCGTCGTCGCGCAGGGCGAGCAGCGCGCGCGCGGCGGCCGCGCCCATGCGCCGGTGCGGCACATGCACCGTCGTGAGCGCCGGCGAGACCGCCTCGGCCAGATCGATGTCGTCGAAGCCCACCACCGACACCGCGCGTGGCACCTCGATCCCCATCCGGCGGGCGGCGGACAAGGCGCCGGCGGCGATCACGTCGTTGCCGCAGATCACCGCCGTCGGGCGCGTCTCCGCAGCCATCAGCCGGGCGAAGGCGGCGGCGCCGGCCTCCAGCGCGTAATCGCATTCAATGAGCCTTGCGTCGGGCAGCGACAGCCCGCGCGCGTCCAGCGCCGCCCTGACACCCGCCACACGCGCCGCAGCGCGGTCGTTCCAGGCGGTCTTGCCGGCGATCATCGCGATGTCGCGGTGTCCGCGCTCGAGCACCGCCTCGGCCAGGTCGCGCGCGGCGGCCAGATTGTCGAAGCCGACGCAGGTGTGCGGGCACCCCGCGCGCCGCGTCCACACCAGCACGAAGGGAACGCCGCGCCGGGCCAGCAGATCGTAGGTCGTCTCGGGCCGCGCCTCGCCGATCAGCAGCAGGCCGTCGACGCCGCGGGCCAGCAGCGTCTGGATCTGCGTCGCCTCGCGCTCGGGATCGTAGCCGGAACTCGCGATCAGCAAGGTTACGCCGGCGGCGGCCAGTTCCTCCTGCACCGCCTGGATGCCGCGTGCGAAGATCGCGTTTTCCATCGTGGGAATGATCGCGCCGACCGTGTTGGTGCGGTTGGACGCCAGCGCGCGCCCCCCGAAATGGGGCATGTAGCCCAGCGCCTCGACCGCCTGACGCACGCGCTCGCGCGTCTCCGCCCGCACGCGCTCCGGCGTGTTCAGGCAGCGCGAGACGGTCGCCGTCGACACGCCCGCGCGGGTCGCGACGTCGTCGAGCGTCGGCGCGGGAGACTTGAGCATGGGGTGTTCCTTGTGAACGGGGTCCCTAGGTACCATGGCCCCGAGGGCCGACAAATGCGCATTTTGGACAATTTCGGCCAGGAAAGAGAATGTAAGCGCTTGCATTCGTCATGCAAACGCTTACCATGGTGATTACGGGCGATGGGAGACGCCCTGTCTTCTGGGGAGGAGACGATCATGAAAACCGGTTATCCGGCGCTCTTGGCGGCGCTCGCGCTGTTCGCGGCGTTCTTTGCCAATGTCGCGCTCGGGGCGTTCGCCCGCGCCGCGTTTCTCGACGATGTCGGCGAGATGCTCCTGCTGTTCGCCGCGACGCTGATGTTCGTCGTTGGCATCCTGCAGCGCGAGCGCGCGGTCCGGAACGCTGCCGGTGGCCAAAAACAGTCCGGTCCCGCGTGACCGGCCGAAACGACCTTGGGAGGAGATTTCACATGACACTTAGGGACACCGAAACGCTCGCATCCGCCGAGCGCCGCAACTTTCTCAAGCTCGCCGGACGCGGCGCCTTTACCGCCGCCGTCGTCGCCGGCGCGGCCGGCACGCTGTGGTCGGACGAGGCGGTCGCGCAGACGGCCCGCGAGGAGCGGGAGCGCGAGGCGGCGGCCGAGCACACCATGACGATCGCCACCGCCTATGTGCTGGGCGCCTCGCGGTCCTATCCGATCATGCAGCTGGACCTGAAGGAAAACATCCAGAACGCGACCAACGGCAAGGTCTACGTGAAGCTGGCGCCGGGCGGCCAGCTGGGCGCCGGCGGCGCGCTGGTGCAGGCCGTTCAGGGCGCCACGATCCAGTGCGCCCAGCATTCGCTGTCGAACTTCGCGCCCTTCGCAAGCGCCGTCGACCTGATCAACATGCCCTATTTCTGCGGCTCCAATCAGCGCTTCACCAACCTGGTGACCTCGGACACCTGGAAGTCGGAAGTCCATCCCAAGATCGAGGCCGCCGGCTTCAAGGCGCTGTTCTACGTGGTCATCGACCCGCGCGTCGTCGCCGTGCGCCAGGGCGGAGACGCCGTGATCAGCCCGGCGGACATGGGCGGCGTGAAGTTCCGCGTACCCGGATCCAAGATGCTGCAGCAGTATTACCGCATGGTCGGCGCCAACCCGACCCCGGTCGCCTGGGGCGAGACCCCCTCGGCGATCAAGCAGGGCGTGGCCGACGCGCTCGATCCCTCCGTCGGCGCGCTCTACGTCTTCGGCTTCAAGGACATCCTGTCCCATGTGACCTTCACCCAGGCCGTGCCGGACAGCCAGGTGTTCTCGATGAACCTGGAGTGGTTCAACGGCCTGCCCGCCGATGTGCAGGAGGGGATCGAGTTCGCCGGCGAGGTGACCGCCCAGCAGAACCTCGCCAAGGTTCCCGCCGCCCGCGCCTACGCCATGGCGGAGCTCGCCAAGTCCGGCGTGCAGTTCCATTCCCTCAGCGAGGACCAGCTGGCCGAGTGGCAGGCCGCCGGCGGCTACCAGCGCTCCGAATGGGACGACTTCAAGGTCGAACTGGCCGGCTCCATGGAGGCCTTCGCCCGCCTCGAGGAGGCCGCCGGCACCATGGGCCGCTACTACGTGCACGACGCCTGACCGGCGTCGCGGCGGCCCCCGCGTCGGGGCCGCCGCGCCTTCCTCGTCACGATTGAAACGAGTGTGCGCCTTTTCAGGCGCACCGCGGGCTGACGCGGCTCAGCCAACGGGAGACGTGCATGCGAGCCACCCTCAAGGCCATAGACAGGAACGCCGAGCGCTGGCTGCTGCTCGTGTTCTACGTGATGCTGGTCGCCACGATGTTCATCGAGGTGATGCGGCGGGAACTGCTCGCCTATTCGTCAATCTGGGGCGAGGAGATCGTGCGTTACTCCTTCATCTATCTCGCCTGGATCGGCGCGTCCTCGGCGGTCAAGGAGCGGGCGCACATCCGCATCGACGTGCTGATGCACTACGTCGGCCGGCGCGTGAAGGGCGCGCTCTACGTGTTCGGCGACGTGGTGATGTTCATCGTCGCCATCATCGCCTTCTACTGGTCGCTCGAAACGGTGCTGGTCTCGGCCAAGTTCGGCTCGGTCACCCACGGGTTGCGGATCAGCCAGGTCTGGTTCCTGGCGGCGGTGCCGCTGGGCTTTGCCCTGATGATGCTCCGCCTGGTGCAGTCCTTCCTGCGCGACATCAAGGATCTTCGAGGCGGACGTCCCGTCTACGAAGGCGACATGTTGTTCGACTGAGGAGGGCGGGACCATGATGTGGGGTCAACTCGGCGCCCAGACCGTCGAACTCGGCTGGGATTTCTATGCATCGGTGATCCTCTTTGTCGTGCTGGTGGCGCTGGCCGTTCCGGTCTGGGCGGCCATCGGCGCGGCCGCCATCACCATGCTGGTGTGGTCGGGCGCCCTGCCGCTCAGCCTCGTGGGGGAGCGGCTGTTTTCCGGCATCGACGCCTTCGCGCTCACCGCCATCCCGCTGTTCATCCTCACCGGCGATGCGCTTGTACGAACGGGCCTGTCGCGAAAATTCCTCGATGTGGCGGAAGCTCTGACCTGCTGGGCCAAGGGCGGCTTCGGGTCGGCGACCGTGCTGGTCTGCGGCATGTTCGCCGCCATCTCCGGCTCCGATGCGGCGGGCGCCGCGGCTGTGGGGCGGATGACGATCAACCGGCTCGTGGAATCGGGCTATCCGCGCCCCTATGCCTGTGCGCTGGTGGCGGCGGGGGCCTGCACCGGCATCCTCATTCCCCCGTCGATCGCCTACATCATCATCGGTCTCGTGCTGGGGATCTCCGCCTCGACGCTGTTTCTGGCGGCCGTCGTCCCGGGTCTCGCGATCCTGCTGTCGATCCTTGTCACCAATGTGATCATGAACCGGCTCTACGGCTGGGAAGGCGGCGGGCAGATGACCTTTTCGGAATGGGCCGGCCGGCTGGGCCGGGCGCTGGCCTCCGGCTGGTACGCCTTCATCGTGCCCGGGATCATCTTCTACGGCATCTTCTCCGGCCGCCTGACGCCCACGGAAGCGGGCGCCACGGCCGTGGTCGTGACCATCGCCATGGGCTTCATGCTCGGCACGCTCAAGTTTTCGGACTTTCCCGCCATGCTGGTCAGCTCGGCCAAGGTGAACGGGGTGATCCTGCCGATCATCGCGTTTTCCGTGCCGCTCGCCGAGGCGCTGGCGATCATCGGCGTGCCGCAGGGCTTCGTGGCCGCGGCGACCTCGGTGAGCGACGAGCCCTGGGTGCTGATCCTGATGATGATCTGCATTCTGGTGGCGGCCGGCTGCGTGATGGAGACCACGCCCAACATCGTGATCCTCGCCCCGATTCTGATGCCGCTGGCGCAGGACATCGGCATGAACGAGATCCAGTTCTGCATCATGATGATCACCGCGCTCGGCGTCGGCTTCATCACGCCGCCGCTCGGGCTCAACCTCTTCGTGGTGTCCGGGCTTACCGGCGAGTCGATCCTCAAGATCGCCTATTGGGCCGTCCCCTTCGTCTTCTTCATGCTGATCGTGACGCTGGTCATCGCCTATGTGCCGGCGATCTCGACGGCGCTTCTTCCAGACATCTACAAGTGAGTGAGGTCGACCATGGCCGTTGATTACCTGAAGAAAGCCCCGAAGCGCTCGTCCGACGATGCGGGCGACGTGCGTGCCACCGTCCAGACGATCCTCGACGAGATCGAGGCCGGCGGCGACGCCAAGGCAATGGAATATGCCGCGAAGTTCGACAAGTACGAGGGCAACATCGTCCTGACCCGCGACGAGATCGACGCCGCCGCCGCCCGCGTGCCGGAGAAGCTGAAGGACGACATCCGCTTCGCCCACGACAACGTCCGCCGCTTCGCCGAGGCGCAGAAGGACACGCTGAGGGAAACCCGGCTCGAGGTGGTGCCGGGGCTGATCGCGGGCCAGAAGGCGATCCCCTGTCAGGCGGCGGGCTGCTACGCGCCGGGTGGACGCTACGCCCATATCGCCTCCGCGCTGATGACCGTGACGACGGCCCGGGTCGCCGGCTGCGGCCACATCACGGCCTGTTCGCCGCCGCGTCCGGGTCAGGGCATTCACCCCGCGATCGTCTACACCGCCGATCTGTGCGGCGCCGACACGATCCTCGCGCTCGGCGGCGTGCAGGGCGTGGCGGCGATGGCCTTCGGCCTCTTCGGGCAGCCGAAATCCGACATTCTCGTCGGCCCCGGCAACCAGTTCGTCGCCGAGGCCAAGCGCATCCTGTTCGGCCGCGTCGGCATCGACATGTTCGCCGGCCCCACCGACAGTCTGATCCTCGCCGACGAGACCGCCGATCCGCTGATCGTCGCCTGGGACCTCGTG
This sequence comes from Stappia sp., assembly GCF_040110915.1. Lineage (NCBI taxonomy): Bacteria > Pseudomonadati > Pseudomonadota > Alphaproteobacteria > Hyphomicrobiales > Stappiaceae > Stappia > Stappia sp. The sequence continues at coordinate 645,771 of NZ_CP157793.1, read as the reverse complement.
GGCCAGGCGGAGCATGGTTATAATTCGCCGGTCTGGCTGGCGACCACCCACCGCCCGCTCGCCGACAAGGTCATGCAGCTGGTGCCGGAGCTGATCGCGACCCTGCCGCCGACCAACGCCGAGAACGCCGCCGCCGCCTGGCGCGACTATGCGGAGGTGATCGTCTGCGACAGCCGGGAAGAGGTCGCGCAGGTCTCCGACGCCATCGCGCCGGAACACCTGACGGTGCAGGCCGCCGACCTCGACTGGTGGCTCGACCGGTTGCAGTGCTACGGCTCCCTGTTCCTCGGCGAGGAAACCACGGTGGCCTTCGGCGACAAGGCATCCGGCACCAATCATGTGCTGCCGACCTCGGGGGCCGCGCGCTACACCGGCGGGCTCTCGGTGCACAAGTTCATGAAGATCGTGACATGGCAGCGGGCCACGCGCGAGGGCGCCCGTCCCGTGGCGGAAGCCACCGCCCGCATCAGCCGTCTGGAGGGCATGGAGGGCCACGCCCGCACCGCCGACGTGCGCCTCGAGAAGTGGTTTCCGGGCGAGCGCTTCGACCTTCAGGCAACGGAGTGAGGCATGGTCCATTTGCCTGAAAATGTAAGCGCTTCCATTACCACTCACCCGGATGCGGCGAGAGGGAGGATCGCATGAGCGCTGAGTTTTCCGTCGCGGGGCGCATCGCCTGCGTCACCGGCGCGTCGTCTGGCCTCGGCCGGGCCATCGCCGACGCGCTTCAAGCAGCAGGCGCGCAGGTGGTCGGCGTCGCCCGGCGCCCGCTGGAAGGACTGGCCTGTGTTGCGGCGGATCTTTCCGACCTTGAGGCGATCCCCGACATCGCGCGGCGCGTGGCGGCCGTGCACGGAGCCCCGCAGATCCTGTTCAACGCCGCCGGTGTCAACACCCGCGAGACGGCCGACGAGGTGACGCTCGCGGGCTGGCGCACGACGATGGACCTCAATCTCGCGGCGCCGTTCTTTCTCGCCCAGGCGCTGGTGCCGGGGATGCGGGCGGCCGGCTACGGGCGGATCGTCAATTTCGCCTCGCTCCAGAGCCGGCGCGCCTTTCCGGGCGGGATCTCCTACGGGGCGTCGAAGGGCGGGATCGCCCAGCTCACAAGGGCCATGGCGGAAGCCTGGTCAAGGCACGGGATCACCGCCAATGCGCTGGCGCCGGGGTTCTTTCCGACCGAACTGACCGGCCCCGTGTTCGGCGATCCGGAGCGCGCGGCGCGCAACGCCGCGCAGACCTGCATCGGGCGCAACGGCACGCTCGAGGACATCGTCGGACCGGCGGTGTTCCTGGCCTCGCCGGCGTCCGCCTATGTGACCGGTCAGTTGCTCTACGTCGACGGGGGGTTCACCGCGAAATGAAGGCCCTCGTCTATACCGCGCCGCGCGCCCTCGCCCTGCGCGACGTTCCGGACCCGATCCCGCGAGACGGCGACGTCGCAATCGCCATCGAGGCCGTCGGCATCTGCGGCTCGGACATGCATGCCTATCTCGGGCATGACGCCCGGCGGCCGGCCCCGCTCATCCTCGGTCACGAGGCGGCCGGCCGTCTTGCCGACGGGAGCCGCGTCACCGTCAATCCGCTGGTCACTTGCGGCACCTGCGAGGACTGCCGCGCCGGTCGGGCCAACCTCTGCGCCGATCGCCAGATCATCTCCATGCCGCCGCGCGAAGGGGCCTTCGCCGAGCGGCTCGCCATGCCGGCGGGCAATCTCGTCGCGGTTCCCGACCGCGTGTCGAGCGTCACCGCGGCGCTTGCCGAACCGCTCGCCTGCGGCTGGCACGCGGTGCGGCTCGGCGAGCGCGCGCTTGTCAAACCGCTTGCCGAGGCGCGCTGCCTGGTTCTCGGCGGCGGCGCCATCGGGCTCGGCGCGGCTCTCGCGCTCGCCGCGCGGGGCGCACCGGAAATCTGGATCGGCGAACCGCATGCCGGCCGCCGCGCCGTGCTGGAACGGGCCGGCGATTTCCGGGTCCACGACCCGCTTGCCGGCACGGGTCCCGCCCCCGGCGCGATCGATCTCGTGATCGACGGCGTGGGGCTTGCGGCGACGCGGGCCACCGCCTCGGCGGCGGTGCGTCCGGGCGGGGTCATCGTGCACATCGGGCTCGGATCGTCCGATGGCGGTCTCGATATCCGTCGCATGACACTGCAGGAAATCACCTTCATCGGCACCTACACCTACACGCCGGAGGACTTCCGACAGACGGCGGCTGCGATCTTCGACGGGCGCCTCGGGCCGCTCGACTGGGTCGAGACACGTCCGCTCAGCGAGGGCGCGCGCGCCTTCGCCGACCTTGAAGCCGGCGCCGTGGCGGCGCCGAAACTCGTTCTCATCCCCTAAAGGAGACATCGATGGGAGAAAAACCACATCTTCTCGTTCACGACCGGGCCGACAATGTCGGCGTTGTCGTTGTGGAGGGTCTGACGGCCGGCACGGACATGCTGTGCGTGGTGACGGAAGACGACAGCGACTTTCACCTTAAGGTGAACGCCGACATTCCCATCGGCCACAAGGTCGCGCTGGTCGACCTCGCCGAGGGCGACACGGTGATCAAATACGGCGAGGACATCGGCCGCATGACCGGCCCGGCCCCGAAGGGCGGCCACGTCCACACCCACAACCTCAAGACCAAGCGGTGGTGATCATGCAGGACCCCAAGAGCCTCGAAGTCCGCGCCTGGCGCCGCGAGAACGGCCGCGTCGGCGTGCGCAACCACGTGCTGATCCTGCCCGTGGACGACATTTCCAACGCCGCCTGCGAGGCGGTCGCCAACAACATCAAGGGCACGCTGGCGATCCCGCATGCCTACGGCCGGCTGCAGTTCGGCGAGGATCTGGATCTCCATTTCCGCACGATCATCGGCACCGGTGCCAATCCGAATGTCGCCGCCGTCGTCGTCATCGGCATCGAGCCGGAATGGACCAGGGTGATCGTCGACGGCATCGCGAAGACCGGCAAGCCGGTGGAGGGTTTTTCCATCGAGCAGAACGGCGACATCGCGACCATCGCGGCGGCCTCGCGCAAGGCCAAGGAGTTCGTCCACTGGGCGAGCGAGCTGGAGCGCGAGCCTTGTCCGCTCACCGACCTGTGGGTCTCGACCAAATGCGGCGAGAGCGACACGACGACGGGCCTGTCGTCCTGCCCGACGGTCGGCAACATGTACGACAAGCTGCTGCCGCACGGGCTCTACGGCTGTTTCGGCGAGACCTCGGAGATCACCGGCGCGGAGCACATCTGCGTCAGGCGCGCGGCGACGCCCGAGGCGGGCGAGAAGTTCATGGCGCTGTTCCAGGCCTATCAGGACGAGGTGATCGAACCCTTCAAGACGTCGGATCTCTCCGACAGCCAGCCGACCAAGGGCAACATCCTGGGCGGGCTGTCGACCATCGAGGAAAAGGCGCTCGGCAATCTGGAGAAGATCGGCCGCACCTCGACCTATATCGACGCGCTGGGGCCGGCGGTGGCGCCGGAGAAGGGCCCGGGGCTCTACTTCATGGACACCTCGTCGGCGGCGGCCGAATGCGTGACGCTGATGGCGGCGGCGGGCTATGTGATCCACACGTTCCCGACCGGTCAGGGCAATGTGATCGGCAATCCGATCGTGCCGGTGATCAAGATCTCGGGCAATCCGCGCACGCTTCGCACCATGTCGGAGCATATCGACGTGGACGTGACCGGGGTGCTCAGCCGCGAGATGACCATCGATCAGGCGGGCGACGCGCTGATCCAGATGATCGCGCGCACCGCCAACGGCCGCGCCACCGCCGCCGAGGCACTCGGCCACCGCGAGTTCTCCATGACGAAGCTCTATCGCAGCGCGTGAGCTTGCAAAACGCGGCAGGGGCGATCGGCCCCTGCCGCCAGCTGCATCGACACTGCCGGTGTGCGATGCACACGCCCTGACGCTCAGCCCACCGCCGGTGTGACATGACCTTTCCGACCCTGCGGGCGCGCGCAGCCGCCCCCCTCTATCGCCTCGCGCCGGGCGTTCTACTCGCGCTGGTGATCGGCGCGGCCGCCGGCTTCCTGTCGGATCACTACGGCGGGCCGGCGATGCTGTTCGCGCTCTTGATCGGCATGGCCTTCAACTTCACGTCGGAAGACGCCCGCTTCGCGCCCGGCATCGGCTTCAGTTCCAGAACGCTCCTGCGCCTTGGCGTCGCGCTGCTCGGCGCGCGGGTCACGGCGTCGGAAATCGCAGGCCTCGGATGGCAGACGGGGGCGGCGGTCGCGGGGCTCATCGCGCTCACCATCGCGACCGGGTTTCTCGCCTGCCGCCTCTTCGGGCGCGGCTGGCGCTTCGCGATCCTCACGGGGGGCTCGGTCGCCATCTGCGGCGCCTCGGCCGCGCTCGCCATTTCCGCCGCCCTGCCCGTCAACGACAAGCTTGAGCGCAATACGCTCTTCACGGTAATCGCCGTCACGACGCTGTCGACGGTCGCGATGGTTCTCTATCCGCTGATCTTCACCGCTTTCGATTTCTCGCACCGCGAGATCGGCTTTTTGATCGGCGCAACGATCCACGACGTCGCGCAGGTCGTCGGCGCGGGATATCTTGTTTCGGAAGAAACCGGCGAGCTCGCGACCATCGTCAAGCTGCTGCGCGTCAGCCTTCTGCCGGTCGTGTTGATCGTCCTGCTGCTGGCCCTGCGCGGCACGAATGCCGGTGGCAGCGGCGCGGCGCCGCGCCTGCCGGGCTTTGTCATCGGCTTCGCGGTGCTGGCAGCGCTCAACAGCTTCGGCCTGCTGCCCGCGCTTGTGGTGACGGTGGCGACCGAAGTGTCGCGCCTGCTTCTGGTCACGGCGATCGCGGCACTCGGCGTCAAGACCGCGCTCGGCGCGATGACCAGGGTCGGCGGCGGCCATATCGGCATCGTGGTGACGGAAACCGTGGTGCTCGCCGGCGCGGCGAGCGCCCTCGTCGCCTTCGGGCTCCTCACGTTCTAGGAATCGTCGCGGCGGACGGCGCAAGTTGACTGATACCCCCTCGCCCCCGATGGCCTGTCCCGCGATAACCTTGCCCGCGATGGCACTGACGGACGAGAGCTCGGGTCACCACCGTCCCCGGTCGCGGCCCGTCTTGCGCCCGGGGGCTGTCACGCCCGGCTGTCTTCCACCCGGCTCTCTTCCACCCGGCTCTCTTCCAGAAGCCTGCAAAGGTCCGCGTGCAAACGCTCGGCGCATCCCGGGGCGTCGAACCACCAGTCGGTGGACCACACCCGCAAAATGGACCAGCCAAGGCCGGCGAGCACCTGCTGGCGAACCTTGTCGCGGTCACGCGCGGTCGCCGAGCCGTGATAGGTCGCGCCATCGCATTCCACCCCGGCCAGATACGCTCCGGGCCTGTCGGGATTGCGCACGCCCATGTCCACGCGGAAGCCGGACACGCCGACCTGGGGAACGACGAGCCAGCCGCGCCGCTGCAGTTCGTCGGCAACCGCCTCCTCGAACGGCGAGTCGAAACCACCCACCGACCCGATATCCTGCGCCGGAAGCGCCACGGCGCCACGCTCGGCGTAGTCCAGGAACGCCTTGAGATGCCGCACGGCGAGGCCCTTGGCCCGGCCCGTGTCGATCATGTCCGCCGTGAAGCCGGAGAACACCACCAGTTCCCGACGCGCGCGGGTCACGGCGACATTCAGCCGCCGTTCGCCGCCATCCCTGTTGATCGCGCCGAAGTCCATGGTCAGCTTGCCCGCGGCATCCTTCCAGTAGGTGATCGAGAACAGGATGACGTCGCGCTCGTCGCCCTGGACGTTTTCCAGGTTCTTGACGATCGTCGGCTCGACCCGGTCGTCGGCGAAGAACCACTCCAGATCGGGGGCGTCGCGCCGCGCCGCGTCGAGCAGGTCCATGATAAGCGACTGCTGCTGCGCATTGAAGGTGATCACGCCGAGGGTCGGGCGGTCCTCCTCGGGGAGGTCCAGCCAGCCGGTCATGCGGGCCACGGCGTCGCGCACGACGGCCTCGGCCTCGATCCGGTTGGTTCGGCTCTTGCCCCGGTCGTACACGCCGTCTGAAACCTGGCGCAGATGCACCGCGCGATCCTCCACGGTCGGGGAGGGAAAGGTCACCAGACGGTTGTTGTAATAGTGGTGGTTGGAGAAGGCGATCAGCGATTCGCTGCGGCTGCGGTAATGCCATCTCAGGTCGCGAACCGGGATGCCGGCCGCCGTGGCTTCGTCCAGAATGCTCTCCAGATCCTTCTCGTGATCCGCGATCTCCTCGTCTTCCTCGTTGCGGCCGAAGAAGTTGGTCGGAGGCAGCTGTTTCGGATCTCCGACGATGATCGTCTGCCGTGCCCGCGCAATCGCGCCGACCGCATCCCAGGTGGTGATCTGCGACGCCTCATCGAAAATCACGACATCGAAAAGCGACTGGTTCGCGGGGAGATACTGGGCAATCGAGAGCGGCGACATCAACATGCATGGCGCGAGCCTGGGGAAGGTTTCCGGCATGCTTGCGATCATGTCGCGGATCGAGCGGCTCGGGCGTTTCAGCTGCATCTGGTGACGCAACTGCCCGAGTTCCGATTTGCGGGGCACGCTCTGCACGGACGGCAGGCCATGCGCGACGGAGAGGGCGACCCTGCGGGCGGCATGCGCCTGCACCATCTCGTCGAGATGGCGGAACTGTTCGAGGGTGTTCTCGTGCTGGAAGCGCCGGAAGTCGCGGAGGATCGGGTCGCCGTCGAGAACCTTGGGAAGCCACCACCGGGCGTAACCGACCCGAAAGGCCTCCCGCGCGTCGCGGGCCGGGATGATCCCGCTCTCCAGCCCCGCAACCAGCGCGTCGAGCGCATAGACGCGCGCCTGACGTCGAACCTTGCACCAGGACGACCAGTCCCTGAGCAGATGACGCGCGTTCATCAGATCGACAAGGCGGCCCTTGAGCGCCTCGAGCGACCGGTCCTCGTCGACCTCCTCGACCGGACGGGCCGCGGCCTCGTCGAAGCGCCCGCGGGCCGCGTCCAGATCCTCCAGCGCACGCAACAGGGCCCTTGCGGCACCGCGCAGCGCGCCGCCCTCCTCGCCCGCGCCCAGACAGGGCGCGACGGCCTGCAGCACGGGCCGCAGGGCATCCGCATCCCGTTCGGGCAGGGTCAGGGCCTCACGCACCTCCCTGGCGGCGCCGAGAACCTCTCCGAGCGCTTCCAGATCCGTCGTCAGCCCCTCGAAGGGCACGCGCTTCCCGGCAAGGGGACTGTCCGCGATCCGGGCCAGGATGTCCTGCATGCGGCGCAGCACCGGAAGGTCGGTTTCCGGATTGGCACGGCCCGCCTCGGCATATCCTTGCAGCAACCTGGCGACCTTTCGCTTGCCCAGCATCGACATGGGCCACAGGGACGCCACCGCCTCCCGCCAGCGCCCGTCGAGCGATCCCGTGTCCAGATCGCGCACGGACACCGGCGCATAGGACGCCGAGAGCGCCGCCTCCTCGTTCCTGTAGGCGTCCACGTCCGCCGCGAGGCGGGTCAGCGCCCTTTCGCAGTCCGGCAGGTCGCGGTCGAAGGCGATGCTGACGTCCAGCCCTTCGCACCGGCACAACGCCCCGGCGAGCCGCTTCAGCGGCGCGACCTCGTCGGCGGACGCCCTGCGCTCGCCCTCCAGGCCGAGGGACTCGCGGAACGCGGACAATTCCGCGAGCCCCGTCTCGATGGCATCCGCAAGCGCCTGCGCCGCCGCGAGGACCGCGTCCTGCGCGCCGCTGCTCCAGCTCTCGAGATCCACCAGTTCCAGTCCGGGACGTCGTTCCACCGACGCGAACACGTGCCCGAGGTTTTCCGCCAGATCTTCAAGAGCGCGAAGCGCTTCCGCGTCCCGCGTCTCGCGCTCGCTCCAGGCAAGCTCCGGCGCCGGCATCTCCGCCTTGTGCAGCGCCAGGCCGAGCGCCATGAACGGGCTCCATCCATTGGCATGACGCCTGTGCAGGGCCTCGACGTAGGCGTTGAGTTCGTCGCGCCGCAGCCGCAGCCGCTCGTTGATCTCGATCCATTCGTCGAGATCCGCCGCGCCCCCCTCCTCCCAGGCCGACTTCAATTGCCCGAGGAAGTGGCGGCGATCCGTCTTGCTCGAATGCAGTTCGACGCAATGCGGCCCCAGCCCGTGCTCGCGAAGGCGGCGATACACGACGTCCAGCGCCGCCGTCTTCTCCGCGACGAACAGCACCGTTTTCCCGGCCGCGAGGCAGTTGGAGATCATGTTGGCGATGGTCTGGCTCTTGCCCGTTCCGGGCGGACCGACCACCACGAAGTCATGCCCGTCCGCCGCCGCAACGCTGGCCGCGATCTGAGAGGAGTCGGCGGGCAGGATATTGACGATGTCGGCGGGGTCGCAACTGCGGTCGAGATCTCCCTCGTCGCGCACCGGCGCGCCGCTCGCCTCCGGTCCGAAGGCCTGATCGGGCGTGTCGATCAGGTGCCGGACGACCCTGTTCCGGCGAAGATCGTCGGTGCGCTCGACAAGGTCCTTCCACATCAGGAACTTCGCGAAGGAGAATGTCGAAAGCGCCGTCTCGTCGACGACTTCCATTCCGGGCACATCGCGGACGGCATGGCGCACCATGGACAGGACGCGGGGAACGTCGACGCCGCTGTCGTCGGTCGGCAGCTCCCCGTCGAACCCTGTGAGCGCGAGATCGAAATCGCGCTCGAGGAACTGCAGAAGCGTTGCGTTGAAGCGCGGCTCGTCCTCATGATACCGCAGCGAGAAGCGGGAGCTGGCACTGCGCCGTTCCAGCTTCACCGGAATCAGCAGCAGGGGCGCACGGTAACTGCGCTCGTCGCTCGCCTGCTTCTTCCAGCGCAGGAAGCCGACCGCGAGAAACAGCGTGTTCGCGCCCCCTTCCGCATAGTCGTTGCGGACCTGACGGTAGAGATCGATCAACCGGGCCTCGAGCTGACGCGCGTCGAGCGTGGAGGTCAACTCATCGCGCGCCAGCGCCTCCGCCGCGAAGGTCCGCTGCAGATCCTTGCCGTGAACGTCGCGGTAAAGCGCCGCGTCGCGCTCGCCGAGCGGGTTCTGCTCCGGCAGGGAAACGATGCGGATCGCCACGCCCTCCGCCAGCCGGTCTTCCAGACGCGCAACGTCGCCGCACAGAAAGGGAATGGTCTTTTTCGACTCCGGAAAATTCAGCAAGCGGTTGCGAAGCGTCAGGTCGAGCAGCTTCCTCTGCCACCGCTCGATCCGGCCCGCCGCCGTCGTCGGCTTTTCCTCGGCCGTTTCCGGAGGCAGCTCCGCGAACGCCGGCATGGCCGGCAGCGGCAGATCGGAGACCGGCGCCTGCTCCTCCTCCCCTTCGGGCAGGCGCCGGCGCAAGGCATCGTGGGAGGCGAGCGGCGTGATCCCCGCGCTCCGCGATCGCCGGATGTCAACCGCCGCGACGAAATCCTTCGCCCGATCCTCGCCGAGACGCGGCGCCAGCAGGTGCTGCGCCGCTTCGAACGTCATCGCGGGGCGATGGGTGACGCCGGTCGTTTCGAAGACGATCGCCTCGCGCGCGGCCAGCGCCTTGCGGACTTCCATCGGATCGGTCTCGATCGACCTGGCAAAGCTGCGCTCCTGCAGCCAGACCCCGGAGGCGGCGTGCCCGTCGAACAACAGCACGAAGGGGTGCAGGCCGGCGGCCTCCAGCGCCGCCGCGAACAGCAGCGCGGTGTCGAGACAGGTTGCAAGGCGCGCCTCCGCGATCGTCGCCGGCCGTCGGATTTTCTGCCCGCGCGTTTCGAAACTGGCCGGCGGCTCGGCATAATGGAGCCCCTGCTTCGCGATGGCCGCGTAGATGGCGGCCGCGAGCATGAAGGCGCGCTGAGGACTTTGCGACTGGTATCCGTCGAGCGCACCGGAATGACCATGCGCCACGAGACGCTCCGCCGCCGCCCGCAGAACGGGCGGAATGCCCGGATCGTTCGGCAGGATGAAGGCGGGCAGCAATTGCGCCATGTCCTCCACGCCGCCCCATTCGTCGCGGGCCAGAAGCCTGACCGGAAGGCGTCGCTCGTCCAGGAGCTTGCCCGCCGCCGAAAGACGCAGGGTGATTTCCCCGCGCTCCGCCTCGTTCAACCCGTCGAGATAGGCCGCATCGAGGTCGAGCGTCCTGTCGCTCATCGCAAGGCTGTCGTCGGCACGCACACGATCGACAGTCCAGGTCTTCGGACGAAGGAATGCCGGCGACGACGTCAGCTCGAGCCGAAGATCGTCGACCTGACGATCCGACCCGTTCTCGATCGCCAGCGAGCGGATGACGGGAATCGCGTTCTGGTAGGACGCATAGGTGAAACTCGACGCGATATCGGCGCAAATCCGTGGCCCGGATGGCGCCGCACCGGCCTCCCCCGAGCCGCCGGGCGCCTCGGGGCCGTCGGGCGCCTCGGGGCCGTCGGGCACATCGGACGGCTCGAGCGCATTCGTCGGCTCGCGTGTATCGGACGTGTTCCGCGCGCCGTCGTCGCTCGGCGCGCGAATGGAAACGACGGGTCCCGTTCCCGGATCCGCGTCTTTCTGATGACCGCTCTCGATTTGACCGCTTCGCGACGCGTCGCCCCTCGAATGCACTCCCCCGGACTCGCTCACCTCGACAACCTCATGTAAGTAAAAGAAATTATACTCTCGAATGACTTGTTTCACGTTAGCCGCCGTGCATCGGCAAGACAACCCTTACGCACTTTCCAGCCATTCCACACGCCGATACATCCCGGCCGCGCGACCCCGGGCGGGCCCTTCGGCTTGCCGGCGCGCGTTTGCGGCCCATGTGTCCGGTCGTCATTTGATCTGTCGATGCCCCCTGCGGCATCGATCTGGGAGGGAGACACAATGCGCCTGAAACCGATCCTCTTTGCATGCATGCTCGCCGCGACACCCGCCGTGGCGGCCGACGTGTCCTACACCGTCGATGGCGAGGCCTTCACCGGCTATTTCGCGGCGGCCGAGAGCCCGCGCGGCCTCGTGCTGATCGTGCACGACTGGGACGGCATGACGGACTACGAGCGCCGCCGTGCCGACATGCTGGCCGACATGGGCTACAGCGCCTTCGCCCTCGACATGTTCGGCGATGCGACGCCGACGGAAACGGTCGACCACCGGCGGGCCGCGACCGGCGCGCTCTATCAGGACCGGGAGCGCATGCGCGCGCTCATTCAAGCCGGCGTCGCCCAGGCACGCGAGCAGGCGGGCGATACGAACATGGTGGTGATGGGCTATTGCTTCGGCGGGGCCGTCGCGCTGGAAATGGCGCGCAGCGACATGGCCGGCGAGGCGGCGGGCTTCGCGAGTTTCCATGGAGGCTTGTCGACGCCCGAGGGGCAATCCTGGACCGGCGACGAACCGCCTCTTCTCATCCTGCACGGCGGCGCGGACACCTCGATCACGATGGACGACGTCGCGACCCTCGCCAAGGAACTCGAGACCGCCGGCACGCCCTATGCCATCGAGGTCTATTCCGGCGCGCCGCATGCCTTCACGGTGTTCGGCTCCAACCGCTATCAGGAGCGGGCCGACACGGCGAGCTGGGACGCCTTCTCCGATTTCCTGAACGACCGCCTCTGAGGGCCGGTCCAGACGGCGCGGGCGGTCGCCTTGACCGCCCTCGGGCCCTGTGCGTGCCTTTTGCCCGGGCCCGCCCGCGTCCGCGGACCGGACACGAGGGGCCGGACGCAGACCGCCCGTCGCGGGGCCGGATCGTGAGGAGGGTCGGATGCCCGGTCTTGGACGGCTGGTTCTTGCGGTCTGTCTGATCGCTGGCGCGGGCATCGCGGCTCCCGCCGCACAGGGTGATCTGCGGGCGGAGGGTCGCGAGCGCATTCGTCTCGCCGTCGAGCGCCTGTGCCCCATCGCCGAGCTGACCGGACGCCGCGCCGTGGCCGCCTTTCCCGGCAGCAGCCTGCGCGCGGAACGCCACCGGCCGAACGTGACCGCGCCGCGTCGGACACTCATCCGCCTCGCGCTGCCGGGCGCGCGGGCGATGGAGATCGAGCGCTGGCAGTCCGGCCAGCACCTTCGCCGCTTCACCGTGTCCTACCATGCGGCCGGTCCGGACGGCGATGTCCCGGTGCTCTTTGCGATCGCGGATGGCGACTGCCGCATCCGCCAGGGACGCGCCATCAGAGCGGAAGGTCCCGCGTGGCGCCATCTCGATCTGCTCGACAGCGATCTGACGACCATAGGCGGCAGCGAGACGCTGCAGGCGCCCTGGCCGGACGGCAGGGATCCCGGCGGCGTGCGGGTGGCGCTTGTCGATTCCGGTCTCGCCTACGACCTGCCGCTCTTCCGAGACGGCCTTGCGCGCGACGCCGACGGCACGCCCCTTGGCTATGATTTCTGGGACATGGACCCATGGCCCTATGACGGCGATACCGCACGCGGGCCCTTTCTGCCGATGCGCCATGGCACGGCGGTCGCCTCGATTCTGGTGCGCGAGGCGCCGAATGTCGCCCTGATTCCCTTCCGGTATCCCCGCCCGGACATGACGCGCATGGCCGATATCGTCGACGCCGCCGCCAGGGCCGGGGCGCGCATTCTCGTGCTTCCGCTGGGCAGTCGGAACGCGGACGACTGGGAGACCTTCGCGCGGGCTCTTTCCCGCCGCGACATGCTCGCCATCGTTTCCGCCGGCAACGACGGGCGCGACATCGACCGGGATCCGGTCTATCCGGCGGCGCTCGATCTGGACACCGTCCTGACCGTTACCTCATCCGACACCGAGGGCCGGCTGGCCCGCGGCTCGAACTGGGGACGTGTCGCCGTCGACATCATGCTGCCCGGGGAAAGCATCGCGGTCGTCGATCATCTCGGCCGGACGGGCCAGGCCTCGGGCTCCAGCTTTGCCGTGCCGCGCGTTGCCGCCATGGCCGCGCGACTGCTGGAGGCAGAGCCGCAGCTAAGCGCCCGGGAGACAAAGCGGCGCATCCTGGACCGCGCCAAGCGCGTCCCGTCAGCCGACGACGCCCCGGTCGCAACCGGCTGGATTGCCGATCCGTTGTCCAGGTGAGAAGCTCCCGTACGCACGCCCGTCGCGCAGCCCTGAAGCGACCGCGATGAAAGACCGGAAAGGTGGACGCATCCCGAAGAGCAAGCACTGCGCAAAATACGCGGTGGAGGCTCGATGAACTACCGACCAGATCGCAAAAACTTGCCAATCTATTGAAATAATGGTGCTGCCGGAGAGATTTGAACTCTCGACCTCTCCCTTACCAAGGGAGTGCTCTACCCCTGAGCTACGGCAGCGATGTGCGCGGGTGTAAGTCCAAAAATCGGGCCGGTCAAGAGGCGTTTCGCCCGGCGGGCGTGCAAATCCACGCCTTCCTGCCGGGCATCCCGGGCAAGTCGTCCCGCGTTGACGGATCGCAAGGTCCGGGCGTCTTCAGGCGCAGGTCCCTTGCCTCGGGATCGTCGACCAGGGCAGGAGTGGACCGCGTCCGCCCCGTATAGCCGGGCCTTGCGATTTCATGTCCGCGACCGCACTCTTGGCGCTTCGAGGCCGGCGCCCTCGGGCGGGTCCCGCCTTGACCACGCCTCGCTTTCACCATTCCTCGTTTTCACCATTCCACGTTTTCACCATGCCTCGCGTTCAAAGGGAGACCGCGCATGAGCGACACCGGCAAGACGCCACGCGCAGACACCTCCGACCCCGCCCCCACCACGCCGGCGCCTCGCCCCGTCACTCCCGGGTCGGCACGCGCGGCGGACGGAAGCGCCCGGACCTCGGGGACCGGCGCGGGCAAGCCGCCCGGCACGGATGACCGCGAGGCGCGGCTTGCCGCCGCTTTGCGCGCGAACCTGAGGCGGCGCAAGTCGGCCAAGGCGCCCGCGAAGCCGGCCGCCGACCCGGCAGACGACGCAGCCAGGGGCGATGACCCGGCGAAGAACGACGCGCCAACATGACGCACCAACATAAAGACGGCCATCGCCTGCGGGCTGCTCGCGGGCACGGATCGCCCCCCCTCTTCACGGTGCAAGCCTTGGCCTCCCCGCTTCGGGCGGACCGATCCGTTCGGTCCCGGCGCATGGCGCTCCGGCCGACCGGCGACCGGCCTGTCCCGCGGTCCTGCGGCGCGCGTCAGTCGATATAGACGACGTAATAGGTCGACGCGGCGATGGTCATGTCCAGAAACACCAGACGGCGGATCGACGCCATCATCGCGCCGAGCCTGTCCTGCGACACCCCGCCCGCGCGCAGCGCCTTCTCGAACGCATTGAGGAACCAGCCGTAGGAGGCGATGTAATCGCTCAGTGTCACGCCATAGTGCTTGTGCTTCATCGCGATGTTGCGCGCATGCGTGCTGTAGACCTCATCCAGCGTTCCGGAAAACAACACCTGCCAATAGGCAACCTGCTTCTTTTTCAGCGCGACAAGGCAGAAATCCTTCATCCGCCACTTGTCGTCCGTCATGATCCGATTGGCATAGAACTCGTCGAGGATTTCGGGAACCCGATCCGCGAACACGCGCCATGCCTGCGCGACATTGTCGATATCCGCCGGCGACAATTCGACGAATTCCGCAAGATCGCCCAACTGCGACAACCCGCCTCCCGTCATCGCTTCCTCCGTCATTTTCGTTATTTCGATTTCCTGATACTAATAACATCCTCGCAATTTCCAACAAGTATTCAAACTATTCTCCGCAAAAACTCGAAACGGATTAAAACGTTTTATCTGATTTGGATCATTACGCATAAATTGATTCATCGTTTTCGATTTTGTAACATTTAAAAAAACAAATCACATCTGGGCTCCGGGGAAATTCATGCGCCTCACCAACCGCACCGACATCGCGGTACGAACACTAATGTACTTGGCAATAAGCAAAGATCGCATCATTCCTGTTGATGAAATTGTCGAACAAACTGCAAGTCACCGCTCACAGGTTGTTGCCGCCGTTCAGAAATTGAGGAAGGCGGGCTACATCAAATCGACCGTGGGACGCAGCGGGGGCGTGATGTTGGCCAAGCAGCCCGACGATATAGACATTAGTTCCATTGTAAAACTTATCGAGACGGATTTTGCCCTTGCGGAATGTCTCGAGGATCAATGCCCGGTGCGATGCGGATTTCAGTCCGCCTGTCGCTTCCGCACCGCGCTGGACGGCGCGCTCGCGGCCTTTCTCGACTATCTGGAGGGGGTCACCATTGCCGATCTGGTGGCGGATCGCGACGGTCTGCTGCGAGCGCTCTCGAACAATCGGCAGCGGCTCGCGCTCGAAACGCACCAGTGAGCTGCCTCGCCGGGGGCATGCGGCACGGCGCGTCGATGGCTTGAGGGGTCGGCGCGCGGGCGTTATGCCGCCTGTCCGCCCTCGCCGCCTTCCATGTTCTGCCAGATCTTCTGCCGGTTGCGGATCTCGCGCGGCGCCGGGCCGAAATAGCTCGGCGTCTTCACGAAGTCGCGCGGCTGCATGATCACGCTGTTGACGCGCTGATAGAGCGCCTTGGCGGAGATGGGCTTCGACAGGAGTTCATGCACCCCGAGCCGCCGCGCCTCGATGATCCGGCTGCGCTCGGTGTGGCCCGTCACCATGATGATGGGAATATAGGCGAAGGGATTGTGCGGGTTGCGGATCATGCGCACCATGTCGGCCCCGTCCAGGATCGGCATCACCCAGTCGAGAATCAGAATATCGGGATTGGCGCGCTCCATGGCTTCCAGCCCGGATGCGCCGTCCTCCGCCTCGACAATCCGCCGGGCGCCGAATCCTTGCAGCATCGTGCGCAGGATCGTGCGCATGTAGGCGCTGTCTTCGACGAGCAGAAATGTCAGGGATGCCAGATCGAGCGACACGCAATAACCTCCGTTCCCGCGCATCCTGACATGCGAAATCTGAAATAACGGTTAGTCCAACCGCACAGTCGCAGCCCACGCTTGCACACGGACGGCATCCGCCCGATCGCGGTGCTACGCACGCTCCCTGGAGCGCCGCTCGGACTCGCGCGGGCGCGCGTCGCGCGCCTTGGGGCGTTGATGATCCGGCAGGTCGTCGTCCTGCAGGATGCGGTATTTCGCCCCCTCCAGATCGTCGTACTGGCCGGACTTGAGCGACCACAGAAAGCCGACCAGCCCGAGCAGACCGAGAACGAGGGCAACCGGAATGAGGAAGATGAGAACGTCCATCAGGTCTCTCCCGCCGGCGGAGCCTCCCGGCCGGGGGCGCCGGGCGCACCGATCCGCAGGCGCAGGGCGTTGAGGGTCACGATCACCGACGACGACGACATCGCCACGGCGGCGAGCAGCGGCGTCACATAGCCCGCGACCGCAATGGGCACGGCGATGAAATTGTAGAGCGTGGAGATCCACAGGTTCTGTTTCATCGCGGCATGGGCGCGGCGCGAGACCGCAAGCGCGGTGACCACCGGGGCGAGCCGGTCGCCCAGGAACACGGCGTCGGCGGCCGCCTGCGCCACATGCACGGCGGTGACCGGCGACAGCGAGACATGCGCGGCGGCGAGCGACGGCGCGTCGTTGAGACCGTCGCCGACCATCAGCACCTTCGCGCCCTCGCGCGCCAATGCATCGAGCCGCGCGATCTTGTCCTTGGGGCTGAGCTCGCTCTGCCAGTCGTCGATGCCGAGCCGCTCCGCGATCGCCGCCACCGGCGCGCGCCGGTCGCCGGACAGGATGGCCAGCCGATAGCCGCGCGCCTTCAGCGCGGCGACGGCCTCGACCGCATCCGCGCGCAGCTTCTGCTCGATGAGGAAGGGCACGGGCGCCGCGTCGCCATCCCGGAAGACGATGAGCGAGGCGCCGGGATGATCGGCGACCGCGCGCGCTGCGGTTTCGGCGTCGAGCCCGCAAAAGGCCGCACTGCCGAGCCGCAGCGTGCGCCCGTCCAGCTCCGCCTCGACCCCGGAGCCGGCCGCCTCGCGGGCGTCGTCGAGCGGGCGCTCGGCGCCGCTCGCGCGCGCCAGCGCGGTCGCGAGCGGATGCCGGCTCGACAGGGCGAGCCGCCCGGCCAGCGCCAGCACCTCCGCCGGCACGGCCTCGGCGGCGCAGAGTTCCGGCACGGCGAGGGTCAGCGTGCCGGTCTTGTCGAAGACGATGGTGTCGGCCGCCGCGAGCCGTTCCACCGCGTCACCGGAGTGCAGCAGCACGCCGGCGCGAAACAGCAGCCCGGAGGTGACGACCTGCACCGCCGGCACGGCGAGGCCGAGCGCGCAGGGACAGGTGATGATGAGAACGGAGATGGCGATCACCAGCGAGGGCTGCCAGCCATAGCCCGTCAGCCACCAGCCGAGGAAGGTCAGCAGCGCGGCCAGATGCACCAGCGGCGAATACATGGCCGCCGCGCGGTCGGCGAGCTGCACGTAGCGCGATTTCGCCTGGGCGGCGGTGTCGAGCAGCCGCGTCACCTCGTCGAGCAGCGTGCCGCCGGAGGCGGTGGTGACCCGCACCGTCAGATTGGCCGAGGCGTTGAGCGTGCCGGCATAGACCGCATCGCCCGCCCCAACTTCCGCCAGCGCCGTCTCGCCGGTGACGAGGCTCTGGTCGATCTCCGAGTGTCCGCTCTCGACCCGCCCGTCGAGCGGCACCCTTTCGCCGGCGCGCACATAGATGATCTGGCCCGGTTCCACCTTCGACAGCGGCACCTCGCGCAAGGTGCCGTCCGGGCGCTGGATCACCGCCGTTTCGGCCTTGAGCGCGGCGATGTTCTCGGCAAAGGAGCGCGTGCGCCGGCGCATCGTGTGGTCGAGATAGCGGCCGATCAGCAGGAAGAAGAGCAGCATCACGGCCGACTCGAAATAGGCGTGATGGGCCGATTGCAGGGTCTGCATCACCGACAGGAAGAGCGCCAGCGACACGCCGATGACGATCGGCACGTCCATGTTGAGCCGGCGCGCGGCCAGGGCGGTGACGGCGGAGCGCACGAAGGGCCGGCCGGCGTAGGCGGCGGCGGGAAGCGCGATCAGCGCCGAGATCCAGTGAAAGAAGTCCCGCGTCTCGGGCGTGATCGTGGTGGCGTTGCCGGACCACACGGAGACCGACAGCAGCATGATGTTCATCATCGCGAAGCCGGAGACGGCCAGCGCGCGCAACAGCTCTCGCCCGGCCGCGTCGGCGCGCTCGCGCACCTGTGCGGGATCGAAGGGATGCGCGCGATAGCCCAGCCGGTCGAGGGTTTCCACGATGCGGTCGGCGGAGGTTTCCTCCGGCGACCAGTCCACCGCCAGGCGGTGGCTGGTGAGGTTGAGACGCGCGGTCTCCACCCCCGGCTGCGCGCCGAGCCCGCGCTCGATCTCCACCATGCAGGCGGCGCAGGTCACGCCCTCGACGGCCAGATCCATATGGGCCCGGCCCTCGGGCGTCAGGGTGATGAACGCATCCCAGTCCCGTTCATGCACTGTCATCGCTTTGTCGCCTCTTGCGGCGCGCGGCGGGCGGAAGACATCAGCCCGCGGCCGACACCCTGCGCGGTCAGTCGCGCTCCGACAGGAAGATCCGGTTGCGCGACCGGAAGGTCGCCGTGTCGTCACCCTTGCGGGCGTCGAGCTCCAGGATCCAGCGGCCGGCCGCGAGATTGGACAGCGTGCCCTCGTAGCGGCCGAGTTCGCCCTCCTGCAGCACCAGGACGCGCGCGGCTTCCGGGCTCGCCGGGCGGATGAGACGGGCGGTCACCAGCAGCCCGACCAGCGGATTGCCGGCCTTGTCCTTCGCCACGACCTCGACCGCCGCCTGACCGTCGGCGCTGCGCTCCACGGCGCCGGCGACCGACCAGTCGCGGGCGGCCTGCGCACGCGCGGCCGCGATCTCGTCGTTGTAGGCAAGCCCGTCCTCGTAGGAGGTCTCGCTCACCACACCCGGAAAGGAATTGAGCGCGAGGTGCAGAAACACCCCGTTGACCGCGAAGATGACCGAGAAGAACCCGATCAGCCAGATGAGCACGGTGCGCCCGGTGATGCGCCGCTCGGAGCGTCCGTCAGCCATGTGTTCCGTCGTCGATGTCATGTGTCCGTCCTGTCGACTTGCCCCCTTGCGACCCCGGCCGCAAGCCCTCCGTTGCAATATCGTGTTGAGGAATACCGTGCGTTTTGCCGCACCGCTTTGATCCCGATCATGAACGCGCCGACGGCCGGAGCGAAAGACGCCCCGGCCGCCGTTGAAAATGCCCGATCATTTGCGCGTCGAACCGCGATCAGGGCGCCTTGAAGAAGTCGGAGCCCGTGGCGATGTCGCCCATCACCGTTTCCGTGATGCGGAAGGTGATCGGGGTCGACTTCGGCATCTCGGCGTCGGCCGGCGAGAACACCAGCACGCGGATCTCGCGCGTCGTGTCCGGACCGACCGCGACGACCGGCTTGCCGTTGACCTCTTCCTCGATGCCGATCGCCTCGATGCGGGTGCCCTCGGGCATGCCCTCGACGGAGAGGATGAAGTCGCGTGCCAGCGGACGCTTGTTGAGCAGGCGTATCGTGTAGCCGTTGCGCACCGCGCCGTCGGACAGTTCGACATAGATCGGATTGCGGTCGTGCAGCACGTTCACGCCCTCGAAGTCGCGCGTGTAGAGGGCATAGGCCATGACGAGACCGACGATCACGATCAGCGCGGCGTAGATCACCGTGCGCGGACGCACGATGCGCACGAAGGTTTCCTTGCCCTCCATCCGGCGCAGGATGTTGTCGTCCGTGTCGTAGGCGATCAGCCCGCGCGGCTTGCCGACCTTGTCCATCACCGCGTCGCAGGCGTCGATGCACAGCCCGCACTGGATGCAGCCGAGTTGCGTGCCGTTGCGGATGTCGACGCCCGTCGGGCAGGCATGGAAGCACTGGTGGCAATCCACGCAGTCGCCCGCCGGCAGGCCTTCCGCCTCGCGCTTCAGGTTCTGCTTCAGCGAGCCGCGCGGCTCGCCGCGATCGTAGCGGTAGGTGACATTGAGCGCCTCCTCATCCGTCAGCGCCGCCTGGATGCGCGGCCACGGACACAGGAAGATGCAGACCTGCTCGCGCATGTGACCGGCCAGCGCATAGGTCGTGAAGGTCAGGATGCCGATCCACAGGTAGGCCGCGAAGGCCGCCTGGCCGGTGGCGAGATCCATCACCAGCGTCGGGGCGTCGGCGAAATAGAGCACCCAGGCGCCGCCGGTCCACCAGGCGATCATCAGCCACAGGGTGTGCTTGGAGATCTTCTGGGTGATCTTCTTCAGCGTCCAGGGCTCATGCTCGAGCCGCATGCGCTCGCGCCGGTCGCCCTCGGTGTGGCGCTCGACCCAGAGGAACAGATCGGTCCACACGGTCTGCGGACACAGGTACCCGCACCACACGCGGCCCGCGACCGCGTTCATCAGGAACAGCACCATCGCCGCGATGATCAGGAGCCCGGTGAGGTAATAGACCTCCTGCGGCCAGATCTCGATGAAGAAGAAATAGGCCCGCCGGCCCTCCAGGTCGACGAGCACGGCCTGGCTCGGCGCGTCGGGACCGCGGTCCCAGCGCACGAAGGGCAGGAAGTAGTAGATGCCGAGCGTGACGAAGAGCACGGCCCACTTGATCTTGCGGAACGTGCCATGCACGGCCATCGGGTAGATCTTCTTGGCCGAGGCAAACCAATCGTCCGGTTGGGCGCCGCCGCCCGAGGGGTCCGTTTCTGCACGCATCGATCCGTCCATTTTCTGATCTCTCATCGCCCCGTCGGGCGGGGTCGTCGTCCACGGAGCAGTCGCCGGGTCCTTCGGCGGACGCTCCATCGCTCCTGGCGGCGGACGTTAGCGACCATCCCTTGCCGCCGCCTTGCGACACGTCATCTCCGCGACAATCCGTCACTGCGGCCGATCCTTGCCGGCCATCGAGGTTGCGGACCATGGACCCTCGACGGCTCGGGGCATGCCCCCGCATTCCGTCGATTGGTGCATTCTAGGGTCACCAATGGCGCGGCGTCCTTGATCCCGGTCAACCGGCGGCCCGCGACAGCCCGCCGCACCCCCTCCCCGCAAAAGACAAGCGCCGCGCCTTCGCAAGGAAGACGCGGCGCCTGTATCGATTGTCGAAGCCGCCTGTCGGCGCCGGCTTTCAGGCCGGGCCGGTGTCAGTCGGCGAAGGACTGCGCGAAGGCATCGTAGATAATGTCGGGCCCATGGGCGTGGGTGCCCTGCTCCTCCAGATGCGCGGAGGCATGCCGCAGGAAGTTGCCGAAGGCGTCCTCGCCGCGCGAATCGGGCCGGATGCGCAGGAAGCCCTGCTTCTCCTCCGTCTCCTTCAAGGTGAAGATCGTCTCGCCGCCCTTGACGGTCTCGGTCACCTTAAGACCGTCGAGCGTCTCGGGGTCGATGGCGGTCGGATCGTTCGACAGGATCACGAAGTCGGCCACCTTGCCGAGTTCGATGGAGCCCTTCGAAGCCTCCTCGAAATGCTGATAGGCCGGCCAGATGGTCATTGCCTTCAGCGCCGTCATGACGTCGACGCGCTGGTGCGGGCCGAGGATGTCGCCGGTGCGGGTGCGCCGGGTGACGGTGGCATCCAGGATGCGCATGGAATCGGGGAAGGCCACCGGCGCATCGTGATGGGTGGAGAACATCATGCCGCGCTCATGCACCCAGCCGGTCGGGGAGATGTTGTCGGCGTTGACCGGCCCGACCGTGCGGTCGCGGTGCCAGTCGCCCCAGTAGAAGGTGTGCATGGGAAAGAGCGAGGGGAACATGTCCAGCGCCTGCACCGCGTCGACCTGATCCTCGCGCAGGAACTGCCCGTGGATCAGCACCGGACGGCGGTCGGCCTTGCCGTGCTTGTCCGTCGCCGTCTTCACGGCGGCGATCAGCATGTCGGACGCGCCCTCGCCGTTGGAGTGCGTCAGGATCTGCACGTCGTTCTCGAACGCCCAGTCGATCGCGTCGAACACCTGGTCGGAGGACGCCGCCGCATAGCCCGCGTAATCGGCGCGGAACTGCTCGGGCGGATCGTAGTAGGGCCGGTCGCGCAGCGCCGTGAAGCCTTGCGGCGAGCCGTCGATGGTGAGCTTCGCGCCGCCGACCCGGAAGCCGTCTTCATAGGCGCGGGACTGGCTCTTCAGGATGAAGTCGCGGTCGACCAGAATGTCGGGATAGGCGACCACGTCGATGGAAATGCGCCCGGCCTTGGAGGCCGCCTGCATCAGCTTCACGACATTGGGGGTCGCGCGCCCCTCCTGGCCGGTGGTGTAGCCGTAGCTCGCCAAGAGTTCCGTGCCGGCCACGAAAAGCTCCTGGCCGCCCTCCTTGTCGATGCCACCGAGCAGCTTGACCAGCGAGCCGAAGAACGCCTGCTCCTCCAGCACGCCGTTGGGCGTGTCGGAGCCGTCCTCGCGGCGGATCTTGCCGCCCTCGGGATCCGGCGTGTCGGCCGCGATGCCGGCCATCTCCAGCGCCTTGGAGTTCAGCACGCCGAGGTGGCCCGACTGATGGATGATCAGCACCGGCTTGTCGGTGGAGACCGCGTCGAGATCCTCGCGGGTGGGGTGGCGCTGTTCCTCAAGCTGGGCGTCGTCGTAACCGAAGCCGAGGATCGTGCCGAGCCGGTCGATCCGCTCGGGATACATGCCGGCCCAGGAGGTCAGGCTGTCGCGCAGCGCGGGGATGTCGTTCACCTGCCCGTCGGGCGCCGGCTGCAGGTTGGCCGAGACGGCCTGGATGCCGATCATGAAGGCATGGCCATGCGCGTCGACGAAACCGGGCAGCATGGCCCGCCCGCCGAGATCGACGATGGTCGTCCCCTCGCCCTTGAGCTTCAGGACCTCGGCCTCGCTGCCGATGGCGACGATCTTGCCGTCGCGCACCGCGACGGCCTCGGCGCGCGGCGCGGCGTCGTTCATCGTCAGGATGGGACCGCCCGACCAGATCCGGTCGGCCGGGGCGTCCTCGGCCAGGGCGGCGCCGATGCTGACGGCGAGAAGTGCGACACAGGACAAAAGCGATCGTTTCAAGACGGTCTCCCAGGACTGATGGCAGGCGCCGGACCGTGGTTCGATCACGCTCCGGTCGACGTCCCGTCACCAAACCCCGTCGAGGTTTCGAAAGTGTGTAACCACAGGTTACATCCCCGATTTTCCCGATCGCAAACGGAGAGCCCGCCCCCCGCGAGACGCCGAAACCCGAAATGCAAAAAGGCGCCCCGGAGGGCGCCTTTCGCAGTGCGGTCGGTCCGTTGGCCCGGGCTTATTCGCCGCCGCCGAAGGAGTGGACGTAGACGGCGAGCGACTTCACCGTGGCCGGCTCGAGGCGCGGCGCCCAGGCCGGCATCACGCCGTTGCGGGCGTTGTGGACCTGCGCCTTGATGGCCTCGATCGACTTGCCGTAGAGGTAGTTGTTGGCGGTCAGATCCGGCGCGCCGACTTCCCGCATGCCCTTGAGATCGTCGCCGTGGCAGGCGGCGCAGTTGATCTCATAGACCTCCTGGCCGGCGGCGAGATCGACACCGGCTTCCGGCTCGAGACCGGCCTGCTGGCCGACATAGTTCGCGACCTGGGTGATCTCCTCGTCGCTGAGCAGACCGTCGGCGCCGAAGGACGGCATGTCGCCGAAGCGCGCTTCGTCGTGGCCGGAGCGGATGCCGTACTTCAGGGTCGTGTGGATGTCGTCGAGCGTGCCGCCCCAGATCCACTTGTCGTCCTGCAGGTTCGGGTAGCCCTCGAAACCGAGCGCGCCCGACCCGTGACAGGCCGCGCAATTGTCGCCGAAGGCGGCGCGGCCGTTCGCCATGGCGAACTCCAGCAGCTCCGGCGTCGACTTGATCTCGTCGAGCGACGCGTCGATCAGCGCCCCGCCGATCTCCGCGCGTTCGGCCATGCCCTCTTCGTAGGCGGCCAGCGCGTTCGCACGCTGGCTGTCGCCGATCACGCCCTGCGTGTAGCCGGAAATCAGCGGCCAGGACGGATAGACGACCCAGTAGCCGATGGCCCACACGATGGTGGCGTAGAAGATGTAGAGCCACCACTTGGGAAGCGGGTTGTTGAGTTCCTTCAGGCCGTCCCACTCGTGCCCGGTCGTCTCGACGCCGGAGATGTGGTCGACTTCCTTTTTATGTGCATCAGCCATGTATCAGTCCTCCCGCAAGGGGATCTGCGCGGCGTCGTCGAAACGGCGGCGGTTCTTGGGCCACAGCGCGTAGGCAACGACGACGGCGAAGAGGATCACGAAGTAGAGAAGGCCCCAGATCTGGGCGAAGCTCGCTACGGACTCGTAGGCTTCGTTCATATCATGCTCCCTTGCTCAACGCAGGTTGGCCTTGTTGTCGTAGATCGAGAAGTCGACCAGCGTGCCCAGCATCTGGAGATAGGCGATCAGCGCGTCCATCTCGGTCACCTTTTGGGGATTGCCGTCGAAGTCCCGCACGATCGCATCCGGGTAGCGCTCCAGGAAGCCGTCGACCGCATCGGTGTCGGGGCTGGCCTGGGCGATCAGATCGGCACGGGCGTATTCCACCTGATCGAGCGTGTAGGGCACGCCGACGACCGTATTGGTCTTCAGGTGATCCTCCTTGCCGCGCGTCTCCACTTCCGCGTCCAGCAGGAAGGGATAGCCGGGCATGATGGATTCCGGCACGACCGACCGCGGGTTCACCAGGTGATCGCGATGCCACTCGTCGGAGTACTTGCCGCCGACACGGGCGAGATCCGGGCCGGTGCGCTTCGAGCCCCACTGGAACGGATGGTCGTACATCGACTCCGCCGCCAGCGAGAAGTGACCGTAGCGCTCCAGCTCGTCGCGCATCGGGCGGATCATCTGCGAGTGGCAGGTGTAGCAGCCCTCGCGGATGTAGACGTTGCGCCCGGCCAGTTCGAGCGGGGTGTAGGGCCGCATGCCCTCCACCTTCTCGATGGTGCTCTTCAGGTAGAAGAGCGGCGCGATCTCGACAAGGCCGCCGATGGAGACGACGACGAGGATGCCGATCGTCAGCACCAGGGAGTGCTTCTCGAAGATTTCGTGTTTTTTCCAAGCAGACATGTGACGTTCCCCTCCTTATTCCGCAGGGGCCATGGCGCCGGCGCCGACGGGCTTGGCTTCTTCGGCCTCGCCGTGACGGACGGTCATGTACAGGTTGTAGGCCATGATCAGGGCGCCGACGACGAACAGGCCGCCACCGATCGCACGGATCACATAGAAGGGGTGCATCGCCTCGACGGTCTCGATGAAGGAGTACTCCAGGAAACCGAGCTGGTCGTAGGCGCGCCACATCAGGCCCTGCATGATGCCGGACACCCACATCGCGGTGATGTAGAGCACGATGCCGATCGTGGAGATCCAGAAGTGCCAGTTCACCAGCTTCAGCGAGTAGAGCGCCTTCTTGTTCCACAGCCAGGGGATCAGGCAGTACAGCGCGCCGAAGGAGATGTAGCCGACCCAGCCGAGCGCACCAGAATGCACGTGACCGATGGTCCAGTCCGTGTAGTGCGACAGCGAGTTGACCGACCGCAGGCTCATCAGCGGACCTTCGAAGGTCGACATGCCGTAGAAGGCCACCGACACCACCATCATGCGCAGCACCGGGTCCGTGCGCAGCTTGTCCCACGCGCCCGACAGCGTCATCAGGCCGTTGATCATGCCGCCCCAGGAGGGCATCCACAGGATGATCGAGAAGGTCGCGCCCAGCGTCGAGGCCCACTGCGGCAGAGCCGTGTAGTGCAGATGGTGCGGACCGGCCCAGATGTAGATGAAGATCAGGGCCCAGAAGTGCACGATCGACAGACGGTAGGAGTAGACCGGCCGCTCGGCGCGCTTCGGCACGAAGTAGTACATGATGGCCAGGAAGCCGGCGGTCAGGAAGAAGCCCACCGCGTTATGGCCGTACCACCACTGCACCATCGCGTCCTGGACGCCCGACCACACGATGTAGGACTTGGTGCCGTAGATCGAGACGGGGATCGTCAGGTTGTTGGTGATGTGCAGCATGGCGATGGTGACGATGAACGCCAGATAGAACCAGTTCGCCACATAGATGTGCGGCTCGCGGCGCTTCCACAGGGTGCCGAGGAAGAGCAGCAGATAGGCCACCCAGACGATGGTCAGCCACAGGTCGGCGTACCACTCCGGCTCGGCGTATTCCTTCGACTGCGTCGCGCCCAGCAGGTAGCCGGTGCCGGCGATCACGATGAAGGCGTTGTAGCCGAGGATCACGAACCACGGGGTGATCTTGCCGGGCATGCGGGCATGGCTGGTGCGCTGCACCACATACATGGAGGTCGCCAGCAGCACGTTGCCGCCGAAGGCGAAGATCACGGCCGAGGTGTGGAGCGGACGCAACCGGCCGAAACTCGTCCAGGGCAGATCGAAGTTGAGCACCGGGTAGGCGAGCTGAAGCGCGATGACCAGACCGACGGTGAACCCGGCCACGCCCCAGAAAACCGCGGCCCAGGCGCCGAACTTGATCGGCCCCAGATTGTAGTTCGGCTTGCCGTCGATCTCCTGCGGGACGACCGTGCCGTCGCCGAGGAAGTAGTTCTTGACGATAATGAACGCCCCGACCGCCGCGAAGAGCGTGCCGATCGTGGCGTGAAATGCCATCACCTGATCATAGGTCTTGCCGGCAATGATCAGGCAGGCGAAGGCAATCACGATGAGAAAGGCGGCGTAGAAGCCTTCCTCCAGCGTGAGATATTTGGCTTTTGCATGAGCCATGTCCGCGCCCCAGTTCGTTAGTGATCCAACCCCCTATGGGTCCGGGAGACGGTATGACGCACCCCGTCAAAACCGCCTTGATCCAGGTCAACGTGGCTTAGGATAAGTCGCGGGCCATTTCATCCGCCGAAGGACGAAGTGCGACGATTTGCGCGGGAAAAATTGCGGAAAATCATATAATTACGTAGATCCCCCTAAGGGAACCCACGACGTCTTCACCGCCCCTGTCCGCCCGCCTCGGCGGCTCCGCCCCCCGAGCGGCCGGCCGCGCCCGGCGGACCGAGCACGCGCCGGGTGATCGGGGGAATCAGAAACACCATGGCGATGTAGCGTGCAAGCTGATGCGCGGCCACGAAGGCGGGGTCGAGATTGAGCAGGAAGGCCAGCAGCGTCATCGCCTCCAGCCCGCCGGGCGCGAAGGCGAGCAGCACCTGACCGAACGGCAGCCCGAGCCCCCAGGCGACGAGCCCCGACATGGCGAGCGCAATCCCCATACCGACCGCAAACGCCCCGAGCGACACCGTGAAGAGGCGCGCCAGCAACGCCAGCGAGACATCGGCGAAGCGGCTGCCGATCCAGCTGCCCAACCCCACCATCGACAGCGCCACCAGCCAGGGCGGCAGAATCACGACGAAGAGCCCGCTCGCATTGGCCGCGGCACTCAGAAAGAACGGCACGGTCAGCCATCCGGCCGGCACCCCGAGACGCGACGCGCCCCACCCCAGAAGGCTCGCGACGCCCAGGAACGGCACAAGCCCGGCCGGGCCGAGTGCCTGCGGATCGGGTCCGTCCGGCACCGGCAGGCTGCCGTCTCCCGGGATCAGCGAGGGCAGGATCGCCACCAGCACGAACAGGCGCACCGTCTGGGCCAGCGCCACGCGCACCGGCTCGGCGCGGGGGTAGGACTGCATCAGGGCCATGACGAGACCGAGCGTGCCCGGCACGGCGGCGAAATAGGCGGTCTCGCGGTCCCAGCCCGCGACGCGGCGCTGATAGGCATAGGTCGCCAGCAGCACGGCGACCACGGTGGCCAGCAGCATCGCCATGGTCACCGGCCATTCGCCCATGCGCGCCAGCGTCTCGGGGCGCACGCCGGCGCCCATCGTGATGCCGAGCACCACAAAGAAGGCATCGCGCAGCCCCTGCGGCTGGGCCACGCGCACGCGCGCCAGCGCGGCGACCGCCACCGCCAGCATGGCGCCGGACAGCCACGCCGCCGGAAGCCCGGCGAGCATGCACACCGCGCCGCCGAGACCGCCGATGGCGAGCGTGCGCAAGGCGAGCGCGCCATGCAGGGCCGCGCCGGGCCTCTCCCCCACCCTCATCGCACAAGTCCGATCGTGAAATTTACCATTAACAAAGCCTTAAATTGAACGCACACCCGGCCTGTGGTTCGCTCGCGCCGTATTGATGCCACAAACCTACAGCGAGCAGATTATGACAAATTCGGATTTCCTCAACCAAGGGTCGCCCGCCCCGCCGCGGCCCTTCGGCTCGACCTGGAACCACCTCAAGGTCGTGACCCTTCGGCAGATCATGTCCCGCCTGCCCGTCCCGACGCGGTTCCTCGAGCCGCTGATCCAGGTGCTGCGGCTCGATCTCGCGCCGCTGGATGCACCGCAGGTCCTGTGGGACCGCTCGCGCAGCTTCCGGATCGCCATCGACGACCCGTCCGACCACGTCCAGACCTACATGTTTTTTCAGGGCCGGTTCGAAGGGCCCGAAACCCGGCTCGTTCGCGACCATCTCGCGGAGGGCAACGTCTTCGTCGATATCGGCGCGAATGTCGGCTGGTTCACCCTGGCCGCCGCGAGCAAGGTCGGCCGCACCGGCCGGGTGCTCGCCTTCGAGCCGTTTCCCGCCTCCTTTCAGCGTCTCCAGCGCAACGTCGCCCTCAACGGCTTCCAGACCGTCACCGCCTTCGAGATGGGGCTCGGCGACGCGGATGCCGTCGCCCCGGTCTATGCCGGCACGGGCAACAGCGGCCGGACCTCGCTCTTTCCCGATCCCGATCAGGCGACCGCGAGCCAGATCCAGCTGCGGCGCGCGGAGGACGTCCTTGCCGAGACCGGCGTCGAGCGGATCGACTTTTGCAAGATCGACGTGGAAGGCGCGGAACTTCTCGTGCTCGACGGCCTCGGCCGTTATCTGCGGGACGGACGCATCGGCGCGATGCTGATCGAGATCAACCCGATGAAGCTCGAGCAGGCCGGCGGCAGCGCCGCCGCGCTCTACGACCGGCTCGTCGCCTCCGGTTTCCATGTGTATGACGTGCGCCGGCCGGCGGTGCGTCTCGCCTCGGCGCCGGATCGCTTCATGAACGTCCTGTGCCGGCACGAGAGCCTCGACGCGCGCTGAAACGCGACGTCCGGCCCGGGTCGCGGCAATCGCGCTCCGGCTTGAGCAAGATCAAGGCGGGGGGACGCGATCCGCGCTCCAATCGCGGCATGACACAGCTCGACGACCGCTACGCCACCCGCGCCGTTCCGCGCTACACCAGCTACCCGACGGCGCCGCATTTCCACGCCGGCATCGACGGGGCGACCTACGGGCAATGGCTCGACACGCTCGCCCCCGACACAAGGCTGTCGCTCTACCTGCACGTGCCCTATTGCCGCACGATCTGCGCCTATTGCGGCTGCCACACCAAGGGCGCGCGCCGCGACGAACCGGTGATCGCCTATGCGGACGCGCTGCTCCGGGAGATCGACCTGGTGGCCGACCGGCTCGGCGACAGGCGGCCGGTCGTGCATATCCACTGGGGCGGCGGCACGCCGAGCCTGCTGCCGCGCGCGAGCTTCCTTGCACTCGTTGCCAAGATGCGGGCCCGCTTCCGGCTCGAGGACGGTCATGAGCACGCGATTGAACTCGATCCGCGCACCGTCACGCCGCAGCTCGTCACGACGCTGAAGGAAGCCGGCATCACCCGGGCGAGCCTCGGCGTGCAGGACTTCGACCTCGAGGTGCAGACCGCCATCGGGCGGGTGCAGCCGCACGAACAGGTGGAGCGCGCGGTCGCGCTGCTGCGCGGCGTCGGCATCACGGCCATCAACTTCGACCTGATGTACGGCCTGCCGCATCAGACCGTCGAGACCATCGACGAGACCATCCGGCTCACCCGGGCGATGGGCCCGGGCCGCATCGCGCTCTTCGGCTATGCGCATGTGCCCTGGTTCAAGAAGCACCAGCGGCTGATCGACGAGGAGGCGCTGCCCGGCACCGAAGAACGCATCCGCCTCGCCGATCATGCCCGCGAGACGCTGGTCGCCGCCGGTTACGAGGCCATCGGCCTCGATCACTTCGCCCTGCCCGACGACAGCATGGCGATCATGCACCGCGACGGCACGCTGCGCCGCAACTTCCAGGGCTACACCACCGACACGGCCGACGCGCTGATCGGCCTGGGCTGCTCGTCCATCGGCCTGCTGCCACAGGGCTACGTGCAGAACATGCCCGACATCGGCGGCTGGCAGCGCGCGATCGACGCCGGCCTCCTGCCGATCGCCAAGGGCATCGCGCTCGACGACGACGACCGGGCGCGCGCGGAGATCATCGAACGGCTGATGACCGACCACGAGGCCGACATCGACGCCATCGCGGCGAAACACGGCTTCACCCCGGCGCATTTCGCGGAGGCCTTCGAGGCCCTGCAGGAGATGGTGGCCGACGGGCTCGTGGAACAAAAGGGCGCGCATGTCGCGATCACCGACACCGGCCAGCGCTATGCGCGCGTGGCGGCGGCCGCCTTCGATGCCTATCTCGCCCGCGGCACGGCGCGCCATTCGGTCGCCGTGTGATCCGCCAGGTGGTCTGCCCTGCGATCCGCCGAGCGGAGGCCTCGACGGGGGGCGCGACAAGCCATGCGAGCCGCGACTCTCGTGGCTCCGCTTCCCCCGGATCACCGGGCAAAAAACGCCCCGGTGCGACACCGGGGCGAGGACAGGGCAGGAGAAACGCGAAAGCGTCAGACATGGATACGGCCGGTGAGACGCAAAGTGACACGCCCGGCGGCACGCCTTCACTCCCGACCGGATCGCCGCGACGATGCACCCGTCCGGGACGGGCGGTTGCCTCAGTGAATGCCGGTGAGCTGGCAGATGCCGCAGACGCGCGCGATGTGAATGCGATCCTGGCGTTCGACCTTGATGAGGCCGCGGCGCTTCAGCTCGGAAATCACGCGGCTCACCGTCTCGATGGTCAGACCGAGATAGTCGGCGATTTCCTGGCGGGTCATGGTGAGCACGATCTCATGCGTGTCGGGCTCCGCCTCGGCCGGGCCGATGCAGCCCTCGCCGCTGCGATCCGGCACCATGCGCATCAGGAAGGTCGCCACCCGCTCGATCGCCGACTTGCGCCCGAGCAGCACGGCGTGGTCGTGCATCAGCTCCATCTGCGAGATCAGGCAGCGGGTCAGATGCTTCTGCAGCGGGGCCGACTGGTCGATCTCGCGCCGGTCGTAGGTGCTGATGCGCGCCGGGGTCAGGGTCTCGGCGGAGCAATCGTAGCTGTCGCCGGCCGCCGCCCCGAAGATGGTGCCGGGGTTGAGCACCTCGACCACCTGACGCCGTCCGTCCGGCAGCAGCTTGTAGAGCATCACGATGCCCTCATCGAGCTCGAACACGCGCTCGGCGCGGTCGCCCTCGTAGAAGATCACGCTGTGCTGGGAAAATCTCTGAAACTTGGCATTCTGCGACTGCTTGAGGCCAAGCGACCTCGCACCCGCATCGGACAAGCCCTGCTGGCCATCGAGAGTATCCAGCATCTGTTCCACATAGGCCATTTCGCCCTCCTGTCGCGGTCCATGGCGTCGGGAACCCTTGTCACGTTTTGCCGGCCCGTCCGCCGGCATCCCGATAGGTCGATGCGCCCCGTCCGACGCCGACCATCCGTCAACCATGCGAAAAAGCGTAATCCGAGTTTGCGAAAGCCGGAATTCGGTCGTTTTCGTACGACGTTCTACCTAGTCACATTCGCAACAATGGACCCTGCCGCAGGGTCGGGCGGGGCTTTCGCCCCGTCACCCAGACCCGTCACCTAGAGATGCGAGACGAGCGCTTCCTCGTTGAGGGGCTTGCGCAGCAGGATGGCGGGCCGTTCGCCCTCGAGCATCTCCATGATCGAACGATGCGACTGGCCGGTGATGGCGATCACCTTCGGCGGGACCTTGAGCCCGTTCAGCCATCGGATGAGCTGCATGCCGCTGAGGCCCGGCAGTCCCAGATCGACGATCACCGTGTCATGCGCGGTCGGCGGGGAGGCCTCGAAGAACGATTCCGCATCCGGATAGACGCGCGCCTCGTGTCCGATCTGCCCCAGCAGAAGCGCCAGCGAATCGCCGACGCCCGGATCGTCCTCAATGATGTGAACGGTCACGGGGTTCCCTTTCGTCCGCCTGTCCTGTGACAGGCGCAGATACGACAGGCCCACTGGCGACGGACACGAATGCGCGCGCGCAAGGCCTGCGTGACGCGGTGTCCATCCGGCGTGGTCATTCCTGCATCCATTTCCAGCCCGAACTCTGCCGGCCCCTGTTTCAGCCCGTTCGTCGGCCCCTGCCCGACCGTGACCGCGCGGTGCGGACGCACAGCCCGGCGGTGATTGCGGGCAAAGCGCATCCGGACGACGCCGGTCCAGCAAGCGGGTCCAGCAAGCGGGTCCAGCAAGCGGGCCCCGGCACGACGACGGCGCGACACCTGCCCCGCGACATCGCGCGAGGAGCCCACATGCGAGGAACCGCGTGCAAGGCACCGCCACACACGCCTTCGGCCCGCCCGGGATCCTCCCGACGGAACCATACGAGCCCGACGACTTCGTCAGTCAAATATAGGAGGTCGATCGTTCGGAAGAACTACGCAGAAGCACGGAACCCGCAGTTGCACGTAGACGGGGCCCCGGCGGGCCGCCGGCCGCGGGGCCGGCGGGTGCGTCAGTCGTGCGCGCCCCGGGTCAGCACGATGCGCACCAGATCGGCGGCGTTGCGCGCGCCGAGCTTCTCCATGATGCGGGCGCGGTGCACCTCGATGGTGCGCGGGCTGATGCCGAGCGCGCGCCCCGCTTCCTTGTTGGAGGCGCCGGCGGTGATCTCGCGCAGCACCTCGCGTTCGCGCGGTGTCAGCGTGTCGGCGCCTGGGAAGTCGTCGGCCATGGGGGCCGGCTCGTCGGCCGCCTTTTTCGCCGCGTCGATGGCATCGCGCACCCGGGTGACCACGGTGTCGGCGTCGAACGGCTTTTCGATGAAGTCATGCGCGCCCTGCTTGATCGCCTCGACCGCCATGGGAATGTCACCCTGCCCCGAGATCACGAAGACCGGAGCCTGGAAGCCGTCCTTGTGCAGCCGGCGCAGGATCTCGATGCCCGACTGTCCGGGCATGTGAACATCGAGAATCACGCAGTCCGGTGCCGTCGTGCCGACGGCCCCGAGAAACGCGTCGCCCGTCTCGAAGGTGTCGACGCCGAAGCCTTCCATGTCGAAGACGACCGACAGGGCGTCGCGGATCGCGGGATCGTCATCGACAATATGGATCACCTGCGCGTTCGCGCTCATGGCTTCGGTCCTTTCGTCAGGGTCGTCTCGTCCGGATCCGCGTCCGGCGCCGGCCGGTCCGCGGGCATGTCGCAGGGCGGATCCACGGGCAGGCGCAGGACGAAGGTCGCTCCGTCGCCCGCGCCCATCGGCTCCACCGACAGGTCGCCGCCGTGATTCTGGGCGATCGACCGGGAGATCGTAAGCCCGAGACCGAGGCCGCGACGCTTGGATCCCGAAAACGCCTTGAACAGCGACGGCACCACCTCGGCCGGCACCCCGCCGCCCGAATCGGACACGCGGATCTCCACGTCGGCGCCGGCAAGCCGCGCGGCGATGCGCACCCGCTTGCGCTCGACCTTGCGCACCGCCTCGACCGCGTTGCGCGCCAGATTGACCAGCACCTGCTGGATCTGCACCGGGTCGGCGTTGATCTCCGGCAGGGCCGGATCGAGCTCGGCGGCGATGTCGACCCCGTCGCAGGCATCGCCGAGCCGGACCAGATCGAGGCACTCCTCGATCAGCGCCGCAACCGACACGCAGCGGCGTTCCGGCTCGCGCTTTTCCACGAACTGGCGCATGCGCTGGATGATCTGGCTGGCGCGCTCGGCTTCCTTGACGCCCTTGTCGACGATCTCGACAAGCTTGTCGTCCGGCGCGTCTCCCGCCGCGACCTTGCGCCTGGCGGCCTGCAGATACAGCATGATCGCGGTCAGCGGCTGATTGAGCTCATGGGCGATGGCCGCGCCCATCTCGTCCAGCGCGCTGATGCGGGTGATGCTGACGAGCTGCGCCTGCGCCTCCGCCAGCCGGCGTTCGACCGCCTTGCGCGAGCGGATGTCACGCATGATCCCGATGAACTGGCGCCCCTCGGGCGTCGCCGCCTCGCCCACGGACAGCTCGATGGGAAACTCGGTCCCGTCGCGATGACGACCGCGCACCTCGCGCCCGATGCCGATGATGCGCTTCTCGCCGGTCTCCAGATAATGCGACAGGTAGCCGTCATGCGCGTCCGCGTAATCGCGCGGCATCAGCATCTTCACATTGCGGCCACGCACCTCGTCGGCGCTGTACCCGAAGAGCTTTTCGCAAGCCTTGTTGAAGAGAATGATGCGTCCGTGATCGTCCATCACCACGATGCCATCCACCGCGGTCCCCAGGACGCTGACCAGCCGCGCTTCCGAAACGCTCGGCGGGACCGCCATGCTGCGGGTATGGTCGTCGCGCATCCCTTGCTCGGCCTGCCCCCGTGTCCTGCCTCGTCCCGCGCCCGGCGGGCAATCATCACAAACCCTTACGCAGAAATCCGTAACGCATCCTAGACAAGCCCGTCAACGCGTATCCAGCGCGACAGACGTTCGGCGGCCCGCGTCAAATCCGCCTCGCCGCGGGCGAAACACAGCCGCAGGAAGCCCGCGCCGGCCGCGCCGAATGCAGACCCCGGCGCCAGACCGACACCGGCTTCGGAGACCAGCCGCTTGGCGAGCGCTCGGCAATCGGGATGGCCGTCGACGCGGAAAAACGCATAGAAAGCCCCGCTCGGCGCTGCGTAACGGAAGCGCGCGTCGCTATCCAGCGCGGCGCGCACGATGGCGAGCCCGCGCGCCGCCCGCGCCTGCTGCTCGGCGAGAAACGGCTCGCCGTCGCGCAGCGCGGCGAGCGCCGCGTGCTGGAGGAATTCCGCAACACCCGAGGTCGAATACTGGATCAGATTTTCCACAGCCTGCGCCAGTTCGGGCGGGGCGGACAGCCAGCCGACGCGCCAGCCCGTCATCGCCCAGTTCTTGGAGAAGGTGTTGACGTAGAGCACCCGGTCGTCGGGCTCGGCGACGTCGACGAAGGAGGGCGCGCGCGCCGTGCCGTCATAGACGAACCGGCTGTAGACCTCGTCGGCGATGATCCACATGCCCCGCGCCCGCGCCGCCTCGAGCAGGGCTGCCAGCGTGTCGCGGTCGGCGACAAAACCGGTCGGGTTCGACGGCGAGTTGAGATAGATGGCGCGGGTGCGCGGGGTCACGGCGGCGAGCAGGCGCTCGGGGTCGAGCCGCCAGCCGTCCTCGGCGAAGTCGAGCGGCACGGCGACGGCCCGCGCCCCGCCGATTTCGGCGGCCGCGGCGAAATTCGGCCAGGCCGGCGCGGGGTAGACGATCTCGTCGCCGGCGCCCGCGACCAGATCGATCGCGATCTGGATCGCCTGCATGCCGGAGCCGGTGACGAAGTGGCGCTCCGCCCCCCAGTCCTTGCCGAACTGGGCATGGGTGTAGGCGGCCAGCGCCTCGCGCAGGGGCGGGATGCCGCGCTGATAGGTGTAGAAGGTCTCGCCGCGCGCCAGCGAGGCCTCGGCCGCCCGCTTGATGAAATCCGGGGTGGGCAGATCGCCCTCGCCCACCCACAGCGGCACGAGATCGGGATGGTCGCGGCCGAAGGTCACCACCTCGACGATGCCGCTTTCCGGCGCCGCGCGCGCCTCGGCCCGAAGGCTGTCCAGAAGCTCGGTCATGCGGATTATGTCCTGCCAGAGATAACGGAAGCGCGCGGCGCGACGGCTCAGCGCGTTTTCAGAAGATCGCGGATTTCCTCCAGAAGCTCCTGGTCGCGCGTCGGTGCCGGAGGCGCTGCCGGGGCGGCCTCTTCCCTGGTGCGCAGCCGGTTGACGCCCTTCACCACCATGAACAGCGCGACGGCGACGATCAGGAACTTCAGCACCGCATTGGCGAAAAGCCCGACGTTCCAGGTGACCGCACCGGCTTCCTGCGCCGCGGCGACGGTCGGATACGGGCCGGCCGGATCGCCGGCCTTGAGCACCAGGAAGAGATCGGAGAAGTCGACCCCACCCAGCAGCAGACCGAGCGGCGGCATGATGAGATCGTCGACCAGCGAGGAGACGATGGCGGTGAAGGCGGCGCCGATGACGATGCCGACGGCCATGTCGACCATATTGCCCTTGACGGCAAATTTCTTGAATTCCTGAAGCATGCCTGAAGACCCTGAAGGAGGCGCGGCGATGCGCGCGAAGATGGGGAGATGTGCACGCCGCTCCCTTAGCATGGCTTTTCGGGCGCCGGAATCGCGGATCGCGGGCTTTGCATCGGGAAACCGGCGCACGGCGGCAGGAGACGCGGCTCACGCCCGCCGACCGGCCTCGATCAGGGCGCCCATGTCGAGATGCCGGGCGAAGTCCTCATGCACCTCGGCGAGCAGCAGCCGCAGCGTGTTGCGGATGGTCTCGCGGTCGTCGTCGGTAAACGCCCGGTCGAGCGGCAGCATCAGCGCGAAACACGCCGCCTCGCAGGGCGTGACCGCCTCGCTCAGCCCGGCGGGCGGGCGGGCGAAGGCGTCCTCCAGCAGACCGGCGGCCCGTCCGGTGGCCTGTCCGACGGCCTGTCCGCCGTGCGTTCCCGCCGCCTCGTCGTGCGCACCGGGCGCAAGGTCGCGGGCCGCGCGGGCGGCGGCCGACGCCACCACCCTGTCCCAGGCGTCCTGATGGGCGACGGGGCCCGCGCCGGCGATCTCCGCCGGGGCGAGGCGGGCGACGCGCACCACCCACACCAGCGCCAGCGGCGCGGCGCTGCGGCAGGCACAGCCGAGCGCCTCCTGGAAGGCGGCCTCGGCGAAGAGCCGGGGCCAGGAGGGGCCGACGCGCATGCGGGTGTATTCGGTGATCGCGCGTTCGGCGAGGATGCGGGAGCGGGTCGCCAGGACACCGGCCAGCGCGGGCGCGTCGGCGACGGTGCGGCCCGGTCGACCGCGCAGCAGCTTTCCCAATCCGAACAGCACTTTTCCCCGAACCTCGTGCCGCGTGCCGGCCTCGCACAGGCCCCGACCTGTCCCGGCCGGCGTTTCCCCGCATGCCCGTCCTTCGCATGATGGACAGGATCGGGCAACTGTGCTCGGATCGCGACCGGGAGGCAAGAACCGCGAGGAAGCGCCATGCTGGAGGGATGGGTCGTCGTCGTTTCGGCGCTCGGCTACGTGCTGCTTCTGTTCGCCATCGCCAGCTACGGCGACCGCAAGGCGCGCACGATGGAGCCGGGGCGCGGGCGCCCGCTGATCTATGCCCTCTCGCTCTCCGTCTATTGCACCTCCTGGACATTTTTCGGCTCCGTCGGCACCGCGACGCGCAACGGGCTGGAATTCCTGACGATCTACATCGGTCCGGTGCTCGTCTTCGCCGCCTGCTACCCGATGCTGCGGCGGATCGTGCGGCTCGCCAAGAGCGAGCGCATCACCTCGATCGCCGACTTCATCGGCGCGCGCTACGGCAAGAGCCAGTCGGTCGCCGCCGTCGTCGCGATCATCGCGGTGATCGGCATCATTCCCTACATCGCGCTGCAGCTGAAGGCAGTGTCGATGTCGGTGACGACGATGATCGCCCGGCTCGACGTGCAGAACGGCGGGCCGAACCTGCCGATCTTCAGCGACATCACCCTGCTCATCGCGGTCGGCATGGCCGTGTTCGCCTGGCTGTTCGGCACACGCCACATCGACGCCACCGAGCACCAGGAAGGCCTGATGCTGGCCATCGCGGCGGAAGCGGTGGTCAAGCTCTTCGCCTTTCTCGCCGTCGGCGTCTGGGTCACCTACGGTCTGTACGACGGGCCCGGCGAGCTCTTCACGGCGATGGCGAGCGATCCGCGGGTCTCCGAGGCCATGTCGGGCCAGCAATCGGGTGGCAACTGGATCGTGATGACGTTGCTGTCCTTCTTCGCGGTGATCCTGCTGCCGCGCCAGTTCCACGTGACGGTCACGGAAAACAACTCCGGCGCCGAACTGAAGCGCGCCACCTGGTTCTTCCCGCTGTATCTGGTGGCGATCAACCTCTTCGTCGTGCCCATCGCGGTCGCCGGCATGATGATGCTGCCGGCCTCCACCAATCCCGACACCTATGTGCTGGCGCTGCCCATCGCCGCCGATCACCCGTGGCTGGCGCTCTTCGCCTTCATCGGCGGCCTGTCGGCGGCCACCGCCATGGTGATCGTGGCGACCGTGGCGCTCGCCATCATGATTTCCAACGACCTGGTGATGCCGCTGGTGCTGCGCCGCTCCTCGGAGGATGCGATCATCTCCTCGTCCGGCGAGGACATGAGCCGGATCCTGCTGCTGATCCGACGGGTCGCGATCTTCGTCACGCTGCTGCTCGCCTATGCCTATTTCCGCGCGGCCGGCGACACGGCGGCGCTGACCTCCATCGGCCTTCTGTCCTTCGCCGCCATCGCCCAGTTCGCGCCGGCCTTCTTCGGCGGGCTGATCTGGCGCCGGGCGACGGCGCGCGGGGCGATCGCCGGCATGACCGCCGGCTTCGCCATCTGGGTCTACACGCTGCTGTTGCCGACCTTCGCCCAGTCGGGGCTGATCTCCGACGCCGTCATCGAGAACGGGCCCTTCGGCCTGTGGCTCCTGAAACCCCAGGCGCTCTTCTCCCTCAGCTTCGACCCGCTCACCCACGGCGTCTTCTGGAGCCTGTCGGTCAATCTCGCCGCCTATGTGCTGGTGTCGCTCGCCCGCCCGCCCGAACCGTTGGAGCGGCTGCAGGCCAACATCTTCGTGCCCTCCGAGCTGTCTCCGGCACCGGGGCTGCGGCTGTGGCGGACCTCGGTGACGGTCGGCGACCTGCAGGCGACCATCGCGCGCTATCTCGGCGAGGAACGCACGCAGCGCTCGTTCCACCGCTTCGCCCGCGAACGCGGGCGCGATGCCGACGCCGATTTCTCCGCGCCGGCGGACGCGCAGATCCTGCGGTTTTCCGAGCAGTTGCTGGCCAGCGCCATCGGCGCCGCCTCCTCCCGGCTGGTGCTGTCGCTGCTGGTCAAGCGGCGCGACCCCAGCGGCAAGGGCGCGATGAAGCTGCTGGACGATGCGACCGTCGCCATCCAGTACAACCGCGACCTGCTGCAGACCGCGCTCGACCAGGTGCGCCAGGGCATCGCCGTCTACGACCGCGACCTGCGGCTGATCTGCTGGAACCGGCAGTTCCGCGAGTTGCTCGGCCTGCCGGCGGAATACGGACAGGTCGGCACGCCGCTCGACGCGATCCTGCGCTACAACGCCAAGCGCGGCGCCTTCGGCGACGATCCGGTCGAGGTCATCGTCGGCGACCGGATCGACAAGCTCGCCGTGCGCCACGAGACCTTTCAGGAGCACATCGCGACCACCGAGACGGTGCTGGAGGTGCGCACCAACCCGATGCCGGATGGCGGCATCGTCACCACCTACACCGACATCACCGAACGGGTCTTGGCCGAGGAAGCGCTGGCACGGGCCAACGAGACGCTGGAACGGCGGGTGCGCGAGCGCACGTTGGAACTCACCCACGTCAACGAGGAACTGCAGCGCGCCAAGCAGGTGGCCGATGACGCCAATCTCGGCAAGACCCGCTTTCTCGCCGCCGCCGGCCACGACATCCTGCAACCTTTGAACGCCGCCCGGCTCTACGCCTCCAGCCTGACAGAGCGCTTTTCCGACGGCGAATTGCGCCATCTGGTGCAGAACGTCGGCTCGTCGCTGGAATCGGTGGAGGAAATCATCGGCGCGGTGCTCGACATCTCCCGCCTCGACACCGGCGCATTGAAGCCGGAGATCACCATCTTCCGCATCGACGAGATCCTCAATCCGCTGCGCAACGAGTTCGGCCCGATCGCGCAGGAGAAGGATCTCGACCTGCGCATCCTGCCGAGCGGACTGAGCGTGCGCTCCGACCGGCGGCTGCTGCGCCGCCTGCTGCAGAACCTCGTTTCCAACGCGATCAAATACACGCGCACCGGCAAGGTCCTGGTCGGCGCGCGCAAGCGTGGCGAAACGGTGGTCGTGGAGGTGCTCGACACCGGCATCGGCATCCCGGAATCGAAGCAGAAGCTGATCTTCATGGAGTTCCACCGCCTCGACGACGGCGCCCGCGAAGCGCGCGGCCTGGGGCTCGGCCTGTCCATCGTGGAGCGTATCGCAAGGGTGCTGAACCATCCCGTGAAGCTCCGCTCGACGGCGGGTCACGGCGCGCGCTTCTCGCTGACGCTGCCGCTGGCGGCCGCCGTTCCGGCCACGCAGGACGCGCCCGCGCCCGCGCCCGCCACCGCCGCGCTCGACGGTCTGCACGTGCTCGCCATCGACAACGAGCCCCAGATCCTCGACGGCATGCGCGTGCTGCTGGAGGGCTGGGGCTGCCGGGTGACGACCGCGCACGATCCGCGCGAGGCGGCCCGCAAGGCCGGGGAGGCCGGCGCGCCGCCCGACATCCTGATCGTCGATTATCACCTCGACGAGGGCACCGGCGTGGAGGCGGTGGTGCAGCTGCGCTGGCAGTTCGGCGCCGAGACGCCGGCGCTTCTCATCACCGCCGACCGCACCCGCGCGGTGCGCGCGGAGGCGGCGGAGAAATCCATCGACATGCTCAACAAGCCGGTCAAGCCGGCCGCGCTCCGGGCGCATCTGTCGCGGCTCGTGAGCGTCGCCACGGCCGCCGAGTAACGGCGGGTTCCCGGCCGGCCTCAAGCGTCGCGTGACGCCACCCCGCCTCGGACCCACACCGCATCAAGGGTTCGTGCGCCGTCGTGTAAAGGCTTGACTTGTCGAGCGCGCCGGCATGACTGACCTTGCCCGCGTCGAGACCGCGCCAGCCACGGCGCGGTCCGCGCATCACAGGGAGTAGGACATGGCCAGAATCGGGGCCAGAGCGGGGGCCAGAATCGGGGCCAGAGCAGGAGCCAGAACCGGAGTGAGAACCGGGGCCGCCTGCTGGACGGCGGTGCTTGCCGTTGCCGCCTTGACCGCGTTTTCCCATGCGATCGCGCATGAGACGGCGGAAGAGGTGGCGCGTGAGAAAACGCAGGCCGCCTGCGTGGCGGACAAGGCGGGTCACGCGCTGACACCGGCCGACGCCTCGGCGCTCTACGCCTGTCTGGCCGAGGACCTGCATGCCGGCTATCGCGCGGGGGACAAGCGCTGGATCCCGGCGGAATTCGTCGACGATTACCGCTCTTGGACAGCCGTCAGCGCCTTTCCGGCCGCCCCCGGAGTCCATGGCACCCGCTTCCTGATGACTTATGTGAACGCCATCGGGGCGGAGACCTACCTGCGCTATCAGGAGGCCGGCGTCACCATGCCCGAGGGCACGGTGATGGCCATGGAATCCTTTGCCGTCAACGACGAGGGCCAGGTGCAGAACGGTCCGCTGTTCCTGATGCAGAAGGTGACCGCCGGCACCTCGCCCGAGACCGGCGACTGGTACTACATGGCGGTCACGCCGGCCGGCGCGCCAATGACCATGAACGTCATCACCGCCTGCAGCGACTGCCACCAGGGCAGTTTCGGCGCGCGCGACGGCGTCGGCTATCCGGTGCCCGAGGCCCGGGTCACGCGATAAATCCGGGCGTCATCGCGGCGGCGGGCCACTCAGGAGGGAACCGCCGACTGCCACTGCCCCTGCTCGATCTTCGCGGCGGCGATGACGGCCTGCGTGCGGCTTTCGACGCCGAGCTTCTGCAGGATCGCGGAGACATGCGCCTTGACGGTCGCTTCCGAAACACTGAGCTCGTAGGCGATCTGCTTGTTGAGCAGGCCCTCCGACAGCATCATCAGCACGCGCACCTGCTGCGGCGTGAGGCTCGCGAGGCGCTGAACCATCTCGCTCACCTCGTCGCTTTCCCCCGCCATGTCGACGTCCGGCGGGATCCAGGTGTCGCCGCGCATCACGCAGGTCACCGCGTCGCGGATGACGTCGATGCCGAGCGACTTGGGGATGAAGCCGGAGGCGCCGAGATCCATGCAGCGGCGGATCGTCACCGCATCCTCGGTCGCCGACACGATCACCACCGGCACGCCCTGATACTGCGCCCGGAGGTACATCAGGCCGGAGAAGCCACGCATGCCGGGCATCGAAAGATCGAGCAGAAGAAGGTCGACCTCGTCGTGGGCATCGAGATCGGCGGCCGCGTCCTCCAGCGTGCCGACTTCGGAAATGGTCGAGCCGGGATAGACCGTCTCGAGGGTCTGGCGCATGGCGCCGCGAAACAAAGGATGGTCGTCCGCAATCACGAAATGAAAATCGGCGGTCTCCGACACGCTCTCGCCCTCCCTGCGCACCGGCTTTTTCGCCGGCGTTGCGGATCGCATCGCCTCGCCCCCGTCCCCGCCCGCTTCGCGCGGGCAAGGGGTCTGGCGCACGCCCCTGTTGTTTCCTCGAAGGACGCAGCCCGTGCGGGCGTTGCCTCGATCGCCCGCCGCCCCGTTCCGGGTGCGCCCCCCTTTGCCGCATTATTCACGCGGCCCGGTCGCGCATCAACCCGCCGATACGGGCACGACGGCACATCCGTGTTCCTCGTAGTCTCACAGATATCGTTTTCCCGAAAGTCGTAGTCCTATACCCATCGAAACACACGCCATGCCATGCTACGCGACCGTAGAGGGGCGCGATGCGGCGCCGGGTGCACGGACCGTCCGGGGGGAGAGGACACCATGACAGACCCATCGGGGAGAGACCCATCGGGGCCACGCCAATCGGGGCCCCACCAATCGGGAACAGACCCGGCCGGAACGCGACCGTCCGCGGCGGGGCCGTCCGGCTCACGTCCGCTGGGTCGGCCCATGCCGGACCCACGGATCTGGTGGCGGCGCACGGTGCGCCTGGTCCTGGTCGCCCTTGCGATCTGGTTCGTGTTCGGCTTCGCGATCCACGGCTTCGTCGACGCGCTCAACACCATCGTCGTCGCGGATTTCCCGCTCGGCTTCTGGATGGCCGCGCAAGGCTCGCTGATCGTCTTCGTCGTGCTGGTCTTCTGGTTTTGCGCCCGACAGGAGCGGATCGACCGCGACGCCGGTCTCTCGGAGCCCGAATCGCAGCGTGAGGAGATCGTCCCATGAGCCTGCCGGGACCCGACGACGCCTTTCTCGACAATCTCGGGCGGATCTACGGCACCTATGCGGGCGGCTTTGCCGCCTTCGTCGTGGTGCTGGCGATCCTGGAACAGCTCGGCGTGCCGGATCAGGTGATCGGCTATCTCTTCGTGCTGTGCACGCTCGGCGTCTATGCCGCCATCGGCATCGTCACGCGCACCGTGCGCGTTTCGGAATATTACGTCGCCGGGCGGCGCGTGCCGGCGGTCTACAACGGCATGGCCACGGCCGCCGACTGGATGAGCGGCGCCTCCTTCGTCGGCATGGCCGGCACGCTCTACGCGCTCGGCTACGACGGGCTCGCCTATGTCGTCGGCTGGACCGGCGGCTATGTGCTGGTGGCGGTGCTCGTCGCCCCCTACCTGCGCAAGTTCGGCGCCTACACGGTGCCGGATTTCCTGGCGGCCCGTTTCGGCGGCAATCTCGCCCGGCTGATCGGCATCCTGGTGCTGCTCGCCTGTTCCTTCACCTATGTGGTGGCGCAGATCTATTCGACCGGGCTGATCGCCTCGCGGTTCCTCGGCATCTCCTTCGAGGTCGCCGTCTATGTCGGGCTCGCGGGCATCCTCCTGTGCTCCATGCTCGGCGGCATGCGCGCCGTCACCTGGACGCAGGTCGCCCAATATATCGTGCTGATCGTCGCCTACATGCTGCCCGTCGCGATCCTCTCGGCGCAGCAGACGGGCTTTCCCGTCGCGCAGCTCGCCTATGGCACTGTCCTGCAGCAGATCACGGTTCTGGAACAGCAGATGCTGGCGAGCGGGCTCGCCACGGCGGAGACGCTGACACCCCATCTGGAGCCCTTCACCTCGCTCGATCCGTTCAACTTCTTCGCGCTGATCGCCTGCCTGATGATCGGCACGGCCTCGCTGCCGCACATCCTGATGCGCTATTTCACCACGACCACGGTGCGCGACGCGCGCCGCTCGGTCGCCTGGTCGCTGGCCTTCATCTTCCTGCTTTATGTCACCGCGCCGGCCTATGCCGCCTT
This sequence comes from Stappia sp., assembly GCF_040110915.1. Classification (NCBI taxonomy): domain Bacteria; kingdom Pseudomonadati; phylum Pseudomonadota; class Alphaproteobacteria; order Hyphomicrobiales; family Stappiaceae; genus Stappia; species Stappia sp. Next base: position 601,805 of record NZ_CP157793.1, on the reverse strand, counting down.
CGCCAAGCTGGAGGTCTATCAAAACGTGATCGGCGCCGGGCTCGAGGCGCTGCCGCAGTGGATCTACACCTACGGCAAGCTCGGGCTGATCGACATCTGCGGCGCCAACGCTGCGTCGGTGGACGCGGTGCAGGCGGCCTGCGCGGCGGTGCCCGGCAACGAGGGCGTGCTGCGGCTTCCGGATCTCGCGATCGACCGCGACGTGATCGTCATCGCCACGCCGGAGATCGCCGGTCTGCCCTATGTGATCGCCGGTCTCGTCGCCGCCGGCGGGCTCGCCGCCTCCATGTCGACCGCCGACGGGCTGCTGCTCGCCATCGCCAATGCGCTCAGCCACGACGTCTACTACCGCATGGTCGACCGGCGCGCGCCGGCGAGCCGCCGGCTTGTGGTCGCCCGGGTGCTGCTGATCGGCATGGCGGTGCTCGCCGCCTATGTCGCCTCGACGCGGCCCTCCGACATCCTGTCGGTGGTCGCCTGGGCCTTCTCGCTGGCCGCCGCGGGCTTCTTCCCGGCGCTGGTGCTCGGCATCTGGTGGCGGCGCTGCACGGCGGCCGGCGCCATTGCCGGCATGCTCGCCGGCTTCGGGCTGACGCTCTACTATCTCGCCATGACGCAATACGGCGGCATGGCGGAATGGTTCGGCGTGAAGAACATCTCCGCCGCCGTCTTCGGCCTGCCGCTCGGCTTCGCGGTCACCGTGCTGGTCAGTCTCGTGACGCCCGCGCCCTCGCGCGAGGTGCAGGCGCTGATCGACGACATCCGCAAGCCCGCCGGAGAGCCGGTCCTGCGCGACGGCGCTTCCTGAGGCCCGCCGCGCCCCGGATTCAACGAGACGCGAGGTTCGAACCGCGATGGCGCTGTGGGCCTATCACCTGACCAACCTGGCGCTCGCGGCTCTCCTGTACACGCTGCTCGGACGGCTGGCGCTCACCCTCCTGCTGGGGCCCGACAGCGGCAATTTCATCCATCGCGCCTTCGTGCGGCTGACCGATCCGGTCGTGGCGCCGGTGCGCGTCGTCACCCCTCAGGCGGTGCCGCACGCCCTGCTGCTGCTCTTCGCGGCGGTGTGGCTGATCCTCGCCCGGCTGGGGCTCGCCGTGGGCTTTGCCGCGAGCGGCTGGCTGTCGGCCCCCGGCACCGGAGCCGGCGCATGACCCGCTCCGGCATCCCCCTCGCCATCGCCGCCCTGGCGCTGCTCAACGGCGTGTTCAATCCCTGGCTGCTGCCGCAAACGAGCGCCGGCGTCATCCTGCTGGCGCCGGGGCTGCTCGTGTCGTCGCCGGGGCTCGTCGCCTTTCTGGCCTATCTGCTCGGCGCCGGCGTCACCGTGGTGCTTGCCGGCGTGCCGGCCGCCCTCGTGGAGCGGATGACGGGCGCGCGCGACACGACGCCCGCCGCCTGGTTCGTCTGGCTTGCCGCCACCGCGGCGCTCTCGCTTCCGGCCGCCGGCATGGCCGCCGTGCTCCTGCTACGCTAGGGAGCGATCCGCATCGCCCTGCCCCAACCCTGAGGACCGCCCCGCATGTCCGCGCCGCTTTATCCCGTGCTCGCCCCTTTTGACGCCGGCCTTCTCCCCGTCAGCGATCTGCACACGCTCCACTACGAGCAATGCGGCAACCCGGACGGGGTCCCGGTCGTCATGCTGCACGGCGGACCGGGCGGCGGCACGACGCCGATCATGCGCCGCTTTCACGACCCCAGTGTCTATCGCATCGTCCTGTTCGACCAACGCGGCTGCGGGCGCTCGACCCCGCATGCGGAACTGCGCGACAACACCACCTGGGATCTGGTCGCCGACATCGAGCGGCTGCGGACCCATCTCGGCATCGCGCGCTGGCAGGTCTTCGGCGGCTCCTGGGGCTCCACGCTGGCGCTCGCCTATGCCCAGACGCATCCCGACCGCGTGACGGCACTGGTGCTGCGCGGCATCTTCCTGATGCGCCGCGCCGAACTCGCCTGGTTCTATCAGGAGGGCGCGAGCTGGCTCTATCCGGACCTCTTCGCGCCCTATCGCGACTTCATCCCCGAGGACGAGCGCGGCGATCTGATCGCCGCCTATCATCGGCGGCTGACCTGTCCGGACGAGGCGATCCAGGTTTCCGCCGCCCAGCGCTGGGCGCTGTGGGAAGGCGCGACGCTCTCCGTGCTGCGCGATCCCGAGCGCGAGGCGGCCTTTCACGATCCGCGCTACGCGCATGCCTTCGCGCGCATCGAGGCGCATTACTTCATCAACGGCGGCTTCCTGCCCCATGACGACCAGTTGCTGCGCGACATCGACCGCATTCGCGATATTCCAGGGGTGATCGTGCATGGCCGGCACGACGTGGTGACGCCGATGAAGAACGCCTACGATCTGGCGGAGGCCTGGCCGCAGGCGGACCTCAGGGTCGTCGAGGACGCGGGTCATGCGGCCAGCGAACCGGGGATCGCGGCGGAACTGGTCGCCGCCGGGCGCCGCTTCGCGCATCTGCGCTAGCCGCCTTCCGGCGCGGCTCGCCCGCGATCACGTGCCCAGATAGCGCAGCGTCAGGCTGCGCTGATGGGCCTCCAGCCGGTGCTCGACCACATAGACCTCCTGCCAGGTGCCGAGATCCAGCTTGCCGGCAACCACAGGGATCTGCAGGCTCACGCCGGTGAGCATCGTCTTCACATGCGCCGGCATGTCGTCCGGCCCTTCCGACACATGACGCCAGTCGGCATCCTGCGGCGCCAGATCGTCGAGCGCGTCGATCAGGTCCGCCTGCACGTCCGGGTCGGCGTTTTCCTGGATCGTGAGGGAGGCGGAGGTATGGCGCAGAAACACCGACATCTCCCCGTCGCGGGCCGTCTGCTCGCTAAGCCAGGCGTCGAGGCGGCGGCCGATGCCGTAGAAGCCCTGCCCCCGCGTGGTCACCACCAGACGTCCCATGCGCTGGCGCAGGTCCAGCCCGTCGTCCTCGAAGGTCCAGGCCTCGGCCGGGCCGCTGCGGATGGGGTGTGTCATGGTCGCGGTTCTCCTCCTGATCGCCAACTATGCGAATCGCGCAGGTCAGACGCAAGCGTGACGGGACTTGGCAGAAATTGACCCAGCCATTAGCCTGAGCGCAAAGGATTATTTCCGAAGCGGCGAAGACGGGGGCGGTCGCCTGAAATGGCTGGATCGGGTGGAGGACTGGACTGCGACGCGGCGGCTTTGGCCGAGGCGCGCGCATTCAACGAGGATCTGACGCGGCGGCTGTCGATGCTGCCCGATCAATGGTCCTATCCGCCGGCGGTGATCCGCGAGCGGCGGGCCGAGGGGCTCGGCCCCTTTCCGCAGCCGCCGAAATCGCCCGACGCGCAAACCCTGAGCATCGAAGGACCGCACGGGCCGGTTCCCTTGCGCGTCCTGCGCCCGACAACGCGGGAGCCGCGCGGCGCTTATCTGCATTTCCACGGCGGCGGCTGGACGCTCGGGGCGGCCGACGAACAGGATCCGCGGCTGGCCGAGATCGCCGAGCGCACCGGGCTCGCGGTGGTCTCCGTGGCGTATCGGCTCGCGCCCGAACATCCCTATCCGCAAGGCCCGGACGATTGCGAGACGGCCGCGCTGTGGCTGTTTCGGGAGGGCGCGCGCGCCTTCGGCGGTACCCGCTTCGCCATCGGCGGAGAGAGCGCCGGCGCCAATCTTGCCGCGACGACGCTGCTGCGCCTGCGCGACCGGCACGGCGCGGCCGACGCCTTCGCGGCGGCCGTCCTCGTGTGCGGCTGCTTCGATCTGCGGCTGACGCCGAGCGCCCGCAACTGGGGCCCCCGCAAGCTCGTCCTGAATTCCCGCGACATCGACCAGTTCGTGCGCCACTACCTGGCGCATGGCACCGACCCGGCCGATCCGGACGTGTCGCCGCTGCTGGCCGATCTCGCCGGCATGCCGCCCGCGCATTTCGTGGTGGGCGACGCCGATCCGCTTCTCGACGACACCTTGTTCATGGCCGCGCGCTGGCGGGCGGCCGGATGCCCGGCCGAGCTTGTCGTGGTGCCCGAAGGCTGCCACCTCTTTCAGCATTTCCCCCTTGAGATCGCCCGGGCGAGCAATGCCGCGATCGATGCCTTCCTGACCCGTACCCTCGCCTGACGCCGTCCGGTACGCCCCCCCAAAAAGCCCCGTCGACACACCGGAGAGCCGAAAATGGCCGCCATTGAAACAGTCTTTTCCTTTGTCAATTGCTGGGAATGCGACGAAAACGATCACCTGAACGTGCAGTTCTATCTGGCCCGCTTCGACGAGGCCGACCGGCAGTTCCGCCTGATGAGCGGGCTGAGCGACGCGCTCGCCGGGGCACGGCGGGCGCGCCACATCCGCTATCACGAGGAGCTCTACTCCGGCGACACGCTGGTGATGCGCTCGCATGTCGCCTTCGACGGCCCCTATATGCTCACCGTCGTGCATGAGCTGCGCCGCGCCGCCGACGACGCGCTGGCCGCGACCGCGACGGACGGATACGCGCCCGCGACCGCCGTCGCCAAGGAGTTGCGCCGCCGCTTCCAGACCGTCAGCGCGCCGATGCCCGATCCGGCGCAGCCGCGCAGCTTCGCCGCCAGCTCCAACGGCAACGGCGTCGTCACCGCGCAGCAGATCGAGAAGGCCGGCGCCCGCGTCGTGCACCGCGCCACCGTGCTGCCCCGCCACACCGGTGCGGACGGGCGGGCCGACGACGCCTTCGCGCTGATGTGTTTCACCGAAGCGGCCCCGCATGTGTGGAACACCACGCCGATGGGCGATGCCTGGCTGACCGAACGCGGGCTCGGCCGGGTGGCGGTGGAGATGAAGCTGGTGTGGCACGGGCCGCTGAAGCCGGGCGATCCGGTGGTGACGATGAGCGGGCTCACCGGCGCGGGCGGCAAGACGTTTTCCTTCCGCCACCATCTGTTCGAGGCGCGCACGCACCGCCTGGCGGCCGTGTGCGACGTGATGGCGCTGACGATGGACCTGAAGACGCGCAAGGCGATCCCGCTGGACGACGACGTGCGCGCCGCGATCCTCAACGGCGCGCTCAAGAGCTGACGTCAGAGAGACCAACAGCCGGGCGGGCCGGTCGCGCCGCCCCGCCGGCGGTCTATTCGCCGAGGGTTTCGTAGTCTTCCCGCAGCGTCTTCATCATTCCGAAGAAGCGGCGCATGGCGCGTTCGGTGAAGTCGAGCGCCTTGTCGAGTTCGGCTTCCTCGTCCGGCGTGAAGCGCGGCTCGCCCTCGGCGCGCGGCGTCGGATCGGGGGACGCCTTCGGGGTCGCTCCGGGTGTGCTGTCACCCTCGCCCGTCCCGTCCCCGTCCCGCGCGACGAGACGCGCGTTCAGGCGTGCGTTTTCCCGCTCCAGCCGCGCCAGTTCGTCGCTCAGGCGGGCGATCTCGCCCTCCATCGCCCTCTGCGCGTCGGGCACCGGCACGCAGCGCCACGACTGCCCGCGCTTGCGGCATTCCGCGACCCGTCCGCTTTCCCGGTCGAGGCGCAGATAGACCTCGCCCGCCGGGGCGAGCAGATAGCGGTCGGCATCGACCTCGGGGCGGTCTTCCGTCTGCGGATCTTCCGTCTGGGCGACGGCGGCGCCTGGCTCCGCAAGCCCCAGAAGGCCGGCGGCGAGGGCCAGGGCGACGGCGATCTTCGCCGTTCCGGCCGCTGTGCGCATGGTGTTTCCGCGCATGTCAGAATCCTTTTCGGCGGGCGGAGTCGCGCCCGCATCCCGGCGCATCCCATCCGCGCTCCCACTATCGCCCGACGATGATGGCGGAAGCACGACGGCAAGCCGCGCTCAGGGTACGGTGAAGGGCCCGCGCCCGCTCGCCAGCGCGGCATCCAGCAACTCGAGCCGGTCCTGGCCCCAGAAGACCTCGCCGTTCAGCACGTAGCTCGGCGAGCCGAACACGCCGCCGGCGATCGCATCGCTCTGGTTCTCCATGTAGCGTTCCACGACCGGCTTTTCGCCCGCCTGCGCCAGCACCGCCTCGGCATCGAGATCGAGGCGCTTGAGGATCGCGGCGAGCACGGGCGCGGCGGCGATGTCCTGATCCTCCGTCCAAAGCGCGCGAAACACCGCGTCGGAATAGGCGGCGACGGGGCCGCCCTCCAGCGCCAGCGCCACGGCGACCCGGTCCGCGAGATCCGGCTTCACCGGAAAATAGGCAGGCTTCAGGGTGAGCGGAAGATTGCGCTGCTCGCGCCAGCGCTGCAGCTCGATGAAGCGGTAGGCCTGGCGCACCGGATGGCGCTTCGCCAGCGGAAGACCGCCCGTTTCGGCGAAGACGGTCGTCAGCGAGACCGGACGAAACCGCACGGCGTAGCCATGTCGCTCGACAAGGGCGAGCAGCGCGGCATGGCCGAGATAGGCCCAGGGCGAGGCATGCGTGTAGTAATAGTCGATGACGCGTTGCATACGGTCGGTCCGGCTCTGATTGCGACAGGGTGCGACAAGTGGCGGCAGCCTGCGCCGGGACGGGCGAACGATCAAGCCCCGATGAGCCTCCCGCAGCGGGGAAAGCGCTCCGCCGGCATGGCCGCCGATCAGCGGCGCGGCGCGCGCCCCGCCGCCGGCTCGTCATCCGGCAACAGCGCCTCGAGCGTTTCGATGCGGTCGGCCTCCGCCGCCGGCTTGTCCCAGCGCAGCCGCGCGACGCGTGGAAAGCGCATGGCAAGCCCCGACTTGTGCCGCGTCGAGCGGTTCAGTCCCTCGAAGGCGATCTCCAGCACCAGCCCGTCCCGCGCCCCGTGGCGCACCTCGCGCACCGGGCCGAACCGGTTCGTCGTGTTGGCCCGCACGAACCGGTCGATCTCGGCCAGTTCCTCGTCGGTGAAGCCGAAATAGGCCTTGCCGACCGGCACCAGTTCCTCGCCGCCGTCCCGCATCCGCCAGACGCCGAAGGTGTAATCGGAATAGAAGGACGAGCGCTTGCCGTGGCCGCGCTGCGCATACATCAGCACCGCGTCGATGCGGAAGGGGTCGCGCTTCCACTTGAACCACTGCCCCTTGGGCCGGCCCGGGACATAGGGCGCGTCCCAGCGTTTGAGCATTAGCCCTTCGATGGCGCGGGCATCGGGACCGGCGTGCAGGCGCTCGGGCGCGTTGCGTGCCGCGTCGATGTCCGCCCAGTCGGCGGCCGGCACCAGCGGCGACAGGTCGAGACGCGGCGTGTCGAGCCGGGCGATGAAGCGCTCCAGCCGCTCCCGGCGGGCGCGAAAGGGAAGGCCGCGCAGATCCTCGCCGTCGAGCGCCAGGAGATCGTAGGCGCGGATCGCGGCCGGGTGGCTCGCCATCAGTTTCGGCGAGACGGTCTTGCGGTTGAGCCGCTGCTGCAGCGCGTTGAAGGAGCGCACCTCGCCGTCGGTGACCACCAGCAGTTCGCCGTCGATCACCGCCTCGAAGTCGAGCGCCTCGAGAATGTCGGGGAAGGTGGCGGAGATGTCGTCGCCGGTGCGCGAGTAGAGCCTGCGACGCAACGCGCCGCCATCCTCGCGCCCGGCCTCGCGCCCAACCTCGCGTCCGGCCGCCGCCTGTACGCGGATGCCGTCCCACTTCCACTCCGCCGCGAATTCGGCCGGGTCGAGGGTCTCCAGATCGCGCGGCTCGAGGGGATGGGCAAGCATCGGCGGGCGGAAGGGCACCGGGTCCACCGAGACGGGACGCGGCCCCGCCCCCTGCGCCCAGGCGAAAAGGTCCTCATAGGGCGGCTCCAGACCGTGCCACACCTCCTCGATGTCGTCGGGCGCGAGCGGCCCGAGCGCGGCCACCGCCGTCTTGGCGAGCCGGGCGGACACGCCGACCCGCAAGCCCCCGGTCACAAGCTTCAAGAGCGCCCAGCGCCCGGTCTCGTCGAGCGCGTCGAGCCAGCCGGCGATCAAGGCCGGCACCTCGGCCCGCCCGGCGGCGGAAAGACGCGCCACCACATCGGCGAGTGCGGGCGGCGGGGCCGCCTCGATGCGTTGCGGGGCGGGCCAGATCAGCGCGATCGTCTCCGACAGGTCGCCGACAAAATCGTAGGACAGCGCGAAGAGATGTTCGTCCACCCGGTCCGCGACGAGCGCGCGCAGCAGCGCCGGCTTGGCATGGCGAAAGCTCAGGCCGCCGGTGAGCGCGGCGAGGGCCAGCCCGCGTTCCGGGTCGGGCACGGTCTCGAAATGCTCGCGCATCAGCGCGAGTTTCGCCGTGCGGCGCGGCTCGAAGGACAGGCGGTCGAGAAGGGTCGCGAAGCGCTGCATGCGGTGCGCCGCCCGGCTCAGGGCTCGTTGACGATCATCGCGATCCGCCAGGTGTCGCCGTCGAACAGCAGGTGATAGTGGCAGGTGAACTCCAGAACCGGCTCGTCCGCCGCGTCGACCTGGGCCCAGGCAAGCGTCACCAGCCCGGTATCCCCGCCGACATGCGCCGACAGCACCTCGTATTCGGAGCGCACCACGCCCTCCTTGTCGAGGGCGTCGAACAGCTTCTCGATGTTCTCCAGAAGCTCCTCGTCGTCGGCGAAGACGTTGCCCTTGCCGAATTGCCAGATCACCGCGGGATAGGCGAAGCAATCCGCGACCCCGTCGGCGTCGAAATCGTCGAAGCCCGCGCAATAGTCGTCGAAGAGCTCACGCACCTCGGCATCGAGGACCGCCTCGTCGTCGGCAACGCCATCGTTCATCGCGTTCCCCGCGCCCTGTTCGTCCGTCATCGTCTCTCTCCTTCCCCCGTGATGGCCACCGCAATGGCCACTGTTATGGTCAGGCGACGTCCTCGGCCTCGCCGTCGTCGCCATAGCCGATCAGATTGAGCGGCCGGGCCGTGAGCCCCGCGCCTTGACACCAATGCACCAGCGCCTCCTCGGCGCCATGCGTGACCCAGATCTCGCCCGCGCCCGTCTCGCGGATGGTCGCGCGCAAATCGTCCCAGTCGGCATGGTCGGAAATCACGAGCGGCAGTTCGGCCCCGCGCTGGCGCGCCCTTGCGCGCACCCTGACCCAGCCGCTGGCGAGCGCCGTGACGGGATCGCCGAAGCGTCGCGCCCAGCGGTCGGCCAGTTGGCCCGGCGGGGCCAGCACGATCTCGCCGGCGAGGTCCTTGCCGCGCCGCCCGACCGTCTCCAGGGGCCCAAGCGCCACCCCTTCCGCCTCGTAGAGCCGGCACAGCTTGTCGAGCGCGCCATGCAGGTAGATCGGCCGGTCGTAGCCGGCGCGGCGCAATTCGGCGATGACGCGCTGCGCCTTGCCGAGCGCATAGGCGCCGACCAGATGCGTGCGGTCGGGAAAGGTGGCGAGCGACGCCGTCAGCCTGGCGATCTCCTCCTGCGCCGGCGGATGACGGAAGACCGGCAGTCCGAAGGTTGCCTCGGTGATGAAGACGTCGCAGGGCACGAGTTCGAAGGGCGCGCAGGTCGGGTCCTCCTGGCGCTTGTAGTCGCCGGAGACGACGACGCGGGTGCCGCCGTGTTCCAGCCGGATCTGCATGGAGCCGAGCACATGGCCGGCCGTATGAAAGGACACCGTCACACCGCCGAGCGCGATCGCCTCGCCCGGTGCCGCGACCTGTGTCGCGCCCGCGAAGTCCGCGCCGTAGCGCACGGCCATGATCTTCAGCGTTTCGGCCGAGGCGAGCACCGTGCCATGGCCGGCGCGGGCATGATCGGCGTGGCCATGCGTGATCAGCGCCCGCGCGACCGGGCGCACGGGATCGATATGGACGTCGGCGGCCGGGCAATAGAGCCCCGCCGGCGTCAGGGTCAGGAGATCGCCACCCCAGGTCATGGCGCGAATGTAGGGTGCGGGCGCGCGAAAGGAAACGGAGCACGCCCATCCATCCCCGTCATCTCGACGCGGCCCGCGTCAGGCTCTATCTGTGGCGGCGATGGACGCCGCCACTTCCCCTCTCCTGCCCGAGCGATTTCGCGACTGGTTCGCCAGCCGCGGCTGGCGTCCGCGCGCCCATCAGCTCGAGCTTCTGGAGGTGGCCCAGGCCCGCAAGTCGGCGCTGCTGATCGCTCCCACCGGCGCCGGCAAGACGCTCGCCGGCTTCCTGCCGAGCCTGGTGGCGCTCTCGCAGCGTCCGCCCAAGACCCCGGGATCCGCCGGATGGCGCGGCGTGCACACGCTCTACGTCTCGCCGCTGAAGGCGCTGGCCGTCGACATCGCCCGCAACCTCGAGGCGCCGGTCGCCGAGATGGGGCTCGACATCCGCATCGAGACGCGCACCGGCGACACGCCGACGCACAAGCGCCAGCGCCAGAAGCAGCGCCCGCCCGACATCCTGCTGACGACACCGGAGCAGATCGCGCTGCTTCTGTCGGACGCGCAGGGGCGCGCGATGCTGGCCGATGTGGACACGCTGATCCTCGACGAGTTGCACGCGCTGGTGACCTCCAAACGCGGCGATCTTCTCTCGCTCGGTCTTGCGGCGCTGCGCCGGCTGTCGCCGGGCATGCGCGCCATCGGCCTGTCGGCGACGGTCGCCGAGCCCGACGACCTGCGTGCCTGGCTGGTCGCCCAGCCGGCAAACAGCGAGACCCGCGCTTTGGCGGACTGCGTCACCGTGAAGGGCGGCGCGGTGCCCGACATCTCGATCCTGGAAAGCGAGGACCGGCTGCCCTGGTCGGGCCACTCGGCGCGCTACGCGATCCCCGAGATCTACCGGATCGTCAAGGCGCACCGCCTGTCGCTCGTCTTCGTCAACACGCGCTCGCAGGCCGAGGCGCTGTTTCAGGCGCTGTGGCACGTCAACGACGACAATCTGCCGATCGCGCTGCATCACGGGTCGCTCGACGTGGCACAGCGGCGCAAGGTCGAGGCGGCGATGGCCGACGGGCGGCTCAAGGCGATCGTGTGCACCTCCTCGCTCGACCTCGGCATCGACTGGGGCGACGTGGATCTCGTCGTCAACGTCGGCGCGCCGAAGGGGGCGAGCCGGCTGGCGCAGCGCATCGGGCGCGCCAACCACCGCATGGACGAGCCGAGCAAGGCGATCCTCGTGCCCGCGAACCGCTTCGAGGTGATGGAGTGTCAGGCCGCGCTCGCCGCCTCGCGCGAGGGCGCGCAGGACACGCCGCCGCTGCGCACCGGCGCGCTCGACGTGCTCGCCCAGCATGTGCTCGGCGTCGCCTGTGCGGGTCCCTTCGATCCGGACGCGCTTTTCGACGAGGTGCGCTCGGCCGAACCCTATCGCGCGCTCGAGCGGACGACCTTCGACCGTGCGGTCGCCTTCGTCGCGACCGGCGGCTATGCGCTGAGGACCTACGACCGGTTCGCCCGGCTGAAGGACGACGGCGAGGGCCGGCTGCGCCTCGCGCACCCGAGGATCGCCCAGCAGTATCGGCTCAACGTCGGCACCATCGTGGAAGCGCCGATGCTCAAGGTGCGGCTCGTGCGCTCCAGGGCCCAGGGACGCCGTGCTCCGCTCGGGCGCGGCGGGCGGGTGCTCGGCGAGATCGAGGAATGGTTCGTGGATCAGCTCGCGCCCGGCGACACGTTCCTTTTCGCCGGCGAGATCCTGCGCTTCGAGGCGATCCTGGAAAACGAGGCCTATGTCTCGCGCACCCGCGCGGAGGCGCCGAAGATCCCCTCCTATCAGGGCGGCAAGTTCCCGCTCTCCACCTATCTGGCGAGCCGCGTGCGCGCCACGCTCGCCGACCCGCAAAGCTGGTCGGCCCTGCCCGATCAGGTGCGCGAGTGGCTGGAGATCCAGCGCCTGCGCTCGCGCCTGCCGGGCACCGACACGCTGCTGGTGGAGACCTTCCCGCGCGCCAACAAGCATTACCTCGTGTGCTATCCCTTCGACGGGCGGCTCGCCCACCAGACGCTCGGCATGCTGCTGACCCGGCGGCTGGAGCGCGCCGGCGCGCGGCCGCTTGGCTTCGTCGCAAGCGACTATGCGCTCGCCGTATGGGGGCTCGGGGATCTGGGCGCGATGATCGCCGAGAAGCGGCTTTGTCTCGACGCGCTGTTCGACGAGGACATGCTGGGCGACGATCTCGATGCGTGGCTGGCCGAATCGAGCCTGATGAAGCGCACCTTCCGCGCCTGCGCGGTGATCGCCGGGCTGATCGAACGCCGCCATCCGGGCCAGGAGAAGAGCGGGCGTCAGGTCACCGTGTCCGCCGATCTGATCTACGACGTGCTGCGCCGGCACGAGCCCGATCACATCCTGCTGGAAGCCACCTGGCAGGACGCGGCGCAAGGACTTCTGGATATCTCGCGTCTGGGGCAACTTCTCGCCCGAATTTCCGGGCGAATCACGCATAGTCGACTCGACCGAGTCTCGCCGCTCGCCGTTCCGGTTCTGCTGGAAATCGGCAAGGAGCCGGTGTTCGGAGCCGGGCAGGAAGCGCTTCTGGCAGAGGCTGCCGACGATCTCGTCAGGGAGGCAATGGGGTGAAGCCGTTCACGGCCGAGGTTGCTCAGCGATCATTCGCACCGGTGTGCCACGACATCTCGCTGGCCGGGGAGCTGGTCGGTCTGCATGACAGCGGCGCCCTGTGGTGGCCGGACGAGAGCACGCTCGTCGTCGCCGACCTTCACTTCGAAAAGGCCTCCAGCTACGCGGGCCGCGGCGTGATGCTGCCGCCCTATGACACGGCCGCGACGCTGGAGAAGCTCGCCGAGGTGCTCGACGCCTTCGATCCGGCGCGGGTGATCGCGCTCGGCGACAGCTTCCACGACCGTTCCGGCGCCGACCGCCTGCCGGCCTGCTACCGCGCCATGCTCACCACGCTGCAGCTCGGCCGCGAGTGGATCTGGGTCACCGGAAATCACGATCCGGTCGCCCCGGTCGGTCTGTGCGGCGAGACCGTCGACGACGTGGCGCTCGGCGGCCTGACGTTCCGCCATGAACCGGCGGAGAACCCGGCCCCGGGCGAGGTCGCGGGACATCTTCATCCGGCCGCGCGCATCCGCCGCTACGGGCGCAGCGTGCGCCGGCCCTGTTTCGCGACGGACGGCCAGCGTCTCGTCCTGCCGGCCTTCGGCGTTCTGACCGGCGGGCTCAACGTGCTCGACCGGGCGTGGCAGGCGCTGTTTCCGCCCCGGGAGTTTTCCGTCTTCCTGCTGGGCGACGGTCGCCTCTATCCCTTCACCGCAAGCCGTCTGGTCGCCGACTGAGCGGCACGCTCAGACCACCGCCATTCAGGTCCGCGCGACCTCGACCAGCAGGACGCTGGCGGCCGATACCAGCAGGCTTGCGGCAACGATCACCGTGAGATGGCGGCGCAGGCGCGCGTACCACGCCGGCAGACCGCCCTCGGAGGCCGTCTTCACGTCCCATGCCCCCTGAAGCATGAAGCCGGCGGCGAGGACCAGCAGCGCCCAGGGCGCGGGCAGCAGCGCCGCGCCCCAGCCAATCAGCGACGGCACCACCGAAAGGGCAAACACACGCCCGTCGGCATCGCCACGCGCCACGGCCACCCCCCAGCGCACGCCGCCGAGAAACGACAGGATCACCGCGCCATAAACGATCACCGCGCTGGAGATCGCGGCGGCCAGCGCCACATCGCGCAGCGTCATGGCGATCGCCGTCAGCGCCGCCGCTCCGGCCAGGAACGGGATGAGTCCAGCGTAGCCAAGCGCCTGCGACCAGTCCGGCGCCGGCGCGGTCTCGGCGTCGACAGCTCGATTGGACATGGCTCCCCCTTCGCGATCGCGGCTTTCTTGTGTCGTGTCCGCGATTTACGGCTCAATCGCGCCGGAAGATCACTCCGGCGAGCCAACCCGTGAAGATGGCAAGCGCAATGGCGATCAGGCCGTAGAGCAGCGAATAGTCGTAGGCCAGACGGAAGGTGAACTGCTCGAACCCTGTCTTGGCGATGGTCAGCCGGTCCTCGTGCTCGGCCAGCAACGCCCCGCCGCGCAAGAGATAGGTGGAGACCGTATAGGAGCCGACCGGCACATTGGCCGGCAACGGCACGGTGGTGCGAAACAGGGAGTCGCTCAGGAACTCGATGGTTTCGGGGCGTTCGGCATAAAGCCCGCTTTGCACCCGCAGACGCAGGAAGGCCTCCCGGAAATCGCCGCGATCCCCGACCGGAACGGTGGATTCGCCGACAATCGGCAGATTGAGATTGCGCAGTCCGATGCGATGGCGCTCGCGCAGCGTGCGCGACGTCAGGTCATAGGAGGGGCGCGTCGTATGCACCGCGAGGAAGCTCGGCACCTGCGCGAAGGTTTCCGCGTCGCGATTGACCCAGATGCCGAAGAAGCGGCCCTTGCGCCGTGTGGTGACCGTCTGCTGCGGACCGGCCACGACCACCGCGAGGTCGTAGGGCTCGGGCCGGGCCACCGTCAGCGCGTCGCGCACGATCTCGCCGAAGACGACGATCTCCGTGCCGGTGAAGTTCGACTCGATCTTCACCTCCTCCGACGACAGGGCCACGACGAGGTTTTCCGCCGCCGCGCTCACGGTCAGCCCGAGAAGCGCCAGCCCGCCAGCAAGCCCGCCCGCCAGCGCCGACGTCACCCTTTGCCGGACTGTCGCGGCCGCGTGCCTCATCGCGTCGCCTCCATCAGCGAAACGGAGATCGAATAGAGCTCGTCCGGCGTCAGCACCAGATTGACGGCGAACCGCAGGCCGACCGACAGCACCAGCAGGGCCAGCAGCAGGCGAAGCTGATCGCCGCGCAGCTTCTGCCCCATGCGCGCGCCGAACTGGGCGCCGATCACGCCGCCGATCATCAGCGTCAGCGCCAGCACGATGTCCACCGACTGGGTGGACATGGCATGCAGAAGCGTCGCCGCGGCCATGGTGAACAGGATCTGGAACAGCGACGTGCCGATCACCACGTTGGTCGGCACCCGCAGCAGATAGATGAGCGCCGGCACCATCATGAAGCCGCCGCCGATGCCCAGGATACTGCCGAGAAAGCCGATGACACCGCCCAGCGTCAGGATCGGAATGACGCTGACATAGAGCCGCGACTGGCGAAAGCGCATCTTCATCGGCAGCCCGTGCACCCAGTTGTGGCGTCCGGGCTGGCGCACGGGCGTCTGCACGCCCTGCCGCCGCCGCGTCATCGCGCGCACGGATTCAAAGAACATCAGACCGCCGATGGCGCCCAGAAACGAGACATAGGACAGCGAGATCACCAGATCGAGCTGACCCAGCGTGCGCAGCATGCCGAACAGCCACACGCCGATCGCCGAGCCGATCACGCCGCCGACGAGCAGCACGCCGGCGAGCTTGAAATCGATCATCTTGCGCCGCCAGTAGGCGACCACGCCGGAGGCGGAGGAGGCCACGACCTGGGTCGTCACGGTGGCGACGGAGACCGCCGGCGGAATGCCCGAAAAGATCAGGAGCGGTGTCAGCAGGAAGCCGCCGCCGATGCCGAACAGCCCCGACAGGAAGCCAACGGCTCCCCCCATCCCGAACAACATGAACATGTTGACGGGCAATTCGGCAATGGGCAGGTAGATTTGCACGTCACACCGACGACTCGGCCGCTCGCTTGCCCGGGCGGCGGGGTGGGCCAAATGGGTCGAAGCCCGGTTTGCGGCCGCCCGGGCCGCGGACGACGACGCGCCGGGCGGCGCCCTTGAAAACGATAAAGCGCGCTTCCCCCGGCCCTGTCAACGCGCCAGTCGGCCCGCCGCGCGGCCGGCGCCCCGATGCCGGAAAACGGGTCGGAAACGGGGCCTGAAATCGGCGCCGTCACCGGGGACGGACCGGCCCCATCCTCTAGATCGAGCGTTCCGACAGCGCCTCGACCAGCGCCGGCGTCACGTGGCCGGTGACCGGAAGGCCGGCGGCCGCCTGGAAGGCGCGAATCGCCTCCCGCGTGCGCGGGCCGACCTGGCCGTCGGGCGTTCCCGGATCGAAGCCGCGCTCGGCGAGAAGCTTCTGCGCCTGCAGCACCATGGTGCGCGGGTCGCCGGTCATCGTCGCCTGCGAGATCGGGGCGGCCGGAGCCGACCAGCTCGGGCTCATCTCCACGGTGTTGGCGGACGCGGACTGCGGCGCCTGCTGCCAGGTCTCCACCGCCAGACGCGCCTCGGCCAGCTGCTCCTTGGACAGCATGTTGGCAAGCTCGTCGCGCTTGTTGGCGGCATCCGCGTCGCCCTGCTCGGCCGCCAGCGCGAACCACTTGTAGCTTTCGACGAGGTTCTTCTCCAGGCCCAGCCCCCGGGCATAGAGAATGCCGAGATTGTACTGGCTGTCGGTCAGGCCGAAATTGGCGGCCGTCTTGAACCAATGCGCGGCGTCGCGAAACTCCGGATTGCCCGAGATCCCTTCGGCGTAGAGCACCGCGAGATTGTGCGAGGCCTTGGCGTTGCCCTGCTTGGCGGCGCGGGCGTACCAGTCGCGCGCGGCCTCCAGATCGCGTTCCACCCCGCGCCCCTTTTCATAAAGGCTGCCGAGCCGGTATTGCGCGGGCGCAAGCCCCGCCTCCGCCGCGCGCCGGTAGTAGCGCGCCGCCTCGGCCAGATCCGGCGTCACGCCCTTGCCTTCGGTGTAGCGCACGGCGACGGCGAAGAGCGCATTGGGGTCGCCCTGCGCGGCGGCCTGGCGCAGCGGCAGAGGGCCGATGCTTTCGGGGATCCCGGCCAGCGCGTCGGAGGCGCCGGGCGTGCCCGTGCCCATCCCCGTCTCGCCGGCATCCGCGGGCCCCTGAAACTGCGAGGTCGGCAGCGTGTCGGGATTGGCGCTGAAGCCGGCCTGCGGCACGGCCGGGGGCGCGAAGGCCATCTCGGCCTCGCCCGCACCGGCGTCTTGCGCCGGCATGTCCCGGGACGGGATACCCTGTGCCGGCGACGCCGACGAACCCGGCATCCCGGCCTCAGTAGCCGTCGGCCCCTCCGGCGCGCCGGTGGCCGCGCGCTGCGCGCGCTCGACCGTCGGTCCGGCCCGGGATCCCGTGTTGGATGCGGTCTGGGCTCCTGCCTGGGCTCCCGTCTGGCCGCTCGCGCTTGCCAGCGTCGCCGGCGTGTCCGGCGCGCGCCGGGACGTCGCATCTTCCTGCGGCTGCGCCACCTGTTCGATCACGGGCGGCGTGTCGAGGGCCGCGAGATCCTCCGCGCCGTCCGAGCCACCGGGTCCGACCTGCTTGAAGATCTGCAGTGCCCCGATGGCGATCACCACGGCGGCGGCGGCGAGCAGCACCGCGCGACGTCCACCCGGCGAGAAGAGCCGGCGTCCCCCGGCCTCGGCCTGTTCGGCCTCGTCGCCGGCAAGATCCGTGGGCCTTGCATCGGCGCGCACGCTCGGCGCGGCCGCCGCCTCGTCCGCACGCGGCGCGCCCTTGCCACGCCCGCCGTCCCGGCGCTCGGCGGTGGCGGGGGTCGCGACCTCGCTCTCGGCCTCGTCCTCGCGCCCGCCCTTGCGGCGCCCGGACAGACGCGAGCGGAGCCAGCCGGCGGCCGAACGGCCCGCCGTGTCCTCGCCCTCCTGGGCAGCACTCTTGCCGCGCCCGCGCAACAGGCCGAGCGTCGACTTCGGCTCGTCCACTTCGGCGGCCGCCGCCTGCGCCGCCCGGCGGGCAGCGGCGATGAAGTCGGCCTTGCGGTCGCGCGGGTCGTTCGACCTTGCATGGCGCTGTGCGCCCTCGCCGCGCTCTGCCGAACCCGCCTGCGCGCCACCGGCCTGTGCGTCTGTCGCCTGTGGCCCTGCTGCCTGTGCGGTTCGCGGGGCGCGCGCCGGCGGATCGCCGGCGGGATCGGCACCCGGCGCACCCTTTTGCGCCGGACGGGCGCGGGCCACCGGCGTGCCGGCGCGCTGCTGTTCCTGAATGCGGATGCGCGGGCGCGGCTGCGGCTTGCCGGAGCCCGGCTCCAGCGGACGGTCGTCCTCGGGCGAGGCAAGCGGCGCGCCGTCCGCGCCGCGATCCTGCTCGAGCGCCACCAGACGCTGGTTGATGGAGGCCAGCACGCTCTGGACGCTGTCCATCGACTCGCGCGTCTTGCGCTCCGAGCTGGTGGCGGCATCCATCAGACGGTGGAGGTCGCCGCGCAGGGCGTCCATGATCTCGCCGGACATGCCGGATTGCGCCCCGGCGTGGAGATCGTCGAGCCGGGCGAACCCGTGCTCCGCCGCGTCGAGCTTCTCCGCCAGTGCGGCGATCTTGGATTCGATCTGGGCGAGCGCCGCCCCGTCGTCGCGGCCGCTGCTGCGGCTGACGGCTTCGGCCAGATCGCGGACCTGGGCTTCCAGATTGCCGAACTGCGGTTCGCCCGGGCTGGCGAGCCCCTCGCGCAGCGCGGCGATTTCCGCGTGAAGACGGTCGAGATCCGGGCCCTGGCCGGAGCTTTGCGCGCCGTCGAGGCGCCGGGTCAGATCGGCGATGCCCGATTCCAGACGGGTGAGCAGGTCGGTCTCGATCGCCGCCCGGCCGTCGCCGGCGGAAAGCGTCACCGTTTCGGGGCGGTCAAGCGCGTCGATCTTGCTGTCGATGGCGGTCAGCCGCTTTTCCAGCAGCGTGAAGGCGGCATCGTAGCTCGGCGGCATCTGGCGGGCGTTCTCGATCCGCTTCAGCCGGCCGGCGATCTCGTCCAGTTGCTGATCCAGCCTCGGATCGGGTTCGGCGGCGCGCGCCGCGCGATCGTCGGCAAGCATGCCGGCGATCTCCTCCAGCCGATCGTTCAGCCGGTCCACCGCGCCGGAGGCCGGCAGACGGCGGTCGATCTGCTCCAGACGCTCGCGCATCGCGCGCTGGTCGTCGGCCAGCTGCTCGACGCTGTCGAGACGCACGGAGAGCGTCGACAGCCGCTCCTCGATGCCGCCCAGCAGATCCTGCACGTCGAGCCGCTCGACGAGATCGCGCACGCCGCGCACCTCGCCGCGCAGCGTCTCGAGTTCCGGTCCGGCATTGCGGCGCACCAGTTCCTCGACCCGATGGCCGATGTCGGCGACCCGGTCGTCGAGCGCGACCAGTTGGTCGGCGCGGGGCACGATGCGGAAGGCGTCCTCGATCTCGGCAAGGCGCTGACCGAGATCTTCCAGCAGACGGGGCTCGGCGCGGTCGCGCGCCAGTTCGTCCAGCCGCTGGACCAGATGCGCATAACCGCTTTCCAGCGACTGCAGCATGCCGTCGACGTTGGACTGGCCGATCAGGGACCGAAGGTCGGCGATCTCCGCGCGCAGTTCGCGCGCCACCCGCATGTCGGAACGGTCCGCGCGCAGACGCTCCACCGCATCCGACAGGCGCCGCATTTCCGCCGCCTCGCGCGGCGATGCGCGCCCGCGCTCGGCGCGCAGGCTTTCCATCAGCGTGTTGCGCAACTCCGCAATGTCGCGGCGCAGGGTCGCCACCGCCACATCTTGCGGACCGCCCGCGCGCTCGATCTTGCGTGCGAGGTCCTGAAACAGCGGGCGCAGCTCCTCGCCGAGTTCGGCGGCAACCACGGCCGGGACGGGCTCGCCGCGCGCGGACCGCCGTCGCTCGGGCGCCCGGGCAGCCATCATCTCGCGCTCCTGGCGGTCGAAATCGTCGTCGGCGGCACCCCCATGCGGCGCCCGGCGCTGCGGTCCGCTTGCCCCGAACCTCGCCGCGTGCCGCGCGGCCGACCGGTCGCGGCGCATGGCCTCGACGCGCTCTTCCTCGTGCCCCGCGCGCATGTAAGGATCGGCGTCATAGGGGTCGACGTCATAGGACGGGTCATAGGCCTCGGCGCCATACGGATCGGCATCATAAGGGGCCGCATCATAAGGCGCCGCATCGTACGGGTCGGCATCATAGCCATCGGCGGGCGCGCCCTCGCCCCGCCTCGTGTCGGAGGCAGCGGGCCCCGTGGCCGCCTGGGACAGATCTTCCACCCGCCGGTCGAGCCGGTCGAGCGCACCGAGAACGGCCTCGATCCGGCTGGTGCGGCGCTCCGCCTCCGACGTCGGCGCCGGACGGCCTTCGGTGCGCGCACGCGCGGCGGCCGCACGGCGCATCTTGCGGTTGGGCTGGGGTTGAGAGTGGGGCGCGCGGGCCGGTTGCGGCGCCTCGCCGCCATCCATCAGACGCTCGAGCTGATCGGCCACCGCGTTGAGCTGATCGCGGGCGCTGCCGCGATCCGCGTGCCGCGGCGCCGGCTCGGCCGGCTCCCCGCGCCACGCGGGCGCCCGCCGCTGCGGCTCGTACCAGCTGTCGTTGTCGCGGCCCATGTCGGGGTCGGCGCCAGCATCCGGGCGAGGGGAACGGGTCGTGCGGTTTCGCGCTGTCCAGGACATCTATGGGCCTCTTCACCCGAGTTCTTCGCGCTTGCGGCGCAAATTCTTCTTCTTCCGGCCCGCTACACGGAGACTGACGGCCCGGACGACCTTCCCTGAAACTCTCCGTCGTTATGGTAAACACCGGGTTAAGCCGCGCGATTACAGGGTTAACAGGTCGTGAACACCACTCACGCCAGGCTGTGCGGAGCCGCCTGCCGGGGCCCACGACCGGCCCGAAACGCACGCCGAAACCTTGACGCTTACGTCTACGGAAGCTATGCGGAAGGCAGGTGACGTTGTGTCATGTCGCGCCAGGCGGACATGAGGCGAACGTGACCGGGGCAATGGCCCAGGGCGATGACGAGACGCATCGCAAAAACACTGTGCGGCCGCCCGCGCGACAGAAAAACATCAATGAGGACAAGCATATGAGCGAAGCGCTCTCGGTCAACAACGACATCGTCGAGGCGGTCGCGGCCAAGGACACCTCCACCAAGAAGACGCTGTTCACCATCGGCGATCTGTCGAAGGAGTTCGGCGTGACCCTGCGCACCCTGCGCTTCTACGAGGACAAGGGGCTGCTCAATCCGCGCCGCGACGGGATGAACCGGGTCTACACGCGGCGCGACCGGGCACGGCTGAAGCTCGTCATCATGGGCAAGCGCGTCGGCTTTTCGCTCGCCGAGATTCGCGACATGCTCGACCTCTACGACCTGCGCGACGGGCAGGTCACGCAGCTGCGCGTCGCCCTGTCGCGTTTCCAGGAACAGATCGACATTCTGGTCGAGCAGCGGCGCAACATCGACCAGGCGGTCGAGGAACTGGGCCGCACGGTCGAGATCGTCTCCGGCATGCTGAAAGAAAAGGAAGCCGACGGCGGCTGAGCCGGCGTCCCATCCCGAGCCCTTTCCTGCGCGTTTTTCCCGCGTGTTTTCCTGCGCGCCGGCCGGTCTCCGCCGCGCCGCCTTACACTTTTGCGCGCGGCGGCGCGGGAGATCCGGCGCGCGGATCGTCGGGTGGCGACCGACGCCCCTCTCGACGCCCCCCTCCGCTCAAACGCCGCGAAAACCCGCCCGCCACGCCCCCTTCCCGTCGAGCCCGCGCCGGATTCGCATCGCTTTCGCCCGAAAAAGCGCGCAAGGTGACGTTGGGACACGTCTTGCCGGCCCGGTTTTCCCGGCCTATAACCCGCCCAAGGTGACGTTTACGCAAACGTAAGGCTTGCGAACGTCCAATCCGAGAGCGGCCCGAGGAGGGGCCGGGACAGCGACCGGGAGGCAAAAGCATGCCCACATATTCCGCGCCCGTGAAGGACGTGACCTTCCTGCTGAACGACGTGCTGGAGGTCCAGCGCCACGGCAACCTGCCGGGCTTCGCAGACGCCACGCCCGACATGATCGACGCCATCGTCTCCGAGGGCGCCCGCTTCTGCGAGGAAGTGCTCGCCCCCCTCAACGCGGTCGGCGACCGGGAGGGCTGCACCCGGCACGACGACGGCTCGGTGACCACGCCAACGGGCTTCCGCGACGCTTATGCCACCTATCGCGACAACGGCTGGATCGCGCTCTCCATGCCGGAGGCGCATGGCGGCCAGGGCCTGCCGTCGACGCTCAACACGGTCATCCAGGAGTTCATGACCGGCGCCAATCTGGCGTGGAGCATGTATCCGGGCCTGTCGCAGGGCGCGGCGGCCGCGCTGATGGAGCATGCCAGCGAGGCGCAGAAGGCGCTTTATCTGCCCAAGCTCGCGAGCGGCGCCTGGTCGGGCACCATGAACCTGACCGAGCCGCATTGCGGCACGGATCTCGGCCAGATCAAGACCAAGGCCGTGCCGAACGGCGACGGCAGCTACAAGATCTCGGGCCAGAAGATCTTCATCTCCGCCGGCGAGCACGACCTCACCGAGAACATCGTGCATCTGGTGCTGGCGCGCATCGAGGGCGCGCCGGAGGGCACCAAGGGAATCTCGCTCTTCGTCGTGCCGAAATTTCTGCCCGACGACAACGGGGAGCCTGGCGCGCGCAATCTGGTCTCCTGCGGCTCGCTGGAAGAGAAGATGGGCATTCACGGCAATGCCACCTGCGTCATGAACTACGACGAAGCGACGGGCTGGCTCGTCGGCGAGGAAAACCGCGGGCTCGCCGCCATGTTCGTGATGATGAACGAGGCGCGGCTCGCCGTCGGCGTTCAGGGGCTCGGCCAGTCGGAGGTCGCCTATCAGAACGCCGCCGCCTACGCCAAGGAGCGGCTGCAGGGCCGGTCCCTGTCGGGCGCGAAATACCCCGACGCCAAGGCCGATCCGATCCTCGTCCATCCGGACGTGCGCCGCACGCTCTTGTCGATCCGCGCCTTCAACGAAGCGGCGCGCGCGCTGGTGCTATGGACCGCGCTGCAGTCCGACATCGCCCACCGCTCGGACGACGAAAAGGCCGCCCAGGCGGCCGACGATCACATGGGGCTGATGACGCCGGTCATCAAAGGCGTGCTGACCGATGTCGGCTTCGACAATACGGTGGCGGCGCAGCAGATGCTCGGCGGCCACGGTTATGTCGAGGAATGGGGCATGTCGCAATTCGTGCGCGACGCCCGCATCGCCATGATCTACGAGGGCGCCAACGGCATCCAGGCGCTGGATCTCGTCGGCCGCAAGCTGCCGAAGAACGGCGGACGGGCCGTGATGGCCTTCTTCACGGAGGTCGGGACCTTCCTGAAGGAGAACGGCGAGAATGCCGATCTCGCCCCGCTGCTCGGTCCGCTCAAGAGCGGGCTCGACGACCTTCAGGGCGCCACCATGTGGTTCATGAACAACGCCATGAAGGCGCCCGACAACGCCGGCGCGGGCTCGAGCGACTACATGCACCTCTTCGGCACCGTGGCGCTCGGCTACATGTGGGCGAGGATGGCGAAGGTCGCGCGCGCCAAGCTCGCCGCCGGTGACGAGGACACGGAGTTTCTTGAGACCAAGCTCGTGCTGGCGCGCCATTTCATGGAGCGGCACATGCCCGAGACGGCGCTGCGGCGCGCCCGCGTCGAGGCCGGCGCCGAGACGATGATGTCGCTCGCCGCCGAAGCGTTCTAGGCTTGCGTGCAAGGCCGGCGACCGGACACCCTCAAGGCGGCGCAAGACCGCCGGGACACCGGTCGGCGGCCCGGACACATCGCACCGGCAGATCGCACGGGCAGATCGCACGGATGGACCGCACGCACAGGGAGGAAAGCTGCGTGACCGCATTGCATGAGACCGCGCCGGAGTGGATGACCGACGAGCACAGGATGCTCGACGACGCCTTCGCCCGCTTTCTGGAGCGCGAGATCGCGCCCGACTACGAAAGCTTTGTGGAAGCAGGTTCCGTCACCCGCGAGGCGTGGGCGAAGACCGGCGCCGGCGGGTTCCTGTGCCCGGCCATGCCGGAGGAATATGGCGCGGCCGGCGGCACCTTCGCGCATGAGGCGGTGATCATCCGCCGGCTGGGGCTTGCCGGCTTCGACCATTTCGGTATCGCCCTGCATTCGGCGATCGTCGCGCCCTACATCCTGCACTACGGCTCGGACGATCAGAAATCCCGCTGGCTTCCGGGCCTCGTCTCGGGCGAGCGCATCGGCGCCATCGCCATGACGGAACCGGGTGCCGGATCGGACCTGCAAGCCGTCAAGACGACGGCGGTGCGCGACGGCAACCACTACGTCATCAACGGCTCCAAGACCTTCATCACCAACGGCCAGCTCGCCAATACCATCGTGGTGGTGGCCAAGACCGATCCGGCCGCCGGCGCCAAGGGCACCTCGCTCTTCGTGGTGGAGACCGACAAGGTCGAGGGCTTCCGCCGGGGCCGCAATCTCGACAAGCTCGGCTTCAAGGGCAACGACACCTCCGAGCTCTTCTTCGACGACGTGCGGGTGCCGGCCGACGCGCTGCTCGGACCGGAGGAAGGCCGGGGTTTCTATCAGCTGATGGAGCAACTGCCGCAGGAACGGCTGCTGGTCGCCGTTCAGGCGATGGCGGCAATCGAACGCGCGCTCGACCTCACGCTCGATTACGTGAAGGAGCGCAAGGCCTTCGGCAAGCGTGTCCTCGATTTCCAGAACACCCAGTTCAAGCTGGCCGAGTTGAAGACCGAGGCGACCATCGGCCAGACCTTCGTCAACGACTGCATCCGCAAACTCGACGCCGGCACGCTCGACACGGTCACCGCGTCGATGGCCAAATACTGGTGCACGGACCTGCAGATGAAGACCATGGACGAGTGTCTGCAGTTCTTCGGCGGCTACGGCTACATGACCGAGTATCCGATTTCCCGGCTCTACGCGGACGCGCGCGTCCAGCGCATCTATGCCGGCACCAATGAAATCATGAAGGTGCTGATCGCGCGCAGCCTGTAAGGCGCGCGTCCGGCCCGCCCATTCTCATTCGACGGCAAGGAGACATTCATGGCCGACGCATTGATTTTCGACCACGTTCGCACGCCGCGCGGGCGCGGCAAGGCGGATGGCGCCCTGCACGAGGTCACGGCCGTGCAGCTCGCCGCAGCCCCCCTGAAGGCGCTGAAGGAGCGCAACGACCTCGACACGAAGCTCATCGACGACGTGGTGCTCGGCTGCGTCGACCCGATCGGCGAGGCGGGCGGCGACATCGCGCGCGCCGCCGTCTTCGCCGCCGGCTACGACAGTTCCGCGCCGGGCGTGCAGATCAACCGCTTCTGCGCCTCGGGTCTGGACGCGGTCAATTTCGGCGCCGCACAGGTGATGAGCGGGCAGCACGATCTGGTCGTCGCCGGCGGGGCGGAATCCATGAGCCGCATCGGCATCGGCGCCTCCGGCGGGGCTTGGCCGGTCGACCCGGCCGTGGCCCTGCCCTCCTACTTCATGCCGCAGGGCGTGTCGGCGGACCTGATCGCCACCAAATACGGCTTCTCGCGCGACGATGTCGACGCCTATGCGGTGGAGAGCCAGAAACGCGCGGCCAACGCCTGGGAGAAGGGCTATTTCGCCAAATCCGTCGTGCCGGTGCGCGACGTCAACGGGCTCGCCCTGCTGGAGCGCGACGAGCACATGCGCCCCGAGACCGACATGCAGTCGCTGGCGGGCCTCGCCGCCTCCTTCGAGATGATGGGCCAGATGGGCGGCTTCGACGCTGTCGCGATCCAGGCCCACCCCGAGGTGGAGAAGGTCCGCCACGTGCATCACGCGGGCAATTCCTCCGGCATTGTCGACGGGGCGGCGGGCGTGCTGATCGGCAACCGCAAGGCCGGGCGCAGGGCGGGCCTCAAGCCGCGCGCGCGGATCAAGGCCTTCGCCAACATCGGGTCCGATCCGGCGCTGATGCTGACCGGACCGGTCGACGTGACGCAGAAGCTGCTCGCCTCGGCGAAGATGAGCCTGTCGGACATCGACCTCTTCGAGATCAACGAGGCCTTCGCCTCCGTGGTGCTGCGCTACCGGCAGGCCTTCGATCTCGACGCGGATATCGTCAACGTCAACGGCGGGGCCATCGCCATGGGCCACCCGCTGGGGGCGACCGGCGCGATGATCCTCGGCACGGCGCTGGACGAACTGGAGCGGCGCGACCTCAACACCGCGCTCGTGACCCTGTGCATCGGCGCCGGCATGGGCACGGCGACCATCATCGAGCGGGTGTGAGCGATGCGGGTCACCGCAAAGGGGCTCGGAAAAGGGGCCGCGACCAGGGTCGGGAAAGGGATCGGAAAAGGGTCAGGCCACGTCGCTGACGGCGGGCTCGGCCTGCGGATCCGCGCCGAAGCGGACCTGCGGCAGCGCCGCCACGACCGGGCGGGCGAAGTGGTACCCCTGCTGAAGCGAGATGCCGGCGGCGGCCAGGACGGCGCTTTCGGCCTGCGTCTCGATGCCCTCGGCGAGCACGGTGACCCCGAGGCCCCGGCCGATCTGCGCGATGCCGGCGACGATCGTCCGGCGCGCGGGATCGCGGTCGATGTCGCGCACCAGATCCATGTCGATCTTGATGAGATCCACCTTGAAATCCGCGAGCAGGCGCAGGCCGGAATGTCCGGCGCCGAAATCGTCGATGGCGGTCAGAAAACCGCGCCGGTGGTACTCCGCGACAATGCCCTGAACATGCGCCGTGTCGAGCATCGGCTCGTTCTCGGTGAACTCGAACATGATGCGGTCGAGGGCGAAACCGGTGCGGGACGCCGCAAGGAGGGTCGTGCGGATGCAGGCGGCCGGATCGTAGACGGCGTTCGGCATGAAGTTGATCGACAGGCGCGAGCCGTCGTCGGGAAACAGCATGGCTGCCAGTTCGATGGCCTTCACCCGGCACGCCTGGTCGAAGCGATAGCGGTTTTCCGCGGTGACGCGGTCCAGCACGGCGTGCGCGCCCTCGCCGTTCACGCCACGCACGAGCGCCTCGTAGCCCCACACGCAACGGTTGGCGACGTCGACGATCGGTTGAAACGCCATCGTGAAGTCGAAGTCCAGCCCGGCCCCGTTCCGGCACCCGTCGCAGCCCGTTCGCATCGCGTCCCCTCTGGTCTCGGCATGATCCCGACGTCGAAGGGGAACCGTAATCGACAACCCTTGATAAGGACTTACCGCAAGGTCCCGCACGCGCCGCAGCCGGCCTGCCCCTTGCACCCGGCAGGCCCCGACCCGGAGGACGCACGATGCCCAAGATCGACCTGACCGCCGTTCCGGTGCGGGACACGACGATCTATCCCGCCCCCTTCGACGCGCTCACCCGCGGCCGCGCGAAACAGGCCCTCGGCACGGCGGCCGGGCTGACCCAGTTCGGCGTCAATCTCACCCGCCTCGCGCCGGGCGCGATTTCCGCGCTCAAGCACTGGCACGCGCAGGAGGATGAGTTCGTCTTCATTCTGGAGGGCGAGGCCGTGCTGGTCGAGGACGACACGGAGACGCCGCTTTGCGCCGGCGAGGCGGCCGGCTTCAAGGCGGGCGTCGCCACCGCCCACCAGCTGGTCAACCGCTCCAGCGCCGACGTCGTCTACCTGGAGATCGGCACCCGCGCGGCGCACGAGCGCGCCACCTACCCCGACGACGACCTCGTCTTCGAACGCGACGAAACCGGACACCGCTTCACGCGCAAGGACGGAACGCCCTACTGACTTTCGGGAGGCCAAGATGACCTACACCAATTTCACGCTTGAAACCGACGCCGACGGCATCGCGCTGATCACCTGGGACATGGCCGACAAGTCGATGAACGTCATCGATCTGTCGGTGATGGACGATCTCGACGCGCTGATCGACGCGGTGGTCGCCGACGCGGCCGTCACCGGCGCCGTCATCACCTCCGGCAAGCCGACCTTCTCCGGCGGCGCGGATCTCACCATGCTGGAGGGGCTGCTGCGCGACTTTCACGCGCAACGCGCGCAGGATCCGGAAAGCGCGGCACGGCTGCTCTTCGACGGATCGCGGCGGCTGTCGCAGATCTTTCGCAAGCTGGAGACCTGCGGCAAGCCCTTTGTCGCCGCGCTCAACGGCACCTGCATGGGCGGGGCGACGGAGCTGGCGCTTGCCTGCCATGCCCGCGTCGCGGCGGAGGAACGCGCCTTCAAGATGGCGCTGCCGGAGGTCAAGGTCGGCCTGTTTCCCGGCGCCGGCGGCACCCAGCGCGTGATGCGCATGGCCGACGCGCAAGGGGGACTGCAGTTCCTGCTGCAGGGCAAGACGCTCGACGCGAAGAAGGCGCTGGCGCTGAAACTCGTCGACGAGGTGGCCCCGGCGAAGAAGCTCGTCGCGGCGGCGAAGAAGCGGCTCAAGGACGGTGTCGATCCGGTCAAGCCCTGGGACCGGAAGGGCTTCAAGCTGCCCGGCGGCAAGATCTATTCGCCCGCCGGCTTCCAGTTCTGGCCGGCGGCGAACGCCATCTACCGGCGCGAGACCCAGGACAATTACCCCGGCGCACGCGGGCTCCTGCAGGCGGTCTACGAGGGTCTGCAACTGCCAATGGATCAGGCGCTGACGGTGGAAAGCCGGCACTTCGCCCATGTGCTGCAAAGCCCGGAAGCGGCGGCAATGATCCGCTCGCTCTTCGTCTCCATGCAGGAGCTGAACAAGGGCGCCCGCCGGCCGGCGGAGGTGAAGCCGAACAAGATCAGGAAGGTGGGCATTCTGGGTGCGGGCTTCATGGGGGCTGGCATCGCCTATGTCACGGCGAAGGCCGGTATCGACGTGGTGCTGATCGACCGCGAGCAGGCGGCGGCCGACAAGGGCAAGGCCCATTCCGACGAACTCATGAGCAAGGCGATCAAGCGCGGCCGGGCGACGGAGGAGGAGAAGGACAAGCTGCTGTCGCGCATTCTCGCCACCACCGACTATGAGACGCTCGCCGACTGCGATCTCGTCATCGAGGCGGTGTTCGAGGATCGCGAGATCAAGCGCGTCGTCACGGAGCAGGCGGAGGCGGCGATGAGGACGCGCGCGATCTACGCCTCGAATACCTCGACCCTGCCGATCACCTCGCTCGCCGAGGCCTCGAAGCGGCCGAAGAACTTCATCGGCATCCATTTCTTCTCGCCCGTCGACAAGATGATGCTGGTGGAGGTGATCCTCGGCAAGAAGACCGGCGACAAGGCGCTGGCCATGGCGCTCGACTACATCAAGGCGATCAAGAAGACCCCGATCGTGGTCAATGATTCCCGCGGCTTCTACACCTCGCGCGTGGTGATGACCTACATCCGCGAGGGGCTGATGATGCTCGCCGACGGCGTGCCGGCGGCGATGATCGAGAATTGCGGGCGGATGGCCGGCATGCCGGTCGGCCCGCTGTCGCTCGGCGACGAGGTGGCGCTCGATCTCGCCTGGAAGATCGTCTCCGCGACCCGCAAGGATCTCGGCGTCAAATACGTCGAGGGTCCCCTCGACAACATCCTGGAGGAGATGGTCGTCAAGCGGGAGCGCTTCGGGCGCAAGAACGCCAAGGGCTTCTACGACTATCAAGGCAGGGACAAGACCCTGTGGCCCGGCATTCCGGAGGTCGTCGGCAAGCCCAAGCCGGCCGAGCATTTCAACGTGGAGGAGCTCAAGCAGCGCTTCCTGGTGATGCAGGCGCTGGAGACGGCCCGCATCTTCGAGGAAAAATGCCTGACGGACGTGCGCGAGGCGGACGTCGGCTCGATCCTCGGCTTCGGCTTCGCGCCGTTCACCGGCGGCACGCTGTCCTACATCGACGGCATGGGCACCGCGCGCTTCGTGGAGCTGTGCCGGAAGTTCACCAAGAAGTGGGGGCCGCGCTTCAAGCCCAACAAGCTGCTGCGCGAGATGGCCAGGACCGACGCGCGGTTCTACGACCGCTTCCCGCCCGAAAACACCGAGGCGAAGGACGCGGCCTGAGGCGGATCGGCCGGAGACGGCGGGACGGCATACCGGGGGCAGCGGAATCGGGATAGGGTCCGGATTTCAGGCCGCCCCCGCCCGCCTGCCCCGCCATATGCCGGAGTGCGTCCCGCATGTCCTCTCCCGCCGCCCCGCGGCTCGACATCGCCCTGCTGGTGCTGCTCGCCTTTTTGTGGGGCAGTTCCTTCACGCTGATCGAGGTCGCGCTCGACACCGTGCCGCCGGCCACCATCGTCGCCGGACGTCTGACGCTCGCCGCCCTCGTGCTGATGGCACTGGTGGCGATCCGCCGGCTGCCGCTGCCGAAAACGCCCCGGCGCTGGGGCGCGCTCGCAGGCCAGGGCGCGCTGCAGACCGCCCTGCCCTTCTCGCTGATCAGCTGGGGGCAGCAGCATATCGACAGCGGCATGGCGAGCCTGTTGAGCACCACGCCGCCGCTCTTCGTGTTCCTGATCGGCTTCGTGCTGCTGAAGGAGCGGGAGGCGGCGGGCCGCAAGCTGCTCGGCGTGACGCTCGGCTTTTCCGGGGTGCTGGCGATCATGGGGCCGGCGGCGCTGGCGTCGAAGGACAGCCAGCTCGCCGGTCAGTTGGCCGTCGTGGCGGCCAGCCTGTGCTATGGAGTGTCGGCCTTGAACGCCCGGCGGTTTGCCGACCAGCCGGCGCTGATCACGGCCGCCTGCTCGATGGGGTTCGGCGCGCTCCTGATGATCCCGATCGCCCTTGCGGTCGATGCGCCGCTGGCGCGCGCGCCGGATGCGAAGGCGCTGGCCGCCATTGCGGCGCTGGGCCTGCTGTCCACCGCGCTTGCCTCCGTCGTGTTCTTTCGGCTGGTGCGCACGCTGGGGCCGCTCGGGGTCACCACCGGCAGCTACATGCGCGCCGGCTTTTCCATCCTGCTCGGCACCTGGCTCTTGGGCGAGGCGGTGACGCCGGCGCTTGCCATCGGGCTGATGCTGATCTTCCTGGGCGTTGCGCTGGTGACCGGTCTGCTTCGTCCGCGCCGCGCGCGAAGCCTGCGCGGATAGGCCGTCTCAGCGACCGACGAGAAGCACAACGGCCGCGCCCGAGGCGTCGCGCAGAAGCACGCGGCCGGCGACGCCGTCGACCTCGACGGCGGCGGGGAAGTACTTCATGAAGCGCCGCTCCAGATCGCCCGCCGGGCCCTGGCAGGCCATCTTGGTGGCCATTACCCGGTCCGAGACCGAGATCGTGCGCCCCGCCTGCTCCAGCGTGCCGCGCAGCCGGTTGCAGCCGGCCGAGGCCGCCCACAATCCGTGCCGGTCGATCACGACCTCCGTGCGCGCCGAGGTCGCGCCGTCCAGATCGACCAGCGCCCCCGCCTCCGTCGCGATGGCCCCGATGCGCCATTCGCCGGCGATGCCCGGACGGTCGTCGCCGGCGGCGGCCACGCCGGGCGCAAGAGACGCGCCGAGGCAAGTGACGGCGAGGGCAGCGATGACGAAGCGAAATCCGGCAGCGGGCATGGAGGTTCGGATCCCCGATGGAACAGCAGGTCGACGCGCTTTTGTGCTCGCAGGCCGAGGGCCTCGTCAAGACCCGGCGGTCGCGGACCCCGGCGGGGCCGCATCACGCAGGCGCGCAACGCCTTTTCCCGGATGTCACAAGGCAATGCGGCGGAAGGAAGGCGTTGGCCGGCGGAAGGGTCGCGGCGTCCGGCTTGGCGCGCCCGTGCGCGGCGTTTATGGTCGCGGTCCGACCGTGATGTGCACGACGCTCCCGGCCGGGCGACCCCGCAAGGACGGGGCCGGATCCGCCTATCCAAGGACCTTCTTCATGGCCAATCGAACGCTCGCCCGCTTTCTCGGAGATTCGCCGGGCCGCGTGATCCTCAAGCTGCTGTTCCTGTCCTTCGTCGTCGGCGTGCTGATGTCGGCGCTCGATCTCGACCCGCTCGACCTGGTCGACGGGCTCGTGTCCTTCATCGAGCGGCTTTGGAACATGGGCTTCGAGGCGCTCGGGCAATTCGGACGCTATCTGCTGCTCGGCGCGGTGGTGGTGATCCCCGTGTGGATCGTGCTGCGGCTCCTCAACATGGGCCGGCGCGACTGACCGCGCGCGCTTGCGCGGCCGCCCCGCTCAGGGACCACGCGCTCACGCATGTTCCGACGCGACGCGGTGCAGGATCGTATGGCGGCGCGCCAGCCGGTCGATGTCCTTCAGGTAGCCGCCGCCGATCACGCCGGCCAGCGGAATGCCGGCGGCGCGCACGGTGCGGATGACGAAGCGGTCGCGCGCCTCCAGCCCGGCATCCGACAGCGCGAGGCGCCCCAGCCGGTCCTCCTCGTGCGGATCGACGCCGGCGTTGTAGAAGACGATGTCGGGCCGCGCGGCGCGGATCGCCTCGGGCACCGCGCGTTCGACCGCCTCCAGATAGGCCGCATCGCCCAGCCCGTCCTCCAGCGCGACATCCAGGCTCGAGGGCACCTTGCGCACCGGATAATTGCGCCGGGCATGGAGGGAGAGCGTGTAGACCGCCGGATCGCCGGCGAAGATCTCCGCCGTCCCGTCGCCCTGATGCACGTCGAGGTCGATCACCAGCGCCCGGCGGATCGCGCCGTCCGCCAGGAGCACGCGGATCGCCACCGCCACGTCGTTGAAGACGCAAAAGCCCGCGCCATGCGCCCGCCGCGCGTGATGGCTGCCGCCGGCCGTGTTGCAGGCGATGCCCTGCTCCAGCGCCAACGTCGCGGTCAACAGCGTGCCGGCGGTCGCGCAGCGGGCGCGGAAGCCGACGCTCTCGCTCATCGGCAGGCCGATCTCGCGTGCGATCGCATGCGGCACGGTCGCGGAAAACACCTGGTCGACATAAGCGCGTGCGTGCGCAAGCGCCACCCAGCCTGCCGGCGCCGGCGCGGGCCGGTGAAATCCGTCGGGCGCGACGATGCCGTCCTCCACCAGCACCTCCGCCACCCGACGAAACTTGTTCATCGGGAAACGATGACCGGCGGGAATGTCGGCACAGAAGGCGGGATGATGGACGACGGCAAGCGGCATGGGGTCGGCGGCACCGGGGATCTGCGAGACGAGGCGGGGTGATCGCTTCCGCCATATGACGCGCGTCCCGTCAAAGGCAAGATCACCCCCGAGACCTAACCGGGAGAAGACCGTACCGGGCGAAGACCAGACCGGGGGCAGACGAACGCGGGGGCAGACCAAGGCGGGGGCAAGGGATGCGCGCGATCAGGGGTCTGCGGGCTGCGCTTCGTCCGGCGTCTGCGCACCCGGAAACCAGGGCGTGTCGACAATGTCGACGCCGCCGCCGAGATCCTCCAGCCCGTCCCCCTCTCCCGCGAATGGAGCCTCCGGCGTGGCGGCGGCGGGTGCCGCGCTTTTCGTGGTCGGAGCGGGCGGTCGCTGTTCGAGTTGCCAGATGCCCTTGCGTGCGTCGCGCGCCGCCTCCGCGGCAGCGCGCATCTCCGCTCCGGCCCCCTCTCCCGGCCGCGCCCAACCCTGTTGCACCATCCAGGCGCTCAGATCCTCGTCCTGCCGGCGGCAACGGGCCGACACGAGGCCCGGCGCGATCTCCACCATGTCCTCACAGGTGACCGCGCGCCGGCGCACGAAGGCTCTGAGCGCCGTGCGCGCCCGCATGCCGCAGGGCCAGGTTCCGCCAAGGCGGGACGGACAGGTCTCCGCGAGCGCCGGCGCATCGAGGCCGGCGAGGCGGACCGTCAGACGCTTCATCCGCAAGGTGCCGGCATCGAGCACCACCGGGCGGCGAAAGCTGATCTCCTCCGGCACCTCCTGGACGGGGCGCTCTGGCGCGCGCGAGGCCACCCGGGTCAAGGGCCCCGACACCGGCGGCGGCGGCAGGATGCCGTCCGGCGCGACATTGCGGATCGTGTCGGGCAGCGGCGCGGGGGGAAGCTCCACGGCGGCGACGGGTTCCGAGGCCGCCTCTTGCGCGGAACCGGGCGCGGGGCCGGGCGCGGGCGTGCCGCCATCGGCGCCCGGTCCCCAGGCGATCTGGGCCGCCAGCAAAAGCCCCGCGGTCATCGCCGATCCGGCGACGAGCGCGATCGCGAGTTGGCCGATCCGCATGATCCCCTCCCGCCTACTGGCTCGCCCAGACGATGCGGGCCACCCAGTCGACCTCGGCCAGCGCCAGCGTCAGGGCCGGCGCGCCGGGGGCCACGGCCCCGAACTCGAAGCGCGTGCGGGTTCGGCGCCGGAAGACATGCGCGGTGAGACTGCCCGTCACCTGACGCACCAGCACGCGGTTGCCCGGTTCCAGCGCCTGGGCCGGCGACACGACAACCACATCGCCGTCGCGATAGAGCGGCAGCATGGCGTCGCCGCTGACCCGCACCGCGATATCGCCCTGGCGGCCGGTCGGGCCCATGGCGCTCATGCCGGCCTGCCCGGCCGGTGCGGACGGCCAGCCCGCCGGCTCGGGCGCGCCTCCATCGTGAAAGAAGCCGGGCGCTCCGCTCGGAGTCATGGCGAAGACCGGGACCGCCTCGTCCGGCGCGGGCGGCCGGTCGATGTCGAAGGCGGGGGGATGCGCGCGCCGCCGCTCGTCGACGAGATCGACGAAGTCGGCGAGATCCGCCTCGGTCGCATTCAGGATCTTGGCAATGGACTCCATCGACGGCCAGCGCGGACGCCCGTCGGCGGACGTGCGCTTGGACGGGTTGAAGGCCGTCGGGTCCAATCCTGCGCGCCGGGCCAGGCCGGACGGGCTCAGTCCGTGCCGCTGCGCCAGTCTGTCGATCGCGGACCATATGCTCGCATGCGACAGCATCATCCGGCTCCGTTGATCCCGCGTTGCGCTCGTGAATCGCGTCCGCCGGAGGTCTTGTCCTCCGGTCGGGCCGGGGAATCGCACATGCGGCGGGACGGTTATCCCCGCTTCGGTATATATTCCTAATTCGTAAAAAACGCCAGTCCGGGAGGGCCACTTTCTCCAAAGCCGATCTCCCGGGCCCGGTCTCTCCGGTCCGGTCTCCGTTCGGCGCCGCGACGTGCGCGGGTTGCGCGCCCTTTGCGGTCGGGCGGACGTTTCGATGGCGTTTGCTTCACCGCGCGGGATACTGATACCAGTCCGAAACAAGGGCGCGCCGCGAACGACCTGTCGCGCAGCCAGACGGTCCGGAAAAACCAGGAATGAAAACAACATGCCCGGAGATTGCGGCTTCCATCGGCGGCGCGCGGGGCGATTTTCGGACGCAAGACCTGCTGGCGGCCCGCATCACGCTTTTCGCCGTCGACCCGATGCACCCCTATCCGCTGGGAACCGTCGCGCCCGCACAAGCCGCAACCCGCTTTGCGGCGTTGCTCGGCGAAGCGCTCGCCCTTGACGCCGACCTTCTGCGCCTGCGCTACCTGCCCCCCGACGCGCTGTACGGGGCGGGAGCGCCGGACCTGCCGGCCGGAAGCCGCATCGTGCCCCATCGGTCGAGCCGCGTGGACGTTTCCGGCGGCTGGGCGCCGTCGCGGCTTGGCAGGAACGCACGCAAGAGCTTGCGGCGACGCACCCGCGCCCTCGAGGCGCTGGGGCCTGTCCGCTGCGAGGAGCTGATCGACCCGGCACAGCGTTCGGCGGCCTGCAAGCGCATGCTTCACTGGAAGCGCGACTGGCTGAACCGGCGGCTGAAGATCGCTGTCGGCTTTCGCGATCCCGTCTTCCAGACGTTTTTTCGCACCACTTTCGCGCAGGGCGATCCGGCCGGCTATCGCCTGTTCGCCCTGACCGTCAACGGAACTCCGGTCGCTTATCAGGCCTGCCTTCAGGACAACACGCGGCTTTTGTCGGTGATCTCAAGCTTCGACAACGCCCATCGCCGCTTCGCCCCCGGACACCTCCTGACGGCGGCGATCCTGGAACGCTCCCGCGCGTTGCGGTTCGACAGCTATGACATGCTGCCTCCCGCCTCCGACTACAAGCACAGCCTTGCAACCGACTCGGACCCCTGTTTCGAGGTGATCGTGCCGCGCACGCGCCTTGGCAGGGCCCTGCTCCGGCTTGCCGGAGCGCTCGGGCGCGCGTGACGCCCGGGAGCGGTTGGGCGTGCGTGACGCCCGGCGCCAGGTGCACCCGGCCGAGATTTGCCGCAATCGCCGGCCCGGGTCTTGTGCGCCGGCCGCCGCTTCAGTATCCCCAGTGAGCCGTTGCGTCTCCCAGCCGCCGAGGTTCGTTCCATGCCCCTGATCTACAAGATTTCTCCCGCAGCCGACTGGCGCGCGGCCGAGCAGGTCGGCCGTTTCACCGGCGCGCCGGTCGATCTGGCGGACGGCTACATCCATTTCTCCACCGCCGACCAGGCGCGCGAGACGGCCGCCAAGCATTTCAAGGGCCAGGGCGATCTGGTTCTTGTCGCGGTGGAGGCCGACCGTCTCGGCGACGCGCTCAGATGGGAGCCCTCGCGCGGCGGAGCGCTGTTTCCCCATCTCTACGCGGAGCTCTCCATGGACGCGGTGGTCTGGGTCAAGGACCTGCCGCTCGGGCCGGACGGCGCGCATGTCTTCCCGGAGGAAGCGGGATGCTGAAGGGTCTCGTCGATGCCGCCGCGCGGCGCGCGCTCTTTTCCCTCGACGCGGAAACCGCGCACGGGATGACCATCAAGGCGCTTGCCAGCGGCCTCACCCCGGCCTGTCCGGTCCCGGCCGACCCGCGTCTGTCCGTCTCCCTCGGCGACCTCACCTTCCCCAATCCGCTCGGCATGGCGGCGGGCTTCGACAAGAACGGCGAGGTCCCCGACGCGCTCCTGAAGCTCGGGTTCGGCTTCACGGAAGTCGGTACGGTGACGCCACGCCCGCAGGACGGCAACCCGAAGCCGCGCGTTTTTCGTCTGGTCCCGGACCACGGCGTCATCAACCGGCTCGGCTTCAACAACGAGGGTCACGCAGCACTGCGCACGCGTCTCCTCGCCCGCCGGCACCGCACGGGCGTCGTCGGCGTCAATGTCGGTGCCAACAAGGACGCGCAGGACCGGGTGGCGGACTATGTCGCCGGAATCGAGACCTTCGCCGATCTGGCGAGCTATTTCACGGTCAACATCTCCTCGCCGAACACGCCGGGCCTGCGCGACCTTCAGGCGCGCGACGCGCTGAAAGAGCTGCTGGCGCGCGTGCTCGAGGCGCGCGATGCGGCGGCCCGGACCCATGGCCGGACCGTGCCGGTCCTTCTCAAGATCGCTCCGGACGTGGACGAAGCCGGCCTCGACGACATCGCCGCCGAGGTGCTGGCCGCCCGGGTGGACGGACTGATCGTCTCCAACACGACGCTGTCGCGCGCCGGGCTCACCGACACGGCCGGTGCCGGCGAGGCGGGCGGGCTGTCCGGACGCCCGCTGTTCCGCCGCGCGACGATCACGCTGGCGCGCATGCGCCAGCGCGTCGGTCCCGACCTGCCGCTGGTCGGCGTCGGCGGGATCGACAGCGGCGAAACCGCCTGGACGAAGATCACCGCCGGCGCGACGTTGATCCAGCTCTACACCGGCCTCGTCTACGAAGGCCCCGGTCTGGTCGGGCGCATCCTGACCCATCTCTCCGCCTGTCTCGACCGGCACGGCCTGTCGTCGCTCGAGCAGGCGGTGGGCCAGAACACCGACGCCTGGGCCCGGCTCGACCCGGATGCGGACGGAGCACCCGCATGACCGTCACCCTCTGGCACAATCCGCGCTGCTCGAAATCGCGGCAGACGCTTGCGCTGCTGGAAGAGCGCGGGATTTCTCCGACCGTGCGCCACTATCTCGACGATGCGCCGGACGCGGAGGAGATCCGCGCGGCCCTCGCCGCGCTCGGCTTCGAGGATCCGCGCAAGCTGATGCGCACGAAGGAAGCCGTCTATCGCGACCTCGGCCTGACGAGCGAGACCGACCCGGACGCCCTCGTCGCAGCGATGGCCGCGCATCCCGTCCTGATCGAACGTCCGGTCGTCTTCGCCCAAGGCAAGGCCGCGCTCGGCCGGCCGCCCGAGGCGGTGCTGGCGATCCTCTGAGCTGCGGGAAACCGGACGGCGGGCGCGTTGCCTTGCGCGTGCAACGGCGGCATGATCGCGCGCAGTGACACGGCATGGACCGGACCGGGTCGCGCAGGGAGACGCAGACGACATGCCCCGACGCTTCGCAAGAATGACGACCGGATTTTGCCAGGCGCTGAGCGCTCTCATGGTGGGTGGCGCCCTTGTCCTCGGCGCATTGCAGATGGCCCTCGCGGCGGAGCCGCCGCTCATCGAGCGTCTCGAGGCCCTGTCCGACGCCGATTACGACGACCTGCTCGATTTTGTCGAAGGCAATGCGCTCTTCACGCTCTATCACGAAGCCGGCCACATGCTGGTGTCGCAACTCGACCTTCCCGTGCTCGGTCAGGAAGAGGATGCGGTCGACAATCTGGCCACCATCTCCATGTTGCAGTCGGGCGACGCGGACATGGACCACCTGCTGTCGCAGGCGATGCTCGGCTGGTTCCTCTCCGCGTCCGACGCTTACGACGATCTCGTCTTTCACGGCGAGCACGATCTCGACCTGCAACGCGGCTACCGCATGCTGTGCCTGATGGTCGGCAGCGATCCGGACGCCTTCGGCGAATTGGCCGCCGATCTCGAACTCCCCGGCGACCGCGTGGAAACCTGCCCCGCCGACTACGATCAGGCGGTGGCCGCCTGGGACGGGGTGACCGAGGCGCATCGCAAGCCCGAGAACGGGGGCGGTCTGCGCTGGATCGAGGTGCGGCACGACCCCGCGCCCGAGGATCTTGCGCCCTTCGCGGAGCTGCTGAAGGAGACCGAATTGATGGAAGTCGTCGCGCAGGAGATGGACGATCTCTACCGGTTGCCGGCGCCCGTTCTCTTCCGCTCGACCGCCTGCCAGGAGGCCAATGCCTTCTGGGACCCGGACGCGCGCGAGGTCATCCTGTGCTACGAGCTGCTCGGCGCCTTCGCCGAGCTCTTTCTCGAGGTGCTTGCGGAGGACGACTGAGGCCGCCCCCGCCCCGGCGCAAAGGCCACGCCTCAATAGGCGCTTTCGACGTCGCCGAGTTCCACGTAGACCGATTTCACCTGGCTGTAGTGCTCGATGGCGGCGTGCCCGTTCTCGCGCCCGATGCCGGACTTCTTGACGCCGCCGAAGGGCATCTCGACGGGCGTCAGATTGTAGGTGTTGATCCAGCAGGTTCCGGCGTGCAGCGCCGCGATCACGCGGTGGGCGCGGGCGAGGTCGCGGGTGAAGACGCCAGCGGCCAGACCGAAGTCCGTCGCATTGGCCCGCGCCACCGCTTCCTCTTCGGTGTCGAAATCGAGCACGCACATCACGGGGCCGAAGATCTCCTCGCGCGCGATGGCCATGTGATCGGCGACATCGGCGAAGACGGTCGGCGCGACGAAGAGCCCGTCCGGCAGACCGGGGACTTGCGCGCGCGTGCCACCGCACACGAGCCGCGCGCCTTCCGCGCGTCCCTTTTCGATGTAGCCCATCACCTTGTCGAGCTGACCCCGGCTGACGAGCGGGCCGGTGTCGACGGTGTCGTCCAGCGGGTCGCCGAGGCGCGCCCTGGCCGTGCGCTCGGCGAGGCGGGCGAGAAAGGCCTCCTTCAGGTCCCGCTGCACGAAGACGCGGGTGCCGTTGGAGCAGATCTGGCCGCTGGAATAGAAATTGGCGTTGATCGCGGCGGAGACGGCGTTGTCGAGATCGGCGTCGTCGAAGACGATCAGCGGCGACTTGCCGCCCAGTTCCAGCGTGACATGCTTGAGCGTGTCGGCCGCCGTCTGCGCGACCTTGATGCCGGTCGGCACGGACCCGGTGAGCGACACCTTGGCCACGTCGGGGTGGGCGACCAGATGCGCACCCGTGTCGCCATGGCCCTGCACCACGTTGAAGACGCCGGCCGGCAGGCCCGCCTCGGTCAGGATCTCGGCGAGCTTCAGCGCGCTGAGCGGGGTCAGTTCGGAGGGCTTGAACACCATCGCATTGCCGCAGGCCAGCGCGGGGGCAACCTTCCAGCAGGCAATCTGGATCGGATAATTCCACGCGCCGATCGCGCCGACCACGCCGAGCGGTTCGCGCCGCGTGTAGGCGAAGGCGCCGCCCAGATCGATGTGCTCGCCGGTCAGCGTCGGCGCGAGGCTGCCGAAGTACTCCAGGCAGTCCGCGCCCGACGCCGCGTCGGCGACCAGCGTTTCCTGCAGGGGCTTGCCGGTGTCGAGCGTCTCGAGTTCCGACAATTCGCGATTGCGCGCCCGCATCAGTTCCGCCGCGCGGCGCAGCACGCGCCCGCGCTCCGCCAGCGGCGTCGCGGCCCAGATCTTCTGCCCGGCGCGCGCGGCGGCGACCGCCGCGTTGACCGTCTCGGGGCCGGCGGCATGCAGACGCGCGATCACCTCGTTGGTCGCAGGATAGCGGCTTTCGAGGATCGCGCCGTCGGGCGTCTCGTGCGGCACACCGTCGATGTAGTGCGAGGCGGAGGGCTGGGCACGCATGGGGTAATCCTCCTGTGCGATATCGGGTCGAAGCGGCGGAAGCGTCAGCGCTGCGCGGTTTCCCACGCCGGATGAATCCAGGGGTCGCGGTTGCTGCGCGGCAGCGGCGTGCGGCCGAGCACGTGATCGGCGACCTTCTCGCCGACCATGATCGAGGGGCCGTTGAGGTTGCCGTTGGTGATGCGCGGGAAGATCGAGCTGTCGGCGACGCGCAGCCCCTCCACGCCGATCACCCGCGCCTCAGGGTCGACCACGGCCAGCGGATCGTCGGTCGCGCCCATGCGGCAGGTGCCGCAGGGATGATAGGCGCTTTCCACGTGGTCGCGGATGAAGGCGTCGAGGTCCGCGTCGTTCTGCACCTCGCTGCCCGGCTGGATCTCCTTGCCGCGATAGGGGGCGAAGGCCTCCTGGCCGAAGATCTCGCGGGTCAGGCGGATCGCGGTGCGGAAATCCTCCCAGTCGTCCGGGTGCGACATGTAGTTGAACAGGATCGAGGGATCGGCCTCGGGGTCGGGCGAGGTCAGCGCCACGCGCCCGCGCGACTTCGAGCGCATCGGCCCGACATGCGCCTGAAAGCCGTGGCCTTCCGCCGCCGCCTGCCCGTCGTAGCGCACCGCGAAAGGCAGGAAGTGATATTGCAGGTCCGGATATTCCACGCCGGCGCGCGAGCGGATGAAGGCGCAGGCCTCGAAGTGGTTCGAGGCGCCGAGCCCCGTTCCGGTGAACAGCCATTGCGCCCCGATCAGCGCCTTGGAGATCGGGTTCCAGTGCCTGTAGAGCGTGATCGGCTGGGTGCAGGCCTGCTGGATGTAGAGCTCCAGATGGTCCTGAAGGTTCTGTCCGACGCCCCGGCGATGCGCCACGACATCGATCCCGAGGTCGGAGAGCGCGGCCGCGTCGCCGATCCCCGACAGCATCAGGAGGCGCGGCGAGTTGATCGCCGAGGCCGCCACGATCACCTCCGCCGAGGCCTGCGCGGTCTCGATCCGCCCGCCACGCGCGTACTCCACGCCGGTGGCCCGCGTGCCGTCGAAGAGAATGCGCCGCGCCGTGACGCCGGTCAGCAGGCGGACGTTGTCGCGCTTGAGCGCCGGCTTCAGATAGGCGTTGGCGCTCGACCAGCGCCGCCCCTTCCACACGGTCATCTCCATGTCGGCGAAGCCTTCCTGCTTCAGCCCGTTGTAGTCCGGCGTCGTCTCGTAGCCCGCCTGGCGGCCGGCCTCGATGAAGGCGTCGTAGAGCGGGCTCCACTTGGTGCCGCGCGTCACATGCAGCGGACCGTCGGTGCCGCGCACGCCCGCCTCTCCGCCATGGCTGGTTTCCATGCGCGAAAAATAGGGCGCGACATCGGCATAGGCCCAGCCCCGCGCGCCCATCTCGGCCCAGGTGTCGAAGTCGCGGGCGTGGCCGCGCACATAGACCATGCCGTTGATCGACGAGGAGCCACCGATCACCTTGCCGCGCGGCGTGACGAGCCGACGCCCGCCAAGATGGGGCTCGGGATCGCTCACATAGCCCCAGTCGTAGCGGGCCATGTTCATCGGGTAGGAGAGCGCCGCCGGCATCTGGATGAAGGGACCGGCGTCGCTGCCGCCCGCCTCCAGCACGAGCACGCGGTTGCCCGGATCCTCCGACAGGCGGTAGGCGAGCGCGGCGCCGGCGGAGCCCGCGCCGATCACGATGTGGGTAGCCTCGACCATGCATTCAGTCCGTGAGTTGGCGTTCCACGTAGTCCTCGACCCGGCGCACGGCGGTGCGCGGGCGCGGCGGGCCGTCGGCGAAGACGCGCTGCAGCCACAGCCCGTCGATCAGGGCGGCGGTGCCTTCCGCCGCCGCGCGCGCCCGCTCCGCCGGCAGAAGCTCGCGAAACGCATGCGCCAGGTTCGACACCAGCCGGCGATGATAGATCCTGAGCAGCCGCCGGGTCTGCGGGTCCGTGCGCGCCTGCAGATAGAAGGCGAGCCAGGCCGAGATCAGCGCCGGCTGGAACTGATCCGGCGCGAAGCTCGCCGCGATCATCGCCGAGATCCGGGCGCGGGCGCTGTCCGCTTCCGCCATGCGCGCCTGCGTCTCGCGCGACAGATCGCTCAGCAGCGCGCGCATCGTGGCGTTCAGCAATCCGGCCTTGGAGCCGAAATAGTGATGCGCCAGCCCGCCGGAGACGCCGGCCCGCCGGGCAATTTCCGCGATGGTCGCATCGCCGAAACCGCGCGCATGGATCGTCTCCACGGTCGCGTCGATGAGCGCCTTGCGCCGGGTGGCTTCCATTCCGATACGCGGCATCACCGGGTCCGTTCGACAGGCGGGCGGCATCCGCCCGCGGGAGCCAAGGATTAATTTTGATTGGCTGTTCAATCAACCAAAAAACAGGATTATGGCCAAGGTTTGCACGCGGCGATCAAAAATGCTTTGATAAGCGTCGCGGGCCGCCCCGTCCGCACCACCGCCGCCGAAGACATCGGTGGCGAGCGCACCACCCGGACGCCTTCACTGACCGCGTCGGCGCGCAGCTTCGCGCCGGACGGCGGCGCGCCGGAAGCACGTCGGCAGGCGCCTCGAGACGGAACGCCGGACCGGCGCGTGGAGACGGGACGCCGGGACGGAACGCCAGGACGGGGCGCCGGAGAGCGTGTACCGTCGCCGACCTGCGGCACGTGTCCCGCATCGACGGGCGGCCCCCCGTCGGGACAGTTTCCCCGGGCAGCGGCCCGGCGGCAAGAACGCAACGAAGACATGCCGGCGCGGGTCCGCGTCGGCGCCAACCAGGAGGACACCTTCAGATGACCCCGATTTCCCTGCGCCTCGGCGTTGCAGCCCTCGCGCTCGGCCTGACCGCCGGTCCCGCGCTCGCGGCCGAGGCCGATTCCTGCAAGGCCGTGCGCTTCTCCGACGTCGGCTGGACGGACATCACCGCGACGACGGCGGCGGCCTCCGTGGTCCTGGATTCGCTCGGCTACGAGAGCGAGGTGAAGATCCTCTCCGTGCCGGTGACCTATGCCTCGCTGAAGAACAAGGACATCGACGTCTTCCTCGGCAACTGGATGCCCACCATGGAGGCCGACATCGCCGCCTACCGGGAGGACGGCTCGGTGGAAACCGTGCGGGCCAATCTGGAGGGCGCGAAATACACGCTCGCCGTGCCGAAATACACCTACGACAAGGGCCTCAAGACCTTCGCCGACATCGCCGCCTTCCAGGAAGAGCTCGACGGCAAGATCTACGGCATCGAGCCGGGCAACGACGGCAACCGGCTGATCATCGACATGATCGAGGCCGACACCTTCGGCCTCAAGGACTTCGAGATCGTCGAAAGCTCCGAGTCCGGCATGCTGGCGCAGGTCTCGCGCGCCGCCAAGCGCAAGGAAGACGTCGTCTTCCTCGGCTGGGAGCCGCATCCGATGAACGCCAACATCGAGATGGCGTATCTGGCCGGCGGCGACGACATCTTCGGCCCCAACTACGGCGGCGCCACGGTCTACACCAACGTGCGCGCGGGCTACCGCGAGGAATGCCCGAACGTCGGCGCCTTCCTGGACAATCTCGTCTTTTCGCTGGAGATGGAGAACGAGATCATGGGCGCGATCCTCAACGACGGCGAGGAGCCGGTGCGCGCCGCCCGCGCCTGGCTGCGCGACAACCCGTCCGTGCTCGACGGCTGGCTCGACGGCGTGACCACCTTCGACGGCGAGGACGCGCTTCCCGCCGCCCGTGCCGCCCTCGGCCTGTAACGGCCTGCCAGCGACGGACGCGCGCTCCCGTCGGCGTGCGTCCGTCGCGAACCGAAGCCGCGGCGCAAGAAATCGCGGCACCAGGGAACAAGAGCGACACTCGAAAAAG
The DNA here is from genome assembly GCF_040110915.1 of Stappia sp. Classification (NCBI taxonomy): domain Bacteria; kingdom Pseudomonadati; phylum Pseudomonadota; class Alphaproteobacteria; order Hyphomicrobiales; family Stappiaceae; genus Stappia; species Stappia sp. Next base: position 558,104 of record NZ_CP157793.1, on the reverse strand, counting down.
GGGCGGAGCCTGCCGTGGACTGGCTGACCGAACACAAGCTGCCGATCGGACAATGGGCCAAGACCGTCGTCGACTGGCTCACCGACAACGCCTATTGGGTTTTCGACGGCATTTCCGCCGTGCTGGAAGGCTTGATCGACGCCATCCTGTGGGTCCTGCAAGGCCCCCATCCGTTGCTCGTCGTGGCCATAGCCGCCGCCCTCGCCTATGCGGTGCAGCGCAGGATTTCCTTCGCCGTCTTCGTGGCCGCGAGCCTGCTGCTGATCATCAACCAGGGCTACTGGGAAGAGACGACGGAAACGCTCTCGCTCGTCATCGCCGCCGCGACCGTGTGCATGGCCATCGGCGTGCCGCTGGGTGTCGCCGCCGCGCATCGGCCCAGGCTCTATGCGGCGATGCGCCCGGTTCTCGATCTCATGCAGACGATCCCGACCTTCGTCTATCTAATCCCCGCGCTGATCCTCTTCGGGCTCGGCATGGTGCCGGGGCTGATCGCCACGGTCGTCTTCGCGATTCCCGCGCCAATCCGCCTGACGCAGCTCGGCGTGTCCTCCACGCCGAAACAGCTTCTGGAGGCTGGCGAAGCCTTCGGCGCGACGAAGTCGCAGCTCCTGTGGAAGGTGGAACTGCCCTACGCCCTGCCGCAGATCATGGCCGGGCTCACACAGACCATCATGCTGTCGCTGTCGATGGTGGTGATCGCCGCGCTGGTCGGCGCCGACGGGCTCGGCGTGCCGACGCTGCGCGCGCTCAACACGGTGAACATCGCCAAGGGCTTCGAGGTGGGGATCGCCATCGTGCTGATCGCCATCGTGCTCGACCGCTTCTTCCGGACCTCCAAGGACGGAGGGCAACCCTCATGACCCAGGCGGTGGTGACCTTCAGCGATGTCGACATCGTTTTCGGCGAGCATCCCGAGCGCGCCGTTCCGATGATCGACGCCGGCGCGAGCCGGGCGGAGATCCAGGAAAAGACCGGCCAGATCCTCGGCGTCGCCGGGGCGAGCTTCGACATTCGCGAGGGCGAGCTGATCGTGCTGATGGGCCTGTCGGGCTCCGGCAAGTCGACGCTGCTGCGCGCCGTCAACGGGCTGAACCGGGTGACGCGCGGCGAGGTTCTGGTGCGCCACGGCGACCAGTCGGTCAATCCCTCCTCCTGCACGGCGGAGGAGTTGCGCAGCCTTCGCCGGTCGCGCATCGCCATGGTGTTCCAGCAATTCGCGCTGCTGCCCTGGCGCAGCGTGCGCGAGAACGTCGGTTTCGGCCTGGAGCTTTCCGGAATGGCCCCCAAGGCGCGCCGGGCCAAGGTGGACGCGCAGCTGGAGCTCGTCGGGCTCGCGGACTGGGGCGACAAATACGTGCACGAACTGTCCGGCGGCATGCAGCAGCGCGTGGGGCTCGCCCGCGCGTTCGCCACCGATGCGCCGATCCTGCTGATGGACGAGCCGTTCTCCGCGCTCGATCCGCTCATTCGCGACCATCTCCAGGACGAATTGCTGGCGCTGCAGGAAAAGCTCAACAAGACCATCGTCTTCGTCAGCCACGATCTCGACGAGGCGGCCAAGATCGGCTCGCGGATCGCGATCATGGAGGGCGGGCGCGTCATCCAGCTCGGCACGCCGCAGGAGATCGTGCAGAAGCCGGCGACCGATTATGTCGCGGAGTTCGTCGCCCACATGAACCCGCTCGGCGTCTTGCGCGCCCGCGACATCATGCGCCCGCTGAACGGCGTGGCACCAAGCGCCGACGCGCCGCGCTGCGCCGCCCGGACGCCGGTGCGCGAGGTGATCGCGCTGAGACGCGCGGCAAGCGGTCCGCTCGTCGTGGAGGACAAGGGCACACCGGTCGGCCTCGTCGACGAGGCGGACATTCTCGACTGCCTGCGCTGACGCCCCCCGCCTGACCGCGCCTTCAGGCGAAGGTCTCGGCGGCGCGCCGGCGCGAGATGGCGAGCAGCGTGCCCCCGCGCGCGGCGAGAAACAGCGAGAAGGCGAGCCACAGGCCGTGGTTCCCGAGAACCGGGAACAGCACGACATAGGCAGCGACGAAGAGCGCCAGCGACACCAGCATCATGTTGCGCATGTCGCGCGACCAGGTGGCGCCGATGAAGACGCCGTCCATCTGGAAGGCGAGCACCGCGAGCACCGGCGTCGCCGCCGCCCAGGGCAGATAGATCAGCGCCGCGGCGCGCACGTCCTCCGCCGTGGTCATGGCGGCGATCAGCGCTGGCCCGCCCAGAAGAAAGAGGACGGCGGCAAGCCCCGCGAGCACGAAGCCCCAAATCAACGACAACCGAAGCGCCTTGTCGAAGGCCGGGCGATATCGAGCGCCGACGGCGCGCCCCGCAAGTTGCTCCGCCGCCGTTGCGAGGCCGTCGAGAAAGTAACTCGCAAGCAGGAAGAGCTTCTGCAGGATGGCGTTGGCCGCCAGGATCGTGTCGCCCTGGATCGCCGAGCGCGAGGTGAAGAAGGCGAAGGCGAAGACGAGCGCGAAGGAGCGCACGAGAATGTCGCGGTTGAGCGCCAGCATGCGCTTGAAGCGTGCGGCGTTGAAGATGCGAACCCGCGAGGGCAGCGGCCGGCCCTTCAGCGCACGGGCGGCGAGCAGCGTGCCGGTCAGCGCCGTCGCGAGTTCGGCCAGCACCGTCGCGCCGGCGACCCCCGCCACGCCCCACCCCAGCCCCAGCACGAACCACACCGACAGCGCGATGTTCAGCCCGTTCAGGCCCGTCTGCAAGGCGAGCGCGGTCACCGCCTGCCCGCGCCCGATGAACCAGCCGAGATAGGCGTAATTCATCAGGGCAAGCGGCGCCGACAGCGCGCGGATCGAGAAATAGGTGGTCGTCGCCTCCTTCACCGCGTCGCTGCCGCCCATGACCGCCAGTCCGGCCGTGAGGATCGGCAGATGCAGCAGCACCACGGCAAGGCCGAGCCCGAGCGCGAGCAGCCCGGCGCGGAACAGCACGGCGCGTTCCTCCTTCCCCTCCCCGGCGCCGACGGCCTGCGCGGTCAGACCCGTCGTGCCGGAGCGCAGGAAGTTGAAGCTGGTGAAGACGAGGTCGAACAGCACGCCGCCGAGCGCGATGCCGCCGATCAGCGCCGCATCGCCCAGTTGTCCGATGACCGCCGTGTCGACGAGCCCGAGCAGCGGAGTCGACAGATAGGCGAGCGTCATCGGCACGGCGATCGCCAGCACCGTGCGATTGGTCACCTCGAAGGGGCGGACAGCTTCGGATCGCGTGCCGGCACGCGGGCGGACGGAGGACAAGGGCGCGTATTCCGTGAGAAGGCCAACAGGCACGTGGAGGGGGCGGACGGGCGCGAACGGGAAACGATCCGGGACATGCCATGACCGGGGCGACGAAGCTACCGCGCCCACCCGATGCGGTCAAAGACGGCGATGCCAACGCAGGCGCCAGTCCCTCGGCTCCCGACCTCATCGCTCCCCTTGCAATGCGTGAGTAATCACGTATATATCACGCAACACTCAAATACCCCTCACCCATTCATAAGGAGCAGAGCCATGAAACCGCTCGTCTTCGATCTTCTGGACATCGCGGCGCGCATCGAAAAGCGCTTCGATTCCGCCCTGTCGCTCGCGCGCGGCGTCAGCTTGCGCGAATACCGGATGCTGGCCAGCCTCTCCGCCTTCGAGGGCGGGCGCGCCACGCGGGTCGCCCTTGCCGAGGCGGTGGGGCTGACGCCCTCCGCGGTGACCCGCGCGCTCAAGCCGCTGGAGAAGGTCGGCCTCGTGGCGACCGAAAAGAGCGCGCGCGACGCGCGTCAAAGCCTCGCCCGGCTGACGCCGGCGGGCGAGGTGCTCCTGTCGGAGGTCGAGCAGGTCGTCGCCGACGTCGCGGCATCCCTGCCGCCCCTGCCCGTCACGGAAGCCGAGATCGACGAGGTTGCGCGCGGGCTCGCCATGACGCCCCGCGCGGCGTGACCCGAGCCGTTGACCGGCGCAACCGACACGGGGGCGCCCGCTTTGCCGACGCGGTGAAGCGGGCGTCGCCCTGCCAGGCCTGCGCAGCCTCAGGTGTCTGCCATCATATGCGCGGCGAGATGCTCCGCCCAGCCACGAAACCCCTGTCTGGAGGGGTGAATGCCGTCGCTGCAAAAGGCCTCCGGCGGCAGCCCCTGCATGGCCGGGATGGCGATCGCCCCGCGTTCGCGGCACAGACAGGCACCCAGCGGATCGAGCGCCCGGCGGCGCAGGCGCAGGATCGCCGCCAGACGCGGCGTCAGACCCGGCACCTCGGCCGGATCGAGCAGCTGCGACCAGAAGATCCGGCTTTCGGGAAAGCGTGCCTTCACCGCATAGATCAGCCCGCCGAACTCCCTGAGAAAGCGGCGGCCGGAGTGAAAATTCTTCAGGTCGTTGAAGCCGACCGACAGAAGAACATGGGTGTAGGGCGCGGGCTCCAGAGCGGGCACGACATGGTCGCGCAATTGCCCCGACGTGGCGGAGTTGAAGCCGGCCGCCCGCCAGACCACGGAGCGCCCCGACCGCGCGGCGAGGGCCTCGGCCAGTTGCGGCGCGAGCCCGTCCTCCTGCCGGTCGAGCCCGACGGCGGCGGCGGAGGAATCGCCGAGCACCAGCAGCCGGATCTCGTCGTCGCCTGCCTGCCACGGGGCGCCGACCCTTCCCATGACCGGGCCGGGCGGCGGGGGAAAGCGCGGCGTGCGCGCGCGCACCCGCGTCCCCTCCACCGCGTAGAGCGGCAGCGCCAGCCAGCTCAGGAACGGCGGCAGACCGGCCATGGCGGTGCGCCCGTCAGCGCGTCGTGGCCAATTCGCCGGAGAGCGCCTTGGCGATCAGCGCACGGGTCTCGGCGATGCCGTAGAGCGCCACGAAGGAGCCGAAGCGCGGACCGCGCTCCTGTCCCAGCAGCAGCTTGTAGAGCGCGGAAAACCAGGCCACCGACACACCGGGGCCGCCATCGGGGCCCTTCTTCTTCGGGTCCTGATAGCGCTCGATCGCCCGTGCCACATCGAGCACCGCGTCCTGGATCGTGGCCCCGTCCGCGTCCGCGGGCAGGTCCGCGAGCCTGGCATCAAGCGCCTGAAGCGCGGCGCGCTCGATGTCGTCGGGCACGTGATAGACCTTGGCCGGTTTCACGAAGTCGTCGAAGTAGCGGATCGCATAGCCGACCAGCTTGTCGAGATCGGGATGGTTGTCCGGCGTCACGCCCGGCGCCTGGCGCGAGATGAACGCCCACAGCACGTCCTTGGTCTCCGCATTGGAGGCGGACACCAGGTTCAACAGCATCGCGAAGGGCACCGGATTGTCCGTCTCCGGCACATTGCCGGAATGGATGTGCCAGGCCGGATTGGCGAGCTGCTGCTCGACCGGCATCGACGGATACTTCTGCGCGAAGGTCAGATACTCGTCGACCGCCTTCGGGATCACGTCGAAATAGAGCTTCTTCGCGGTCTTCGGCTTGGTGAACATGTAGAGCGCCAAGCTCTCGGGCGAGGCATAGGTCAGCCACTCGTCGATGGTCAGGCCGTTGCCCTTCGACTTGGAGATCTTCTCGCCGTTCTCGTCCAGGAACAGTTCGTAGACGAAGTGCTCCGGCGGACGGCCGCCGAGGATCTCGCAGATCCGGTCGTAGATCGGCGCGTTGGTGAGGTGATCCTTGCCGAACATCTCGAAATCGACGTCGAGCGCCGCCCAGCGCATGCCGAAGTCGGGCTTCCACTGGAGCTTCACGTGCCCACCGGTGACCGGCAGCGTGATGTCCTCGCCCTCCTCGCCCTCGAAGGTCACCGTGCCCTCGCGGGCGTTCACATCCTTCATCGGCACATAGAGCACGCGCCCCGACGTCGGCGAGATCGGCAGGAACGGCGAATAGGTCGCCTGCCGCTCCTCGCCGAGGGTCGGCAGCATCACGTCCATGATGTCCTGATACTTCTCGGCGGCGCGGATCAGCACCTCGTCGAACCGGCCGGCCTTGTAGTAGTCGGTCGCGCTGGCGAACTCGTACTCGAAGCCGAAGGTGTCGAGGAACCGGCGCAGCATGGCGTTGTTGTGCGCGCCGAAGCTGTCGCCCACGCCGCCGAACGGGTTGGGAACGGCCGTCAGCGGCTTGTGCAGATGCGGCCGGAGCATCTCCGGGTCCGGCACCGTGTCGGGGATCTTGCGCATCCCGTCCATGTCGTCGGAGAAACACAGGAGACGCGTGGGGATCTCGTCGCCGGTCAGCAGCCGGAAGGCGGTGCGCACCATGGTCGTGCGCGCCACCTCGCCGAAGGTGCCGATATGCGGCAGGCCGGAGGGGCCGTAGCCGGTCTCGAACAGCACGGGACGGTCTTTCGGCCGCCCCTCGATCCGCTTGAGGATCTTGCGCGCCTCCTCGAAGGGCCAGGCCTTGGAGGCCATGGCCGCGTCTCTGACGGACGGGGACAGGTCGAGCGGAGGCAGCGCGGCAGAGGTCATGATCGAAACGTGGTTCCTGGTGTTTGGGACAGTCCGGATGCGGCGCGAGGCGCGCGCAGGCGGCGCGCGGACACTAATTCAACGTCCCGTGAAACGAAACCGCAAAGTACCGGACCCGCAAGGCGCGAATGTCGCCGCCGGCGCCGCGACCAGGTGCGGGCCGGTCTCCCGCCTGCCGCGACGATATCGCGTCTTGCCTTGACCGGGCCATGCCGGTACTCACCGAAGACACGATTGATGCCCCGACCGAGGAAAGGTCCGAGATCACGATGAGCGACCGCGTCTCCCTGCCCGAAGCCCTGATCTACGTGATGGTGATGGTCTCAGCCTCCGACAGCAGCATGACCGACAAGGAGCTGCATTCCATCGGCGAAGTGGTGAAGACGCTGCCGGTCTTCTCCGGCTTCGACACCGACGACCTCGTGCTCGTCGCGCAGAATTGCGGCACCCGGCTCCAGGCCGAAAACGGCATGAGCGAAACGCTGAACGTGATCGCGGCGAGCGTGCCGGAAAGCCATCGCGACACCGCCTATGCGCTGGCGGTCGAGATCGCCGTCGCCGACGTGCGGGTGCGCCAGGAAGAGCTCCGGATGCTGCAGATGCTGCGCGACGCGCTCGACCTCGACAAGCTCACCGTGGCCGCCATCGAGCGCAGCGCCCAGGCGCGTTACCGCCCGCTCTGATCCGCAGGCGCCGCCGCCCCGCCCGGCCGGCCGGGCGCGAGACCGTAGCCCACCCAGGGCTGCGGGCGGCCGATGTAGTACCCCTGCGCCATCGTCACGCCGAGGTCGGCCAGCGTCTCCAGCGTGCAGGCGTCCTCGACATATTCCGCGATGACGTCGATGCCGAGCTTGCGGGCGACCGCGACGATCCCGGCCACGATGGTTTCCTGGACGGGGTCGCTCGCCACCTCGCCGATCAGCGCGCCGTCGATCTTCAGGCAGTCGATGCGGAACTGGCGGAGATAGGCGAAGGACGACAGGCCGGAGCCGAAGTCGTCGAGAATGATAGCGCTTCCGCGCGCCCGCAGATCGTCGATCAGCCCCTGTGCCGTCGCCATCGAGCGCACCGCCGCGGTCTCCGTGATCTCGAAGGCAAGCCGGTCGGCAGCACCGGGCCGCGCGTCGAGGGCGTCAAGCAGGAACGTCCTGAACTCCGGGTCCCCGATCGACAGGCCGGACAGGTTGATCGTCAGCACCGTCGCGGGGTCCACCTCGTCGAGATGCGCCAGAACCGTCGCCACCACCCAGCGGTCGATGCGCGGCATCACGCCGTGACGTTCGGCCGAGGCGATCAGCGTCGCCGGCGCCAGCACCCGCCCCGCCTCGTCCACGAAGCGCAGAAGCACCTCGGCATGGGCGGGCTCCCGGTCGCGCACCGAGCGGATCGGCATGGTGTGGAGCTGGAAGCGACCGTCCGCGAGCGCGGCGGTCATGATCTCGAAGTTCCCGATATCGGTGCGATGGGCGACCATTTCGCGCGCATCCGGGCGATAGACGACCGGGCGGGCGCCGCCCAGTTCCTTGGCGTAGAGGCAGGCCCGGTCCGCGCGGCTGAGCAGCTGGTGCACGGTCAGCGGCGGGCCGTCCTCGGCGGCGCGCTCGATCGGCGCGATGCCGACGCTCGCGCTGACCGCATGGCTGCGGCCCTCCCAGGTGAAGCGCATCGTGGTCAGATTGGCGATCACGCGCTCGCCGAGGTCAACGGCGTCGGCCCGCGACGTGTTCCGACACACCAGCGCGAATTCATCGCCGCCGAGACGGGCGCAATGGACGTCCTCCCCGGCGAGACTGCGCAGCATGTCGGCGATCTGCCGGAGCAGCGCATCCCCGCCGCTGTGGCCGCACAGATCGTTGACGATCTTGAACTCGTCGAGGTCGATGGTGACGAGCGCCGCGCTCTCGCCGCTCTCGGCGGCCCGCGCCAGCACGTCTTCCAGCGCCTCTTTCAGCGCGTGCCGGTTGCACAGGCCGGTCAGCGCGTCCTCGCGCGCCTGCCGCCGCAGCTTGGCCGACAGGTGCGCCGCCTCGGTGATGTCGCGCAGCACGATGATGGCGCCGGTGACCCTTCCCCGATCGTCGCGATAGGGATCCATCCGCACCCGGATGTGCCGCGCCTCCGTGTCGGTCAGCCGCAACTCGTGTTCGTATTCGACCGAGGTTCCGGCGAAACAGATCTCGAACTGGCGCCGGGCGCGGCTGTCGAAGCGCTCCGCCCCGATCAGATCGCGCACGTGCAGGCCGGGGAAATCCTCCGGTTCCATGCCGTAGAAGGCCGCATTGGCGGCATTCGTCATCTTGTAGCGGAAATCGGTGCCGACGACGGAAATGCGGTCGGTCGTCTGGCGCACGATCTCCTCGTGCATGGACAGACGCTCGCGCATTTTCTGAAAGGGCGTCACGTCGCGCACGCTGGAGATCACGCAGGCGACAGCGCCGGCCTCGTCGTGGACGGGCTGCAGCAGCACCTCCAGCGTCTTGCCCCGCGTCCGGTCGCGCGCGCCGGCGGCATGCAGACGGGCCGGACGCCCCTCGAAGGCCGCGTCCAGCACCGGCTTTCGCAGCGCGAACACACGGTCCCCGAGGATATCCGCCACGTGCTTGCCGATCACCTGCGCCCGCGTCAGCCCCTCCATCTCGAGGAAGGCCGCATCGACCTCGCCGATACGGTAGTCGCGGTCGCAGACGAAGACGCCGGCGCGGTTGAGGTCGATGATCGCCGCCTGCACCGTCTCGCGCGGCAACGGCAGCATCCAGTCGCCGACCGCAGGTGATGCGGAAGAACCGGCCGGCGCCTGTGCCCGATGTCGCCCCACCCCAGGCGTCATGCGCGCGGACCGATGACCATGTCCCAGGGCGCGGGCTTGCCCACGTGATAGCCCTGAACGAGGCTGACGCCGAGGTCCTGCAGGGTTTCCAGCGTCCGCGCATCCTCCACGAACTCCGCGACCACGCGCACCTGCATGGCCGCCGCCACCGCCACGATGCCCGCCACGATGGTCTGCTGAACCGGATCGTTGGCCACGTCGCCGATGATGTTGCCGTCGATCTTCAGCATGTCGACGTCGAAGTGACGGAGATAGCCGAAGGACGACAGGCCCGAGCCGAAATCGTCCAGGATGATGCCGCAGTCGCGCGACTTCAGTGCCGCGATCAGATCCTGGGCGGTCTCCATGGAGCGCACCGCCGAGGTTTCCGTGATCTCGAAGGCGAGCCGTCCGTGCAGGGTCGGATGACGGTCGAGCTCGGCGAGCAGGAAATCGCGAAACTCGGAGTCGCCGACGGACTGGCCCGACAGATTGACCGTGAGGAAGACCCGGTCGTCGGCCTCCGCCATGCGCTCCAGAACATGGCGCACGACCCAGCGGTCGACCCTCGTCATCATCTGGTGGCGCTCCGCCGCGGCGATGAAGGCGCCCGGCGGAAACGCCCGGCCGTCGGGGCCGATCACGCGCAGCAGAACCTCGTGGTAGCTGCCGCTCACACCGTCGATGGCCGCAATGGGCATCGCATAGAGTTCGAAGCGACCGTTCGCCAGCGCGTCCTGCACGATGCGCAGATTGCCGACTTCCTCGAACCGCGCCTGGATCTCCGTATCGCCCGGATGATACACGGAAATCCGCGACCCGCCCTTTTCCTTGGCGAGACGGCATGCCCGGTCGGCCCAGTTGATGACGTCGTAGACTGTGGGCATCGCGGTCTCGAACACGTCCTTGTCGAGATAGGCGAGGCCGATGCTGGCACGGATCGCGTAGCGCGCGCCTTCCCAGTCGAAGCCGGTGGTCTCAAGCGTCGCGATGATGCGGTCGGCCAGCAGCTCGCCGGCGCGCGCCGCCGCCCCCGACAGCACGATGGCGAATTCGTCGCCCCCCAGCCGCGCGATATGGGCGCCGCTCGACATCGAGCGCAGCAGCCCGGCCACCTGCTTCAGCAGGGCGTCGCCGGCGCTGTGGCCGGCGAGATCGTTCACGACCTTGAAGCCATCGAGATCCACCAGCATGAAAGCCGACAGGCATGCATCGGTTTCGCACCCGGTGCGCGCGCATTTGGCGATCCGCGCCTGCAATTCTTCTTCCAGCGCATATCGATTGGCGAGGCCGGTCAGCGTGTCCTGGCGGGCGCGGCGCTCCAGCTCCTCGCGCATCAGCGCCGCCTTGGTGACATCGCGGCGGGTGATCGCGGCCCCGGTGATCACGCCGTCCTCGCCACGAAAGGGCACGCAGGTCAGTTCGTAGAAGGCGACGCTGCCATCCTCGGCCTCGAGGCGGAAGTCGTATTCGACCCGCTCGCCGGCGAACACGCGGGACAGGTTCGGCTCGGCCCGGTTGCGGAAGTTCTCCTCGCCGATCACGTCGCGCACGTGCCGCCCGATGATCTCCTGCGCGGTCAGGCCCCAGGTTTCGGCGTTCGCCCGGTTCGACATCAGGATGCGAAAATCGGTGCTGACGACCGCCATCGCCTCGCTCGACTGGCGCACGACCTCCTCGTGCATGGAGACCCGGGTCTCGAGCTCGTAAAGGGTGGTCGTGTCCTCCATCAGGAGAAGGATGCCGCAAATGAGGCCGTCCTCGCTGCGGATCGGCTCCAGCGTGAGGCGGATCAGAAGATCGCGCGTCGAACGGCGCATGCCCCACTCGACGAAACATTGCCGCTCGCCGGCCAGCGCCGCCTCAAGCGCGGGCTTTCGATACTCGAAGAGCGCCTCGCCGAAGACACTCGCCATGGTGCGCCCGAGCACCTCGGCGCGGTCGAACCCCTCATGCGCCAGAAAGGCATCGTTGATGCCCCGGATCACGTAGTCGCTGTCGTAGAACAGCGAGCGCACGGGCGAGGTGTAGAAGGCCGTGCGGAAGGCATCGTTCAGGAAAGCGAGAGGGTCAGCGGGATAGCCATTCAACAAATCGACAGCGTTGCGGTTCGATGCCACGACGGTTCGCCCCTTCAGACCCTCTACGGCCGTCTCCCAGCCCCTCAAGGCAGTCTGTGATTTGAAGTATTAAGATAGCAGAAAAGAAGTGCGATTCGATCATATATTTTTTCAGGACACTTCAGGATTTCGACACGCCCCGCAGCGGCTCTTCATGGTCTTGTCGGCGGGAGAACACAGACCGCAGAACACAACTATTTATTGCAATTCGACAGATCGAAGTACAATCCAGAGACGGCGGGACGCCGCCGCACTCGGGCCATGCGTGCGCGCACATGAATGCCTTTTTCACGCAGACCAGGATCAAGGCCGCTCAGTTGATGCTGCGCTGCTCGCCGGGAATGTCGAGCGAGAAGGCGGGGATCGCAATGTCGAAGCGGCCACCTTCGAGGTCTTCCATCTCATAGGTTCCGCGCATCATGCCGGACGGCGTGCGCAAGGGACATCCGGAGGTGTATTCGAAGCGCTCGCCAGGCGCGAGCACCGGCTGTTCGCCGACGACACCGAGGCCACGCACCTCTTCCTCGCGGCCCAGCGCATCGACGATCCGCCAGTGACGCGCGCGCAGGCGCACGGTCTCCTGTCCCAGATTGACGATCTCCACGGTGTAGGCCCAGAGGAACTGGTTGGCCTGCGGGTCGGATTCCTCCGCCAGATAGAACGGCTCGACCGTCACCTGAATACCGTGCGTGAGGGCGCGATACATGCATTTCCTCTCCCGTCTCGCGTGACGCGCGCCAGAGGGCGCCTCACGAGCATAGCGCGACGGCGGCCGGTTTCCAGCCTTGCGCGCCGCGTCGACGGGGTCCGGAAGAGGCGGCGATGACGCGAGCGTGAGCGGATGCGACTTGCGCGCGGGGCCCGTCCGGTCCATCCAGACGCAACCTCTGCGCCGCTTGATGATCCGGGACCGCCATGTTCGATACGCGCCTGCGCCGTCTGATCGATCCGCCCCTCGACGCCGCCGGGCGGCAGCTTGCCGCGCGCGGGGTCACGGCCGACGCGATCACGCTCGCCGGCTTCGGCGTCGGGCTCGCCGGCGCGCTCGCCATCGCGCTCGGCCACCCGGGCCTCGCCGTGGTTCTGATCCTCGTCAACCGGCTGGCGGACGGGCTCGACGGCGCGGTCGCGCGCGCCAGCCACAAGACCGACCGCGGCGGCTATCTCGACATCGTGCTCGACTTCTTCTTCTACGGCGCGGTGCCGTTTGCCTTCGCGCTCGCCGATACGTCCACCAACGCGCTGGCCGCGAGCGCCCTTCTGCTCAGCTTCTACATGAACGGCGCGAGCTTCCTCGGCTTCTCGGTCATGGCGGCGAAACGCGGCATGACCACCGACATTCAGGGCCAGAAGTCGCTCTATTACCTCGGCGGCCTCGCCGAAGGCGCGGAGACCATCGCCGTCTTCCTGGCCATGTGCCTGTTTCCGACAGCCTTCGCGGCGATCGCCTGGAGCTTCGCCGCCGTCTGCGTCGTCTCGGCGAGCGCGCGGGTGATCCTGGTCGCGCGAATGCTGCGCGAATGACACCTGCGCCCGACCGCGCCCGGTCGGGATCAGTCCCGCGCGGCGTCGAGGGCCGCCAGAATGTCCGTGGCCAGATCCTCGGCGTTTTCCAGCCCGACCGACAGCCGGAGCAGCCCGTCGGTGATGCCCAGTTCGGCGCGCGCCTCTTCCTTCAGGCTCTGGTGCGTCGTCGTCGCCGGATGGGTCACCAGGCTCTTGGCGTCGCCGAGATTGTTGGAGAGCTTGACGATCTCAAGCGCATTGGCGAAGCGGAAGGCCGCCTGCTTGCCACCCGCGACCTCGAAGGCCAGCATCGTCGAACCGGCCTTCATCTGCCGCCGGGCGAGGTCCGCCTGCGGATGGTCGGCGCGGCCGGGATAGATCAGCCGCGCGACCGCCGGATGGTCGGCGATGCGGTCGGCGAGTACGGCCGCCGTTTCCGTCTGGCGGGTGACGCGCAAGGGCAGCGTCTCCAGCCCCTTCAGCAGGACCCAGGCGTTGAACGGGCTCATCGCCGGGCCGGTGTGCTTGATGAGCGGCATCACCTCGTCGGCGATCCACTCCGCATCCGAAAGCACGGCACCGCCCAGACAGCGGCCCTGCCCGTCGATGTGCTTGGTGGCGGAATAGACGACCACATCCGCGCCCAGGTCCAGCGGCGACTGCCACAGCGGCGTTGCGAAGACATTATCGACGATGAGCCGCGCGCCGACCTTGTGCGCCATCTCCGCCACCGCCGCGATATCGATCACCTCCAACGTCGGATTGGTCGGGCTTTCCAGGAAACAGGCGACCGTCTCGGGCCGGATCGCGGCGCGCCACTGGTCGAGATCTGTGCCGTCGACCAGCGTCGAGGCAACGCCCATGCGCGGCAGCAGCGTTTCCACGATGTAGCGGCAGGAGCCGAACAGCGCCTTGGCCGCGACGACGTGATCGCCGGCCTTGCAGCAGGCCATCAGCGCCAGATTGACCGCCGCCATGCCGCTTGCCGTGCCGCGTGCGGCCTCCGCGCCTTCCAGTTCGGCGATGCGGGCCTCGAACATGGCCACCGTCGGATTGGCATAGCGCGAGTAGACGAAGCCCGGATCGTCGCCGTTGAAGCGGGCTTCCGCCGCTTCCGCGCTGTCGTAGACGAAGCCTTGCGTCAGGAACATCGCCTCGGAGGTCTCCCCGAAGGGCGAGCGCGTCGTGCCGCCATGAACGAGCGCGGTTTCGGGGTGCCAGCGGCGAGTGGTCGAAGTCATCGTGGTCTCCAAAGCAAAAACCCCGGCCGTTCGGCCGGGGTTTTTGCAACCCGGCCTTTTTAGCGACTTGTTTAACGTGGCTGCAAGCCGGCCGGCTCAAATCACCACGGAGTGGACAGGTTCTTAGGCGAACCCCTCCCCTGCGTCAACTGCCTGGCACGCTCGCCCGCGCCCCGCCGCCACCCGGGACGTGCAAAACGACCGCGCTTGCGCTAAGGACGGCACACAAAACGGGGACAGGCGACGACATGACCGCAACCGACCAGGGCATCCTTCCCGCACAGGCGCTCGAAACCATGTTCGCGCAGGGCGCGATCACTTCGCCTCGCCAGCCGGATGGCGACCAGATCCAGCCCGCGAGCCTCGATCTGCGGCTCGGGCCGCTCGCCTACCGGGTGCGCGCCAGCTTTCTGCCCGGCGCGGGCGCGAAGGTGATGGACAAGCTCGACCGGCTGAAGCTCCACGCCTTCGACCTGACGCGCGGCGCGGTGCTCGAAACCGGCTGCGTCTACATCGTCCCGCTGATGGAGGGGCTGGCGCTGCCGGACGACGTGTCGGCCACCACCAACCCGAAGAGCTCCACCGGACGGCTCGACGTCTTCACCCGCGTCATCACCGACGAGGGCCGCGCCTTCGACACGGTGCCGGCCGGCTATCGCGGCCCGCTCTACGCCGAAATCAGCCCGCGCACCTTTCCCGTGCTGGTGCGCGAGGGCTCCAGGCTGTCGCAGATCCGCTTCCGCAAGGGCGCGCCGACGGTGCCCGACGCCGAGCTTCAGGCCGTGCATCTGGCGCAGGAACTCGTCTCCGGCGGCGACACGGCGATCGCCGGCGGGGTGCATCTCACCATCGACCTTCAGGGCGAGGGGCCGGGCAGCCTGATCGGCTATCGCGGCAAGCGCCACACCGGCGTGATCGACATGGACGCCAAGGCCGCGCAGGACCCGCTCGACTTCTGGGAGCCCATCGTCAACCGCGGCGAGGCGGCGCTCATCCTCGATCCCAACGAGTTCTACATCCTCGTCTCGCGCGAGGCGGTGCATGTGCCGCCGCTCTTCGCGGCCGAGATGGTGCCCTTCGATCCGCTGGTCGGCGAGTTCCGGGTGCATTACGCGGGCTTCTTCGATCCCGGCTTCGGACATTCCGAGATCGGCGGCGGCGGCTCGCGCGCCGTGCTCGAGGTGCGCTCGCACGAGGTGCCCTTCATCGTCGAGCACGGCCAGACCGTCGGCCGGCTCGTTTACGAACACATGCAGGAACGCCCGCGCACGCTCTACGGCGAGGGCATCGGCTCCAACTACCAGGGCCAGGCGCTGAAACTGTCGAAACACTTCCGGGCAAGCGTCTGATAGCAGGCATCCGGCATTCGGCCACCGGTCCCGGCGGGCCGGACAGCGAGACGACCCCTCAGCTTCGCGTGACCATGACAAAGCCTGACCGATGGCCAACATCCTGGAAACAGACCTCTATCCTCCGATCAAGGCCTTTCTCGCGGCGCAGGGCTACGAGGTGAAGGCGGAAGTCGGCGCCGCCGATGTCGTCGCCCGCCGGGGCACGGAGGATCCCGTGATCGTCGAGCTGAAAACGGGGTTCAGCTTGGGTCTTTTTCATCAGGCGATCGCGCGGCAGTCGATCACCGATTCCGTCTATGTGGCGGTCCCCCGGCTGGCGGGCCGCAGATTTCAGGCAGCCCTGAAGAACAATCTCAAGCTCGCCCGCCGCCTTGGCCTCGGGCTGATCACGGTGCGCCTGTCGGACGCGCTGGTCGAAGTGCATCTGGATCCCGCCCCGTTCACCCCGCGCAAGTCGAAACCGCGCAAGGACCGCTTGCTGAGGGAGTTCGCCCGCCGGGTCGGCGACCCGAACACCGGGGGCTCGACACGGGTCGCCCTGGTAACCGCCTATCGGCAGGACGCGCTGCGCTGCGCCGCCCATCTCGACGCGAATGGCCCCAGCCGGGGCGCGGAGGTGGCCAGGGCGACCGGCGTGGCCCGCGCGACACGACTGATGGCCGACGATCATTACGGCTGGTTCGAACGGGTGGACCGCGGCGTCTATGCGTTGACCCCGAAGGGCGCCGCCGCGCTTCCCGGCTTGGCCGGCTTGGCCGCCCTGCCCGCCGTGGCGAAGAACGCGGAATAGCGCCTTGCCCCTCATGACGATAACCCGCGAATACGAGGGCTATCTGGAAGACCGGAAATCCCGGTTTCTGGCGCATCTGGTGCCGCTCGCCGCGTTCGACGCCCGCCTGGAGGAGTTGCGCAAGCAACACCGCAAGGCCAATCACATCGTCACCGCGCATCGCCGGCTTCTGGACGACGGCCGCATCGAGGAAAGCGCCAGGGACGACGGCGAGCCGGCCGGCACCTCCGGCATGCCGACGCTGAAAGTCCTGCAGGGCGCGCATCTGGTCGATTGCGCGGTGCTGATCGTGCGCTATTTCGGCGGCGTGAAGCTCGGCGGCGTGAAGCTCGGCGGCGGCGGTCTGGCGCGCGCCTATTCCGGGGCCGCGCAGACCGCGATCGCCAACGCCCGGCTTGTGCCCTTCCAGCGGCGGTCGACGCGCCGCGTCAGCGCGGATTTCGCCGGCACCGCCGAGCTTGAGGGTCGCGTCGCTCACCTCGGGCTGACGGTGATCGCCCGCGAGTTCACCGCCGACGGCGTGACGCTCACCCTCGAGGGACCGGAGGACGCCCTCAACGAGCTGGACGACTGATCACGTCGGGTGCCCGTCCCCCGCTTCGCCCCGGCCGCGCAGGGCCTGCACTTCCTTCCGGAGCGCGCGCACCTCGGCGAGCAGCACGCTCGTCTCGTCGTGGATCGCCTGCCGGTCGGCCTCGGCGGTCTGTTCGTGCTCCTGCTGCATGGCGGAGACGATGACACCGATGAAGAGGTTCAACACCGTGAAGGCGGTGCACAGGATGAAGGGCACGAACAGCAGCCAGGAGAGCGGATAGGTCTCCATCACCGGGCGGACGATGCCCATCGACCAGCTTTCCAGCGTCATGATCTGGAACAGCGTGTAGAGCGAGCGCCCGATGGTGCCGAACCATTCGGGGAAGGACGCGCCATAGAGCTTCGTCGTCATCACGGCGAAGACATAGAAGACCAGCGACAGCAGAAGCACGATGGAGCCCATGCCGGGCAGGGCCGCGACCAGTCCGCCGACCACCCGGCGCAGCGACGGCATCATCGAGATCAGACGCAGCACACGCAGGATGCGCAGCGCGCGCAGCACCGACAGCGGACCTGTTGCCGGCATCAGGGCGACCGCCACGACGGCGAAATCGAACAGGCTCCAGGGGTCGCGGAAGAAGGCGAGCCGGTGGGCGTAGATCCTGAGC
Organism: Stappia sp.; assembly: GCF_040110915.1. Lineage (NCBI taxonomy): Bacteria > Pseudomonadati > Pseudomonadota > Alphaproteobacteria > Hyphomicrobiales > Stappiaceae > Stappia > Stappia sp. The sequence continues at coordinate 540,650 of NZ_CP157793.1, read as the reverse complement.
GCGATCTCCACCACGAAGACGGCGAGCACCGCGCGGTCCAGCGCCAGCAGGAACGGCCCCGCGACGGCCATCGCCGCCGGGCTCGTTTCCAGCCCCAGCGTCACGGCGTTGATCACGATGAGGGCGATGATCGCCGCTTCCCATCGCTTCGACTGCACGAGGCGCGTCACCTGCTCCCGCATGATTTCCAGCTCCTGTGTGTGTGAGGTCGCATGATCGTGTCGCCGACCCGGCGCGCACCGCGGTGCGCGGGCGCGCGAACCGCCGCCCAACGTGGCGATTGGCCGGGCGAAATCAAGCGCAAACTCGCGCCCCCGGGACCTTCGCGCTCCGGCCCGGCGGCGACGTGGCCGGGACACGGCGGGGACGCGCGATCAAAGCCGTGCGTTGTGCGGCGACGCCGGCGCCTCGCCTCTTGACACGGGCCCTGCGGCACGCCGATATAGCGCGACGAGGCGGGTGTAGCTCAATGGTAGAGCAGAAGCTTCCCAAGCTTAAGACGAGGGTTCGATTCCCTTCACCCGCTCCATCCGCCCCGCGTCGCGGCGGCGCGCGACACGCTCCCTGACATATCCGGCAAGTCACCGCTGCAGCAAGTGATCGTGCGGCCCGTGTTCCTTCGCAGCTGCGGAGCGGGCTTCCGCCTGCCTCACCCGGCGGGCGTCTCGAACAGCGTCGGCGAGTAGAGCGGAAAGCGCGCCGTCGCCCGCTCCGCGTCCGAGGCAGGCAGGAGCAGCCGTCCGCCGCGCCCCTTGAAGAGCCCGAGCCCCGCGACTCCCCGGTCTGCCGGGTGCCGATCCGGGCCGTAGCTGGCCAGAAGCTCCGCCAGCGCCGGATCCTCGGCCATGCGCGCGTCCGCCCGCGCCAGCTCACAGAGCGCCAGGGCGATGCCGATGCGCCCGCAGCACAGACTGTCGCCGGCGCGCGCCTGACCGGAGAGCGCATGACACGCCGCCTCCCGGGCGACATCGAGAAACGCGGTCTCCGCGAACACCCGAAACGCCGCCGTGAACAGCAGCACATGACCCGCACTGCCGTGACACCAGCCCGGCCAGCCATCGGAGGGGGCAACCTCCCCGGCCTCGACCGGCCAGAAGCGCCCTTTTGCGCCGACGCGGGAACGCGCGGTCAGCCCGGCCAGCACGGCGGCGTCCAGTGGCTCGGGCGCTCGGCCCGCCGCCTTGCGGAACAGCAGGACGGCGAAGAGCGCCCCGGCCACGCCATGCGCGAAGCCGAGGTAGCGCGGGCCAGACCCGGCGACGGGATCCTCGGCGAAGCCCGCAAGCAGCGGTTCGATCTGCGCCGCAAGGGCCGCGCCCGACGCCAGCAGATCGGCCCGCGCCGGGCCGGTCGGCGCGTCTTCGCCAAGAAGCAGCATGCCGATGGCCGCCAGCACGCTGGCCTGGCCGCCGGTGACATCGATCACCGCCTGCGGGTCGGCGGGATCGCGGGCAGCCGCCCGCCGCGCGGCTGCGACGATCTCCGACAGGCAGCGCTCCGCCGTCTCGCTCTCGCCGGTCGAGGCGACGAGGCGATACTGGATGAGATCGAGACCGAGGGGGCGCTGCAGCAGGCCTTCGGGCGTTGCGAGGTCGTGCAAGGGACGCCAGCCATGCGGCCAGTCGCCCGCAAGGCGCGCACGCTCGATCCACAGATCGGCGGCCGCCACCAGGCGGGCGTCCTCGCGGGTCCTCCCGCGCTCCAGCAGCGCGAGTGCCGCGCCCGCCATGCCGTCATAGATCGCGGCCGCGCCCGGTTCGGCGAAATCCGCCTCCCAGCCCTCCAGCGTCGCGAGCGTGGGCAGCCAGACGTGGGCAAGCGGATCGGCCAGCGCGGAGGACGGAGCGGACGACGGTGGCGGAGGCACACATCGGGGCGCCTGCGCCAGCGCATCGGACAGCGCCTCGTTAAAGTCCGCCATGGAGGAAAACCGCGCCGACGGGGATTTCGCCAGCGCCTGTCGCAAGACCTGCTCGACCGGTGGCCAGTCGAGACCGAAGGCGGCGAAGGGGCGCGGGTCCTCCTCGACGATCTGGCGCGCGCTTTCCGCCTGTTCCAGCGACAGATCCAGCGGCGGCGTGCCGGTCACCACCTCGAAGATCAGGGTCGCGACGCCATATTGCTCACCGGCCGCGCTTGAGCCGGCGATCGCGCCGCCATCGCGCCGGGCCGCCAGCGCTTCGGGTTCGAAATAGGACTGGACGCCGAGCCGCCCGCCCGGCGGGTGGTCCCCGGCGACAACGGCCGCGCCGAAATCCACGAGGCGCACGCCCGGCGCGGCATCCCGACCCGCGTCTTGGGCCGGATCGACCAGGATGTTCTTGGGGTGAATGTCGCCATGCAGCACCTCCGCCGCATGCAGGCGGGCATAGGCCCCGGCCAGAGCGCGGGCCAGCGCCGCGCGCGCCGGCATCTCCTGACGGTTGGCCAGCCAGGCGGCCAGCGTCACGCCCTCAAGCGGGTCCAGCGCGAGCGCCGGCCCCGCCCCGCGCACCCCGAGACACCGATGGCGCGCGACGAGGTCCGGTGCGCGCTCGGCGAGATGCGCATAGGCCCGCGCCTCCCGCTCGAGCCCGCCGCCGACCGGCGTTCCGTGCTGCCATTTGATCACGCGGTCGATGCCTTGCGCGTCGCGCATGCGGGCAACGGCGCAGTCGGAACTGTCGGCAAGCAACGCAAGCAGCGTGAAGTCCGGAAAGGCCTCGGCCAGCCGCGCCGGAAGGTCGGGGGCGGCGGCGATGCTGTCCGGCGGCACCAGCACCTCGGCATCCACGAAGTCCGACAAAAGCCCGCCGACACGCGCCAGGATCGCCTGGGGATCGGCCCCGGTTTTCCGGGCGTAGGCGAGGATGGCGGCGGCAATCGCATGGGGCGCGCGAAAGACCTCCAGCAGGTCGGCGGTGGCGCGCGTGATGCGCTCCGAGGTGACCCGCCCGCGCAGACGCGACAGGACGACGTCGGTTTCCGCCCCGCCGAGGCTGCGGCGCATCTCCGGCGAAAACGCGCTGACCGGCGTCAGTTCGACGTCCGCGTTCAGCACGAAGGCCCCGCGCATGCCGGAGGCGTCGTCGCTCATGCCATGCGCTCCTTCGGCAGTGCCCCATCCGGCATCCAGCCGAAGAGATCGATGCGCGCCAGAAGCAAGTGGCGCAGAAGATCCTCCAGAGCGTCCGCCGACGTGCGCGCGGCCGGCATCGCGGCGAGCGTGCCGGCGATCTCGCGCGCCACATGCGCGCGCCAGCTCACGCGCTCTCCCGGCCCCGGCGGCGGATCCTCGGCCATGGCCGCGAAGCCGCGCGGATCGAGCGGACGGGCGAAGGGCACGCCCTGCCCGGCGATCCCTGCGAACTCCCGCTCAAGCCGGGCGACGAACCGGCCGCGCTCGGCCGCATCGGCGAAATAGACCACGAGCTTGTCGGGGCGCGCCGCCCCTTGCGCGCCCGCGCCGCATTTGTAGGCGGTCACGTCGCAGTCGGCGGCGAGCGCGTGCAGGCGCTGAAGCGTCTCGCCAAAGGCCGAGGGAACGGGGCTCAGATAGACCTTGTGACGCAAGGCGGCACTGACGGCGCGCGCGCGATGGTTCCAGTAGATCCAGCCGGGCGGCGTCGAGCGGAGGAAGCGCGCGTCCGCCTCCGGCAGCGGTTCCGGCGCGGCGCGTCCCGGCAGCGTGTTGAAGCGGTAGAGCTTTCCGGCCAGACGCGGCGCGGACAGATGGCGCAGCGCCAGAGCCTGAACAAGTGCGGCATGGCTTGCCGGCGCCTGGGCTTGCGCCCGCGCGAAGAGCCCGCGCAGGGCCTGCGGAAAGAGCGGATCGAGCGACGCAGGCCCGGAGCGAAACGGCCCGTCACCCGTTTGCATCTCCAGAAGCCCCCGCGCGCTCAACCGCGCGAACAGCAATGCAAGGTCCGCCACCGCCCCGGACCCGTCGCCGCACCCCCCGCACGAGGCGCCCGGCGCATCGAGGCGCCGGGCCACGGCGGCATCCACGGGATGACGAAGGGGAGATGCGACGGAAGACGTCTCCTCCCCTTGCGGTCGGCGAAGGTCGAACAGGCCCGGCGCGCTGTCCGAGGCGACGATCCTCGTATCGGGATGCAGGCGAAAGCGCGCGTGCCGCAATCGCGGCAGATCGAGGACAGTCGAGGGAATGCCGGACGGGGAGATCGCGGATGGGCGGGCGACTGGCGAAGAGGAAACCGGCGGGACGCCGGCGGCGCCGTCTTCGGAAAGGTCTTCGCCGGAATCCGCTGCATCCGAGCCGGCCGCATCCGCGTGCATGGCACCCGTTTGTCGTCCCTCCCTCGGCTCTGCCTGCGTCCGTTGTCCGGGGATCGCGGTCATCGGCCCCGGCCTCCCGTCACGAAGCCCGGCAAGGCCACGGCGTCGCAATCCGGTGCCGCCGTGGGGAAACGGTCGACTTCGCGGGTCATGTCCGCCTCACCTCCGTGCGGTCCGCTTCTCGGTGCTGCGGCCGGGTCCGGGCCACGCCATGGTCCATGCGTCCCTGCCAGATGGCCCCCCGTCCGATGCGCCCCGCCGGAAGCACTCCTGCCCGATGCCGTCCCGTGGGATACGCTTGCAGCGACGTCGTCCGCCTCGCCGGGCCCGCTTCCGCGCGCGCTTGAAGCACGCAGGGAGGATCTTCCGCCGATGGATATGCAACGGGCGCGTTGGCACGCCGAAGAGATTCCGACTCGCCCGACCTCTCCGCTCGCGGTTCAGGCTGCCAACGCCCGATCCCCGATCAACGCGGACGCGCAGCTATCCCAGGTGCTTCTTGAGCAGAGCGGCGAGATCCTCTTCCAGCGCCGCCATCCGCGCCGCCCGGGTCTCCACCACCCGTTCGCCGTCCTTGTAGGAGGTGTTGTAGCAGGACCAGTCCTGCCGGCCGCAGGCATCCAGGCTTTCGTCCGGCGGGCAGATATAGGAGCCCTGCGGTCGGCAGGTCGCGCTCTTCGCCCGCACGTTGATCGCAAGCCTCACCGATCCGAAATCCGCGTCCTCAGCCATCGTTCTCGCCTCCCGATCCCCAACACGCATCCCGCGCCATCCGCGGGCCTGCACACCAATCAGGAAACAACTCTTGAGCGCAAAACGGCGGCCGTCAATCCCCAAGGCGCCATCGGGCCGGGGCAGCAGCGAGACGACAGCGGGACGAAGGCGGGACGACGGGGGCCCGGCACAGGCCGATGATCGCGGCGGACGAGGACCGCCGGAAACCGCGGTCCCGGCGGCCTCGCGCGCCGGTACGGGCCGGCCCCGCACACGCGCCCCGGCCGCCCCGCCGTGAGCGGCCTATCCCAGATGCTTTTTCAGAAGATCCGCGAGCTCGGCCTCGAGCGCCGACATGCGCTCGGCCTTGAGCGTCACCACGGCACCCGCGTCCTTGTAGGACGTGGTGACGCAGGACCAGCTCGCCTTGCCGCAGGCATCGAGACTTTCCGGCGAGGGACAGATATACGACCCGCCTGTCTTGCAGCTCTTGTCCGTGCCCCGCACGTTGACGGCGAGTTTCACAGAACCGAAATCATAGGTGCCTTCCATCATAGCCTCCCCATCGCGAACGATTACCCAACGCGGCAATCCTCGGTCGCGTATTCCGCTACGTCAACCTAGAGTCATTACGCATGGCCGACAGGCCCTGCGTGACCCTGTTGCAGGCGCCTTGCCTCTCGCGGGCGGAGCGGCCTATCGTGGCGGCCAACATGGGACTTCGCGGCCGCTCCCGGCGGGGCGTCACCGGAGCCCGTCCCGTTCGATGATCACGGACCTGTCATGCGCATCGCCTACACCATGTCGCCCGGACGCGGCGACACCGACCTCGTTCTCGCCCGCCTCGCGACCGGGCTCGCGGACGCGGGCCTGCGGACCTGCGGCGTTGTCCAGATCAACACCGAGCGCCCCGATACGCCGGTCTGCGACATGGACGTGAAGGTGCTGCCCGAGGGCCCCGTCATCCGCATTTCGCAGACGCTCGGCCCCGGCGCGCGCGGCTGCCGGCTGGACCCGCCGGCGCTGGAGGAAGCGGTCGGGCTGGTGTCGGCCCGCCTGGCGGCCGGCGCGGATGTGCTCATCGTCAACAAGTTCGGCAAGCACGAAGCGGGCGGCCGCGGCTTTCGCGACGTGATCGCCGATGCGCTCGCCCGCGACGTGCCCGTCGTCGTGGGCGTCAACGGCATGAACGAGCGCGCCTTTCTCGACTTCACCGCCGATATGGCGACCCGCGTCGACCCGGATGCGGACGCGCTGCGGGCCTGGCTCGACGCCGCGCGGCTCGCCGCCTGATACCTTTCGGCACGGGCATCCCCCGGCGATCTCCTTCCCCCGGCGATCCGGGGTGCGGTCCCCGGAACGGGACCATGGCCTAGCCGAACCAGATCTTCACGATCACGCCGGTGGCGTCCTGTTCGATGTTCACCCGGTCGGGAACGTAATCGTCGGTGAGCAGATCGCCGGTCGTGTAGACGCGCAGCGGGCGCCCGACGAGATCGGCGACCGTGTTCGTCGCGGCGGCAATTGCACCGGCCAGGCGCAAAGCCCCCGCATCGGCGGACATCGACGCTTCCCCCGGCTTGCCGCAATTGTCCGCGATGAACCGTTCGCAGGCCGCCGGGTCGGCCGGCCCGAAGACCTGGGAATAGATGCCCGGATAGACCGCATCGTCAGCGACGGTGCGGCAGGCAACGAGGGCGGGCAAGGCCTCCGTCAACGAAATCACGATATTCATGCGCCTGTCCTCCCATCCCGGTCCGGCCATCGCCCGACCACCAATGCAATTCAAGGTCGCATTTCTCGCAAAATCAATCCCTGACATTTATGCCAGTTCGAGCAGATCGACCGTGTCGCCGAGCTCAGCCCGCGCGATCTCCACAACGCTGCGGTGGTGGGTGAAGAGGATCGGCTGCACCGTGTCGGCCAGCCGGGCGAGCGCGCGCAGGCCGGCGGCCGTTCGCGCGTCGTCGAAGGTCTGGAACAGATCGTCGCCGATGAAGGGAAGCGGCTCCGCACGCGCGGCGTAGTCCAGCAGGGTCGCGAGCCGCAGGGCGAGATAGAGCTGGTCGCACGTCCCCTCGCTCAGACCGTCGACGCCGACGCGTTCGCCCGTGCCGCGAAGCGCCAGCAGCCGGGGCCGGTCGTCCGCGTCGAAAGACTGGTCGAGACCGGTGAAGGCGCCGCCGGTCAGATCCGCCAGCAGGCTCCCGGCGCGCTCCAGGACCGGGTTGCCCTGCGCCGCGCGATGGCGCTCCATGGCCGCCGAAAGCAGCGTCTCCGCGAGCTTGAGCACCAGCCAGTCGCGTCCCGCCGCCGTCATCTCCGCCTCGGCGGCCGCCCGGGCGAAGGCCGCCCCTTCCGCGCCGCCGGCCTGCGCGCGCCGCTCCTTCTCCGCCTCGCAGGCCCGGGTTCGGGAATGCGCCTCCTTGAGCGCCTCGATGCGCTCCTGTTTCTCGGCCTCGAGCACGTCCAGCGCGACACGGGCTTCCTCGGCGTTGAACGCCGCAAGCTCCGCGGCGATCGCCTCCCGCGTTTCCCCCCGCGCCATGGCCTCGAAGCGCGCCGCGCTCTGCGCCACCGCCTCGGCGAGGGCGTCGCGGCGCGCCAGACGCGCCACGAGGTCGGCGAGGTCGTGCCCGCGCAGGGCTTCGGGCAGGCGCGCCACCTCGTCCGTCAACGCGGCATGCGCCGCGTCGCGGGCGTGGCGGGCCGTCTCCCTTGCGGCCGTCGTTTCCGCCACGGCGCGGTCTGCGGCTTCCCACAGGGTGCGCGCCGTCCGCGCCGCCTCCAGCCGCGTGCGCACATGCGTCAGCGCGCGGTCGGGCGCCTCGTCGACCAGATCGGGCGCGCAGGCGGCCACCAGCTCGCGCACCCGCGCCTCGAAGGCCGCATTGTCGCGGCGCATGCCGGCGACCCGCCGTGCGGTCTGGTCGCGCCGCGTCACGCGCTCCGGCAGATCCCGCCACAGGTCGAGCACGACGGCGGCCGCCGCAAGCCCCGTCTCCGGCGGCTGCCCGACACGTTTGAGGGCGGCGGTGAACCGCGTTTCCCAGGTCTCGAGATCGGCGGCCAGCGCGGCGCGCTCCGCCTCCAGCCGGTCGATGCGCGTCTGGATATCGACGCGACGCGCCGTGCGTTCGCGCAGATCCGAAAAGCGCTCGGTGCGGCGACGCAACGCCTCCCCGACCTGACGGGCAAGCGCGGCCACCGGGACCGGCCGACCGGCCTCCTGCCCGCCGTCCAGCTCCGGATCGATGCCGAGCGTTCGCGCGATCCCGGCAAGGCGTGCCCCCGTTTCCGCCTCGCGGGCGCGTGCCTCGGCCAGCCGGTCTCCGAGACGGGCCACCCCCTCGCGCTCGCCGAGCAGCGTTTCGACCGCCCGTCGCCAGTCGACCATCTCGTCCGCCGTGCCCGGCACGATGCCCGCGCCCTCGAAAGCCGCGGTCAGGTCGGCGCGCAAGCCGTCGTGCGCCGCCGCCAGCCGGTCGATCTCGGCGCGTTGCGTCTCGAGGCTTGCCCCCAGGTCCGCAAGCCGGCTGCGGTCGGCAAGATGACGCGACACCCGGTCGGCCTCGGCGACGGCACGGTCGGCAAGACGGTCGGCCTCCGCGCGAAGGGCGAGATAGCGCGCAAGCCGCGCCGCATTCCCGTCTCCGTCTCCGTCTCTGGCCACGTCCCCAGCCACGCCCCCGTCCGGTGTCTGCGGTCCGGCCGCTGGCGCGCGCAGGGCCTCGAACGCCGCGTCGCGCGCCTGCCGGGCGGCCGCGATCGCCTCGGGCGAGGGAACCGCGCCGCCTGCATCGGCGTCCGCAACGACCGCGCGCAGGCGATGCGCCTCGCCCTCCAGCTCGCGCAGGCGCTCGCCCGCACGCCGGCGCGCCTCGGCCAGCTCTCTGGCACGGGTGCGCAGGGCAAGCAGGGCATCCACATCGGGCAGCGGCGCGCGGGCCAGCGCATCGAGGTCGGCAACCGGCGGCGCAAGCCGGCCCGCCGCCTCCGACAGTCTGCGGCGCGCCGTGCGATGCTCGGCGGCCATCTCCTGCGTGCGCTCCAGCGCGCGCAGATCCTCCCCCATCGCCTCGAAGCGGGCGCGCAAGGGGGCGGGATCGGCGATCTCCCCCGCCTCGTGGGCGCGCATGACCTCTTCGAGGTCTGAGCGCTCCGACGTCAGTTGCCGGGCAAGCCGCTCCTGGTTTGCGTTGAACCGCTCGCCTTCGGCGATGCGCTCGGCCAGATCCGTCAGGCCCGCCTCGTCGGGCTGATGAGCGGCGAGCGCCTGCGTCTCGGGCGCCAGATGTCCCAGCCCCAGCCGGCGCATCCGGTCCGCCAGATCCGCCGTTTCCGCGTCGGCCTGGGCGGCGACGCGCGGCAGATCCTTGCAGCGCTCGCGATAGGCGCCGATCTGCGACACCAGGTCGCCGATGGCCTCGGCGCGGGAGAGAAGATCCGCGTCGACCGAAATGGCGGCGCGGGCGGCAAGCGCCTCCTGTGCCGCCCGCTCGGCCTCGGCGAGCGTCGTCCCGGTGCGCTCCCGCGCCTCCAGCCGCGTCGAAAGTTCCTCCGCGCGTCGGTGTGTCACCTCCGCGAGATCGTCGTAGGCGGCAAGCGCCCGCTCGCCCGCGGCGAGTTCGCTCAACACGGGCTCCAGATCGATGAGCCGCTGAAGACGCTCCGCCTTGCGGCTGGTCTCGCGAAACCGCGCGTCGGCCTCCTCGTGCGCGGCCTGCGCCTCGGCGATGGCGTCGTTGAGGGCCTTCCACTCGGCGGCGCGCAGCTCGCGCTCCTTTTCCTCCTGCTTCGCCGCGTCGTAGCGATCCTTCGCCTGATAGAAGAGACGGTCGCGCGATGCGCGGGGCGCGAAGATCGCGTCCGCCTCCGCGGCGAGGTCGGCGCGCAGGTTACGCACGCCGTGCAGGCCGGTGGCGGCGGCGAACAGCACCCCCTCCTCCCCGTCCGCGCCGTCGAGCATCGCCTTGCCGCCTTCGCGCAAGCCTTCGGACCCCAGACCGAAACTGCGCTCGAAGATCTCCCGCGTCGCGCCGCCCAGAAAGGGCACCAGCGCATCGTCGCGCAGGGCCTCTTCGGCGTCGCTGTCGGCGAGCAGCGTGTTCTTGCGGCCCTTGCGGCGACGGAACGCGAGTGTCTCGCCCGCCCGGTTGCGCAGGGTCGCGGCGATACGCAGGCTCGACGCCTCATGCAGGAAATCGGAGGATGTCTGGTGCGGGAAGCCGAACAACAGATCGGAAATCGCCGCCAGCACCGTGCTCTTGCCGGCCTCGTTGGGGCCATAGACGAGATGCAGGCGCGCATCGGGGCGAAAGCGCAGGCTGCAGGCGCTCAGATGCCCGTAGCGCAGGAGATCGAGACGGTCGAAGCGCATCAGCCGTCCTGCGTCCGCAGCCGCGCGGCCAGCACCGCGCGGGCCTCGTCGATCAGGCTCGCAACCTCCTCGCCGAAGGGGCGGTCGGGGTCGAGAAGGCCGGGCGGCATCTTGCGTCCGAGGTCCGCCAACGCGGCCTCGGCGGCTTGCGCCACATCGTCGTCGCGCGCGGCCGCGTCGAGAAGGGTTTGGAGATCGAGCGCGCTGTCGGCGTCGAGTGGCGCGGCCTCCAAGGGGGCGAGATCGAGGCGCAGCTTCTCCAGCCAGAGATCGGGATCGACATGGTGACAGACGGCCTCGATCTCCTCGCGAAGCCGGGCCCGGCCCGACAGCAGCCGGTCGTGCAGATCGGTCGCGCCGGAAAGCCGGACGCGCAGCGCGACGAGGCGGCCCTGCGCGGCCTGCGCGACCGCCTCCGCCTCCCCCTTCACACGTGCCAGAACGTCGGAGATATCGGCGCAGACCGCGATGTCGAGATCGAGGCGCGCCCAGCGCGCTGTGTCGACCACGAGCCGTTCGAGCCCCGTCACCCGCCCATCCTCGACATGCACCAGCACCGCGCCCTTCTCGCCCGTCTCGCGGATGTTGCGGCCCTGGAGGTTGCCCGGATAGACCACCGGCGGATCGGCATGCACCACCTCATACCCGTGCACATGACCGAGCGCCCAATAGTCGTATCCCCTGGCCGTCAGGTCCTCCAGCGAGCAGGGCGCATAGTCTGCGTGGGGCGGCCGACCGGTCAGCGAGGTGTGCAGCACGCCGATGTTGACGTGACCGGCCAGCGGTGCGGGATAGGCGCGGGCGAGATTGTCGCGCGCCTGTCGCTCGGCGAAGCTCTGACCGTGCAGCGCGACCGCGACATCCTCCAGAACATGCGTCTCCGGACGGCGCGCGGAAAAGGTCCGCACGCTGTCGGGCAGCGGGATCGAGCGGGTCACGACGCTTTCCGCGTCGTGATTGCCGCGCAGCAGGAACACCGGAATGCCGGCGCGGTCGAGCCGGGCGATCTCGCGATTGAAGAAGAGGCCGATCGCGCTGTCCTTCCATTCGCCGTCATAGACATCGCCGGCGATGACGAGAAACCGCGCTCCGGCGGCGAGCGTTCGCTCCACCAGCGCGACGAAGGCGCTGCGGGTCGCCTGGGCGAACCGCTCCGAAACCTCCCGGTCGCGCAGGGCCAGCCCGCGAAACGGGCTGCCCAGATGCAGATCCGCCGCATGGACGAAGGAAAAAGACGCCACCGATGGTCTCCCATTCCCATTCTGGTGTCCGGATCCGGGACCGGTGCGGGAACCGGCTCCGTTACCGACGGGTCGGTCTCCCACCCCGCCGCACGCCGGGCCGCTGCGCGGGAATCACCCCTCCGGCCGGTCCGGTCAGGCTAGATCATGCCGACGCCGGGTCAAACGTCGCAAGATGCCGGCGAGACAGCGACGCATCCTTGTGGGCGCCCTTGCACGCGAGGACGCGCGCGGGCTTTCGCGCATCGGCAGATCGCCGGGGCGGCGCGCGACGCCATGCTCGGTCTTCGCCCAGCGGTGGGGCGCGCGAACGATGTCCAGAACCGCCGCATAGAAGGCGATGCTCTGCGCAAGCCAGTAGACCGGGATCAGCGCCATGTCGACCACGGAGGGACGCCAGCCGCGGCGCCGCGCCCCGACCGCCATCGACAGGGCGGTCGATCCGCACGACAGCACCACGCTTGCCGCCGCGAGACACAGGATCGAGGGGACCACCCATCCCGTCCCGGTCTCAAGGCGCACCAGCCCGGCCGCATAGAGGACGAGCAGCCCCATGAAGAGCGGATGGGCGGCCAGCGTCACGACCATGCCGCTCAGATAGAGAACGATCACGAGAAGCTGCCCCCGGCCGATTTCCCGGGCGAGACGCAGCGGATCGCGAAAGGTGACGAGAAGCACCTGAAGCCATCCTTTCAGCCAGCGGGTCCGCTGCCGATGCCAGGCACCCCACCCCAGCGGCGCTTCCTCGTAGGTGGCGGAGGCAAAGGTCTGGAGCCGGTATCCGCCGCGCACCAGACGCACCGCCAGATCGGCGTCCTCGGTGACATTGTGCGGGTCCCAGCCGCCGACAGCTTCCAGCGCCTCGCGGCGAAAGTGATTGGAGGTGCCGCCGAGCGGAAACGGCCAGCCGCGCGACGACAGCCAGGGCAGCAGGCAATCGAACAGCGCCGCGTACTCGAAGCGGAACTGGCGCGGAAAGAACCGGAGACTGGAATGGTCGATGACCAGGTGCGCCTGCAATGCGGCCACGCGGGTCGAAACCTCCGCGAAGCGGCGGGCGGCAAGATGAAGCTGGTTCGGGTCCGGCCGGTCCTCGCCGTCGAAGACCGCGATCAACTCGCCCCGGGCCTCGTTCAGACCGTGACACAGCGCCCGTGGCTTGGTGCGCGGCGTGCCCGGCGGGACGATCAGGATGCGCATGTGCGGCAGCAGAAGCGGCTCCAGCGCCGCGCGGGTTTCAGGGTCGTCGGCCTCGAGCAGGAACAGGATCTCGTGGCGGTGACGGGGATAGCTGAAGCAGGCGAGACTGCGCACCAGCGCGGGGATCACGCGTGCCTCGCGGTAGACGGGCACGAGCACCGAATAAAGCGGCAGCCGGCCACCCCGCGCCCCGCCACGCGGCCCAAGGTCCGGCAGCGGCCCGGGCACGGGGCTTCGCGCCGGCCGCAAGCCGGCCGCGAGACGCACGACGCCGGGCACCATGCCGACCGCCGTGACGGCAAGCGAGGCGACAAGCACCGCCGCACCGACGCTTGAGGCAAGACCGGCCAGAAACAGCGCAAGTCCGCCGCCGACGACGGCCGCCTGCGGGCGCGTGAGCGCCTGACGGGCGCTCATCTCGGGCCGCGTCAGGGCGAGCCGGGCGGCCGGGTCGGCCATGCGGATGGCGTCCGCAAGCGCCTGCGGCGAGACGATGCGGATGCGCCGCCGCACTTGCGGAGACCGCAGGAGCTGAGAGCGGATGCGCGACAGGCATTCCGGCACCGGGGCAAGGGCCACGATCATCTCCCCGTCCGCGTTCCGGCCGATGGACAGGGGCCCCGGAAAATCCGCCGGCGGCGGAAAGGCGGGCGAGTGGCAGGAGCGGAAGCTTCCGCCCGGGAGGAACTGCAGATCGCAGGCTTCGGCGAAGGCGCTGTAATAGGCCTCGCACGACACAAGGCCCTGTTCCAGCAACACCCGCGCCGGCGCGCAGGATCGCCGCCGCCCCTCGCGCACGGCGATCAGCAGGAGAACCGGAGACAGGCCGCGCAAGCGCAGGATCTCCAGATCCGCTGGCAACGCGAGGGCCCGCGCGGCGGGCGCCGGTGCCTGCCGCGCCTCCCCGCGCCGGACCGCGGGCGACAGGGCGCGCGCCTGTGCGCCCGCGCTGGACGTCCCCCGTGGCCTGCGGCTACGCTCGGCGAGATCCCGCAGGACGCGTTGGTGCAGAGATGCGAGAGTGACGGGCGGTGGGTCGAACATCCTTGGGGCTTCGGACGGCCAAAATGAGGAAAGCAGGACTTTCGGCTTGCAACGGGACAAGCCTCACGCAATCAAAAACGGGCTTGCAGGAACGGGCAGCACACCCGTGGCGGAGATCACCTCCCGCCGAAAACGACCTTCGGTTGAACATGTCAAAAATGCCGAGCTCATTTGAGCGTATATCACGCCCCTTAGCAACCCTTGCGATAATTTTCGGATTTTTCTACCTTTTGGGGCAGGGTGTCACGGAGACCCGCGCGCAAGACCCCGCGGGGTCCCGTTCTCCCGCCGGGGCGCCGGACCTGACCGGGCCCGCCGCCGACGCCCGGGTGCGCGTTCCGAACTTCTGGGATCCGCGCAAGATCGGCGACCGCCCGGCCAATCGCCCCGAGACGATCCGCTTCCTGGCGAGCGACGATTTTCCGCCCTTCGTCTTTCGCGACGGGACGGGCCGCCTGACCGGGTTCAACATCGACCTCGCCCGGGCGATCTGCGAGGAACTGGACGCGGCGTGCTCGCTGCGGGTGATGACCTTCGAAGCGCTGGTCCCCGCGCTTGAAAACGACGACGGCGACGCGATCATCGCCGGCCTTGCCCGCGATGCGCAAACCGCGGAACGGCTCAGGTTTTCCGAGCCTTATCTGCGTCTGCCCGCCCGCTTCGTCGTTCTCCGGGACCGCGAGCTGGAGGTGATCCCGGAGGAGATGGCCGGCAAGCGCATCTCGGTGACGCAGGACACCGTCCACGAAGCCTTTCTGCGGAGGTACTTCGCGGATGCCGAGATCGTCACCTATCCGACCGCGACCGAAGCCCGCACGGCGCTCGGCACCGAGGAGGCCGACGCCCACTTCGGCGACGCGCTGTCGCTGTCGTTCTGGCTGAACGGCGATCTGTCGGCGGGATGCTGCGCCTATGCCGGCGGACCGTGGCTCGAACCCGGCTATTTCGACCGGGGCCTGTCGATCGCCTTTCGCGGCGACGATGCGCTGCGCCAGGAGGCGATCAATCACGCCCTGTCGCAATTGCAGGCCAAGGGCGTCTACTCGGAGCTGTATCTACGCTACTTTCCCGTCAGTTTTTACTGATGGTGTATTTCCCGAGGGCTTTTCTGCGCAGGTTGCGGCCTCCTCGCCGGCTGTCGCGGCGGCGGGGCGAAACGGCAGGGCGAGACACCACCAGTAGCGCGTCGGCGCGGCGGACTGATACTCGTTTAGCCCGATCGTCATGCCGAGATGGCCCTTGCTCGGCTGGTCGGTGTAGGTGCGGAACAGCCGGTCCCAGATCGACAGGTTGAACCCGTAGTTGGAATCCGTCTCGCGCCGGATCACCGAATGGTGGACGCGATGCATGTCGGGCGTCACGATCACCAGTCGCAGAACACGGTCGAGCGCGGCCGGCAGCTTCACATTGGCGTGGTTGAACATGGCCGCCCCGTTCAGCACCACCTCGAAGACCAGCACCGCCATCACCGGAATGCCGAAGGCCAGCACCACCGCCGCCTTCCAGGCCATCGAGATCACGATCTCCAGCGGATGGAAACGCAGCGCCGTGGTCACGTCGATATCCGGGTCGGCGTGGTGCATCTTGTGGATGCGCCACAAGAGCGGGATCTTGTGCGAGGCCCAATGCTCCGCCCAGACGGCGAAATCCAGGATCACGAAGCCGAGCACGGCGGCGAGCCAGAGGGGAACGTCGGCCACCGCGAAAAGCCCGTAGCCGTTGGTCGAGGCCCACAGGGCGACCCCGACGGCGGCCATGGGAAAGACGATCCGCAGGATCGCGGTGTCGCTCGCCACGATGGCGAGATTGGTGATCCAGCGCCGCGAGCGGCCATAGCTCAGATCGCGGCGCGGCAGCAGCACCTCGACCAGCGCCATGCTTGCAAAGATCCCGAAAAACAGGACCAGCCGGATCGTCGCTTCGCTCATTACCCTCTCCCGCGCGCTCCAGCACGCAATACTCTTCGGATGCAGGGCCGCGCCGCGCATCCCGTTCGGCTTGAACCTAAGGCGCCCCCGTGGGATAGGCGAGGCCGATCACATTCAAGATTTCGCGACCAAAGGTCCCACGCATCATGACCGACATTCTCTGGACGCGGCCCGAGGCCGATCCGACCGCGACGCTCGTCCTCGCCCATGGCGCCGGCGCGCCGATGGACTCCGGCTTCATGGAGCGCTTCGCGGGCCATGCGGCGCGGGCCGGGCTCGCCGTCGCGCGCTTCGAGTTCGCCTATATGGCGGCCCGGCGCGCCGGCGGCCCCAAGCGCCCGCCACCGAAGGCCGACACGCTCGTCGGCGAGTTCCAGCGCGCGGTGCAGGAGGTGATGGCGGAAACCCCGGGCCCGGTGCTGATCGGCGGCAAGTCGATGGGCGGACGCGTCGCGGCCATGCTCGCCGGCTCGCCCTCCCTGCCCCGGCGCGTCGCGGCGGTCGTATGCCTCGGCTATCCGTTTCACCCGCAGGGCAAGTCCGATCCCGAGGCCTGGCGGCTCGCACCGCTCGCCGCGAGCAGGCGGCCGGTTCTGGTGGCGCAGGGCACGCGCGACGGCTTCGGCACGCAGGACGAGGTCGGCGCGGTGACCTTGCCCGCGCATGTCACGCTGCATTGGCTCGAGGACGGCAACCACGATCTCGCGCCGCGCGGCGCCTCGCCGGCCACCTGGGACGGCAATCTGGCGGCCGCCGCGGCGGCGGCGGCGGAGCTTGCCGCGCGCGTCAGCGACTGACGACGTCCCGCCTCATTCCGCCGGCAGGTTGCGCACCGGTCCTTTCGGCGCGTCTTCCTCCGGCGGCGCGATGCGGAACAGCCGCCCGATGTCCGACCCGATGCCCATGAGCGCCGGCACGATGACAAGCACGAGGACGGTCGCCGTCGACAGGCCGAAGACGATGGTGATCGCCATCGGCATCAGGAACTGGGCCTGAAGGCTCTTTTCGAAGAGCAACGGCGTCAGGCCGCCGATGGTGGTCAGCGAGGTCAGCAGCACCGCGCGCAGGCGATCCTGGGCGGAGGCGATGGCGGCCGCCTCGATGCTCTCCCCCGTCTTGCGCCGCTCGTCGAAGCGCGCGACCAGGATGATCGAGTTGTTCACCAGGATGCCGGAGAGCCCGAGCAGGCCGATCAGACTGAGAATGGTGAGGTCGAAGCCCAGCAGGTAATGGCCGAAGACGGCGCCGACGATGCCGAAGGGAATGATCGACATCACCGCGAGCGGCGTGAAGTAGCTGGCGAAGATCGCCGCCAGGATCAGGTAGATCGCGGCAAGGGCGGCCAGCGTGCCGATCCTGAGATCGGCAAAGGCGCCCTGGCGCTCCTCCTCGCGGCCCGAGAAGCGGAAGTCGACGCCATGGCGGTCCGTGATCTCCTGGATCTTGCCGTCGCTCAGGTCTTCCACGATCTGGATGCTGGAGGTCACATCGGCGTCGACATCGGCCGACACGCTCACGGTGACCCGCCCGTCGCGGCGCTGAATGACCGAAAAGCCCTGCCGGTCGTCGAGCGTCACAACCTCCAGAAGCGGCACGAACTCGCCGTTCGGCGCCTTGAGGTTGAGGTTTCGGAGCGCCCCGCCGCCGGAGGTCGGCAGGTCCTGCAGGACGCGGATGGTGATCTCTTCCTCGCCTTCGGCGAAGCGGCGCGGGATGGTGCCCTCGAGCGCGCTGCGGATCTGACGGGCGGCACTGTCGACGGTGAAGCCCAGCGCCTCGCCGCGCGGGCTCAGCTCGACCACCAGTTCCGGCTTGCCGTAGGGCAGATCGTCGGCCACCCCGTCGACGCCCGGATACCCGGTCAGGAGTTCCTGCACCTTGAGCGAGGCCTGCTTGAGCGCATTGGGGTCCGCGCCCTGCAGCAGGATGTCGAGATCGCGGCCCGGAGGCCCGCCGCGCCGTTCGAACACGGCGACGCGCTTGGCGCCGGGGATATCCGGATTGGCCTGGCGCCAGGCCCGCACGATCTCCGGCGTGCGGATGGTGCGGTCTTCCGAGGCGGTGAGCTGGACATCGATGCTGGCGACGTTGTTGCCCCGGTTGTTGCCCGACTGGCCGAGCGTGGCATAGGTCGCGACGATGAGTTCCTCGCCGCTGTCGCCGGCAAGCGTTGCTTCCGCCTGGCGCAGCGCCTGTTCGATGCGCAGCAATCCGGCCTCGGCCTCTTCCAGCGAAATGCCGGCATTGAAGGTGATCGAGGCGCGGATGTTCTCCGCCTCCGGCGAGGGGAAGAACTGGAAGCCCACCCGGTCGCCGCGGATCATGCCGGCGGTCAGCAGCACGGTGGCGATGGCGACCGCGAGCGTCACGTAGCGCCAGCGGTAGGAAAGCGTGACGAAGCCGCGGAAGGGAACGTCGCGCACCCAGCCGAAGCCCGCGTCGAAGTTGCGACGGAACCAGCCAGGCCGGTCCTCATAGGCGCTCGTCGCGCGCATCCGCCGCAGCACCAGGAACAGGAACTCCAGCGCGATCGCCAGCGCGAAGAATATCGCCAGCACGAGAATGTCGAAGACGAGCGTGCCGAAAGCATCGCGCCCGGCACGCGCGGGATCGGCGATCACGTCGAGCCACGGCGGCACGGACATGTCGGGCCGTCCGGCCAGCGCGATCACGAAGAGCGCCGGCGCGCCCGCCAGGATCACCACCCGCCACCAGCTCCAGGAGGGCCCGCGCGCGAGCGAATGCGCCAGATGGCCCGGCAGCACGAAGAAACACTCGACCAGGCTGGCAAGCACCACCGCCACGACCACGAGGGGCAAGGCCACCATGATCTGCCCGATGGTGTCCTGGATCAGCATGATCGGCAGGAAGGCGGCGATGGTGGTGGAACAGGCCGCGATGATCGGCCACAGCATGCGGCTCGCGCCCTCTTCCGCCGCCTGGAACGGACCGTCGCCCATGGCGACCCGGGTCGCCGTGTGCTCGCCCACCACGATGGCGTCGTCGACGATGATGCCGAGCGTCATGATGAGCGCGAAGAGCGACATCATGTTGATGGTCTGCCCGCTCACCCACATGATGCCGACGGTCGCCAGGATCGCCACGGGAATGCCCGCGGCCACCCAGAGCGCGATGCGCGCGTTCAGGAACGCGAAGAGCACGATGACGACGAGCAACAGGCCGGACAGGCCGTTCTCCACCAGGATCATGATGCGCTGGCTGAGACTGTCGGCGCGCACCTCGTATTTGACGAGTTCGAGCGAGGCCGGCAGTTGCGGGGCGATCTCGGCGAGATATTCGTCGAGGATCGCGTTGACCTTCAGCTGGTCGGCCTGGGCGGAGCGCTCGACGGTGAGTTCCACCGCCCGCACACCGTCGGAATAGCCGATCACCTGATCGTCGTCGAAGCTCTTCGACACATCCGCGATGTCGCGCAGCTGGACCTTTTCGCCGGTCGGAAAGGCCTTGACGACGATGCGCCCGATGGCCTCCGGCGAGGTCGTGTCGGCGACCGCGCGCACCTGCCGCTCGATCCCGCCGGCCAGATCGCCGGACGGCAGGTCGCGCGTGTTGGCGGCGATCTGGTTCGACACGTCGGCAATCGTCAGGTCGAGCCGGCGCAACTCGCGTTCGGGCACCTTGACGACATATTCCGTATCGCGAAAGCCGGTGAAGGTGACCTTGTCGATGCCGCGGTCGATCAGATCGTCGCGGATCTGGCGGGCGTAGCTCTTCAGCGCGTCCTCGGAGAACGGCCCGCGCAGGGCGACGCGCGCCACCCGGTCGAACCAGCTTGCGAGCGTCACCGTCGGCGTCTCGCTGTCCTCGGGCAGCGTCGTCACGCCGGCGATCGCCTGATCGACGTCGGACAGGGCCTTCTGCATGTCCGCGCCCTCGAGGAACTCGAGCCGCACGGAGGCCGCGCCCTCGCGGGCGTAGGATTTCATCTCGTCGACATTGTCGATGAAGCGCAATTCCGGCTCGACCGCCTGGAGAATGTTCTTCTCCACGTCCTCCGCGCTTGCGCCGGGCCAGGACACTGACACGGAGATCGTGTTGACGACGATCTGGGGAAAGAACTCGGTGTTCAGCTTGGCCATGCCGAAGACGCCGAACAGGATCATCAACGCCATGACGAGATTGGCGGCGTTGGGATGGCGCAGGAACTGGCCGATGACGCCCGAGGGCTTGAAATCCGGTGCGCGCATGGTCACTGGCTCCCGCCGGTGCCGGGCGCGGCTCCCGCCCCGCCGGGCGCGGCCTCGCCCGCCGGCGCGCGGGTCGCGGGATCGGAGACCCGCACGCCCTCGCCCGCCTCGTCGAGCCGGGTGACGACAAGCACGTCGCCGTCGCGCAGATCGCCGTCAACGATCAGATGGGCTCCGTCGAAGGCGCGCGGCGTGACGCTGCGCCGCTCGGTGCGCCCGTCGACCACCACATAGACGTGATCGGTGCCATAGAGCGCGGCCTCCGGAATGCGGGCGGTCTGAGGATAGGTGCGGTCGGCGACGCGGACCTCGACGAAGGCGCCGGGCCTCAGCGCCGGCTGCCCCTCGGCCACGTCGACGCGGGCGAAGACATCGATGCCGCCGCGCGCCAGCGCGACTTCCGCGCCCACCCGCACGATCTCGCCCGAATAGCGCACCGGCTCGCCGCCAATGAACCACAGCACCTCGACCGGGCGTCCGATCACCGACGCCTCGTCGGACAGGATGCGCCCGTACTGGTTGTCGGAGAGCGTCAGACGGACCTCCAGCGCGTTGCGGTCATAGAGCGTCGCGATCACGTCGTTAACGTTGACGAGACGCCCGACGGCGGCCGCCTCGGACTGCACCACCGCGTCGAAGGGCGCCTTCAGGACCGTGTCGTCGAGGTTCTTCTCCGCCTGCTCCAGGCGCCATTCGAGGCGCTCGATGGCCGCTTGCTGCTGGTCGATACGGGCTTCCTCGATGGCGAGCGCGTTGCGCCGCTGGTCGACGGCCTGGCGACGCTGGGAGACCAGAAGGCGCCGTTCGTCGACGGCGCGTTCCGTGACCGCGCCGCTGCCCTGAAGCTGCTCGGCACGGTCCAGATCGCGCTCGGCGAAGGCCAGTTGTTCTTCCGCCCGGGCGACATTGCCGGTCTCGGTTTCCAGCCGTCCGCGCGCCTCGACGAGCTGGGCCCGCGCTTCGGCGAGATTGGCCCGCGCCTCCGTCACCGCACCGCGATAGGCGAAGGGATCGATCGCCACGATCTCGTCGCCGGCATCGAGCGTCGCCCCGGCGTCGAGCGCGGGATTGACGCGCACGATCTCGCCGGCCACCAGCGCACGCAGATCGGCGCTGCGCGCCGCCTGGACCTCGCCATAGAGGCTCAGCATCGGGGCGTGATCGCGGATCTCGACGGGAGCCGTCTCGACCGTGTAGACCATCTCGCGCGCCTGACGGGTCGGGACCTCGGGCTTGGTGAGCACGAAATAATTCATGCCCTCGTAGGCGCCGAAGACGATCAGTCCCGCCAGCGCCGTCTGCAGCAGCGCCTTGAACACCAGCATCACGCGACCCGGCCGGTCAGAGCGTGCTTGGTCCTCCGACGGCAGCGCAACCTCGCTGCGCGCCGTGCCGGCATCCTCGTCGACCGACTTCAGCATGACGTTCCTATCCACTCGCGTAACCCACCCAGGCGCTGTCGCGCATTCGTCCGTTCAAGACGTTATAGGTTGAAAAACCCTCACCGGATTGCCCGACGCGCGTCCTGACTTCATGGTGACGCGACTATCGAAGCCAAGTCGGGGCAAAGCAAGGCAAAGTCTGTAACAAAATGTGCCGTCCCGCGTACCGGATTCGGCACGCGGGATATGTCGCGGACGCCCG
The DNA here is from genome assembly GCF_040110915.1 of Stappia sp. Lineage (NCBI taxonomy): Bacteria > Pseudomonadati > Pseudomonadota > Alphaproteobacteria > Hyphomicrobiales > Stappiaceae > Stappia > Stappia sp. The sequence goes on along the minus strand of NZ_CP157793.1, from coordinate 519,013 downwards.
ACCGGTCGTTTCAGACGTGGCGACGGGACGCAGGTCAGACCGCGTCGGCGGAATAATCGTAGCGGGTGTTGCAGAAGCGGCAGGTCACCTCGATCCGGCCGTCGACGGTCATGTCGGCGCGCTCTTCCTCGGAAAAGCCCGCCAGCATGGCGCGAATCCGCGCATCGGAACAGCGGCAGCGGTCGGCGAGCGGCTGCGGGTCGAAGATGCGCACGCCACGCTCGTGGAACAGGCGAAACAGCAGCCGCTCCACGGTCATTTCCGGATCGCCCAGCTCCGCGTCGCGCACCGTCTCGACCAGCGCCCGCGCCTCGCGCCAGGCGTCGTCCTCCTCCACCGCGTGCGGCTCGGCGCCTTCCGGTGCGTCGCCGGGATGCAGATCCGGCTTGCGCATGCGCTCCGGCGCCTGCGGCAGGAACTGCGTCAGAATGCCGCCGGCCACCCAGGAGCGGCGCGGCGCCGCGCCGGCGCGACGGTCGAGCACCTCACCGACCGCAAGACGCACGATGGTCGGGATCTGCTCGGACTGGGCGAAATACTGATGCGCGACCTCTTCCAGCGACGTGGCGTCGAGCGCCACGATGCCCTGATAGCGGTTCATCGCGCTGCCCTGGTCGATGGTCATGGCGAGATGGCCACGCCCCATCAGGTGCGCCGGATCGGCCGTGCCCTCGGCCTGCGCACGGGCCACCGCCTCGGCGTCGAACTGCGCGCAGGCGCGCAACCCGTCGGGCGTCGCGAAATCCACCACCAGCATGGAGACCGGACCGTCGGTCGTCGTCTGCAGGGTGAAGCGTCCCTCGAACTTGAGCGAGGTGCCGAGCAGCGCGACCAGCGCCACCGCCTCGGCGAGGAGCCGCGACACAGGCTCGGGATAGGCGTGGCGCTGCAGAATCGTGTCGAGCACGGGGCCGAGCAGCACGGCCCGGCCGCGCACGTCGAGCGGCTCCACGGCAAAGGGCAACACGGCATCGCGTCCGGCGGGCGTCACGCCCTTCCGGTCGAGTTCGTCCTGTACGCTCATCGCTTCCAACTCATGCGGTGGTTTGCAGCGCTCCAAAGCACCAGGCCAGGATGCCCTTTTGGGCGTGCAGGCGGTTTTCCGCCTCGTCGAAGACCACGGAATGGGGTCCGTCCATGACCTCGCAGGTCACCTCCTCGCCGCGATGGGCGGGCAGGCAATGCATGAAGAGCGCCGCCTCGTCAGCCTCCGCCATCAGGCGCTCGTTGACCTGATAGGGTTTCAGCAGATTGTGCCGGTCGCCCTCGTCGTCGCCCATCGACACCCAGCAATCGGTGACGACGCAATCGACGCCCTTGACCGCTTCATAGGGGTCGTCGGTCAGCCGGATCTCGCCGCCGGCGGCGCGCGCCGCCTCGATCAGCTCCCGCGGCGGCGCCAGCTCCTTCGGCGTGGCGATGCGCAGCTCGAAGTCGAACTTCGGCGCGGCCTGCACCCAGGAGGCCAGCACATTGTTGCTGTCGCCCGTCCAGGCGACGGAGCGCCCCGAGATCCCGCCCTTCTTTTCCTCGAAGGTCAGCACATCCGCCATGATCTGGCAGGGATGGGTGTCCTTGGTCAGCCCGTTGATCACCGGAACGGTGGCGTTTTCGGCCAGCTCGGTCAGCGACGCATGGTCGAGAATGCGGATCATCACCGCATCGACATAGCGCGACAGGACCCGCGCGGTGTCGGCGATGGTCTCGCCGCGGCCGAGCTGCATTTCCGCGCCCGTCAGCATCAGCGTCTCGCCACCGAGCTCGCGCATGCCCACATCGAACGAGAGGCGCGTGCGCGTGGAGGGCTGCTCGAAGATCATCGCCAGCACCCGTCCCGCCAGCGGGCCGTCGCCGCTCACGCGCACGGGGCCGCGGGCTTCCTTGATCCGGCGGCTTCCGTCGAGAATGGCCCGCAGTTCCGCGGCATCGACATCGCTGAGATCGAGAAAATGGCGTGGCTTTGCACTCATTACTCGGCGGCTCCCCGTTCCAGACCGGTTTCCATGGCCTTGGCGGCCGTTTCGATGCGCTCCACCGCCTCGCCGAGTTCCGCCTCGGTGATCGTCAGCGGCGGCATGACGCGCAGCACGTTGTCGCCCGCGCCCACCGACAGCACGCCGGCCTCGCGGAAACGGGCGAGCAGGTCCCCATTGGGAACGCGGCACTTGAGGCCAAGCATCAGCCCCTTGCCCCGAACCTCCTCGAAGATCGCGGGATGCGCGTCGACCACGCCGGCGAGCGCCTGCTTCAGCTTCAGACCCTTGGCCTGAACCTCTTCCAGAAAGCCCTCGGCCAGGATCACGTCGAGCACCGCATTGCCGACCGCCATGGCCAGCGGATTGCCGCCGTAGGTCGTTCCATGCGTGCCCGCGACCATGCCGGCGGCCGCCTCCTCGGTGGCCAGGCAGGCGCCAAGCGGAAAGCCGCCGCCGATGCCCTTGGCGATCGCCATGATGTCCGGCGCGATGCCGGCCCATTCGTGCGCGAAGAGCTTGCCGGTGCGCCCGACGCCGGTCTGCACCTCGTCGAAGATCAGCAGGATGCCGGCCTCGTCGCAGAGCGCACGCAGCCCGCGCAGGCACTCGGTCGGCAGCGGCCGGATGCCGCCCTCGCCCTGGATCGGCTCGACCAGGATCGCCGCCGTCGTCTCGTCGATGGCGGCCCGCAGCGCGTCATGATCGCCGAAGGGCACCTGCACGAAGCCGGGCGCCTTCGGCCCGAAGCCTTCCAGATATTTTTCCTGCCCGCCGGCCGCGATGGTCGCCAGCGTGCGGCCGTGAAACGCGCCTTCGATGGTGACGATGGTCACGCGCTCCGGCTCGCCCCTGACATAGAAGTACCGCCGCGCGGTCTTGATCGCGCATTCCAGCGCCTCGGCGCCGGAGTTGGTACAGAACACCTTGTCCGCGAAGGTCGCCTCGCACAGCCGCTGCGCGAAACGCTCCTGCCCCTCGATGGCATAGAGGTTGGACACATGCCACAGCTTGTCCGCCTGCGCCTTGAGCGCGGCGACCAGATGCGGATGGCTGTGGCCGAGGGAGTTGACCGCGATGCCGGCGGCGCAATCGAGGAAACGGCGGCCGTCGGTGGTCTCCAGCCACACACCTTCCCCGCGGGCGAACTCCAGGTCCGCACGGTTGTAGGTCCGATAGAGAGATGACTCCGCCATATCCGCCTCGCTCCTGTCCGCCACGCCCATGACCGGCCGCTCCTGCGGACCCTACCGACCGGCCGTCGCGCGGGCCGACCCGCGTGCGGGCCGGGCATCAATCGTGATCGTCTCGCGTATCGTGATCGTCTCGAGATCCTCGTCGCGGACCGACCCGCCGGACGCCGCACCGCATCCCCCTGGCAGGACACTCCGCCGACCAAACACGCCCCAAAACAGACCAAACACGCCCCAAAACATATGTGCCGCCCGAAAGAGGCGGCACGGCAACTTGCGCCGTTATACACCGCGCGGACCTGAGAAAGTCAATCGAATAGGCAGGTCCCGCATCCTGCGCCCTTGAGTCAGCAAGCAGCCTTTTTTGGGGAAAACCGCCGCAATCCCCAGGTGAATCGGGCCGATGACTTGCAGAAAAAACGCGGCATATTGTAGTTTCTCAGTCAAGAAATACGACATCTCGTGTGCATGACTCACTTTCGCCCCAAAATCCGGCGATCAGCGGAGTGCCCGTAGGAGCGGGCCGGTAACCGGCCGTTAACCAGATGTCAGGTCCCGAACCAAGACGGAGTGTGGCGCATGTCCTGGACAAGCGAACGTGTCGAGCTGTTGAAGAAGCTCTGGGGTGACGGACTGAGCGCCAGCCAGATCGCCGGGGAGCTCGGCGGCGTGACACGCAATGCCGTCATCGGCAAGGTTCACAGGCTCGGGCTTTCGGGGCGGGCGAAGACCGCCGTCGCCGGCAACGCCAAGAGCCGCAAGACGGCGAAGACGGCCGCCAACGACAGCCAGACGCCGACGACCGCGCCCGAGAGCATGCCGCAGAGCGTCGGCGCGACCGCGCTCAAGGCCGAGACGGCGCCCGCGCCCCAGGCCAAGCCCGAGGAAAAGCCGGTCGCGGAACTCGTGCCCATCGCCAAGCGCGCCACCATCCTGACGCTCACCGAGCGCACCTGCAAATGGCCGATCGGCGATCCGACCAGCAAGGATTTCCACTTCTGCGGTCACGCGTCCAATCCGGGCGTTCCCTACTGCCCGTATCATTGCCGCATGGCCTATCAGCCGGCGACCGACCGGCGCCGCGACCGCTCCAAGGCCGCCGCCGGCTGACGGCGCCCTCGGCGCGGTGCGAGCCGCCAGGAGGGCCGGTTTCAGGACGGCCGGATCGGGATTTGAAAAAGGGCCCCAAGCGGGCTCCCTGCCTCTCCGATCCCGGATCTCCGCTTCGCGGCGCCCGGGATGACGACCTTGCAAGGCTTTGTCAGCAGTCTGAGGGCGCCGCGCGGCGCCCTTTTTGGTGTTGTCCGGATAGTGTTGTCCGGATCGTCGTCGCGAACGCGCGTGTCCTTGCCGAATGGACAGCGCGCGTTCGCGATCAGGACGCGGCGGCGAACTGGTCGTTGAAGGCGTAGCCCGCGCCGCGCACGGTGCGGATCGGATCCATCATCCGCCCCCGATTGATCGCCTTGCGCAGCCGGCCGACGTGGACGTCCACCGTGCGCTCGTCGACATAGACGTCATGGCCCCACACGCCGTCGAGCAGCTGCTCGCGCGAGAACACCCGGCCGGGCGACGTCATCAGGAACTCAAGCAGGCGGAACTCCGTGGGCCCGAGATGGATCTCGCGGCCCGCGCGGCGCACCCGGTGGGTCTCGCGGTCGAGCTCCAGATCGCCCGCCCGCAGAAGCGAGGACACGACCTCGGGCTTCGCCCGGCGCAACATGGCGCGCACCCGCGCCATGAGCTCGGGGATGGAGAAGGGTTTCACGACATAATCGTCGGCCCCGGTCGCCAGCCCGCGAATGCGCTCCTGCTCCTCGCCGCGCGCGGTGAGCATGATCACCGGCAGCCGCTCCGTTTCGCTGCGCGAGCGCAGACGACGGCACAGCTCGATGCCGGACAGGCCTGGCAGCATCCAGTCGAGAAGCAGAAGATCGGGCTGGCTTTCGCGCAGCAACAGTTCCGCCTCGTCGCCGCGCGTGCAGGTCTCGACGGTATAGCCTTCCGCCTCGAGGTTGTAGCGCAGCAGCAGGATGAGAGGTTCCTCGTCCTCGACAACAAGAACCTTCGGCATGCGTATCTACCCTTGTCTCGCCAGGTCCAATGGCGGCCGCGTCAGGACGCGGCGCCGACGCTCGTCTCGTCGACCTTCGGCCGCTCGTCCATCGGCTGGGTGCCCGTCACCATGTAGATGACGTTTTCCGCGATGTTGGTGGAGTGGTCGCCGATGCGCTCGATGTTCTTGGCGCAGAACAGAAGATGCGCGCACATGGTGATCTGGCGCGGGTCTTCCATCATGTAGGTGAGCAATTCGCGGAAGATCGAGGTGTAGAGCGCGTCGATCTCGTCGTCGCGGTCGCGCACCGTCTGGGCGGCTTCGTCGTCGCGATTGGCATAGGCATCGAGCACGGTCTTCATCTGCTGCTGCGCCAGCTCGCTCAAATGCTCGACGCCTTGCGCGAATTTCTTGCTGTCGAAGGCGCCTTCGATGGCGATGACGCGCTTGGCGACGTTCTTGGCCAGATCGCCGACCCGCTCCAGATCGTTGCAGATGCGCATGGCGGCGACCACGTCGCGCAGGTCCTGCGCCACCGGCTGACGGCGGGCGATCAGCAGAATGGTCTGCTCCTCGACCTCGTGCTGCAGAAGGTCGACGCGCCGGTCGGTGGAAATGACCCGGCGGGCGAGATCCTTGTCCATGCGCACCAGCGCGGAAATCGCGTCGGACAGCATGACTTCGGTGAGCCCGCCCATTTCCGACACGCGGCCGGCAACGGCTTTCAGCTCATCGTCGAAGGACGTCACTGTATGATCAGGCATTTTATAACTCCTAGACAGCGCGCGGATCTTGTCCCGGCGCCGGACGTCGCGGTATGCGTCCTCAGCCGAAGCGGCCGGTGATGTAGTCCTGGGTGCGCTTGTCGTGCGGGTTCGTGAAGATCTCCTTCGTCTCCCCTTCCTCGACCAGATTGCCGAGGTGGAAGAAGGCGGTGCGCTGCGACACGCGCGCCGCCTGCTGCATGGAGTGCGTCACGATGACGATCGTGTAGTTTTCGCGCAACTCGTCGATCAGTTCCTCGATCTTCGCCGTGGCGATCGGGTCGAGCGCGGAGCACGGCTCGTCCATCAGGATCACCTCGGGGCTCACCGCGATGGCGCGCGCGATGCACAGGCGCTGCTGCTGACCGCCCGACAGACCCGTGCCCGGTTCCTCCAGACGATCCTTCACTTCTTCATAGAGGCCCGCCTTCTGAAGGCTGGAGGCGACGATGTCGTCGAGCTCGCTCTTGTTGCGCGCAAGCCCGTGGATGCGCGGGCCGTAGGCGATGTTGTCGTAGATCGACTTGGGGAACGGGTTCGGCTTCTGGAACACCATGCCGACCTTGGCGCGCAGCTGCACCGGATCGACCTTGGGATCGTAGATGTCTTCCCCGTCGATGCGGATGTCGCCGACCACCCGACAGATGTCGATGGTGTCGTTCATCCGGTTGAGGACGCGCAGGAAGGTCGACTTGCCGCAGCCCGACGGTCCGATGAAGGACGTCACGGTGCGATCGGCGATGTCGAGCGTCACGTCCTTGATGGCCTGGGTGTCCCCGTAAAAGACCTGGACGTTCCTGGCCGCGATCTTGGGCTCTTTCATTTGAACGGCTTCCTTCACAACAGGCATTTCGTTCATGGCTTTATCCTTCCTCGCCCGCGGCGATTACCAACGACGCTCGAACCGGCGGCGGAGAATGATGGCCAGGATGTTCATGGTCATCAGGAACAACAACAAGACGATGATGCCGCCCCACGCCTTTTCGTAAAAGGCGAAGTCGGCGCGCGCGGCCCAGGTGTAGATCTGCGCCGGCATCGCGGAGTTCGGATCGGTGAAGCCCGCGATGAAGCCGTCCGGATACCCGCGGGCGACAAAGCCCACCATACCGATCAGCAGCAGCGGCGCGGTCTCGCCGAGCGCCTGCGCCAGACCGATGATGGTGCCGGTGAGAATGCCCGGCATGGCAAGCGGCAGCACGTGGTGAAACACCGCCTGCATCTTCGAGGCGCCGACGCCCAGCGCCGCGTCGCGAATGCTCGGCGGCACCGCCTTCAGCGAGGCGCGCGTCGAGATGATGATCGTCGGCAGCGTCATCAGCGTCAGCACCAGACCGCCGACCAGCGGCGCGGACTGCGGCAGATGCGCGAACTGGATGAACACCGCCAGGCCGAGAATGCCGAACACGATGGACGGCACGGCGGCCAGATTGGAGATGTTCACCTCGATCAGGTCGGTGAACCAGTTCTTCGGCGCGAATTCCTCAAGATAGATCGACGCGGCGACGCCGATCGGCAGCGACAGGACAAGCACCACCAGCATCATGAAGAAGGAGCCGATGACGGACGCGCCGATGCCCGCGCCGCCGGGGTTGTCCACGCCGGAGTCGGCGCCGGTGATGAAGCTCCAGTTGAAGGCCGTGGTGATCACGCCCGCCTCGACCAGCGCGTCGACCACATCGAGATCGGCCCGGGTCAGGAAGCGGCTGTCGACGATGGATTCACGCGTGATACGCCCGTTCATGTAGCCGTCGACCCGCGAGGAGGCCGCGAGCTCGAATGCGGCCGGCTGCCCGATGCTGCCCGGATTCTCCCGGAAGAAGGTGCGCAGCGTGTTGCCGGGCTTGCCGACGAGGCGCTCGATGGTGTCGGCGTCGAACGCGACATCCAGACCCTTGCCCTCCATCTGCCCCTTGAGGGCCTGGATGAAGAGGTCTTCATAGGCCCGGGTCTTGAAGATCTGGCTTTCGGCGTCGTCGAACTGCTCCTGCGTGACCGTGAATTCGACCTGGATCACCGTCCGTGTGAAGGCCGGAATGCCTTCCATGACGATCGACACCGCCAGCACCACCAGGAAGAACAGGCCGATGCCGATGGCTGTCAGGCCGTAGGCCTTGAAGCGGGCCTCGGAGGCGTTGCGCTTGCGCGTGCGCGCATCCAGCGCGTACAGCGATTTCGAGGTGCGCCCGGCAGTTTCGGGAGCGGCATCGGAGGATGTGGGAAGAGCTGCGTCAGACATCAGTCATACTGCTCCCGGTATTTGCGCACGATGTAGAGCGCCAGAACGTTGAGGCCGAGCGTCACGACGAACAGCGTCATGCCCAGCGCGAAGGCGACCAGCGCCTCGGGCGAGGCGAAATCCGCGTCGCCCGTCAGCTGGCTGACGATCTTGGCCGTCACCGTGGTCATCGCGTCGAAGGGATTGAGGCTGAGGCGCGCGGCGGCGCCGGCACCCAGCACCACGATCATGGTTTCGCCGATGGCGCGTGAGGCGGCGAGCAGGATCGCGCCGACGATGCCCGGAAGGGCGGCCGGCAGGATCACCTGACGCACCGTTTCCGACTTGGTCGCGCCCAGCCCGTAGGAGCCGTCCCGCATCGCCTGCGGCACGGCGTTGATGATGTCGTCCGACAGCGAGCTCACGAAGGGGATGAGCATGATGCCCATCACGAGGCCCGCGGTGATGACGGCGGTGCCCGCCTGCATGATGCCGAGCCCGTCGTCGCCAAAGACGGAGACCAGCAGGGGACCGACCGTCAGCAGCGCGAACAGACCGTAGACGATGGTCGGAATGCCGGCCAGAACCTCCAGCAGCGGCTTGGCGACGGCGCGCACGCGCGGCGTGGCGTATTCCGACAGATAGACCGCCGCGAACAGCCCGATCGGCACGGATACCGCGAGCGCCACGATGGAAATATAGAAGGTGCCCCACAGCAGCGGGAGAATGCCGAGCTCGGAACTGCCGCCGCGTCCGGAGAAGCTCGGCGACCAGGTCGTGCCCGTGAAGAAGTCCCAGGCCGGATAAAGGCGGAAGAACTCGACGGTGTTGAACACCAGCGACAGGACGATGCCGACCGTCGTCAGGATGGCGATCGACGCCGCGGCCACCAGCAGGCTGCGCACGCCCTTTTCCACGGTGTTGCGCGCGCGAAAGTCGGGGCGCGAGTCCCGCAAGCCCCAGGCCGCACCGGCCAGCGCGGCCAGCAGGACGGCGATGGACATGAACAGGTTGCCGGTCGCGTTCATCACGCGATAGGCCTGCGCGGCGCGCATGATCGGCTGCGTGACCTCCGAGGTCACGATCTGCCCGGCGTCCTTGAGACGCGCGGTGATGTCGTTGAAATCGGCGCGCGCGTTGCGGGCGAAGTCTTCCGTGACGATGCCCTGCGCGACGAGATTGTCGAGCCCGCGCGCGGTGCGGCGCACCTCGGCCATGACGAGGCCGAGCGAGGAGCCCTCGCGGATCGACGTGTCGGGGATCATCTCCGACACCGTGGCGTTGACGTAGAAGGGCTGCGCCAGAAGCCACAGGATCAAAATGAGATACGCCGGAACCGCCACCTTCATGGCGACGTTCGCCCCGTAGTAGGACGGCAGCGAATGCAACGACTTGCGATCTCCGCCGGCACCCGCCAGGGCGCGAGACCGCCCCAGGACGTAGCCCACGATCGCAACGCCGAGCACGATCAAAATCAGCCAGAGTAACGGCATTCGCGCCCCCCCGAGAGCTGTCCGAAAATGGTCAAAACGGGTCGAGGGGCGGCATGGACGCCGCCCCTCCCGAAATCGAGCCGGGGCCCGATTACTTCATGGTCTCTTCCGCGGCGACGGCGGCCTGCGTGGCGGCCAGCTCCGGATCGGCGACCAGGCCGTACTGCGCGAGCGGGCCGTTCGGGCCGGCGATCTCGTCGGCGACGAAGAACTGCGCGTACTCCTTGAGGCCCGGGATCACGCCGATGTGCGCCTTCTTCACGTAGAAGTACAGCGGACGCGACACCGGGTACTGACCCGTCGAGATCGTCTCGGTGGACGGCGCGACGCCGCCCATGGTGGCGACCTTCAGCTTGTCGGTGTTGTTCTCGTAGAACGCCAGGCCGAAGATGCCGATGCCGTTGGCGTTGGCGTCGATGCGCGCCAGCGTCTCGGTGTAGTCGCCGTCGATGTCGACCGACTTGCCGTCGGTGCGCACGTCGATGCAGGCGTCCTCGGCGTCGTCCTCGGACATGCCGGCGTCCATCATCGCCTTCATGGCGCCGGTGGCTTCGCAGCCTTCCATCAGCACCTTTTCCTCGAACACTTCACGCGTGCCGTGCTTGGTGCCCGGGATGAAGGCGGCGATTTCGACGTCCGGAAGGTCGGCGTTGAACTCGGCCCAGTTGGTGTAGGGGTTGTCGACGATCTCGCCGTCCTTCAGCACCTTGGCGCCGAGGGCGTTGAAGATGTCGGCCGGCTCGAACGCGGTGAAGGCCGGTCCGTCCTTCTGGGAGGCGAAGACGATGCCGTCGTAGCCGATGCGGACTTCGATGATGTCCGTCACGCCGTTCTCGGCGCAGGCCGCGATCTCGCGGTCACGGATCTTGCGCGAGGCGTTGGCGACGTCGATCGTGTTCTCGCCGACGCCTTCGCAGAAGCGCTTCAGGCCGGACGAGGAGCCGCCCGATTCCACGACCGGGGTCGGGAAGTCGGTGTTCTCGCCGAACGCCTCGGCAACGATCGACGCATAGGGCAGAACCGTGGACGAACCGGCGACCTGCACCTGGTCGCGCGCAACGGCATGACCGGCAAAACCGGTGGTGGCAACCGCAAGCGCGGTCGCGCTGAGAAGAGCCTTGATTTTCACCTGACCTCTCCCTGGATGTTCAGGATTTTCGTGTCGCCCTGCGAACTTATTCCCGCAAGGTCGAGCGGACCGTAGCCCGGTGCGGTGATGCTTATATGACGGTTTCTTATCAGTTATGTGACACTTCAAGCTCTTGTTTTTTATCGCCTATGTCCGCCTGAAGCGGGGTCGCACCGTCCGCGAGGGCCGGTATTTTGACAGTGAAGGTCGCCCCCTCGCCGGGCGTGCTCTCGATCTCCAGACGGGCCCGGTGGCGGGTGAGGATGTGTTTCACGATGGCGAGCCCCAGCCCGGTGCCCTTCATCTCGCGGCTGGCCACCACATCGACCCGGTAGAAGCGTTCGGTGAGACGCGGCAGATGCTCCGGCGCAATGCCCGGGCCGTGATCGCGCACGCTCAGCACCCACTGGCCCGGCGGGCAGGGTTCGGCCTGTGGCCGGTCGAGATCGGCGAAGCGCAGGCCGATCTCGACGCGCTTGCCGGACGCCCCGTACTTGAGGCTGTTCTCGATCAGGTTCTCCAGAACCTCGATCATTTCGTCGCGGTCGCCGCGCACCGGGCACGCGCCCTCGGGAAGATCGAGCGCGATGGCGACGCCGACCTCGTCGGCGACCGGCTTGAGCGCGTCGCAGGTGTGACGCACCAGGTCCTTGAGATCGACCACGCTCTCGGGCTGGACGTGCGCCTTCAGTTCGACCCGCGACAGCGACAGAAGGTCGTCGATCAGCCGGCGCATGCGTTCGCCCTGCTGCATCATGATGGCCAGGAACCGGTCGCGCGCCACCGGGTCCTCCCGCGCCGGCCCCATCAGGGTCTCGACGAAGCCGGTCAGCGAGGCGAGCGGCGTGCGCAGCTCGTGACTGGCGTTGGCCACGAAGTCCGCGCGCATGCGCTCCAGCCGGCGCTGGTCGGTCTGGTCCTGCACCGTGACCAGGATGAAGCGCACGCCGCCGTCGGTCGCCCCGTCGCCGACCGAGGCGACCGGCGCGATATGCGCCTCAAGCCACTGTTCGGTCTGACCCTTCTCGCTCCACTCAATCCGCCGGGCGGCCTCGCCGGCGATCACCCGTTCCAGCGCCTCCAGCAGCGCCGGCGAACGCAGGCGAAAGGAGATCGGATCGCCGGGATGCACCTGCCCGAAGCGGGCGCGGGCGGCGGCATTCGCGTAGCGCGTCACCCCCCGCCGGTCGACCAGGAAGCAGGCGTCGGGGAAGGCGTCGGCCAGGTGTTTCATGCCCGTCTCGGGCCAGGGCGTCACGGCGGAGCGCCGCTTGAGACGGCGCGCGATCAAGGGCCGGCGGCGCAGGCCGACGAGGGCCGCCACCGCGATCGCGGCCAGCGCGGCGACGGCCTGCGCGGGCGATGCCACGCCGGCCTGAAGCGCCAGAGCGGCGATGGCGACCGCCACCGCCAGCACCCAGCGCTGCGCGATCACACGCTCGCGCAGCGTCCAGCGCGCGCCGCGGTCGCCCGGCACGGGCTTTTGAGGATCGTTGGGCGCGCCGTCGTCACTCATCGGATTTCGTCACTCGTTGGATGTCGTCAATCGTTGGATGTCCTCAACCGTCGGTCGCCCGATCGGTCCCGAATTCGCCCCGCTGAACAGGCGCGGCCGCCGATGCGCATCCGGGGCACGGCAGAGGGTCGACAGGCGGCGGGATCGTTGACCGTCGTTGTTAGCATAGCGCACATGACAGCCCAACGACGCGCACGCGCGCTTTCCGCATCCGCCCCGCAATGCTACCACACCGCCGATCCGCTTCGCGCGAGACCGAACGAGGAGGCACAGCAGGCGCATGACCCCGAAACAGGCTGCGGCACGCCTGCCGGCAGCACTGGCCGGAGAGGACTGGCCGACGGCGCGCAAGGCCCTGAAGGCGCTGTTGAAAGCCGACCCGGACAATGCCGCGCTGCATTACAATCTCGGCCTCGTTCACAAGCGGCTCGGACAGGGCGAGCAGGCGCGCGCAGCCCTCGCCCGCGCGCTCGAACGCGCGCCCGATCACACCAACGCGCTGTTCGAACTGGCGACGGGTCTGCTCGATGCGGAGCTCTATTCGCAGGCCGCGGACCGGTTCGCCGCCTACACCGCGCGCTGCCCGGACGACCCCGACGGCTGGCGCAATCTGGCCAACGTCCGCCTGCGCCTCGACGATGCGGCGGGGGCGGTCGATGCCTTCACGCGCCTGCGGGCGCTCGTGCCGAACGACGCGGACGCGGAGATCGGCCTGGCGGAAGCCCGTCTGCGCACGGGCGAGGATGCGGAGGGCGCGGCGTTGCGCGCGCTCTATGCGCGAAACCGGGAGGCACGGCCGCGCCTGCTCAAGGCCCTGCACCAGGGACCGCGCGGGCGGGTGCCGCTGTCGGCCTCCGCGCTGCGCGACCGCTGAAGCGCGGCGCATCGAGCCGCACCACGGCTGCCCCCCCCTCAAAGCTGGGTGTCAGCGCCCGTTTTCGGCCGTGGCGCGCGGAAGCTCTTGCGGTAGAGGCCCGGATCGTCCTGGAGGCCATCCTGCACGCGGGCGTGCGCGGCCCGCTCCGCCTCCGACATCGGCGCGATGTCCAGATCGAGCGCGGCGCGGCGGATGGGAAAGGCCTGCGCCACCGGCGTGCCGGCGGCAAGGCGACCGGTGAACGTCGGGTCCACCCAAATTGCGGGAAAATGCACGAAGCCGTCGCGATAGCGGTCGCAGTCGACGAGGCCGGCGAGCGTGCGAAACGGCAGATCCTCCCGGTTGAGCGGATGCGTGAACAGCAGCGAGACGCCCTCGGGCGCGCGCACCGTCCAGAAATTCGTGAACTTCACGACGAACTGGTCGTCGGGCAGCCCGAAGGGCACGCCGGCCGCCTGTTCGGGCACATGCAGCCCAATGGGCGCGCGGGTCTGGCGGGCGCCGGGCGCAAGCGGGGGATTCCAGTCCCAGGACAGCTCCCCGTCCGCGACATCGACATCGACGGCGAGGCGGAACATCACGCCGAGCGACAGGGCGTCGATCAGCGGCGGGCAGTGCTTGAGCGTGCGCACCTCTGCCCCGCCGAGCGTCTCGCTCGCCACTATCGAGGGCACGGCCTTGAGCCAGTCGGGCAGCGCGGCGCGGGCGGGCACCGGCTCGGGCACATGGCCGAAAAGCTCCGGGAGACAGCGAAAGGCGAGGGTCATGACGGGTCCGGGGGATGTGAGCGGCAAGCAAGGGCTCCGATACAGGCGCAGCGACGGGCCGGCGAGAAGCAATGATCACGCCTGAGCGCGGGCAACCCGTTCCAGATGATCGAGGCAAAAGGGCCAGCCCTCGGGCGAGGCCATGGCCGCGCGATAGGCTTCGGCGCCCTCGCCGTGGCGCAGGAAGTCGTCATGGGTCAGGTCGACCAGCGTCCCCTGCAATCCGGTGCGAAACTCCACCGTCACGCGGCTGGCGGTCGCGGGATCGGGCACGACCGAGCGGTCCGGCCCGATCTGCCAGGCAAGGCGCAGGAACAGGGGACGCTCGATCGACAGCACCGTTCCCCAGACGATGCGCGGGCCGCGCGCGGACTGCTCGTAGCAGGCACCGCCGGCCATGGGCTCCAGGCCGATGTCCTCGCAGTCCTCGCCGGAAAACGTATAGGCGCGCGGCCACCACCGCGCGAAACCGTCGACGAACAGATCGAACGCCTGCTCGCGATCGAGCGGCACCCATCTGGCGACCCTGCAGGCGGTGTCCGCCATCTTGCCACCTCGCTCCTTGCGTTGTTCGCCGCCGGCCCTTTCGGTTGCTCGCCGAAGGCCGAGGCGCGCCCGCGCCGGGCGCCTGTCCTCAGGTGTGGCCTCAGGCATGGCCCCAGGTGTGGCCTCAGGTGTGGCCTCAGGCGGGTGCCGCGCGCCGGCGGGACAGCACCCAGGCCGTGGCGCACACCACGGTCAGCGTGACGAAGATCACGCCGATCACATTGACCACCGGCGAGAGCCCGAAGCGCATCCGCGAGCCGATCTCGGTCACCAGCGTCCAGCTCGGACCGATGGCGAAGAAGGTCGTATTGTAGTTCTCGATCGACTGAAGGAAAGCGATCACCGAGGCGGTCAGCACCGTCGGCATCAGGAACGGCAGCGTGATGCGGCGGAAGACGAGCAGCGACGAGGCGCCGAGATCGAGGGCGGCCTCCTCAAGCGCCAGGTCCTGACGCTGCAGCCGGGCCATGAACATCAGCATGCAATAGGAGGCGATGAAGGCGGCTTGCGCGATGGTCGCCGTCGTCAATCCGGCCTCGAGCCCGAAGGTGTCGCGCCAGAAGATCATGGTCGTGGCGCCGAGCACGATGCCGGGCGTCAGGATCGGCGACACGAGCACCGTGTAGAGCAATGTGCTCGCCCGCGACTGCAGCCGCGTCAGGACCAGCGCGCCCGACAGGCCGAGCGGGATCGCGATGACGATCACGCCGAGCGCCACCAGCAGGGAATGGATCAGCCCCTGAATGAAGCGCGTGTCCTGCGGCAGCTCGCGAAACCACTTGAGCGTGAAGCCGTGCCAGTCGAGCACCGAGGGGGTGGGATTGGCGTTGAAGGCCGCCGCCACCATGAACAGCAGCGGCAGGAACATATAGGCGAAGAAGACCACCAGATAGGCGTTGAGGATCGCGCCCGACCAGTCGCGGGCGGCCCGCGGCGCGGCGGCGGGGCGCGGCGGGGTGGAGGTTGCGGCGAGGCTCATTTGGCGATGTCCCTGATGCCGACGCGGAAGACGGCCATGTTGAGCAGGATGAAGGCGATGCAGGCGACGACCAGCGCCAGCGAATAGGCCGCGCCCTGGTTCCACGACGCCGCCTCGAAGAACCGGCGGTAGATCACCTGGCTGAACCAGTCGGGATGGAGACCGCGGCCGACGATCTCCGGCACGGCGATGGAGCCGGCCGAGAGCATGAAGGTCATGATGGCCCCGACGGCAATGCCCGGCTTGGCATGCGGCAGCACCACGCGCCAGTGAATCCGCCAGGTCGCGGCGCCGAGGTCGCGGGCGGCCTCGATCTGGTTCTTGTCCAGCGTCTCGATGGTGTTGTAGATCGGAAACACCATGAAGAGCACATAGGTATAGGCCATCACGGTGAAGACCGCGCCGTTGGAGGCGACGAAGCGCATCCCCTCGCCGGCCTCCATGTCGATGAGGCCCAGAAGGTCCAGCAGGCCGTTCAGGATGCCCTGCTTCTCCAGGATCATTACCCAGGAGAAAATCCGCAGCAATTCGTTGATCGCATAGGGAACGACGAGGGCGAGCATCAGCACCGCCACCTTGTTGGCGCTCCGCGCGGTGGCCACCGCATAGGCGACCGGATAGCACACGACGAAGGCGAGCACCGTCACGCTCAGGGCGTAGAAGATCGTGGAGACGAAGATCTCCAGATGAACGGCGCTCATGTCGGTGAAGTTGCGCAGCGAATAGACCTCGTCGACGCTCACCGGCGAGGCACTGGCGTTTTCCTCCGCCTCCAGCACGGCGATGCGCGCCGTCAGCTCGTCGCGTTCGGCCTCGAGCGCCGCGATCCGGGCGGCGGGATCGATGCCGTCCTCCGCCGCGCCCCCGCCCAGAGACGGCGCGGGGCTTGGCGTCATGGAGGGACTGGGAGTCAGGGATGGACTGGGTGTGACGGACGGACTGGGGGCGAGGGATGGACTGGGCGTCAGGCTCGGCGTGAGCGTGGGGCTCGGTGTCAGCGTCGGGCTCGGCGTCAGGCTGGGTGTCAGGGACGGAGCCGGTGCGTCCTGCGGCGCCGCGGCCTGCGCCGTCAGTTCGTCCAACTCGGTTTCCAGCGTGAACAGCCGCCGGTAGCTGTCGTCGATCTCCTGCGCCAGCTGGGCGGATTCGCCGGCCCGGTCGGTGTATGTGAAGGCGCGCTCGATCAGCCGCGCCTGCGGCAGCACGATCAGCAGCGCGATCCAGGCAACCGTCAGGCCGACGAAAACCGCCGTCAGGCCCTTGCCGTAGCTCTTCACCAGCGAGACCATGGCTTACGCCCTTTCGCGGGCCATCGGCCCCGGCTTCATGATCATGGTGCTTTCCGGCGCGAAATGGAGGCGTTGCGCGCCGTCGGCAACCTGCGCGCCCGGCCCGCTGTTGTGCAGGTTGACATGAACCTGCCGACCGCCGGCCTCGAAGTGCAGATGGATCAGCGCGCCTTCCAGGCTGCGGCGCAGCAGCGTGGCATCGAGCGCGTTCGCGGTTTCGGATGCGGGCGCGGCCTCGATGCGCATGTGCTCGGGGCGCACCAGCGCCAGCGCCTCGTCGCCGGCGGCCAGCCCGTGCTTGTTCACACCGAGAATCGCGCCGTGCGGGGTCTCGATGCGCGCCAGTCCATCCGCCGTGTCGCGCACCCGGCCCGTGAAGACGTTCTGTTCGCCGACGAAGGTCGCCACGAAGGGCGTGTCCGGCTTGTTGTAGATGTCGTCGGTGCCGGCGACCTGCTCCAGACGTCCGGCGTTCATCACCGCCACCCGGTCGGACATGCCGAGCGCCTCGCCCTGGTCGTGGGTGATGTAGATGAAGGTGACGCCCGTCTTGCGTTGCAGCTCCTTCAGCTCCGCCCGCATGTGCTGGCGCAGCTTGAGATCGAGCGCCGACAGCGGTTCGTCCAGCAACAGGACGGCGGGCTCCACCGCAAGGGCGCGTGCGATGGCCACGCGCTGCCGCTGGCCGCCCGACAGCTCCGAGGGCTTCTTGGTCCCCTGCCCGCCGAGCGCCACCAGCTCGAGCAGCTCCTCGGCGCGTTGGCGCCGCGCCTTGCGCCCCACGCCGCGCGCCTCCAGTCCGAAGGCGACGTTTTCCCACACGCTCATGAGGGGGAAGAGCGCCAGATTCTGGAAGATCAGCGCGGTCGGCCGGCCGTTCGGGCGAATGCCGCGCATGCTGTCGCCGCCGATGCGCACATCGCCGGCGCTCGGATCGAGAAAGCCCGACACCATGCGCAGGATGGTGGTCTTGCCGCAGCCCGACGGCCCCAGGATCGAGAAGAATTCTCCCGCCCGCACCGTCAGATCCGTGGGATGGACCGCCACGAAGTCGTCGAAGCGCATCGAGACGCCTTCGAGCACGACATCCTTGCCGAGCATGTTTCCCCCTTGCGGCCGATCCGGGCCGCGATGTCGTCCGCCATCCCGGCGGCGCACGTCGCAAAAACGAAAAGGGAGCCCGCGGGACAGTCCCCGCGCGCTCCCCCGCAAAGGCCCGAAATCAGGCGTTGGTGATCAGGTCGACGTATTCGCCGACGATGGTGGACGTCCACGGACGGTCGCTCGGCCACCACCACAGGTTGGCCATGTTCTCGGCCGTGTAGACGCTGGAGAACTGCGCCTTGTAGTCCTCGCCGGCATGGTCGGCCGCGCCGACCATCGCGGAGTTGTAGCCGGTGTTGGCCGAATGCAGGCCGCCCATGCGCGGATCGAGCATGGCGTTGATGAAGGCGTAGGCCTGGTCGAGGTTCTCCGAGCCCGAGGGGATGCCCATGGAGTCCATCCAGGTCAGCCCGCCTTCCTTCGGCATGCGGTACTTCCACTTCGCGTCCTGCCGGTTGAGCAGCAGGCCGGTCGTGTCCCAGGTCTGGCCGATGGAGGCACCCGCCTGCGTGAAGGCGTTGCTCGCCTCGGTGGCGTTGTTCCAGAAGGCCGCGATATTGGCCTTGTTGTCGATGATGAACTGCGCAACCGCCCCGTACACCCGATGGGCGTCCTCTTCGCTCTTGAAGGCGTCGAGCATGCGGTTCGACTTCACCTCGCCGATGGCGTCGAGGTAGAGACCCGTGCCGGCGAGCGCCGACTTCTGGCGGAAGGCCGCCTTGCCGGCTGCTTCCGGCGCCCAGAGCGACCCGAAGGACACCTCGTCATCGGCCAGCGGCATCACGGAGCTGTCGAAGGTCACGCCCTCGGTGCCCCAGTTGAACGGCAGCAGCATGCGCTTGCCGCGATAGGTGGCGCCGAGCTGGACGCTGTCGCGCAGCATCGAGGGAATGATCGCGTCGAGGTTCAGCTTGCTCTCGTCGAGCGGCTGAAGAAGCTCGTCGGGATAGTACAGGATGCCGTTGGTGACCGACGGCATGATCACGTCGAAGCCCTTGCCGCCGGCGGCCTTGAGCTTCTGCACCGCCTCGTCGTTGGAGCCATAGGTCGACAGGTTGATCGAGATGCCGGTGTCGCCCTCGAACTTGTCGATCATGTTCTGCTGGATGTAGTCGCCCCAGGCGAACACATTGACCTGGCCGGAAGAGGCCAGCGCATCGCCGGCCTTGAGAATGGCCGGAGCGGCGAGAAGGGTCGACGCGGCGGCGGACCCCTTCAGCATGGAACGGCGTGTGATGGACATGGAAGACCTTCCCGGATTGCTCTTCGATCATTTGAATGAAACGCAGGGCGACGCAGCATCGGACAGCGGACCATCCACGAGGCACTCGCGTCCCCTCGCCGGCTTCGCCATTAGGTCATATTGACAACGGTTGTGTGACACCGAAGCGGAGCGCGCCCATTGACCGACGATGCGAAAGCCGGCGCTCCACGCACGACCGACCCGGTGTCTCATTCGAGGCTATGCCACCGGATCCGGGGCGACAAGGCAAAGTTGAGCCGGCGCACTTTTGACGAGCGCGAGACCTCTGCCGGTTGCGCGCGATCCGCTCGATCGGCTAGAGGCTGTGCAAACCCGCGCAAGGATCTCCCGTGATGACACAGCTTCGCCACGACCGCGACTTCGATCCCGCGCATGGCAGGGCCGTCACCGTGTCCGATGCCGTGCGCCGGATCACCGCGCCGAACGCCGGTCCCTTCACCTGGCACGGCACCAACACCTATCTGGTGGGCCGCGACGCGGTGGCGGTGATCGATCCCGGCCCGACCGATCCCGACCACATCGCCCTGATTCTGGAGGCGGCGGGCCCGGCCCCCGTCGAGGCGATCCTCGTCAGCCATACCCATGTCGATCACTCGCCCGGCGCACGGCTTCTGCAGCAGCGCACCGGCGCGCCGATCGTGGGCTGCGGCGCGCATCGCGCCGCCCGGCCGCTGTTCGACGGCGAGGTCAATCCGCTCGACGCCAGCGGCGACGCGGATCATGCCCCGGACCGGGAACTTCGCGAGGGCGATACGGTCACCGTCGACGGGCTGACGCTCACCGCGGTGGAAACGCCGGGGCACACCGCCAACCATCTCGCCTTCGCGCTCGACGAGGGCGAGGTTTTGTTTTCCGCCGACCACGTGATGGCCTGGTCGACCTCCATCGTCGCGCCGCCGGACGGGGCGATGGGCGCCTATATGGCCTCGCTCGAAAAGCTCGCGGCGCGCGATGAAGCGACCTATCTGCCCGGCCACGGCGGGCCGGTGCGCCACGCCCAGGACTATGTCGCGGCGCTCAAAGACCATCGGCTGGCCCGCGAAAAGGCCGTGCTCGACCGGCTCGCGGCCGGCGACACGACGATCCCGCAGATGGTGTCGACGATCTATGCCGCCGTCGACCCCGCCCTGCACGGCGCGGCCGCGCTCTCGGTGCTGGCGCAGATCGAGTGGCTGGTGGAGCGCGGGCTCGTCGAGGCCGACGCCGCGCCGTCGCTCTCGGCGCGCTACCGGCTCGCCTGACCTCTTCCCTGACCGTCTTCCCTGGCGGGCTCTCTCGGCCAGATCTTCTTTCCAGGGCGCCTTGATCTTTGACGGGCGCGGGCCGACATGGCATGACGACGCGGCCCGCACGCGTCCTCCCTCGTCATCACGGATTTCCCACATGCGCATCAAGGCCGTTCTCTTCGACCGCGACGGCACGCTCACCGACTTCGACCGGACCTGGGGTCCGGCGATCGCCGCCGTGCTGCGCGATCTTTCGGCCGGCGACGCCGGGCGGCTCGACACCCTGAGCGAGATGGCGATGTTCGACGTGGAGGCCGCCCGTTTCACCGGCCCCTCGCCGCTCAAGGTGCAGGCCCCGGCGGATTACGCCGCCGGCTGGGCCGAGGTGCTGGGCGAGCCGGATCCGGATGCCATGCTCGCCCGCATCGAGGCGACGCTGCTCGACCACTGCACCCGCTCCGTCACGCCCTTCGAGGGGGTGGTGGACACGCTCACGTCCCTGCATGCCTCGGGGCTGCCGCTGGGGCTTGCCACCAACGGCACGGAGGCCTCGGCGCGCGCGCAGATGGCGGCGCTGGGGCTCGCGCCGGCCTTCAGCTTTCTCGCCGGCTACGACAGCGGCCACGGGCGCAAGCCCGCGCCGGGTCAGCTTCTCGCCTTCGCCCGCCATACCGGGATCGCGCCGGGCGAGATCGCGATGGTCGGCGACAGCCTGCACGACATGCATGCGGCGCAAGCGGCCGGCATGATCCGCGTCGCCGTGCCGACCGGCGCGGTGGATCGCGAGACGCTGGCACGC
This sequence comes from Stappia sp., assembly GCF_040110915.1. Taxonomy (NCBI): domain Bacteria; kingdom Pseudomonadati; phylum Pseudomonadota; class Alphaproteobacteria; order Hyphomicrobiales; family Stappiaceae; genus Stappia; species Stappia sp. The sequence continues at coordinate 497,823 of NZ_CP157793.1, read as the reverse complement.
GACAGCGACGTGCTGCTCGACACGATGGCCGACCTGCTGCCGCTGGCGCGCGGGGAGCGCGCGGCATGAGCGAGAGCGTGCGCGCGGTGCTGTTCGACAAGGACGGCACGCTCATCGACTTTCAGGCGACCTGGGCGCCAACCTTCCACACGCTGATCGAGGAGGTTTCCCAAGGCGACGCAGCGGTGCTGGCGGGGCTCGCCGAGGCGAGCGGCTATCTGCTGGAGACGCGCCGCTTCGCGCCCGATTCCGTGCTGGTCGCCGGCACCAACGACGAGGTCGCCGAGGCCTGGGGCGCCGTGCTCGGCGATGTCGATCTGGAGGCGCTGTTCGCCGACATCGACGCCCGCATCGGCGACATGAGTCTGCCGCATCTCACCCCCTTTGGCGATCTGGTGCCGGTGCTGGATGCGCTCGCGGCGCGCGGCCTGGCGCTTGGCGTGGCGACCAACGATTCCGAAGCCTCGGCCCGCACGCAGCTGACGGCGCTCGGCCTCGAGACCCGCTTCGCCGCCGTCATCGGCGCCGACAGCGGCCACGGCGCAAAGCCGGAGCCGGGGATGATCCACGGTTTCTGCGCCGCCGTCGGCGTGAGGCCACACGAGGTGGTGATGGTCGGCGACAGCCTGCACGACATGCACGCTGGACGCGCCGCCGGCGCGCGCACGCTCGCCGTCACCAGCGGCACGGTCGGCGCGGAGGTGCTGGCGCCCCACGCCGATCACGTGGCCGGCTCGCTCGCCGAGGCGCTCGCCTGGATCGAGGCGCAGGCCACGGGGTAATTCCGGGCAACTCTCCGTCAGATGAGAAAGCTGCGCGGATCGGGCACCGGCTCGCCGCGCCCGATCCACTGCAATCCCCTGAGGCAGCGCAGGATCAGCCACACGGCGACGGCGATCATCAGCAGGAAGCCGATGCCCACCACCATCAGCACGGCCGCGACGAGACCGTATCCGAGCGCCAGCCAGAAGGTGCGCACCAGATAGGTGTAGTGGCTCGCGAGCACGCCGCTCGCCGCGCCCCGGTTCATATAGGCCAGCACAACGCCGATCAGCGCCGTCAGGCCGAAGGCCAGTCCGACCAGATAGAGCACATAGATCAACTGGACGTTGGCCGGGCCCGTCTCGAGATAGCCCTGCGCGCCCGCGCCCCGCTCGTCGCCTTCGCTCATGTCGTTCCCCGTCCTTGCGGTCAGATGCCTGCCGGTTGCGGTTCCCAGCGTGCGGCCCGGAGCCCGGCGGGTCAAGCCGGCGGATCGCCTCCGCCGACCTTCATGACGCTGGACAGCGCCCCCGACCCCGGTGCTAAGGTTGTCCCGATAAAAAACACACCAGAAGAATGACTTACCCTTCCGGAGGACAACGCATGCCCACGCCCGTCATGCCCGGCCTGATGCAGGACTGGTCGCTGACCTGCCCGCGGATTCTCGATCACGCGGCCCGCAATCACCCGACCCGCGCGGTGGTGTCGCGCTCCGTCGAGGGACCGATCCATCGCACCACCTACGCCGAGCTGCGTCAGCGCGCGCTCACCCTCGCCAAGCGGTTCCAGCGCTACGGGCTCACGGAAGGCGACCGGGTCGCGACGCTCGCCTGGAACACCTGGCGCCACATGGAGACCTGGTACGGCCTGCTGGGGATCGGCGCGGTCTATCACACGGTCAATCCGCGCCTGTTCCCCGACCAGATCGCCTGGATCATCAACCATGCGGAGGATCGGCTGCTCGTCGTGGATCTCACCTTCGTTCCCATCGTCGAGGCGATCTGGAAGGATCTGACGAGCGTGGAACACGTGATCGTGCTGACCGATGCCGCGCATATGCCGGAAACGTCCTTTCCCGCCTCGCCCTACGAGGAATGGCTGGCGGAAGCCGACGCGGATTTCGCCTGGGTCGAGGTCGACGAAAACGCCGCCGCCGGCATGTGCTACACCTCCGGCACCACCGGCAATCCCAAGGGCGTCGTCTACTCGCATCGCTCCAACGTGCTGCACGCCATGGCGGTGAGCGTGCCCGACATGCTGAGCCTCGCCGCGCGGGACCGGGTCATGCCGGTCGTGCCGCTGTTTCACGCCAACGGATGGTCGCTCGCCTTTTCCTGCCCGCTCGCGGGCGCGGCGATGATCATGCCGGGGCCGCGCATGGACGGCGAGGCGATCTGGGAACTGCTCGACACGGAAAAGGTGTCGCTCACCGCCGCCGTGCCGACCGTGTGGCTGATGCTGCTGCAATATCTGGAAAAGACCGGCAGGACCCTGCCTCACCTTGAGCGCGTGGTCATCGGCGGCTCGGCCTGTCCACGGGCCATGACCAAGGCCTTCGAGGAGGTCTACGACGTGCGCGTCATGCACGCCTGGGGCATGACCGAGATGAGCCCGCTCGGCACCGTGTGTTCGCTCAAGCCCGAGGTCGCCGATCTCGCCGGCGAGGCCCGCCTCGACCTGCAGGAGAAGCAGGGACACGCGCCCTTCACGGTGGAGATGAAGGTCACCGACGACGACGGCACCGAGCGCCCCTGGGACGGCAAGACCTTCGGCCGGCTGAAGGTGCGCGGACCGGCGGTGACGCGCAGCTATTTCAAGGAAGACAAGGCCGGGATCCTGGACGAGGACGGCTTCTTCGACACCGGCGACGTGTCGCATATCGACGCACACGGCTACATGCAGATCACCGACCGGGCCAAGGACGTCATCAAGTCGGGCGGCGAATGGATCTCGACCATCGATCTGGAAAACCTCGCCCTGCTGCATCCGGACGTCGCCGAGGCCGCCGTCATCGGCGTCGCCCATCCCAAGTGGGACGAACGCCCGCTGCTGATCGTCGTTCCCAAGGACGGCACGGAGCCCGGCAAGGAGGAGATCCTCGCCACCTTCGAGGGGCGGATCGCCAAATGGTGGATGCCGAACGACGTGATCTTCGTGGAGGAGATCCCGCACACCGCGACGGGGAAGATCAAGAAGACGGCGCTGCGCGAGCAGTTTTCCGACTTCACCTTCGAGGCGTGAGCGCGCGCGGATCTCGCGGGACAGTTCGCAAGGGCGCGCCGGCGTGCTAAGCCCTGTGCCAGACGTCACGACACGGATCCGCCCGCCCTTCCCATGCGCACAGTGCTCCCCGTCCACCGCTCGCGGCTCGCCGCCGTCAGTCATCGCCTGGGACGCCTCGCCCTTCCGGTGCTGGTGGTCGGGGCGCTGGCGCATCGCGCGCAAATCGTCACCACGCCGCAGCTGTTCGGCGTGCTGGGGCTGGGGTTCCTGCTCGCCGGCGCGGCGGTTCTTCTGGGCGCGCTCGCCATGGCGCTTCTGTGGGCGCGCGGCGGTTTGGGCTGGGGGCGGGCGGTGCGCGGCATCGGCTTCGGTCTGGTGGCGCTTCTGCCGGTTGCGCTCGGGCTTGTCGACTTCGTGCGCTATCCGCTCGTCGCCGACGTCAGCACCGATCGGGAAACGCCGCCGCCCATCGTCGCGCCGGACGGGGAGCGCGGGACGCGCGCCTATGCGCCGGGCGATCCGGAGGCCTATCCGGGGCTGGTGACGCGCCGCTTCCGCGTGACGCCGGCGGAACTGCATGCGGCTGCACGCAGCGCCGCCGAGGCCGCCGACTGGACCATCACCGGCGAGTTGCCGCCCGGCATGCCCGACGAGCCGACCCGTTTCCAGGCCGTCGCCACCTCGCTTCTCTTCGCCTTTCGCGACGACATCGCGGTGCGCATCCTGCCCGATCCCGTCGGCGCGCGGCTCGACATCCGCTCCGCCTCGCGCTACGGCCGCCACGATCTCGGCGCCAACGCCCGGCGCATCCGCCGTTTTTTCGAGGACCTGGACGCGGTCCTGGTCGCGACCTTTGGCGCGGTGGAAGCGGTGGAGGACGACGAGGAAGCCGAAGACCTGCCGCTGCTCGATCCGAACGCACAGCCGCGCGAGGAGGGGCCGCCGCCGACGCCGGGCACCAAACCGGAGGAAACCGCGCCCGATGCGCCGCCGGCGGCCGACGATCTTCCGCCGCTGCCGGACGATCTCTCGGAAATCTACCAATAAGCCGCCAGCCGACCCGGTCAACACAGGCCAGAGACCTGTTTTAGAAGCGGAATTTCGCTTGGCGACCTCTGGGACGCGCGGCCCGGCGGACATTGCGCCGGCTGACGGAAAATCGCGAAATCTTACAGGGCGATATCGAATGTGACTGGAATCACCGTGTTTCCATGCCGCATCCTTAGTTTCGTCCCAATCGGACGGGATTTTTTCGAAATGCTTGGGAATGAGCCCGAGCCGACAGCCCCGATCCCGGATCGCCAAACCGGACTGGAAAGATGACCGCGAAGCCGAACGACGCCGCCCAAGCCAACCCGCGTCCCGATCTCGACGCCCTGTACAAGCCCGTCGGCATCAACGCGGTGACCGCCGCGACGCTCTGCAACAAGAGCAAGAAAGCCGGCGCCGCGGGCAAGTAAGCCCGCCGCATCGCGAGTGCCCGGGTCGCCGCACCTGTCAGGTCTGCGGGGGCAAGACACAGGGCGCGTGATGCGACGAGCCTGATGCAAGCCGCCTGATACAAGCCGCCTGATACACGGTGCCCGAAGCGGCGCCCCGGACGCGGCCTGCCGGAAGCATGCGCCGACCCGCGTCGCGGGTCTGCCGCGGCGGCTGTGTCTCTGCCTGTCTTCGGTCGTTGCCTGTCTTCGGTCCTTGGCTGTCTTCAGTCGTTGCCTGTCTTCAGTGCTTGGCTATCTTCAGATGGCCTACCTCGAAGGTCTGGACTCAGGCGGCGGCCAACGCGGTCTCTGCGCGATCCCGGGCGCTCCGGCGCGCCGAACCCGGCCCCCGCGCATGACGAAAGCCGCGCCCCTTGCCGCCAAAAGGCGGAGGCTGGCGCGCAACGCCGTTTCGACACCCAAGGCCGGCGCGAATGTCGGCGCGCGTTTGCAGGCCGCCTTTTTACGCGCAGTTCGCCCGGTGCCACGTCTGCCCGCGCGTTCGCTGCCGTCCGTCTTCCGCGAACCTCTGCCTTTCGCTGACATGCGTCTGTCTCCAAGATCTGCGAGACAGGTCGGACGATTCGGAGGCGTTCCCGCATGATCACCGCCTATGTACCGCGCGATGGCAGGCTTGCCGCCGTTCCCTGTGCGAGCCTTGAGGACGTGCCGGCGGAGGCCGTGTGGCTCGATGTCTGCGCCCCGGAGGAGGCGACGCGCGCCGGCCTCGCGCGCTGGATCGGCGCGCCGCTGCCCGACCGCACCGACGTCGTCGCCATCGAAACCTCGGAGCGGCTCTACCAGGCGCATGACGCACTGGTCATGACGCTGGTCATGCCGATGGTGGCGCGCGTCCCCGATCCCGGAACCTCGTCCATGACGCTCGCCGCGACCGCGCGGCGGCTGGTTTCGATCCGCGAAGCCGAGCCGATCTCCATCGGGATGGCCAGCAAGCGCGTGCAATCGGAGGCCGCCGGTGTCGAGACGAGCAACGGTGCGCTCTTCATCCTGCTCGACGCCATCGCCGACCGGGCGGCCGACGTCATCGAGGAGTGCTCCGGCACCTTCGACGCCATTGCGAGCGAGGTGTTCGAGGGAAAGATCGACAGCCGCAAGAGCGCCATCTACCAGGCGACGATCCAGAAGATCGGCCGTGTCGGGGTCAAGGTCGCGCGGATGCACGATTCCTGCGCCAGCCTGGAGCGGCTGTTTCTCTTCCTGTCGCTGAACAGCGGAACGCTGCGCTTGAGCTCCGCGCAGAAGGCCCAGTGCAAGGCGCTCGGCCGCGACATCCGCTCCATCCGCGAGCACGCCAGCGCCCTCGACGCCAAGCTCAACTTCCTCCTCGACGCCACCGTCGGGCTGGTCAACCTCGAGCAGAACCAGATCATCAAGATCTTCTCGGTTCTGGCCGTCGTCTTCCTGCCGCCGACGCTGATCGCCTCGATCTACGGCATGAACTTCCAGGGCATGCCGGAACTGGACTGGAGCTACGGCTACGCCTTCTCGCTCGGCGTCATGGTGCTGTCGGTGCTGCTCACCTTCCTCTACTTCCGCTGGAAGAAGCTTCTCTAGTCCCGCCGCAAGTCCGCGCCGCACACGCGACGAAACGTCGCCTTCCACCGCGCGCCCCCGCCATGGCAGGCCACGCTCATGGGCGCGCGCCATAACCGCCGCTGGCATCTGTGGAAACGGGATCCCCATCCGGTTGGCCTTACCATTTGTTAAGCCTTTTCCCGGACACTGTTGCTCTGACGTCACAGTCGTGCGTTGCCACGCCGCTGCGACCCCGCGTCGGGACATGCGCCCGGCGCCCGAACACGGGACAGGTCCCATGACACCGATTCCCATGACACGGATCGATCCTCGCTCTCGTTTCGCCGCGCGCGGCGGCCGCACGGCCGCCGGCCTCGGGATCTCGCTCGCGCTGGCGCTGCTCGCCGGGGCCTGCGGCGGCGTGTCGATGCCGGTCGGCAGCGCGGATCCGGCGACGCCGCTCGATCTGACCGGCTCGATCGACGCGGAGCAGAACACCGCCGATGTCGACATCGGCGCCCAGGACCGCGCCGTCATCGCCAGGGCAATCGCCACCGCGCGCGGCAGCACGACCGCGCAACCGCCCTTTTCCTGGACCAATCCGCTTTCGGGCAATTCCGGCACGATCCTCGCACTGACCGACGACACCATCGCCTCGGGAACGGGCTGCGCACGCTTCCGCACCACCGCCAACACCATCGGCGGCCTGCGCGCCTATGACGGCGTCGCCTGCCAGGACGCGATGCAAACCTGGCAGGTCATCGACCTCACCGAGGCCGACGGCGAGGCGACGCAGACCCAGGCGCAGACCCCGCCGGCGGACGCGCCGCAAGGCTGATCGCCGCCCGTTCGGTGCCCCCCGCGTCCCCGCCCGCTTCAGGCGTGAGGGATCTGGATTTTATTCCTATCAATTCCCATATGGTTTGCGAGCCTTCCCCCGGTGTATACCGGGTCGAACCCCTTGAACCTGCGGTCCTGAACCATGCGCGATCCATATACGGTCCTCGGCGTCGGAAAATCGGCGAGCGAGGCGGAGATCAAGCGAGCCTATCGCAAGCTCGCCAAGACCTATCACCCGGACCAGAACGCCGACGATCCGACGGCGAAGGAACGCTTTTCCGAAGCGAGCCAGGCCTATGAGATCCTCGGCGACAAGGAGAAGCGCGCGCAGTTCGACCGCGGCGAGATCGACGCGGAAGGAAAGCCGCGCTTCCAGGCGCACGGCTTCGACGGCTTCGCCGACAGCGACATCTTCCGCCAGGCGCGCGGCTTCGGCGGCGCGCAGGGCGGCGCCGGCGGCTTCGACGACATCCTGAACGACATTCTCGGCGGGTTCGGCGGACGCGGGCGCGGCGGCGGCTTCGGCGGCGGAGCGGGCGCGCAGGGCGCGGGCTTCGGCGCGGGCGGCGGGCGCACGGCCCGTCCCCGGCGCGGCGAGGACGTGAAGATCACCGCGCAGGTGACGCTCGAACAGCTCGTCCACGAGGGCAAGGCCCGCGTCACGCTCCCAAGCGGCAAGTCGGTCGACGTCAAGCTGCCGGCCGGCACCACCGACGGCGAGAAGATCCGCCTGCGCGGCCAGGGTCATCCGGGCGAGAACCATGCGCCGGCGGGCGATGCCATCGTCGAGGTGCGTCTGGCCCGCCACCCGCTGTTCACCCCGTCCGGCGACGATCTCAAGCTCGACCTGCCGATCACGCTCTATGAGGCGGTGCTGGAGGAAAAGGTGCGCGTGCCGACCCTCGACGGCGCCATCAACCTCAAGATCTCCAATGCGGCGGCGAGCGGCAAGACCATGCGCCTGAAGGGCAAGGGCCTGCCCAACAAGAACGGCGGGCGCGGCGATCTGCTGATCGCGCCACGCATCGTCTTGCCGGAAGACGGCGACGAGGAACTGCAGACGCTGATGCGCGCCTGGAAGGAGCTGCGGCCCTACCGCCCGCGCGGACCCGAATTCAGCTGACCGCGAGCAGGCGATGGGAGACCGGCCCGGCAAACCCCGTCCGCCCCACCGGCGCGGATCGCGCGAGGACAGTCATCCGGTCCTGCGCGCGGTCGCGCTCGTCGTGTGCATCGCCGCCTTCCTCGGCGCGCTCGCCTGGCGCGCCCTCGGTTGGTAGAGGGGAGGGTTTGTAGGCGGCAGGCTTACTCCCCGACCTTGCCGAGACCGGCCGGCGCCGGCACATCGTCTGGCACGAAGAAGTCCGGCGTCAGCGCCACCGTCGGATCGACCCGATACTTGTCGAAGTCGGTCACGCCACGCGCGGCGAGGAACGTGTCGTCGATCAGGAACTGACCCGAAAAGGCGCGGGCCGGGCTGAGAAAGATCTCATAGGCCGCGTCGGCGAGAATGTCCGGCGTGCGGCTCGCGCGCACCATCTCGTCGCCCCCGATCAGGTTCCGGATCGCGGCCGTGGCGATGGTCGTGCGCGGCCACAGCGCATTGACGGCGATCCCCCTGGGGCGCAACTCTCCGGCCAGCCCAAGCACCGCGAGGCTCATGCCGTATTTCGCGATCGCATAGGGCGTGAAGGGCGCGAACCATTTTTCCTGCAGGTCGAGCGGCGGCGACAGCATCAGGATATGCGGGTTTTCCGCCCGCTCCAGATGCGGCTCGGCGTGTTTGCAGCAGGCCAGCGTGCCGCGCGTGTTGATCTGATGCATCAGATCGAAGCGCTTCATGTCGGTCTGGGCGAGCGGCGTGAGCTGGATAGCGCTCGCGTTGTTGACCAGGATATCGAGCCCGCCGAAGCGCGCGGCCGTCTCGTCGATGGCGGCCTTGACGCGGTCGTCGTCGCGCACGTCGACGATCAGCGGAAAGGCCGTGCCGCCGGCCGCCTCGATCTCCTCCGCCGCCGTGTGAATGGTGCCCTCGAGCTTGGGATGCGGCTCGGCGGTCTTGGCGGCGATGGCGATATTGGCGCCGTCGCGGGCAGCCCGGAGCGCGATCGCCTTGCCGATCCCGCGCGAGGCGCCGGTGATGAACAGCGTCTTTCCCTTCAGTGACATGTCTCGTCCTCCCCGTTGCCCGGACGCGCCGGCGCGCCGGGAGCCTGTCGATACTTCCTGCGACGGACGCCGGCCGGCGTCGTCAGCTCTTGTCGAGAAACCTCGCGAAGGCGGCCTGCGCCGTCGGCGAGCGCAGGCACTCGGCGAAGAGGGCGATCTCCTCCTCGATCCGCGCCTTCAGCGCCGCCCGGTCGCCGACCAGCAGATCGCGCGCGGCGCGCATCGTCCCCGGCGGCTTTTCGGCAATCGCGCGGGCCGAGGCGAGCGCGCGGGCCTCCAGCTCCTCTTCCGCCGCGATGTGATTGACGAAGCCGGCCGCCTTGGCGCGCACCGGATCGAAGCTTTCGCCGAGGCACAACAGCTCGAAGGCGCGCTGATGCCCCATGAGCGCGGGCGCCAGCAGGCTGGCCCCGGCCTCGGGCACCAGTCCGAGGTCCACGAAGGGCGTCTTGAACAGCGCGCGCGGGCTGGCGAACACCATGTCGCAGTGAAACAGCATGGTCGTGCCGACGCCGATGGCCAGACCGTCCACGGCGGCAATGAGCGGCGTACGGCAGTCGGCCAGCGCGCGCAGGAAGCGCACCACCGGCGCATTGGCAAGCCCGCCCTCCCCCGCGAAGGCGAGGAAATCCGCGATGTCGTTGCCGGCGGTGAAGGCGCCCGGCACGCCGCAGACCAGATGCACGCGCACCTCGTCGTCCGCGTTGCCGCGCTCCAGCGCCTCGGCCAGGGCTGAATACATCTCGCCGGTGAGCGCGTTCTTCTTGGCCGGGCGGTTCATCCGCAGGATCTCGATGCCGTCCTGCCTCTCGATGTCGATCATCGTGGTCCTCTGATCTTGTGAAACGGGTCGTGTCGGGGGACTGCCCGCCCCCTTGGCTCAGGCAATCGGCGAACGCAAGCGGATCAAACGAGCGGATCGTACGCCACCACGGCCTCGGCGCCACCGGTTACCTGATCCTTGAGGGCCTCCGCCTCCCCCAGATGCGCGGTGGCGAAATAGCGTGCGAGCAGGCGCCGGTGGCCGGCCGCGGGGCTCGTGTCGTCGCGGCGCGCGAGCGCCCCCTTGATCAGCAGCGCGCCGCCATGGACGGTGCCGAGCAACCGCAGGAAGGGCGTAGCCCCCGCAAGCGCCTCGGCGGTGCGTCCCTCGGCGAGTGCGGCGCCCATCCAGTCGACCGCCTGCCTCAGCGCGGCAGCGGCGCGCGCCAGCCGTGCCCCGCTGTCGGCCAAGCCGCGGTCGGCCAAGCCGCTGTCGGTCGGGGCGCCGCCGGCGGCCTCGGCCACCCCGGAGATCTCCTCAATCAACGCGCGGACGGGCGCGCCGCCCTCCATCGGCAGCTTGCGCTGCACCAGATCGATGGCCTGGATGCCGTTGGTGCCCTCGTAGATGGAGGCGATGCGGACGTCGCGCAGCAATTGTGCCGCGCCGGTTTCCTCGATGTAGCCCATGCCGCCATGCACCTGCATGCCCATCGACGCGACCTCGAAGCCGATGTCGGTCGACAGCGCCTTGGCCACCGGCGTGAGCAGCGCGGCCCGCGCGCCCCAGCGGGCGCGGGCCTCGGCGTCGCCCGCCAGGCGCGCCATGTCGAGGGCCTGCGCCGTGGTCAGGCAGATCGATCGGGCGACCTGCGTCCAGGCCTGCATCGCCAGCAGGGTGCGCTTGATGTCGGGATGCGCGGCAATCGGGCTCATGCCGTCGCCGCGCGCGCCCGGCGCCCGCCCCTGGCGGCGCTCCAGCGCATAGGCCGTCGCCTTCTGCAGGGCGCCCTCGGCAACGCCGAGCCCCTGGATGCCGACGGCGAGCCGGGCGTTGTTCATCATGGTGAACATGCAGGCAAGGCCCCGGTTCTCCTCGCCCACGAGCCAGCCGACGGCCCCGCCCTCGTCGCCGAACACCATGGTGCAGGTCGGCGAGGCATGAATGCCCATCTTGTGCTCAAGACCGGCGCAGCGCACGTCGTTCGCCGCCCCGAGCGATCCATCCGCCTCGACGAGGATCTTGGGAACGAGAAACAGCGACAGGCCGCGCGTGCCGGCCGGCGCGTCGGGCAGGCGGGCGAGAACCAGATGCACGATGTTGTCGGTCAGGTCGTGCTCGCCATAGGTGATGTAGATCTTCTGCCCGGTGATCCGGTAGGTGCCGTCGCCGGCGGGTTCGGCGCGCGTGCGCAGGGCGTTGAGATCGGACCCGGCCTGCGGCTCGGTCAGGTTCATCGTGCCCGTCCACTCGCCCGATACCAGCCTGGGCAGATAGAGCGCGCGCAGCTCGTCGCTGGCATGCGCCTCCAGCGCCTCGATCGCACCCATGGTGAGCATCGGCCCCATCGCGAAGGCCATGGAGGCGGAATTCCACATCTCGAAGGTGGCCGCCTGCAGCATCACCGGCAGGCCCTGCCCGCCATGGTCCGGCGCGCCGGTCAGCCCGTTCCAGCCGCCCGCGCACCAGGCGTCATAGACGCTCTTCCAGCCGGCCGGCATGGTCACGCTGCCCTGCGCGTCGCGCCGCGCGCCTTCCCGGTCGCCGAGCATATTGAGTGGCGCGACTTCCTCGCCCGCGAACCGGCCGGCCTCCTCCAGGATCGCCACGACCAGATCCTCCGACAGCTCCCCGCCCGCATCGGCGGCCAGGACATCGGCAAGCCCGGCCACATGCTTGAGCGTGAAAGCGATCTCCGAAACCGGCGCGTTGTACATGTGGCGTCCTTCCCTGATTGTCTTGTGCGTCGCGCCCCGGGTGGAGGTCGCCCATGCTACGGTCGATCGGTCATCGGCGACTTGACGTCGGCCGGCGAAGCCCGCAAAAACCGCATCTCATCGGCCTTTCGGCAACCGGACGCCCCTGGCCCGAGGCACGCCGGCGGGAGGATGGGATGCGATGACGTAAACGTCAACCAGTGACGTAACGCCATGTACTGCATATTTTTTCCGCCGTCGGCGCTTGCAAGACCCGCCTTTCCCACCGGGCCATCGCACAGGACCCCACCGAGCACCCCATGCAGCGCTGGACCGTTTCTCCTTCCGACCCCGATCCGACGCGCCACGCCGGCTTTTCCGCGGCGATCGCGGCGCTGCGGGCCGGCAAGCTGGTCGCGGTGCCGACCGAGACCGTCTACGGGCTCGCCGCCGATGCCACCGACGCCGAGGCCTGCGCGGCGATCTATCAGGCCAAGGGGCGACCGAGTTTCAATCCCCTGATCGCCCATGTGGAGAGCCGGGCTGCGGCCGAGCGGCACGGGGTGTTCGACGCCCGCGCGCGGGCGCTCGCCGACGCCTTCTGGCCGGGGCCCCTCACCCTCGTGGTGCCGAAACGCGCCGACAGCCCCGTCTGCGATCTGGCGACCGCCGGGCTGGAGACCATCGCGCTGCGGGTGCCTGCCGCGCCGATCATGCGTGCGCTCGCCCAAGCCTGTGGCGTGCCGCTCGCCGCCCCCAGTGCCAACCGGTCTGGACGCATCACCGGCACGACCGCCGACGCGGTGGCCGAGGATCTGGGCACAGCACTTGCCGTGCTCATCGATGCAGGCCCCTGCCCCGTCGGGGTCGAATCCACCATCGTCGGGCTGACCGACGCAACCCCGCGCCTGCTGCGCCCCGGCGGCATTGCCCGCGCCGAGATTGAGGCCGTGCTCGGTTGCCCGCTGGAAGGGGCTCCGGCGCAAGAGCCGGACGCGCCCGCCGCACCCGGCATGCTGACATCGCATTATGCGCCGGGCGCCGCCGTCCGGCTCGACGCGCGCGCGGTGATGCCCGGCGAGGCGCTGCTCGCCTTCGGCGCGGACATGCCCCCCGGCGCGGAGGGCGCGGTGGCGGTCGAAAACCTGAGCCCCTCCGGCGATCTGGTGCAGGCCGCCGCCCGGCTCTTCACCGCGCTGCGCCGCCTCGATGCCTCCGGCGCCGCGACCATCGCCGCGATGCCGGTGCCGACCGACGGGCTCGGCGAGGCGATCAACGACCGGCTCCGCCGCGCCGCCGCACCGCGTGAAACCGGATGACGCAGGCCACCGCACAAGCAACACGTCATTTTTACCTACGCCCTTTTCCGAGGGACTTTCGTCCATAAGACGTTTTACGATCTTTTCCCTGTAAAACGCGCGGGCTAGCCTTGAGGTGCTTTCGTTGGATCGGCCAGATCCTCTGGCACCGATTTCATGATGCAGCGGACCTCCCCAACGGGCTCATGCGTGCCCGCACCTTTGCACACCGGGGCCGGCGACCTGTCGCCGCCCCGGTCTTTTTTCAGTCGACGGCCGACGCCTTGGTATCGCGTCCGCACGGGATGACGGCCCCGCGCGCGCCCGGTCGCATCTTGACCTCGCTCATTGACAGGGCTCGCGCGCGCCGATCAGATGGCGGCAATCACAAACACAAAACGTGCCCGAGGAAACGCGCTTGTCGACCCTTTACCTGCACCATCCGTCCTATCTCGATCATCTGACGCCGGTCGGCCATCCGGAGCGCCCGGACCGCCTGCGCGCCATCGACCGGATTCTCGAGCACGAGCGGTTCCAGTCGCTGGAGCGCGACGTCGCGCCCATGGGCCGGGTGGTCGACATCGCCCGCGTGCACCCGTCGGAATACATCGACATGCTGCACAATTCGGCGCCGCAGGACGGGCTGGTGCGCATCGACGCCGACACCACCATGTCGCCGGGCAGCTGGGAAGCGGCGATGCGCGGGGTCGGCTCCGCCTGCCGGGCGGTGGACGAGGTCATGCAGCGCAAGGTGACCAACGCCTTTTCGGCGAGCCGCCCCCCCGGCCACCATGCCGAACGGGCCCGCGCCATGGGCTTCTGCTTCTTCAACAACGCCGCCGTCGCGGCGCGCTACGCCCAGTCCGAATACGGCGCCGACCGCGTCGCGATCATCGACTTCGACGTCCATCACGGCAACGGTACGCAGGACATCTTCTGGAACGACCCCAGCGTAATGTATTGCTCCACGCACCAGATGCCGCTCTATCCCGGCTCCGGCGACACCGGCGAGCGCGGCGAGAGCGACAACATCGTCAATGCGCCGCTGTCCGCCGGCGACGGCGGGGCGGAGTTCCGCGAGGCGATGGACATCGCCATCCTGCCCCGGCTGGAAGCCTTCTCGCCCGATCTGGTGATCATTTCCGCCGGCTTCGACGCGCATGTGCGCGATCCGCTCGGCGGGCTGAACCTGGTGGAAGCGGATTTCGCCTGGGCGACCGTCAAGCTAATGGAGGTGGCGGACAAGACCTGCGGCGGGCGCGTCGTCTCGCTGCTGGAAGGCGGCTACGACCTGGAAGGCCTCGCCCGCTCCACGGCGGCGCACATCATGACGCTGATGAACTCCTGACGCGGCACCCGACACACGGAGCCGGCGAATTGGCTGTTCACGACCGGGCGCTGCGCCTTGTCGCGCCCGGACGCCGCCTCTACCATGGCGGCCGTGACCCTCAGTGCGAGCCGGAGCAGCCGATTTGACCAGCGACGCCCCCGATCCCGACCTCACGGACCTCAGCTTCGAGGTCGCGCTCAAGGAACTGGAGGAGATCGTCGGCCGGCTGGAGCGCGGCGACGTGCCGCTTGAGGAAAGCATACAGCTCTATTCGCGCGGCGACGCGCTGCGCCGGCATTGCGACAAGCTGCTGAAGGCGGCCGAAGCGAAGGTGGAAAAGATCCAGCTCGCCGCCGATGGCCGACCGGCCGGGACCGAGCCGCTCGACGTCGACTGACCCCGCGTCGATTGACCTGACGTCGACCGACCGGGCGGCGCGCCGAAGGTGGGCGCCCGCCTTTGCCTTACACCTTCTCGTAGACCGCGACCCGCGTCAGGAAGGCCGGCGTCATCTCCCTGAGCCGCAGACCGGCGCGCGCGAACATCCCGTCGAGATCGTCGGTGAGATAGCCCTCGTAATAGGGCTCGTGAAAGAGCGCCGGGAAGAGGTGCAGCAGCCCGTCGTTTTCCGGCAGGTCGCCCTCCTGCAGGCTGTCGGCGAAAATCAGCAGCCCGCCCGGCTTCAACACGCGGGCGAACTCGGCGGCGACCTGACGGCGCACCTTCGGCGGCAGCTCGTGAAACAGATAGACGCAGCTTGCCACATCGAGGCTGTCGTCGGCGAAGGGCAGCGCCTCGGCCGGGGCCGTGACGAAGGACGCACGGGCGCGCGCCCGCCGGGAAAGGGTCGTGCGGGCATGCTGCAGGTAGGGGTGCGACAGGTCCACGCCGACGCCGGCAAGCCGGGGAAAGGCGGTGAGCGCCGGCGCGAGCAACCCGCCCGTGCCGCAGGCGATGTCTGCATAGGCCACGCGGCGCTGGTCCTTCTGCCGCAGCAGCTGCGAGAGCGGCACCAACGCCTGACGGCGCATCGCCGCCGTCGCCCCCTTGAACAGCACCTCCACCTGAAAATCGTAGATGCGCGCGCTGTCGCGCGACAGCCAGCCGTCGGTCTGGAAGTGGAAGTTCTGGCGATAGTAGCGCGGCAGGCCGGCCGGTTCGTCGCGGGTCGCCTCGAACACCTCCTGATGCGCGCCGGTCGCGCGGCGGCGCGCCACCTTGGGCACATCCGCCAGGAACCGCCGGCTCAAGTCGAGAAAGGCGGCCGGAGACCCGAACTCGCCTGAGGGCAAGGGATAATGTCCGGCCTCGACATTGGCGAGATCGCGCCGAAAGAGATCGGCGATCTGGGCGAAGAGGCGGCGCTGGTCGGGCGTCGGGCCGATGGGCCGGCGTCGGGGCGCCTTGCTGCCGGCCGAGCCATGGCGCCGGGCCACGCGTTTCGTGATCGCCTGCGCCAGTTCCCCATGGGCCGCGAACCAGCCGACCCGCGCGCCCTGCCGGGCGGCATAGGCCGCCCGCCGCGACCAGGTCGCAAGAGTGTCCAAGGGGGTCTCCGCCATCCACGCCTCCCGCCGCAACCGTCCGGCCATCCCGTGTCGGGGCCGGGCCCGGCGTCGCTCAGGCGCGCACCAGACCGGCCACCACCTCAATATGGGGCGCGTGGCGAAACTGGTCCACAGGCGTGACGGTCTCGATGCGATAGCCGCCATCGACCAGATGGCGCAGATCACGGGCGAGCGTTGCCGGATTGCAGGAAACGGCCGCGATGCGCGGCACCCTGGAGCGGGCGATCTCGCGCGCCTGGGCTTCCGCGCCGGCCCTTGGCGGATCGAAGACCACCGCCTCCACGCCCGCGCCGAAATCGTCGAGATCGCCGGCGGTCAGCGGATTGCGGAAGAGATCGCGGCGTTCGGCGCGGATCTCGCGCAAGGCGCCTCCACCTCGGCGCATCGCCGCATCGAGCGCGTCGAGCGCGGCACGCTCGCTCTCCACCGCATGAACGCTTGCCTGTCGGGCGAGGCGTAGCGCGAAGGTGCCCACGCCGGCGAAGAGATCCGCGACCTTGCGCGCGTCCCCGACCGCCTCCGCGACGAGGCCGGCCAATGCCGCCTCGCCCGCCGCCGTCGCCTGCACGAAGCCCGCCGGCGGCGGCACGACCGCCACGCCGCCCATGTCGAGCGTCGGCGCGCGCGCCTCAACGAGCGGCTCGCCATTGACCGACAGGCGCGCGAGGCCCGCCGCCATCGCCTGCTCCACGAGGGCCGGCACCTCCTTGTGCGCCAGCCGCGCCGGGGTCTTCAGATCGACGTCGAGACCGGTCCCGCTGGCCAGCACCGTGACGGCCACCTCGCCCTTGCGCGGCAGCACGGCAGATGCCAGCCGCCTGAGATCGGGCAGCGCGGCGACGATCTCCGGCACCAGAACGGGACATTCGGCAAGATCGACAAGCCGATGGCTGGCGCGCTCGTGGAAGCCGAAAAGCGTCTTGTTCCCGGCGCGCGTCGCGGCGAAGACCGCCCGCCGGCGTCCCGCCCCATGCGCATCGACCGTGGCGCGGACAGTGTCCGCCGCCTCCAGCCCGCGCGCGGCAAGGGCCGCGACCACCTGATCGCGCTTCCAGCCGAGCACGGCGGATTGCTCCATGTGCTGAAGCGCGCAGCCCCCGCAGGTTCCAAAATGCCGGCAGGCGGGCGCGACCCGGTCCGGCGCGGACGTCAGCACCTCGAGCAGGCGCCCGCGTCCGCCCGCATGTTCGACGCGCACGGTCTCGCCCGGCAGCGTGAAGGGCACATGCACAGTCACGCCGTCGATCTCCGCGCGCCCCTCCCCCTTGTGGGCGAGCGCGGCAATCGTGCAGGTCGCCTCGACGGGCGGCGGAGCGGAGGGTGTGGACGGCGGGCGTTTGCGTGTCATGGGCGCCGGTTACAGCGCGCGGGCGGGACTTGCAAGCGCAATGGCGCCCGGCCCGGCGATTGTCACGCTTCCTTGCGCGCCACCAGCAGCCATTCGGCGTTGCCGTCACTGCCCGTGATCGGCGAGGGTTCAAGGCCGCGCACCTGCCAGCCGGGCCGGGCGGCCAGCCAGTCGGCGATGGCGCGCGCGCATCCCGCCCCGGTCTCGGGATCGACAAGTCCCTTCTTGCCGATGTTCTCCCGCCCCGCCTCGAACTGCGGCTTGACCAGAAACACGCCGTCGGCGCCGGGGGCCGCCAGATCGAGCGCGGGCGGCAGCGCCAGACGCAGCGAGATGAAGCTCATGTCGCTCACCACGACCCCCGGCCGGTCGCCGTCGAGATCCGCGAGGGTGAGCGCGCGGGCGTTCACGCCATCGCGCCGCACCACGCGCGGTTCGGCGGCGATGCGCGGGTGCAGCTGGTCGTGACCGACGTCGATGGCGTGCACCTTCGCCGCCCCCGCCTCCAGCAGCACCTGCGTGAAGCCGCCGGTCGAGGCGCCGAGGTCGAGCGCGATGCGGCCCTGAACGGATATGGGAAAGGCATCGAGCGCGCCGACGAGTTTCAACGCCGCGCGCGAGACATAGCCCGCGGCGGGATCGTCAAACGCGATCTCCGCGTCCAGAGGCACACGCTGCGCCGGCTTGTCGGCAGGCGCGCCTGCGACACGCACCGTGCCCCGCAGGATCGCGTCGCGGGCGCGCGCGCGCGTTTCGGCCAGCCCGCGCTGCACCAGAAGCTGATCGAGACGCAGGCGCTCAGCCATGGCGACGCCCCGGCCCGGACACGCTGGTCAGAAGCAATTGGCGAGCCCCGTCAGCAGCCGGTCGACGAAGAGCCGCTCGCCGTAGAGCCACCACAGGCCGAGCGTCGCCGCCATCGCGATGGCGAAGAACAGCACGGCGGGCAGGATCAGACCGCCGGACGCCTCCCCGCCACGATCCGGCGACCCGGGCCCGGTCGAACCGGGTGCGGTGTCGCCGGTCTCGGCGATGGGCAGGATCTCGCTGTGCGCGCTCATGCCGCGAGTGTCCGTCAGGACGCCGTGTCGATCAAGCGGCGCAGCTTCGCCATGGCGTTTTCATGCGCCTCGCCCCAGGCGATCGTGCCGACGAACCGGTTGTCCGCATCCATCAGGAAGACCGAGGCGGTGTGGTCCATCGTGTAGTCGCCGTCGTCGAGCTCCACCCGCTTGGCGTAGACCCGATAGGCCTCGATGATCGCGTCGGTCTGCGCCCGCGTGCCGGTCAGCGGACGGATGCGTTCGTCGAAGGCCGCGACGTAGTCGCGCATGACCTCGGGCGTGTCGCGCTCCGGATCGACGGAGATGAAGGCGAAGTCGATCTTGTCGGCATCGTCCCCCAATTCCTCGATCCAGCCCTGCGTTTCGGCGAGCGTCGTCGGGCATACGTCGGGGCAATAGGTGAAGCCGAAGAAGAAGGCCGAGGGCTTGCCCTTGAAGTCGGCCTCGGTGACTTCGACCTCGCGCGCCGCGTCCGTCAGCGTGAACGGCCCGCCGATGGAGGCGACGGGCGAGATCAGCCCGCCGCCCTCCGATGCCTGCTGGTAGTAGCCGACCGTCACATAGCCGACCACGACGAGCAGGGCGGCAACCGCCGCCCATGCTCCATAGCGAATGAGTTTCAAACCGGACATCGTTTCCTCAGTTCTTGGACTGGCCGTGCTTCATGCCGGTGCCGTTCATGCCGCCCCCGGTGCCCATGCCCATGCCCTTGGCGCCGATCTTCTCCGCGGTGAAGGACACTTCGACGGTGCCGGCGTTCTCGAAGGTGAGCGTCACCGGCACGGTCTCGCCCTCCTTGATCGGCGCCTTGAGGCCCATGAACATCACATGGAGGCCGCCCGGCTTCAGGTCCACGGTCCCGCCGGCGGGAATCTCGATGCCGCCTTCCATCTCGCGCATCTTCATCACGCCGTCGGTGACGACCATCTCATGCAGTTCGGTCTTTTCCGAAACCGGCGCGGAGGCGGCGACGAGACGGTCGGCCTCGCCCGCATTGGTGATGGTGACGAAGCCGCCGCCGGCCATGGCGCGCGGCGGCGTGGCGCGGGTCCAGGCGTTGGAGAGCGTCAGGTCGCCGACGGTGACGTCCCCGGCGGAGGCGGGCACGGAGCCCAGCACGAAGGGCGTGGCGAGCGCGGCGGCGAGAGCGAGGGTTTTCACGAAGGTCATGAGTTTCATCCATCAAGCGTGTGAGACGCACGCGGCCGATCCAAGCGGGAAAACGGCTCCGAGTGCGGTTTTTGAATGCGAAAAGAGAAGACACCGGCGTATCGGCCGGCAAGGACGCGGGCTCCGGCGAGGGCGGAGGCGCGCCGGATAACTCTCACATGGATGGGGGACCGCGGATGCCGCGCGCGCGCAGGAAGGCCGCCCGGTCGGGGCGCGCCTCCAGATGTGCCCGCAGGCCGGGAGCCGACGCAGGGTCGGCGTCGAGCGCCCAGGGGGACGCGGGGGCGAGACCGCGCGCGTTCACGCAAGCGCTGGCATGCGGGCAGACGGGACCGCAGGGACAGGCGTCATGACCGTGCCCGCCCGGATCGCCGGAGGGCGCGGGCTCGTCGGCGGCGGCGTCGAGGGTCAGGCAGAGATCGAAGGGATTCGGCCCGCCGACGCTCGTCGCGGCCGCGACCATCGGCGCGATCAGGCCCTGCAGGAACAGGGCCAGCATCGCGACAACGGCCAGCGGCAGCGCCTCGCGGCGCAAGAGACGAAGGAAGTCGGACCGTCCGATCATGCGCGCGACAATGCCGCAACTCGGCGGCGGCGTCGAGGCATCATTTGCCGCATCCGGCCGTGCGGCGCGGGGCGGCGCCAGCGCACGCGCGGCTTCGGCGGAGCGGGCTCGCTCGCCGCCACATGCTCGTCGTGGACCGTCTCGCTCTCGTCGCTTTCCTCGGTGTCGTAGTCATAGGCCGGGAACTCCTCCGGCGGGATGACCTGCGGGTCTTCCACGTCGAGCGGCTCGGGCGAGATGACGGTACCGACGGAGGCGGTCGAGGCGTAGTCGTAGTCGGTCTTTTCCTCCGCCGGCAGCGACGAGCGCTGGAACAGGCGGCTGACGATATAGGCCGCCATGGCGAACTGAACGATCGCGACCAGCAGGAACAGGCCCGACGGTCCGGCGCGGTCCATCAGCAGCGAGGCCGTCAGCGGTCCGAAGGCCGAGCCGATGCCGAAGGCGAGCGTCAGGCCGGAGGAGGTTTCGACGTATTCCTCGGGGTCGGCGTAGTCGTAGCCGTGCGAGGCGGCGATCGCATAGGCCGGCTGGGTGGCGACGCCGATCGCCACCGCCAGCGTCATCGCCATCCAGAAACCGTCGATCGCGAGGACCGACGGCACCAGCGAGATCACCACCGCCGCGCCGGCCAGGCCGAGAAGCACGAGACGACGGTCGAAGCGGTCCGACAGGCGCCCGAAGGGCCATTGCACGAGCGCGCCGGTGCCCATGATCGCCGCCGCGAAGAAGGCGGCCTCATTGATCGTCAGCCCGATCTGGATGCCGTAGAGCGGCGTCATCATCCAGATCGCGCCCTGGGTCACGCCGATCATCAGCACCGCGACCAGCGCCGTCGGCGAGGTCCGGTAGAGCTTGATCGGACGAAACCGCACCACGGTGATCGGCGCCGGCTGGTTGGCGGTGGTCAGCGAAACCGGAATCACCGCAAGGCTCACGGCCACGGAGGCCACCGCGAAGGGCACGAAGGTCGCCACATCCATCGTCGTGATCGACACCTGGCCCAGCGTCATGCTCGCGTAGACCAGAAGAATGTAGATCGACATGATCGTGCCGCGGTTCTCGTTGCTGGCCTGCTCGTTGAGCCAGCTTTCCACGATCATGTAGAAGCCGGCCAGGCAGAAACCCGAGACGATGCGGATCACGCTCCAGGTGATCGGCTCGACCACGATCGGATGCAGGATCGCCGCCCCCGACATCAGCGACACCAGCGCCGCGAAGGCGCGGATGTGACCGGCGCGCATGATGACATAGGGCGCGCCGATGCAGCCCAGCACGAGACCGAAGAAGTAACTCGACGAGATCGTACCGATCGCCACGTCGGAGAAGTCGAACTGCGCGCCCGCAAGCGGCAGAAGCGTGCTTTGCAGACCGTGCCCGGCAATGAGCAGGGCGATCGACAAAAGCAGCGCCGTCACCGGCGCCAGAGCCTGAGCCATGAACACGCTCCCGTCTTTCTGGTTCGGAGGGCCGGGCCGGCGCGAGGCGCGGCCGATGCGGATGATTGCGAGGTCGGGTCGGCGCACTTGCGTGCCCTGCCGCAACGGCAGACCTGTTCCACCCTCGCCTGTGTGACGCTCTCGAAGCCACTCCACCGACGTGCCGGCACGAATGCCGGATCGGCGCGCACAAGCGCGACCATGCGGATGAGACCCCGAAACAGAACGAACGCCGACTTGCATCGGCGTCCGCGACTTGGTGCGACCGTCTCAGACGACTTCAGGCTTGTCAATCAAGACGAAACGCATGCCTGCGGCGCGTGCCGCATAGCTTGCGCCGCGCGCGGTCAGGCCCGGCGGGCGGCGGCGCCGGCCGACGCGCCCAGCGCCTCGAAGGCGGTCTTCAGGATGCCCTCGGCGTCGAGCCCGGCATCCTTGTACATGCGCTCCGGCTTGTCCTGATCGAGGAAGCGATCCGGCAGGCACATGGGCCGCACCTTGAGGCCGGCATCGAGGGCGCCCCGGCTCGCGAGCAGCTGCAGCACATGGCTGGCGAAACCACCGACCGAGCCCTCCTCGATGAGGATCAGCACCTCGTGCTCGCGCGCCAGCCGCAGGATCAGATCCGTATCGAGCGGCTTGGCGAAGCGCGCGTCGGCAACTGTGGTCGACAGGCCGGCGGCGTCGAGTTCGTCGGCCGCGAGCAGGCACTCGCGCAAGCGCCCGCCGAAGGACAGGAGCGCCACCTTGCTG
Organism: Stappia sp.; assembly: GCF_040110915.1. NCBI lineage: Bacteria > Pseudomonadati > Pseudomonadota > Alphaproteobacteria > Hyphomicrobiales > Stappiaceae > Stappia > Stappia sp. Next base: position 475,598 of record NZ_CP157793.1, on the reverse strand, counting down.
CCCTCGCGCAGCACGCGCCCGCGCCCGATCTCCAGAACCTCGCCGCGCTCGGGCAGATCGACGCCCATGCCCTCGCCGCGCGGATAGCGGAAGGACACCGGCCCCTCGTCATAGGCGGCGGCGGTCGCGACCATGTGGCGCAATTCCGCCTCGTCGCCGGCGGCCATCACCACGAAGCCCGGCAGGCAGGCGAGATAGGCGGTGTCGAAACTGCCGGCATGGGTCGGACCGTCCGCCCCGACGAGACCGGCCCGGTCGATGGGAAAGCGCACCGGCAGGCCCTGGATCGCCACGTCGTGCACGACCTGGTCGTAACCGCGCTGCAGGAAGGTGGAGTAGATCGCGCAGAACGGCTTGTAGCCTTCCGTCGCCATGCCGGCGGAAAAGGTCACCGCGTGCTGTTCGGCGATGCCGACGTCGAACATGCGCGTGGGGAAGGCCTCGCCGAACAGGTCGAGCCCGGTGCCGTCCGGCATGGCCGCGGTCACGCCGACGATCTTGTCGTCGGCCTGCGCCTCCTGGATCAGGCTTTCGGCGAAGACGCGGGTGTAGGACGGCGCATTGGCCTTGGGCTTGGACTGCTTGCCGGTGACGACATCGAACTTGGCGACGCCGTGATACTTGTCGGCGGAGTTCTCCGCCGGCGCGTAGCCCTTCCCCTTGCGCGTCACGGCGTGGATCAGCACCGGCCCCTGATGGGTGTCGCGCACGTTCTTCAGGACGGGAAGCAGGTGGTCGAGGTTATGTCCGTCGACCGGCCCGACGTAATAGAAGCCCAGTTCCTCGAACAGCGTGCCGCCGGTCCAGAAACCGCGGGCGTATTCCTCGGCCCGCGCCGCCTTCTGCTGCAGCTGGCGCGGCAGGGCCTTGGCCAGTTGCTTGGCGGCATCGCGCAGGGTGAGATAGGTGCGGCCCGACACGAGACGCGCCAGATAAGCGCTCATGGCCCCGACCGGCGGGGCGATCGACATGTCGTTGTCATTGAGAATCACGATCAGGCGCGAGTGCTGCGCGCCGGCGTTGTTCATCGCCTCATAGGCCATGCCGGCCGACATGGCCCCGTCGCCGATCACCGCGATGACATTGTTCTTTTCCCCATCGAGATCGCGCGCCACGGCCATGCCGAGCCCCGCCGAGATCGAGGTGGAGGAATGCGCCGCGCCGAAGGGGTCGTAGTCGCTCTCCGCGCGCTTGGTGAAGCCCGACAGGCCGTCGCCCTGACGCAGGGTGCGGATGCGGTCGCGCCGCCCCGTCAGGATCTTGTGCGGATAGCACTGGTGGCCGACGTCCCAGATCAGGCGGTCGCGCGGCGTCTCGAACACATAGTGCAGCGCCAGCGTCAGCTCGACCACGCCGAGCCCCGCGCCCAGATGACCGCCGGTCACGGAGACGGCGTCGATCATCTCGGCGCGCAATTCCTCGGCGAGCCGGGGAAGATCGGCTTCGGAGACCTGTCGCAGGTCGGCCGGCGTGGCGACCTTGTCGAGAAGCGGCGTTGAGGGGCGCTGATACACGGTTGTGATCCCAAATGTCGGGGGCGCGAGCGCGCGTGGGGCCAAGCGCGCTCCTTATCATCATTGGCACATAAGGCGCAAATTCCCTGTCTTCAAAGGCCCTTTGCCCGCCGCTCCGCTCGTCGGGGCACCACCCCGGCCAGGCTCCCGCGACAAAACACCCTGTCCAAAATACCTAGGTTTTTTTGGATATAATCGGCACGCCTCACCCATTTGGGTGATGAAAATCCAGACGGAAACTACTAAATAGAAGTTGTGGTCGATGGGGCCACGTGCACAGTGATCGACTTGAGGCCGTGCCTTGGCACGGCCTCTTTTTTTGATTCCGACAGCGTGATCAAGCTCTTGGCAGGTGCGGCGCGCCCCGCGCGACCGGGTCTTGTCGGATCAATCCCCGATGTCCATCGGACCGATATATGCCGCCTCGGCAGGGTCGCACCGTGAGGCGCAAGGGTGGCGCAAGGGTCGCCATTGCGCCCGCTGCCTCCGCAGACGCCCCTCCGTATACGAGCCTACGGATACGAACGGAGGGAGGGGCAGCGAGAAACCGCGGCCCGCGCCCTGCCCGTCCCGGGAGAGCGCGCGCCAGACGGCTCAGATCTCGCGGATCTCCGTGCCCTCGATCACGATGCCGAATCCCTCGAGACCGACATAGTGGCGCTGGCGCGACGCCAGCAGGGTGATGGAGTTCACGCCCAGATCCTTGAGGATCTGCGCGCCGAGGCCGACCTCGCGCCATTGCTCCTCGCGCGCCTGCGCGGACTGATGCTCCTCCAGTTCAGCCGCCGCCAGATCGGAGCGCGGACGACGCGTCTGGCGGGCGACGCCGACGGAGCCCTCGCGCAGATAGACGACGACGCCGCGTCCGCGCCCGGCGAAATCGCGCATCACGTCGTCGAGCACCCGGGTTTCGCCGAAGACGTCGTCGAGCACCGATTCCAGCTGCAGCCGCACCGGAACATTCCGCCCATCGAGAATGTCGCCATAGACGATCGCCACATGGTGCATGGGGTCGTAGGGCGTGGAATAGGTCACGGCATAGGCCGGGCCCGCCACGGTCTCGACCGGCTGTTCGCTGACGCGCTCCACCAGACGCTCGGTGCGCTGGCGCCAGGCGATCAGATCGGCCACGGACACCATCTTCAGGTTGTTCTCGGCGGCGAATTCCGCCACCTGCGCGCCCCGCTTGACCGTGCCGTCGTCATTGACCAGCTCGCAGATCACGCCGACTTCCTCGACGCCGGCGAGGCGACACAGGTCGACGGCGGCTTCCGTGTGGCCGGAGCGCATCAGCACCCCGCCCTCGCGCGCGATCAACGGAAACACGTGGCCGGGACGCACGAAATCCTCCGCGCCCGCATTGGAATTGGCGAGCCCGCGCACGGTCGAGCAGCGCTCCTCGGCGGAGATGCCGGTGGTCAAGCCGTGACGATAGTCGACGGAGATCGTGAAGGCGGTCGCCAGCGGGGCGTCATTGGTCGCCACCATGGGATCGAGGCGCAACCGCCGCGCCGTTTCCCGGGTCATGGGCGCACAGACAATGCCGGAGGTGTGACGCACCATGAAGGCCATCTGCTCCGGCGTGACGAGCGACGCCGCGACGATCAGATCGCCTTCGTTCTCGCGGTCGTCGTCGTCGGTGACGACGAGCATTTCGCCGCGCTCGAATGCGCGGATCGCGTCCGCGACGCGGGTCTGGGACTGATCCAAGGCCTTGGGTCCTTTCAAGCCGAGAAGGTCATTCGGGGTCACCGCGCCACCGGTGGCGGCGGCGATGCGCTCGGCGCTGTCGCGCGAAACCCACACGCCGGGATCTTTGCACAAGGCCGTGACCGCGGCCGGCGACAGACCGGCGCGACGGGCAAATGCGGAGCGGGTTTCCCTGGCCTGGGCCAGCCATTCGTCGAGACGCATGGCGACACCCTAACGGACAGACTTTTCAGTGACAATGAAAAACAAGCGGTCTTTCAGTATTACTGAAAGTCACCGACCTGACCGCGATGACGCAGCAGGTGATCGGCCAGGACGCAGGCGAGCATCGCCTCGCCCACCGGCACGGCGCGGATGCCGACGCAGGGGTCGTGGCGCCCTTTGGTGCGCACATCCACCTCGTCGCCACCGCGGTTCACCGACTTGCGCGGCGTCAGGATCGACGAGGTCGGCTTGACGGCGAAGCGCGCGACCACCGGCTCGCCGGAGGAAATCCCGCCCAGCACGCCGCCGGCGTGGTTGGACAGGAATTGCGGACGCCCGTCCGCGCCAAGGCGCATCTCGTCGGCGTTTTCCTCGCCGGTGAGGCTGGCGGCGGCGAAGCCGTTGCCGATCTCCACGCCCTTCACCGCATTGATGGACATGAGGGCCGCGGCGATGTCCTGATCGAGCTTGCCGTAGAGCGGCGCGCCGAGGCCGGCGGGAACATTGTCGGCCACCACCTCGATCACCGCGCCCACCGAGGAGCCGTCCTTGCGGATCCTGTCGAGATATTCCGCCCAGCGCGCGGCGGTGGTGGCGTCGGGGCAGAAGAAGGGATTGTTGCCGATCTCGTCCCAGTCCCAGCGCGTGCGATCGACCGCATGCGGGCCGATCTGCACCAGCGCGCCGCGCACCCGCATGCCCTCGATCACCTTGCGCGCGACCGCGCCGGCGGCCACCCGTGCGGCGGTCTCGCGCGCCGAGGAGCGCCCCCCGCCGCGATAGTCGCGAATGCCGTATTTGGCGTCATAGGTGAAATCGGCGTGGCCGGGCCGGTAGCGGTCCTTGATCTCCCCGTAGTCCTTGGACCGCTGGTCGGTGTTCTGGATCATCAGCGAGATCGGCGTGCCGGTGGTGCGTTGCACGCCGTCGTCGTCCTCCATCACGCCGGACAGGATGCGCACCTGATCCGCCTCGCGCCGCTGGGTGGTGAAGCGCGACTGGCCGGGTTTGCGCTGGTCGAGAAAGGCCTGGATATCGCTCTCCGTCAGCGGCAGGCGCGGCGGGCATCCGTCGATCACGCAGCCGAGCGCCGGGCCGTGGCTCTCGCCCCAGGTGGTAACGCGGAACAGGTGGCCGAAGGTGTTATGCGACATCTGACGATTTCCGGATGAAACGGTGCTCGGGGCCGGGCCGTTGTCCGGCCCGCTACCGTCTTCTAAAGGCGGAAGCGCTCAAGGGAAAGCCGTCGAACCGACAAAAGCGCGGACCGACGCTGCGGATCGCCCGCTCGCGATGCGGGCGCTCACGCCGCCTGACGGCGCTCCAGGTCCTCGGCCGCGCGCGCATAGCCACCGTCGGCGCCATCGACGAAGTGGATGTGCCGGTCGTCCTCGAGACTGGTCACCAGGCAGGTCATCAGGGCGGAATCCGACACGTGCAGGCCGTAGGAGAGCCGCCCGGCGCGCACGCCGTCGTCCAAATAGGCGCGCAGCGCGGCGAGCTGGTCCGCGTCGACGTCGAGCACGAGCCGCAGCGTGTCGTCGAACTTGCGGTAGTCGGTGTTGCGCACGAGGTCGTCGAGATAGGCATCCGGCTCCAGCGGCCCGACCCGCCGGCCGCTCTTCACCGCCACCAGAAAGGCAACGGACTCAAACAGCGCCCGCCCGAGCGCCCGGACGACGCCGCGCCGCCACCCGACGATCCGCGCCTCGCGCATCAGCCCGCTCGGGGGAAACCGGAACCGAAGCCCTTCGCGCCGCACCGGCGCGCTCGCCGGCGTCCGCCCTGCCACATCGAGACCCGGCAGGCGCCCCAGTTCCGCAAGGATGCGCGACAGCGACCCCGCCTCGCTGCCGGGTCGCAGAAGCAGCGTCGCGATGTGACCGTTGCGCGCGCGCATCGCCTCCCACCGGCAGGACAGGCCGTCGAGCGAGGCCGCCGCCCCCGCCTCCGGCGCGATGTCATACGGGCCGACGCGCGCCGGGTCCTTCAGGATCGTGTCGGCAAGGGCGATCCCGCCGCCGGCGAACATGGCGAGCGTGTTCGCCGGGCTCAGCCGGAACTTCGCGACGCGAAGATCGCCGCCGGCGGCGCGCAGGTCGGCCAGGGGAATCGCCGCCGCGCGCAGCTCCAGACCGGCCGTGTCGCGGGCGAGCAGACGCAAGGTCGCGAGCGCGCGGCGCGCCGGGCCGACCAGATCGGGCGGCACCGCCGCCGCCGCCCCGTCGCCGGCAAAGACGAAGGGCACCTGTCGCTCGGGATCGAGATTTACCAGTGCGGCGACCACCGAGGCCGCGATCATGTTGACGGTCTTGTAGTGCCCTTCGGCCATCGCCGCGCGCGAGCGCACGATATCGGCGCACAGCACGGTCCAGTCGTCGGGGATCGCCGCGAAGACCGACGGATCCGCGACATTCGCGAAATCGTCGAACGCGGGCAGGTCCTCATAGAATCGGTCGATGTCTCCCGCCCCTTGCGGATCGTCGTTGCCGTGCGGGTCGCTCTCGTGGCCCTTCAGTGCGTCCATCGGCTTGCGCCACTCCCATCGGATGCCGTTCGCGCCCCGCCAACCCCGGTCATTGTCGCAGTCCTGCTTCTTGCCCGGGTATACGCGGAGCGCTCCCGGCCGGGCTTCCGCCGCCCGGCGATCACACGAAGATGTGAAGGCCCGAAGGACCGGTCGCGGCGACGGCGGCGGGTGCGCCTGCCGTCATTTTGCCGCTGTGCCGGCGCAGGGTTTCGGTCTAAGGAAGACAGCGCGGCGCATCGGGACGCGTCGCTTCAGGAGCTTTTCAGACATGACCCGTATCGTCTTGGCGGCGCTGGCCGCCGTCGTCGCTTCCGCTCTGGCGCTTGGCGCCGCGCTGGCGGGAGAAGTGGAAGCCACGATTGTCGCCGTCGACGTGGAAGCCTCGGAGATCGAACTGTCCGACGGCGAGCGCTACCGCTATCCGGTCGATTTCTTCGTCGACGATCTGCAGCCGGGACAGGCCGTGCTGGCCTTCTTCGACGAGGAGAACGGCGACAAGGTGCTCGTCGACCTGCAGGTACTGGAGCAATAGCGCCGCGCGGCATCGGGTCGCGCGCGGCTCAGACCCAGGCGAGATCCGCGCCGTCCCAGACCAGAAACCTGTCCTGCGGCGTTTCGAGCCGCGGGATCTCGGCTTCCGCTATGCCCTTCAGCCGTCCCTGCACCACCCGCATCACGCCGCCGTGCGACACGATCACGCTGGGGCGGGTCACCGTCGCCAGCCAGGCGTCGATGCGGTTCGCGAGCATGGAGTAGCTTTCGCCCTCCGGCGGCACGAAGCCCCATTTGTCGGCCTTGCGCCGCGCGGTGAGATCGGGCGAGCGCTCGGCGAGTTCGGGGATGGTGTAGCCCTCCCACGCGCCGAAGGTGATCTCGCGCAGGCGCTCGTCGCAGAAGAAATCGTCGTCCGCCCGGTCCAGTTCGCCCCGCAGGATGCGCATGGTCTCCACCGCGCGCGACAGGGGCGAGGCGAGAAACATCAGATCGTCCGCCGCCATGCCGAGCGCCTCGAGATGCGCGCGCAGCGCCTGCCCGTTGCGCCGCGCCTGCGCGCGGCCGGTGTCATTGAGCGGAATATCCTTCTGACCCTGCATGCGGCCTTCCGCATTCCAGTCGGTCTGCCCGTGGCGGACGAACACGAGGAAGGGCGGCACCGGACGCGCCTCGGCGCCCGGCCGCGCGGGATCGCGCGCATCCGGGTCGACGGTCTTGTCCGCCTTCGCTGTCACTGTATCGGAGATCGCTGTCATGGTCCTTTCGGAGCGCCCCGGGGCGCCCGCGCTCGCGGTGGCACGCGACCGCATGGGCCGCGCGGGTCTGCGTCAGATACGCAGAGCGTGCCGCGATTCGATCAATCCTTGACGACGGAAATGTCGGGCGCGTCGACGGCCTTCATGCCGACCACGTGATAGCCGCTGTCCACGTGCTGGATCTCGCCGGTGACACCGCGTCCGAGATCGGACAGCAGGAACAGGGCGGCGTCGCCGACTTCCTGGATCGTCGTCGAGCGGCGCAGCGGGGCGTTGTACTCGTTCCACTTCAGGATGTAGCGGAAATCGCCGATGCCCGACGCGGCGAGCGTCTTGATCGGCCCGGCCGAGATCGCGTTGACGCGGATATTCTGGCTGCCCAGGTCGACCGCGAGGTAGCGCACGCTCGCCTCAAGCGCCGCCTTGGCCACCCCCATGACGTTGTAATGCGGCATGACCTTCTCGGCGCCGTAATAGGTCAGCGTCAGCATCGAGCCGCCGTCGCTCATGAGCTTTTCCGCACGCTGCGCCAGCGCGGTGAACGAGTAGCAGGAGATCTGCATGGTGCGCGCGAAATTGCCGGGGCTGGTGTCGACGTAGCGCCCGGTCAGCTCGTCCTTGTCGGAGAAGGCCACCGCATGCACCAGAAAGTCGATCTTGCCCCATTTTTCGGCGAGCGTGTCGAACACGGCATCCATCGACGCCTCGTCGGTCACGTCGCAATGGCCGGCGACGATGGCGCCGAGATCCGCGGCCAGCGGCTCGACCCGCTTGCGCAGCGAATCGCCCTGATAGGTCAAGGCGATCTCCGCGCCGGCATCCGACAGCGCCTTGGCGATCCCCCAAGCGATGGACCGATTGTTCGCGACGCCCATGATAAGCCCGCGCTTGCCAGCCATCAGTCCCTGTGTCACCGCCATGCCAATTCTCCTGCACGCTCACTCTGGCGCCGGCGGATCGCTGTGCGCGCCGCCGCGCCCCCCGCTCCGCACACCCTGCGGCCGGGAGCGCTTCCTATGGCACAGCCCCCCCTTGCCTTCAAGCCACCCGACACGTCGTCCGGGCGGTCGACGGAGGCGGGAAATGTGATATGGCTCTTGCGCTCAAACGTTCGAAAATGATCAGGCGTCCCATCCCCATGACCGACCCCGCAGTCCATGCCCGTCTCATCGAGATCGTCGGCGATCGCAACGCCTTGCGCGCCGAAGCCGACACCGCCCCCTATCTGCGCGAATGGCGCGACCTCTATGTCGGAAAGACGCCGATGGTGCTGCGCCCGGGCGGCCGCGAGGAGGTCGCCGAGATCCTGAAGGTGGCCAATGAGGCCGGGCTCAGGATCGTTCCGCAAGGCGGCAACACGGGTCTCGTCGGCGGCCAGATTCCCGATGATTCCGCTACGGAAATCGTGCTCAGCCTGAGCCGCATGAACCGGGTTCGCGACATCGATGCGGACGGCTTTTCGATGACGGTGGAGGCCGGCTGCACCCTGCAGGCGATCCACGACGCGGCCGATGCGGCGGACCGGCTGTTCCCGCTCACGCTCGGCTCGCAGGGCTCCTGCCAGATCGGCGGAAACATCGCCACCAACGCCGGCGGCACCGCCGTGCTGGCCTATGGCAACACCCGCGATCTGGTGCTCGGACTCGAGGTCGTGCTCCCCGACGGGCGCATCTGGGAGGGGCTCCGGAGCCTGCGCAAGGACAACACCGGTTACGATCTGAAACAAATGTTTATCGGTTCGGAAGGCACGCTGGGGATCATCACGGCCGCCGTGCTGAAGCTTTTCCCCAGGCCGCGCGCCCAGGACGTCGCCTTCGTCGCGCTGGCCTCTCCGCGCGATGCGCTGGCGCTGTTTTCGACCGCCCGCGCGCGCGCCGGCGCGATGCTCACCGGCTTCGAGCTGATGCCGCGCATCGGCGTGGAATTCGCCGTGCGACACCTGCCCGGCGCCCGCGATCCGCTGGCCACCGCCGCACCCTGGTATGTGCTGATCGAACTGTCGTCGGGCACCGAGGGCGCGGACGGGGGCAACCCGACCCGCGACCTGATGGAAACGATCCTCGGCGAGGCCTATGAGGCTGGGCTGGTGGAGGATGCCGCGCTCGCCGAATCCGTCCAGCAGGCGGCCGACTTCTGGCACATCCGCCACGGCATGTCGGAGGTGCAGCGCGAGGAAGGCGGCTCGATCAAGCACGATGTCTCCGTGCCGGTCGCCGCCGTGCCGGATTTCCTCGACGAGGCGATCGCGGCCGTCGAGGCGCTGGTGCCCGGCTGCCGGCCAGTGCCCTTCGGCCACATGGGCGACGGCAACATCCACTTCAACGTCAGCCAGCCGGTCGACGCCGACAAGGCCGCGTATCTCGCGCGCTGGGACGAGATGAACGCGGTCGTGCACGGCATCGTCGCCAGATATGGCGGGTCGATCTCCGCCGAGCACGGCATCGGTCGGCTCAAGCGCGATCTGCTTGGCACGGTCAAGAGCGAGGTGGAGATGGACCTCATGCGCCGCGTGAAGGCCGCCTTCGATCCCAACGGCATTCTCAATCCGGGCCGGATTCTCTGACGGAACGCCCCCGCCCCCGGGCGTCGCGCGGCGCACCGCAAACCGAAGGGCGGGGATCACCCGATGCCGACCATCCTTGCCTACGACGCGCGCTTCGAGGACGAGCTGATCGCCCTGCTGGGCCGCGATCCCGACTGGGCCGATTTCACGAAGGCGGACACGCTCGAGGTCTTCAAGACCGCGCTGTCGACCAGCCGGACCTATCTCTGCGCCGACCGGGGGTGCGTGTGCGGCTATCTGCGCGCCGTGGTCGACGGCTTCGGCCTCTACGTCAGCGAACTCTATGTGGCACCGCACGCGCGCCGGGCCGGCCACGGGAAAGCCTTGCTCGCGCGGATCAAGCAGGATCACCCGGATCGCCCCGTCTACGTCCTGTCCGACGAGGATTGGTACTATGAGGCGCTCGGCCTGACCCGGAGCGGGTCGGTCTTCGACCTGTAACGACAGACCGGCCTCCGGCTCCGGTCGCGACGTCAGAAGAGGTCGAGCTGATCGTCGTCGGCTTTTGAGATCGCGCCGGAGGCGGCCTTGCGGGGTTTTGGCGCGGGGGACGTCCCGGCCTTTGCCTGCGGTTGAGCTTCGGGTGCAGCTTCCGAGTCTGCCTCCGGGGCGACGGGGCGGGTCAGCTCTTCGTCGTCGATGCGCGCGCTGTTGACGCGCGTCGACACGGGCACGGCCTCGAAGAGATCCTCCGCCGGCGAGGTCAACAGGGAGCAGGCCTCGGCCAGCGGCGTGGAGCGCACGTCCAGCCAGGCATCGAAGTCCTGCGGCGCGATGACCGCCGGCATGCGGTGATGGATCGCGCCGATGGTGCGGTTCGCCGGGACGGTGAGGATCGCCCCCGTCTCGATCTCCCCGCCGTCGGGATCGCACCATTCCTCCCACAGACCGGCGAAGGCGACGAGCCTGCCGTCGCGCGGGCGGATCCAGTAGGGTTGCTTGGCGCCCCCTTGCGGCCTGTGCCACTCGTAAAAGCCGCTGGCCGGCACGAGGCAGCGGCGATGGCGCATGGCGGCGCGGAAGGAGGGCTTTTCCGCCGCCGTCTCGGCGCGGGCGTTGATCAGCAGGGAAAAGCTCGCCGGGTCCTTCACCCAACCCGGCACCAGCCCCCAGCGCACCAGCGCGAAACGCCGCGCGTTGCCCGACAGACGCACGGTGGCGATCGGCTGGGTCGGGGCGATGTTGTAGCGCGGGGGAAACTCGGGCGTGTCGACATGGTCGAAGAGCGCCCGCACCTCCTGCGGCGTTGCCGAAAGCGCATACCGTCCGCACATGATCCCGCCTTTCTGTCTTGCGCGCCGGTCTGTCTTGCGCGCCGGTCTGTCTTGCGCGCCGGCTTGTCTCGCGCCTCGTCCATGCAGCGCAGAGCCTCCCGGCGCGGCATTCTACGTCGCGGCATCTTCCGGCGCGGAAATGGGACAGCGACGTCGCACGGCGCTGCGCTGCAATCGTATCGCGACGTTACATCCCGAAGGGGCCCGTTTCACGCCCCCCGCGCCCTCTCGTCCGCCGGCAAGGGTATCGCCTTCTGAGGATTAGCAAAATCGAAACCGGCGCGGGCTATCGTCACGCCGACGCGGATCAAGAGACGGATTCATGGGCGAGACGCAGGGGATATTGGGCAAGGGACGGCTGAGCGCCGAACGGCTCGCGGCCGCCAACATCAATCCGAATACCGGATTGGCGACCGATTATCTCAACCATTTCAACGAAGTGGTCATGGTGCTGGAGATGCTCCCGGCGATGCCGGACTGCGCCGAGGACGTGCTCGCCTGGGAACCGCTGAGCTACGAGGCGCATTTCCAGGCCTCCGGCTTCACCGAAAAGCAGCTTGCGATCGAGGCGTTTCAGGCCGCGCCGGATGCGGTGCGCCGGGCGCTGAAGGATGTGGTCGCGACGCTCGACACGGCGGTTTGCGAAAAGCAGGGGCGGCTGCGCGCCACCGACGACGTTCCAGGCGTCGCGGAAGCCCTGGCCTTCGAGACCGTGGAGGAAATCAAGCCGCTGATCGCCAGTGCCAGCGCGATCATCCATGGCCAGCTCGACGCCCGGGACGACCCGGACGCCGATTCGCAAGCCTCCATCGATGCGCTCTTTGCCTGACATGATGTGCTGTACGGGAGCTGGCTCGTGGCCGGAAGGGGGGCGCGGACGCCCCGCCGCACCGGAGACGCGCGGATGAGCGCCGCCGGCACCGATCCGGCGGTGCGCCAGGGGGTCAGCGTGATGTGCGTCGCCGACGACGGGCGGGTGCTGCTGGTGCGGCGCGGCAAGGATCCCTACCGCGATCACTGGAGCCTGCCGGGCGGCAGCATCGAGGCGGGCGAACCGCCGGCGGCGGCCGCGATCCGCGAGCTTCTGGAGGAAACCGGCCTGACGGCGACGCTGGTGCCGGAGCCGGTCGACCGGGTCGACCTCAGCCACATCGACGCGGCGACCGGGACGGCGACGCGTTTCCAGATCTCCGTTTTTCTCGCGCGCACGCCACGCGGCCGGCTGCGTCCCGGCGACGACGCCAACGATGCGGCCTGGGTGACGCTCGCCGGTCTGGCGGACCGGGCCATGACACCCGGGACGGCGGACCGCATCCGCCGCCTTCTCGGCAGCGAAACGCCGGCCGATCCGGGCACCGATCCCGATCCGGACCGGTCGCCCGCGTGAGCCGGTTCGACATGGGCCGCGCCGCCGCAATCCCCTTGCGCCGCCGCCCGAAGGGCCGCATCTTGGCGCCCATGTCGCGCGTCTTCCGACCCTTCTCCGCCACCTCGCCGCACCGGGCCCGGGCCGCTGGCGGTGCGGGCGCCGTGCTGGCGCTGACCCTGGCGCTCGGCCTCGCGGTCATCGCATGGAGCGCGCCCGTGCAGGCGCAGGCGCCCGGCGACGACCCGCCCTATGAGGCGGATCTGATGCGGCTGTCGGAGATCCTGGGCGCGCTGCACTATCTGCGTCCGCTGTGCGGGGGCGAGGACGGGACGCTGTGGCGCGACCAGATGCGCGCGCTGCTCGACGCGGAAGTGCGCGACGAGGCCCGCGAGCGCCGCTTCATCGAGCGCTTCAACCAGGGCTATCGCGGCTTTTCCTCGGTGTACCGCCGCTGCACGCCGGCCGCCGAGGCCGCGCTTGCGCGCTATGTGGAGGAAGGCGGCGCCCTCATTCGCGACGTCACCACCCGCTACAATCGCTGACCCTCCGGCTCCGGGGTCTCCGCGCGTTTTTCGGCGCGCCGCGCGGGTCGTCGGCGTTAACCATATTGGCCGGAATTCGAGCGAATGCGTTAACGAAGCGTTTACGACCGCGCCCCGACTCCCCCATACCTGTCCCGAGGGTTCACACCGACCGCGCGAGGCGTCATGCGAGACAACGACCATCTGGACATCGAGAGCGACGAGGGCGAGGACGGCATCGTGACCGACCGGGAAATCCGGCAGATGGCGCTCGGCTACATCGACGACGCCTTCGCCGAGGCCGTCGCCTCGGGCATTGATTCGGCCGCCGTTGCCCATGCCGCGCTGTTCACCGCCTTCGCCGATCTGGTGACCACCTTTGGCGAGGAAGCGGTGGCGCAGATGGCGGAAGACCTGCCCTCCCGCGTCCGGCGCGGCGATTACACGCTGTTCAAGCCCCTGCACTGACGATCCGGCCGTCGGGGCGACCGGCCCGCTGCGATGCGCGGCAGGCGCGCTCAGCCCGCGAGATAGAGATGGGCGAAAATGCCGATCCCGAACAGGATCAGCAAGGCGCCCGAGATCCGGTTGATCCAGACGAGCCAGTCGTCGGTCATGCGCGCGCGCAGGCCCGACACGACGGCGGAAATGAACACCCACCAGGCGAGCGCGCCGGTCACCACGCCGGCGACCATCAGCGCCGCGCCCGTGTAATTGCCGGGATCCGGGGCCCATTTCCCCAGACTTCCGAAGATCGCGATGAAGCCGAGCACGACGCCGGGGTTGGTGAGCGTGATGGCGAATCCGGTGACGAGACCGGACACCAGCCCGGTGGGCGGCGCGTCGTCGGCGGGCATGTGCGGCCGGGCGATCAGCACCTTCGCTCCGAACAGGATGACCAGCATGCCGCCGGCGGTCTGGATCAGCGCGCTGTGGGTCTCGACGAAGTCCGACACGGCGGTGATGCCGAAGGCGGCGAAAGTGGCATAGAGCCCGTCGGCGAGAACGGCGCCGGCACCGGCGAACAGCCCCGGCAGAAAGCCGTAGCGAAAGGCGCGCTGGATGGCCGCGATGTTGATGGGGCCGACCGGGGCGCTGGTCGCGAGGCCGATGGCAATCCCGATCAGAAAGAAAAACGTGTCTGACAGCACCGCTCGCTCTCCGGATCGTCGGCGCGGCGCAGCCCCCGGCCCACGACCCTGCCCGCGCGCCCGCGCGCTCCGGGACGGGAGGCGGGCGCGGCAACATCCCCGTCGCTCCCCTTAGCGCAGAAGCGCGCGGCTTCACAACCTCCCAGCCCCACGAAGCTCATGCGGCGCGGACGATTTTCGCCCACCGTGGAGATGCGTGTTTGCGCCGGTGCGGCCTTGGGTTAGGGTCGCGGGCGCCGGAGACGAGCGAACGAAAGACGAGGTGATCATGCCCCTGCCGCGCACGCTTCTCGTGGGTCTTGCCAGTTGCGCGCTGATCGCCGCGCCGGCGGCCGCGCACGCCGCGCAGGACACGCGCGTGCAGACCGAGCGCATCCAGCTCGACCCGCCCGAAATGCCGGGCGGCGCGGGTGGCATCCCGGTCGATCCCGATCTGGCCGCGTCCCCCGACGGGGCCGCAGACGTGCCCTCCGACGCGGTGCGCCCCGCGCCCGGGCCCGCGCCGGACATCCGCTACGGCGAGGCGGGTCTGCCGAAGCCGGTGGCGCGCACCCGCGCGCAGCTGCTCGAGGCCGCCCATGCCGGCGACTTCGACCGGCTGCGCATGGTGCTGGAGGGCAACGAGATGATGCCCACCCTCACCTTCGCCGAGATGGGCGATCCCATCGAGACGCTGAAGGCCGCCGCCGGCGACGACGACGGCTACGAGATCCTGGCGATCCTGATCGAGGTGCTGGAGGCGGGCTACGTCCATGCCGACGTCGGCACGGCGCAGGAGATGTACATCTGGCCCTATTTCGCCCGCACGCCGCTCGACACGCTGACCGCCGAGCAGAAGGTGGAGCTCTATCAGCTCGTCACGGCGGGCGACATGGCGGAGATGGACATCACCGGCACCTGGACCTTCTACCGCGTCGGCATCGGTCCCGACGGCACGCTGCATTATTTCGTCGCCGGCGACTGAGCCGCCGGCGACCGCCGGTCCGGTTACTGGCGCGTGGTGACGACGAAATCCGTGCCGAGACCGGAATGCAGGCGGAAGGGCCGGTCGGTGACGATCAGCGACGTGCCGAGCGTCAGGCGATCCTCCACGAAGCGGCGCGCCTGCGGGGACCATTCGATCCGGTCGAGCACGCTGGCCGCGCTCGCTCCCTCGGCCTCGGCGGCCGTGACGCTCATCCAGCGCCCCGAACTGATGCCGCCGCCCGCGTCGATCAGCGTGTAGAGATGCGTGCCGAGCGGCGCGTCGGGGGCCTTGAGGACCAGATTGCCGGCATAGATCTCCCTGAACTTGCGGCGCACGTAGACACGCCCCGTCGCCGGGCCCGCCTCGCCGGCCTCGGCATAGAGACGCCGCAGCACGACATCGGTCGGCTCGCCGGTGACCGGCAGATCGGCGCCTTCCTGAAACAGCCGGATCGCGGCGCGCGTCTTGCGACCCATCACGCCATCGACGGGACCGGGCGCATAGCCCAGACGGTCGAGCACGCGCTGCATGTCGCGGATGCGCTCGCGCGCGGTCGTCCGCGTGATCAGGATGCGCAAGGGATCGCCGGCCTCGCGCGCGTCGGCCGCCGCATCCTTGCCGATCGCGGCCACCGTTCGCGGCTCGCCGTCGGCCGCAACTCCGGGCAGCGCCGGACGCAGCCCGAGCACGCTGTCATCCAGGCTCGCCACTTCCGTGCCCTTGATGTCGCGCCGTGGCAGCGCGGCATGAAGGATCCCGTCGGGCCGCGTGCGCTCGCGCGTGATCACCACATGGCCGCCGCGCTCCGTCATGCCGAAGAGATTGCTCGCAAACCCCTTCGGCAGGCGCACGCAGCCGTGCGAGGCGGGATAGTTCGGCACCCGCCCCTCGTGCAGGGCGATGCCCGACCAGGTCAGCCGCTGCATGTAGGGCATCGGCGCATTGTCGTAGAGATTGGAAAAATGCCGGCGCCGTTTCTCCAGAATGCTGAAGATGCCCGTCGGCGTGGAATGCCCGCGCTTGCCGGAGGAAATGCGCGAGCTGTCGATCAGCTGCGTGCCGCGATAGACGTCAAGCTTCTGATCCTTCAGGGACACGAGGATCTGAAGCGGCGCCTCGACCTGCTGCTTGCCCTCCCGCTCATGGTCGCCCGCCACGGAGACCATCGGCCCCGCATCGCGCGCCACGGCCGGCAGGCTCAGTCCCGCAAGCGCCAGGACCAGCATCATCGTGCGGACAGGCCGCCGGCCAACTTGCGCGCCGCGCGCGCTCTCGGTCACCTTACTCATACGCGTACCCATCCCGCTCCACAGCCCCGCTCTTCGGCGTATCACCGCCGGTTGTTTTACCTGACGCCGGTGAATCTCCGGTTAGTCCGCCCAAGCTATCCGCCATTTCCGCTCACGATGGCGTGATGGCGATCACAGGATGGCAGGTCCGTGACTCCGCGCGCGGGACGCGACGATTCGCACCTGTCCACACAAAACTTGCACACAGACTACAAACAACCTTGCAAAACCCAAGCACTTCTTCGTTGCGACTCAGAATGCGATTCGGAATCTTTTAACCAAGACGGTCGCCTTCCCGGCCGGCACACCACACAAGACACGACTTGCAACGCGGCCCCCGGCGCCCGCGAAGGAGACCGCTGTGTTCAACACGCAAACGACACCGGACCGCACGGCCCAGCCCATGTTCACCGACATCAACGATATCCGCATGTCCGATTGCCCGGTCGAGGCGGACGCGCTTCCCGTCGTCAACCGCCTGCTGCAGGCCAATCCGTGCTTTCGAAACGTCAGCGAGGCCTTCGAGACCGGCCTGTTCGACATCATCGAGATGAGCTTCGTGGAGTGCAATCCGGCGCAGGAGCGCGCCCTGCGCGATCTCGTGCATGTGCTCTCGCGGCGCATCCTCGATATCTTCGAGGCCTCGCTGCTGATGAAACAGCTGGCGCTCGAGGACGGCACCTGCAAGCTCACCGCCGCGCAGATCGCCGCCTTCGTCGACACCGCGCGCGAGGAAGCGCAGATCCAGTGTCTCGACATCAACGAGCTCAATCCGCGCTCGGCGGAGATGGAATACGCGGCGGTGCTGAAATCGATCTTCGACGAGCTGCGCGCCTATCTCGGCCTGCCGACGCTCGACCTGGAGTTTCTGATCGCGGACCTGAAGACCTGTCTCGATCTCGTCGTCCAGCGCCATGTGTGGCGCCGGGTGCGCATCGAGACGGAGACCCACCGCCGGGTCGGCGAGCAGATCGAGGCGCTGCTGGCGCTGGCGAGCGACGCGCAGGACCAGCGCATTCCCCGCCTGTTCACGATCAAGCCGATCCCGGCCCGCGCGCGGATCGCCAATCTCTCCGCGTCTTTCGGCGGGCGCCGCTCGCTGCCGAACCCGGCCTGAGCCCCCATTCGACCGGCGCGCCGCAGCAAGCTTCCCCGCGAAGCGGCGCGCCGAACGGGTCAGACCTCGTCAGTCGCGCGGCAGGGCCTCGTGAAAGAGCACCGGCCGGCCGTTCGACGGGGTGACCAACTCGCCGTCCCACATCACCTGACGTCCGCGCACGATGGTGCCGACCGGCCAGCCGGTGACCTCCTTGCCGTCATAGGGCGTCCAGCCGCATTTGGAGGCGATCCAGTCGTTGCGGATCGTCTCCTTGCGCTTCATGTCGACCACGGTGAAATCGGCGTCGTAGCCGACCGCGATGCGGCCCTTGCGCGCGATGCCGAACAGCCGCTGCGGCCCGTGCGAGGTCATGTCGACGAAGCGGGCGAGCGACAGGCGCCCGGCGTTGACGTGATCGAGCATGATCGGAACCAGCGTTTGCACCCCGGTCATGCCCGAGGGCGAAGCCGGATAGGGCTTCTGCTTTTCTTCCAGAAGGTGCGGCGCGTGGTCGGAGCCGAAGATGTCGAGCACGCCCTGTTCGAGCCCCCACCACAGGCGCTCGGCGTGGCGCGGATCGCGCACCGGCGGGTTCATCTGCACCAGCGAGCCGAGGCGCGCATAGGCCTCGTCGGTCAGCGTCAGGTGATGCGGCGTCACCTCGATGGAGGCGACGTCCTTGTGGGCGATCAGATAGTCGACCTCTTCCGCCGTGGACAGATGCAGGATGTGGATGCGCGCGCCGACCTTGCGCGCGATGCGCACCAGCCGCTCGGTCGACTGCAGGGCGGCCTGCACGTCGCGCCAGACCGGATGCGAGCGCGGATCGCCTTCCACGCGCTCGCCCATGCGATCGCGCAGCCGGTACTCGTCCTCGCTGTGGAAGGCCGCGCGCCGGCGTGTGTTGGAGAGGATCCGGCACACGCCCTCGTCGTCCTCGACCAGCAGATCGCCGGTCGAGGATCCCATGAACACCTTGATGCCGGCCGCGCCCGGCAACCGCTCCAGCTCCCCGACGTGGTCCGCGTTCTCGCGCGTGCCGCCGACCCAGAAGGCGAAGTCGCAATGCATGCGGTTCGTCGCCCGCGCGATCTTGTCGGCGAGCGCCGCCTCGCTGGTGGTCAGCGGATTGGTGTTCGGCATCTCGAAGACGCTCGTCACGCCGCCCATCACGGCCGCACGCGCGCCCGATTCCAGATCTTCCTTGTGCTCCAGCCCCGGCTCGCGGAAATGCACCTGCGTGTCGATGACGCCGGGCAGCACATGCAGGCCCGTGCAATCGATCACGCGCCCGGCGCTCGCCGCCTCGAACCGGCCGAGCCCGACGATCCGCCCGTCGCGCACCGCGACGTCGCGCAGGCCCTCGCCATCGTGATTGACGACGGTTGCGTTTTTCAGGACGAGATCAAACGTATCGGGCATCGAAAGCTCCTTGTTCGCGCGGGGACCGCCGGGCGGGGACGCCGCCCGGCGGCATGACACATAATGACTGGAAGCCCGCGCGTCATCCACAGGCGGGCGCATTGGCCCGCTTTTCCCGGAGAATGGGGCGCAGAGCACGCCTGCGCGCCTCAAGCGTCCCTCGCCCATGCGCAGCCGCCCCTTGTTGGCACGCGCGTTCCGGCTTATCTCGCACGGGACACGATGAGCGGAGGGGAGCATGCACGACGCGACGGGCGACACAGCAACGACGGGCACGGCGGTGCGGCTGAGCGACCGCGCGGTGCTGCGCGTGGCGGGCCCGGAGGCCCACGGTTTTCTGCAGAACCTGCTGACCTGCGATTTCGAGGCGATCGACCGCACAGGCGCCGGCTACGGCGCGCTGCTGACGCCGCAGGGCAAGATCCTGTTCGATTTTCTCGTCTTCGCCGATGCGCCGGACGAGGACGGGGGGGCCGCCTATCTCCTCGACGTGGCCGCCGACGTCGCCGCCGATCTGGCCAAGCGCCTCACCTTCTACAAGCTGCGCTCCAAGGTCGCGATCGCGGATGTGAGCGAAGGAACAGCCGTGCTCGCCGCCTGGGGCGCGCCCTGGGACGACGCCCTGCCCGGCCGCGCCTGCCCCGATCCCCGGCTCGCCGCCTTCGGCCTGCGCATTCTCGCCCCCGCCGGTGCCTTCGCCGGCGACACGCCGCCCGCCGGCTTCGCCTGGGGCCACGCGAGCGCCTATCACGCGCGCCGGGTCGCGCTCGGCCTGCCCGAGTCGCCGGTGGACTTCGCGCTTGGCGACAGCTTCCCCCATGACGCGGACATGGACGATCTTCACGGCGTCGCCTTCGACAAGGGCTGCTTCGTCGGGCAGGAAGTCGTCAGCCGCATGCAGCATCGCGGCACCGCGCGCCGGCGCGTCATCCAGGTCACGGGCGACGTGGCCCTGCCCGCGCCGGGAACCGAAATCCTCGCCGGAGCGAAACCGGCCGGCACGCTGGGAACCGTCGACGGCACCCGGGGGCTGGCGCTGGTGCGGCTCGACCGCATCGCCTCCGCACGCGCCAGGGGCGACGCGGTGACCGCCGACGGCGTGGCCCTGACGGCCGAGCTCCCCGACTGGGCCCGTTTCACCTGGCCGTCCGACGCGACCGCCCCGGACGCGAGCTGAGATACACCGATGGCAACGGCCCGATCCAAGCCGCGCTCCACGCCGCCCGCCAGGCCGCCCGCCAAGCCGCGAAGTGCGCCGCGCGCCTGGCAGCGCATGCTGTCCGGCCGGCGGCTCGACCTGCTCGACCCCTCGCCGCTCGACGTGGAGATCGAGGACATCGCGCACGGACTCGCCCGGGTCGCGCGCTGGAACGGGCAAACCGTGGGCGAGCACGCCTATTCGGTCGCCGAACATTCGCTGCTGGTGGAGCGGCTTGCCCGCGACCTGCACCCCGATCTGACGCCCGAGGCCTGTCTCGCCGTGCTGCTGCACGACGCGCCCGAATATGTGATCGGCGACATGATCTCGCCGTTCAAGGCGGTGATGGGCGGCAGCTACAAGGAGATCGAGGAGCGGCTGCAGGGCGCGATCCATCTGCGCTTCGCGCTGCCCGCCGCCATGTCCGTCCGCCTGAAGACGCTGACCAAGCGCGCCGACACCATCGCCGCCTATTTCGAGGCGGTGGAACTGGCCGGCTTCGAGGCGAAGGAAGCCGCCCGCATCTTCGGCCGGCCGCGCGGCTTCCCCGATCCGGACGGAACGGGTCCGCGCCTGGGACTGACCGCCTCCCCCGCCTCGCAGGCCCAGGCCGCCTTCCTGCACCGGTTCGGGGAGCTTGAAGCCGCGCGGGATCGGGCGAAAACACGCTGACATGCACGCCCGCGCGCCCTACATGGTACCCGTCCGCCTTCGCTGGGGGCAGCCCGAGGAGACCCGATGATCACCGTATGCTCGCTGGCGCATCTGGGCGCGACCGTGGAGCGCACAGGCGCGCGCCATCTCATCACCCTCATCAGCGCGGGCACCGAGGTGCCGCGCCCGCCGCAGATCGCGGAGCGGGATCATCTGTTCCTCGCCTTCAACGACATCACGGCGCCGGCGGAGGGTCTGACCCCGCCGGGCGAGGAGCACGTGCGCCAGCTTCTCGACTATGTGACCGCCTGGAACCTCTCGGCGCCGCTGGTGATCCATTGTTTCGCCGGCATCAGCCGCTCCACGGCCGCGGCCTATATCACCGCCTGCGCGCTGGATCCGGACACGCCGGAGGAGGCACATGCCGCGCGGCTGCGCAAGGCCTCGCCCTCGGCGACGCCGAACCCGCGCCTCGTCGCGCTGGCCGACGGGCTGCTCGCGCGCGACGGGCGGATGCGCACGGCCATCCAGGCCATCGGCCGGGGGGCGGATGCCTATGAGGGCGCGCCCTTCGCCTTCGACCTCGGTGCGCGGCGCGCGCCGATGCGCCCCTGAGCGGGCGATGATCGAGATCGGCCTCAACGCGGTCATCGTCGCGGTGGCCGATCCGCACCCGCAGGTGCTGACCATCGCACCGCCCGGCGGCGGCGTGCCTCCCGCCCTGCCCTTCGGCCCCTTCGATCCGACGCGGCACCGCACCTTCGAGATCGGCCTGCGCGAATGGGTGGAGGAACAGACCGCCCTGCGTCTGGGCTATGTCGAGCAGCTCTACACCTTCGGCGACCGGGGCCGCCACCACATCCATTCCGACGACGGACCGCATGTCGTCTCCGTCGGCTATCTGGCGCTCGCCCGCCAGACCGCGCGATCCGATGCGGCACTTGCCCAGCAGAATGCCCGCTGGCGCTCCTGGTACAGTTTCTTTCCCTGGGAAGACTGGCGCGCCGGGGTACCGGACGTGGTCGCCGCCGAGATCATGCCCGCACTTTCCGCATGGATGCGCGCGCCGGTGCCGGCCGGCAGCCCGCCGCGCGCGCAATCGCGCGAGGACCGGGTGCGTCAGGCGTTCAACCTGCAAGGGCTCGACGAGGAGGGGGCCGGCTGGGACGAGGAAAAGGTGCTCGACCGCTACGAGCTTCTCTACGAGGCCGGTCTGGTGGAGGAGGCGCGCCGGGACGGGCGCCCCGCCGCGCTCGAACGCGACTGCCTGCCCGGGCTCGGCCTTGCGATGCATTACGACCACCGCCGCATCCTCGCCACCGCCATCTCGCGGCTGCGCGCCAAGCTCAAGTACCGCCCGGTCGTCTTCGAACTGATGCCGCCGACCTTCACGCTCACCGACCTGCAACGCTGCGTCGAGGCGATTTCCGGACGGCATCTGCACAAGCAGAACTTCCGCAGGCTGGTCGAGAAGGGCGATCTGGTGGAGGCGACGGGAGAAACCTCCACCGCCACCGGCGGGCGTCCGGCCGCCCTGTTCCGCTTCCGCCGCGACGTGTTGAAGGAGCGCCCCACCCTCGGCCTGCGCGTCGGCGGACGGTGAGAGCACGCCACGCCTTGGCAAGCGCGCGGGGATCGGCATAGTCAGCGCCATGTCCGCACACCCCACCACCTCGGCCCCGGTCGACACGCCGCCGGCCCCGCGCCCCTACGATCCGCCGCGCGAGCCCTATCTCACGGTGCTGCACGGGGACGACGACATTCTGGTGCTCGACAAGCCGAGCGGGCTTCTCAGCGTGCCGGGCAAGGCGGAGACCCATGCCGATTGTCTTGCCGCCCGCGCCGCGGCGCGTTTTCCCGGCGCGCGCATCGTGCATCGCCTCGACATGGACACCTCGGGCGTGATCGTGCTGGCGAGGACGGCCGCCGCGCACCGCCACCTCGGGCTGCAATTCGAACGCCGGCACGTGGAAAAGAGCTACGTCGCGCGGGTGTGGGGCCGCATGGCGGCGGAGGCGGGCATCGTCAACCGGCCGCTGCGCTGCGACTGGCCGAACCGCCCGCGCCAGATCGTCGACCACGACGCCGGCCGGGCGGCGCGCACCGACTGGGCGGTGCTGTCGCGCGACGGCGACACCACAAGGGTGCGTCTTGCGCCCCACACGGGGCGCTCGCATCAGCTCAGGGTGCACATGCTGTCGCTGGGCCACCCGATCCTCGGCGATCCGCTCTATGCCCCGGCGGACGCGCTGGCGGCCGCCCCCCGCCTGCAGTTGCACGCGGCGCGGCTCGTCTTGCGGCATCCGGACGGCGGCCGGCGGCTGATCTTCGACGCGCCCTGCCCGTTCTAGAAAAACGACGCCAACCAACCGCTTAACCCGCATTTGAACGGACGGATTAACCATGGTCGCCCGTCCGCAACGGGTAAAACCGCGCCATTCGGCGGTTTCGCGCAGGCATTAACTCTCTTTCAAGGTTAAACGACGACGATAGGTCTACGGATGGCGCCGGTTTTACCGCGCACCCGATGTTTCGACAGGACCGGAGTTGCCGCGTATGACTGGCACGGTTGAGACCGCCCCCCCTCGTGCAGGCCGCCGCCCGCGGCGCCGCCTCTCGCGCAGCGCCCGCCGTGCGGCCCTTCTGGCGCCGGCGCTCTATCTGACCTTTGCCGGGACGATCGCCGAGCAGGACACGACCGCGCTGATCGAGGCGACGCGCGGCGATGCCCCGCGCTGGATGTCCGCCATCGAGGCCGCGCCGCATGCGACCAGCGTGGCGCCGAGCCTGGTGCTCGCCGACGCGTCGCGCGCCACCGGCGGCGACACGCCCGATTATGCCGTGACCAACGCCGCGCCCGGCACGGACCCGGCGGTGGTGCGCGGCCTGGAATCGCTCGTCAAGGACGCCAAGCCCGACACATTGCCGGCCGAAACCCCGGTCAACCGCGCCGCCAAGGGGGACCGCTTCGTGTCGCTCGCCCCCGACCGGCAGATGGTCGGCGTCGCCGCCGGCTCGGTCTACGCCATGAACAGCCTGATCGGCGCGCGCGACGCCTCCGCGCTGCCGCGCGTCGCCTTCGTGCGTCCGCAGATGCCGGAAGGCACGGCCGCGATGATCGCCAAGGCCAAGGAGAAGGGCCTCGCCTCGCCGCTCGATCTGACGCGGATGGCGGTTGCCCGCAACGCGGCCGCCACCAGCATGTCGCTCGCCTCGGCCTATGCGCCGGACCAGCTCGACGACGTGCGCGCGCCCTTCGAGGCGCTGCTCGGCGGCAATGCGATCAAGGAGGAGCTCTCCCGCGAGGCCAAGCGCGAGGGCGATCCCTTCTGGTGGGCCACCGCGCCGCTGCCAGCAAACGTGATCACCGCCAAGGAGCAGCGCTGCCTTGCCGAGGCGGTCTATTTCGAGGCCCGCGGCGAGCCGCTCAACGGCCAGGTCGCCGTTGCCCAGGTCGTGCTCAACCGGGTGCGCAACCCGGCCTATCCGAACACCATCTGCAAGGTCGTCTATCAGAACCGCCACCTCTACAACCGCTGCCAGTTCTCCTTCGCCTGCGACCGCATCCGCGACCGCATCACCGAGAAGCCGCAGTGGGAGACGGCGCAGAAGGTGGCCCGGGAGACGGTGTCCGGCAAGCGCTATCTGGAAGCCGTGGGCGCCTCGACCCACTATCACGCGACCTACGTCAGCCCGCGCTGGGCGCGCTCGATGAAGCGCCTGGAGCGCATCGGCCAGCACATCTTCTATCAGACGCTGCGCGGCGGCTGGAGCTGACGGCCCAGCACGCCCGGGCGACTCGTGCAAGCGCCGGGTCGCCGTCGTCCCCGCAGTTCGCCGATTTCCCCCGTCGCACGCGGATTTTTGCCGCGCGGGCGGATCGGCGCGTGCGAATCGCTTTCAGGGAAACATAGGTTTAACCGGTCGCGTCTAGTGTTCGCGCGCTCGGAGCGAGCAGCTTTTGCGTGGCCGGGCCCGGCGATCCGCCGGGTGTGGGACGTGTTTAAAATTCGACCGAAGTCGGAGGCGTTTCCTTCGAACTTCGATGACATGACATTGCGGCCTGATATCCGTTTCGCGGCGACGTGTGGCAGCGTACCGAAACGTCGGGGTTTCCCCGCCGACGCTCACGCCTCCCGCATGAGGGACTTTGGATGAGCACTGACATCGACATGCTGACCCAGGCGTGGCGGTCCAATCGCAACACGAGCCTGTTTCTGGCGCGTCTCGAGGCGTCGCTCGATTATGCCCTTCAGCCCATCGTCGACATCCGCGACGGCACGGTGCAGGGCTACGAAGCACTGCTGCGCGGGGTGGAGGCGCTCGACTTCTCCAGACCCTGCGAGATCTTCGACTTCGCCGCGGAGATCGCCTGCCTGCCGCATCTGGAGGCGCTGCTGCATCGCAAGGCCATCGCCAAGTTCGCGCGGCTCGCGGATGCGACGAAAACGCGGCTGTTCCTCAACATCGACATTCGTACCCTGTCGCTGGCGCGCGATCCCCTCGCCCCGATCCTCCATGCGGCGCGCGAGCACGACCTGTCGCCCCGCAATTTCTGTCTCGAGATCCCGGAGCTCGACGCACGCGCCTCTGAAGAGCGTCTGCACACGGTCGTCGCCGCCGCCCGCGACGCCGACTTCAGCTTCGCCATCGCCGATTTCGGTCAGGGCCATTCCCAGTTGCGCCTGCTCTACCAGTACGATCCGGGCGTGCTGAAGATCGACCGCTTCTTCATCACCGCCCTGGAGAAGGACGCCCGCAAGCGTCTCTTCGTCTCGAGCGTCGTCGATCTGGCGCATGTGCTCGGCATTCAGGTCGTGGCCGAAGGGGTGGAGACGCCCTCGGAGCTGCGCGCCTGTCGCGACGTCGGCTGCGACCTGGTGCAGGGCTATCTCGTCGCGCGGCCCTTCACGGACCCGGGCGACGCGCGTACCTGCTACTCCGAGATCACCGAGCTTGCGCAACGCAGCACGTCGCGCCGGGGCGAGGATGCGGATCTGCTCAAGCGCGAGACCGTGACGCTCACCCCGATCCGTCAGTCGGCCGACGTCGCGGAGGCGCTGGAGATCTTCCGCGCCAATCCGACGCAGTCGATCCTGCCCGTGCTCGACGCCCGCGACGAGCCGCGCGGCATCATCCGCGAGTCCGATCTCAAGTCCTTTCTCTATCTGTCCTACGGCCGCGATCTGCTGATCAATCCGACCATCGACAATCATCTCAAGCGGTTCGTCCGCCCCTGCGCGATCGCCGACGTGAACGCGCCCGTCGCCCGCCTGATCGACATCGCCAGCGAGGAGCTGAGCGACGGTGTCGTCATCACCGACGGCGGGCGCTACCTCGGATGCCTGCTGCCCAACGCGCTGCTCAAGCTGTCGAACGAGGCGCGGCTCCGGATCGCGCAGGACCAGAACCCGCTCTCCAAGCTGCCGGGCAACGCCGCGATCTCCGATCACGTCACGCAGGCCTGCGGCCGCTCCGATGTCGAGCGCGCCTTCTGCTATCTCGACTTCGACAACTTCAAGCCCTTCAACGACGCTTACGGCTTCCGCATCGGCGACCGGGCGCTGATGATGATGTCGGACCTGCTGAAGCGCCGGCTCGACACCTCGCGAAATTTCGTGGGCCACATCGGCGGCGACGACTTCTTCGTCGGCCTCGCGGAATGGACGCCGGATCGCCTCGAAATGCTGATGCGGGACCTGCGCGCGGAGTTCGCCCGGCAGGTGGAAAGCCTGTATCAGGCGGACCACCGCAGGCAGGGCTATATCGTCGCCGAGGATCGCGCGGGCCGGCCCATGCGCTACCCGCTGCTGACCTGCTCCATCGCGGTGCTGCATATCCCCAAGGGATTGTCGATCGACAACCTCGACCTGCTGAGCAACCACATCGCCCGCCTCAAGAAACAGGCCAAGACCGCCGACAGCGGCCTTGCGCTCGGCACCTTCGGCAGCGCGGACGGGCTTCCAGATCCCGTCGCCACGCCGGTGACGCCGCTGCAGCCGTCGCTGACCGTGGTCTGATCACGGGCTCCCGGCGCGCGCCGCCGCAAGCCAGGCGAGGCTTTCGTCCGTGCCCCCGCGCGGGCGATACTCCGCGCTTGCCCATCCCGCGTAGCCGATGCGGTCGAGATAGGCGAAGAGAAAGGGGAAGTTCAATTCGCCCGTGCCCGGCTCGTGCCGGCCCGGCGTGTCGGCGAACTGGACATGCGCGATGCGCGGCAGCAGCGCGCCGAGGCGCGCGGCGATATCCCCCTCCATCACCTGCATGTGATAGATGTCGTATTGCAGGAAGAGATTGTCCGAACCGACCGCGTCCATCACCGCCAGCGCCTGAGCGGAGGTGGAGAGATAGAATCCCGGCATGTCGCGGGTGTTGATCGGCTCGATCAACAGGCGGATGCCGACCTCGCCGAGCCGCTCGGCGGCATAGCGCAGGTTCGCGACGAAGGTCGCCTCCAGTTCCAGAGGGTCGGCGTCCTCCGGTGTGATGCCGGCCAGACAGTTGAGCTGCCTGCAGCCGAGCACGCTCGCGTAGCGCAGCGCCGTCTCCACCCCGTCGCGAAACTCCTCCACCCGGTCGGGCAGGATCGCGATGCCGCGCTCGCCCGCCTCCCAGTCGCCGGGGGGAAGATTGTGCAGCACCTGTTCGACCCCCGCCGCGTCACGCGCCGCCACCAGGTCGGCCATCTCGTGGTCATAGGGAAACAGGAACTCGACGCCCTCGAAACCGGCCTCGGCGGCGGCCGCGAAGCGCTCGAGAAAGGGGCGTTCGGTGAAGAGCATGCTCAGGTTGGCGGCAAATCTCGGCATGGCGCCCCCACGCAAATGACTGACGCCGAAAAGCATAGCGCCGCGGCGGGCGGGTGCAACCCGGCCCGCCGAACCGTTTGATGCGTCCGCGCCTCAGGCGAGCAGCGCGCGGGCGATGATCGTGCGCTGGATTTCCGACGAGCCCTCGTAGATGCGGAAGATCCTGAGGTCGCGCAGGTAGCGCTCCAGCGGCCAGTCGCGCGTGTAGCCGTAGCCGCCGTGGATCTGCAGCGCCTTGTCGGCGATGCGCCAGGCGGCCTCGCTCGCGTAGAGCTTGGCCAGCGCGGATTCCTGCGAATAGCGCTGCCCGCTGCCGCGCAGGGTCGCCGCCTGGTGGCCGAGCGCGCGGGCGGCCGCCAGATCGGTCGCCATGTCGGCCAGCATCCATTGCAGGCCCTGGAAATCGGCGATCGGATGGCCGCCGACCTTGCGCTCCTTTGCATAGTCGATCGCCGCCTCCAGCGCGGCCGCCGCGATGCCGGTCGCCTGCGCGGCGACCTCGATTCGGCCGTTGTCGAGCACCTTCATCGCGGTGCGGAACCCGGAGCCTTCGGCGCCGAGGCGGTTTTCCGCCGGCACGAAACAGTCGAAGGACAGGCTGAAGACATGTCCGCCGCGCAGACCCATCGTCTTTTCGCACGGTCCGATGTCGATGCCCTCGGTGACCTTCGGCTCGACGATGAAGGCGCTGACGCCGCGCGCGCCGGCCTCACGGTCGGTCTTGGCATAGACCACAAGGAAGTCGGCCGCGCCGGCGTTGGAGATGAAGCACTTGGAGCCCTTGAGGCGGTAGCCGTCGCCCTCGGGCACGGCGAAGCTGCGCATGTCGGCGGGGTTGGAGCCCGCCTCCGGCTCGGTCAACGCGAAGGCGCCGAGCTTCGTGCCGGCGGCCGCATCGGGCAGCAGGCGGGCGCATTGCGCTTCGTCGCCGCCGATCAGCAGCGAATCGGTCGCCAGGAAATGCGCCGTCAGCATCGACGCGGTGGAGCCGCAGGCGCCGGCGATCAGTTCCACCGCCCGGTAGAGCGCCGGACCGGAAAGGGCGACGCCGCCGTGCGCCTCGGGCAGGTTCATGCCCATCAGGCCCATCTCGGCCATGGCCGGCAGATGGCAGGTGGCGAAGGCGCTTTCCTCGTCGAGACGCGCGGCCTGCGGCTTCAGCACGTTTTCGGAAAACTTCTCGATCTCGCGGACAATCGCAGTTTCGGCGTCGTTGAGGGTCAGGGTCATCACGCGTCTCCCGCATCGAGGTCGCCGAGGATCTCGGCTTCATGTTGATTGAGCCGGGGGGCGGAGCGGCCACCGCCGCGCGCCGCACCGGAGAAATGAACGGGCTGTTCGGGCAGCAACATCGCGCCGAGCGTCGAGTCCTCGACCGCCCGCGTCAGCCCGCGTGCCACGACCTGTTCCGAGCGCCAGGCCTCGCCGGCGGTGCGAATGGGCGCGGCGGGAATGCCCGCCTCGCCGAGGCGCTCCACCACCTGGTCCATGGTCATGTCCGAGGCCCAGCCCTCGATGAGGGTGGCCAGCGCCGGCTCGTTCTCGCGGCGCAGCGCATCGCTTGCAAAGCGCGGGTCGCAGGCCAGGCCCTCGTCGCCCAGCACATGGGCGAAGGCCTCGAACAGCCGGTCGTTGAGCACGGCCAGGGCGAAATGCCCGTCCGCCGCGCGATAGGTGCCGAAGGGCGCCGACAACGCGTGGCGGTTGCCGGTGCGCATCGGCTCGTCGCCGGCCAGGAGCACACGCGCGGCCGCCGTCGGCATCATGGACACGAGCGCGTCGAACAGCGCGAGATCCACGTGACGCCCCTGCCCGGTCCGTTCCCGGTCGTAGAGCGCGACCATGGCGCCGAAGGCGGCGAAAAGCCCGCCGGCCACATCGCCGACCGCCTCGCCGATCATGGTGGGCGGGCCGTCCGGCTCGCCGGTGACATGCATCAGACCCGACAGCGCCTGAACGATGATGTCATAGGCCGGCCGCTTCACGTCCGGCCCGGTCTGACCGAAACCCGAGACGCTGACATAGACGAGGCGCGGGTTGACCGCGCGCAGGTCGTTGGGGCCAAGCCCGAGGCGCGCCATCACGCCGGGGCGGAAGTTCTCGACCACCATGTCGGCGGAGCGCGCCAGCGCCTTGACCCGGGCGACCGCCTTCGGGTCCTTCAGATCGAGCGCGATGGAGCGCTTGCCCCGGTTCACCGTCTGGAACAGGAGGCTCTCGCCGTCGCGGAACGGGCCGATGTGGCGGTAATCGTCGCCCTTCGGTCCCTCGATCTTGATCACGTCGGCGCCGAGGTCCGCCAGCATCGCCGTGCAATAGGGCCCCGCCAGCACGCGGGTGAAATCGAGAACCCTTACCCCGTCGAGCGGTTTCGCCCCGTCGAGCGGTTTCGCCCCGTTCGCCTCGCTCATGCCGTCGCTCCTTGCGCCTTCGTGGTCCGGTCAGTCATCCGACGAGGATAGGCACGGCAGGGCTATAGCCAGAAATACAGTATTGTCATAAACTCAATAGATGTTGCCTATACCCTTGAGCTTCCGCCAGCTCGACTATGTGATCGCCGTGGCCGAGACCGGCAGCACGGCGGCGGCCGCGCGCCGTCTCAACGTGTCGCAGCCCTCGGTCTCGCTCGCGGTGGCGCGGCTGGAAGAGGTGCTGGGCCAGCCGCTCTTCCTGCGCGCCGCCGGTCAGGGCATGACGCCGACGCCCTTCGGCCGGGAGAAGCTGGTGGCGTTTCGCAGTCTCAGGGCGCAGACCCATGCGCTGCTCGCCGGCGCGGCCGAAGGCACGACCCTGCCGCCGACGCTCGATCTCGGCGTCTTCTCGACGCTCGGGCCGCGCTATGTGCCGCGCCTCATCCGGGCCTTTCGCGCGCAGGTGCCCAATGCCCGCGTGCGCCTGCACGAGGCGGATCTGGAAACGCTCCACCGCTGGCTGGAAGAGGGGCGGATCGATCTGGCTCTGGTCTACGACTTCGGCGCCGGCACCGAGGTGACGCTGACCCCGCTCGTCGAGGTGCCGCCTTATGCGCTGGTGGCGACGGACCACCCGCTTGCCGGGGCCGGGCGGGTATCGCTCGCCCGGCTCGTCGCCGATCGACTCATCCTGGTGAACCTGCCGCAAAGCCGCGGTTACTTTCTGTCGATCCTTCAGGCGCAGGGCCTGTCGCCGACCATCGCGCTGGAGACCGGATCGATCGAGATGGTGCGCTCGATGGTGGCGAACCGGCTCGGCGTCGGTTTGCTCGCGACCGAACTGCCCTATCGGCAGACCTACGACGGCGGGGACGTGGTCCATCTCCAGCTTGAGGAGCGCCTGCCGCCGCACCGCGTGGCGCTGGCGCGCGCGCAGCATCTGCCGGCGACCTGGGTCGCCGACACCTTCACCGAGGTCGCCAAGGTGATGCTCGGCGCGCCGGAGCAATCGACGGAAAGGGATGCGAACGAGACGTGACGCCGCTCAGCCCGGCAGGCCATCGAGGGCGATATCCAGCCCGAGATCGAGCACAGGGGCGGAATGGGTGATCCAGCCGACTGACACCAGATCGACGCCCGTCTCGGCGATCGCGGCGACCGTGTCCAGCGTCACGCCCCCCGAGGCTTCCAGCAGCACCCGCCCGCCGGCGATTTCGACCGCCTCGCGCAGGGTGTCGGGCGCCATGTTGTCGAGCATCACCACGTCGGGGCCCGCGTCGAGCGCCTCGCGCAATTGCCCCAGCGTGTCCACCTCGACCTCCACCTTCACCAGATGCCCGGCGAAGGCCCGCGCGGCCTCGATGGCCGCGCGCACGCCGCCGGAGACCGCGATGTGGTTGTCCTTGATCAGGATCGCATCGTCGAGACCGAAGCGGTGATTGGCCCCGCCGCCGCAGCGCACGGCGTATTTCTCGAAGGCGCGCAGGCCCGGCGTCGTCTTGCGGGTGCAGACCACCCGCGTCTTCGTGTGGGCGATGCGCGACGCGAAGGCCTGCGTCGCCGTCGCGACGCCCGACAGATGGCCGAGAAAATTGAGCGCCACGCGTTCCGCCGACAGAACAGCGCGCG
The DNA here is from genome assembly GCF_040110915.1 of Stappia sp. Taxonomy (NCBI): domain Bacteria; kingdom Pseudomonadati; phylum Pseudomonadota; class Alphaproteobacteria; order Hyphomicrobiales; family Stappiaceae; genus Stappia; species Stappia sp. Next base: position 444,034 of record NZ_CP157793.1, on the reverse strand, counting down.
CCGGCCCTTCCACACGCAGCGCCACATTGCCCGGCGCGACGGCATCGCCGTCGCTCAGGACCGGCTCGACCGCGATGGCCGGATCGCTCAGCCGGAAGGCGGTGGCGGCGATCTCCAGACCGGCCAGCACGCCCGGCTGGCGCGCGGCGATCACCGCCCGCGCGGTGAGGTCGGGCCCGAGCGTCGCCTGGGCGGTGATGTCGCCGGCCCGGCCCCAGTCCTCCAGGAGCGCGGCCTTCACCGCGTCCTCGATCATCAGCGCCGGCAGCACCGGACGATTGGCAATGGCGCTCATGACGTGTCTCCTTCGCGCAACCCTCGCGCCGCGACCGCCGCGCGTCCGGTCTCACTCTCGGCGGCCGCGCGCACCACGCGCTCCACGTCGCCCAGCGTCAGGAAGGACCGGCGGGCAAACGCCGGGTCCGCTTGCGGGAAATCGACGCGCCAGTGGCCGCCCCGGCTTTCGCGGCGCAACAGCGCGGCCGCCGCGATCACCTTGGCGGTCAGCATCATGTTGCGGATCGAGCGGCGGGTGCAGCGGGCTTCCAGCGCGTCGATCACGGCGAGCGCGCCGGTGAGCCCGTCCGCATCGCGCACCACGCCGACGCGGGCGCTCATGACCTCGCGCAACACGGTGATGGCGTCGCGCTCCACCTCGTTGCGCCGGGTCGCCTCCTGGATGCTGTCGTCGAGCTCCGGCCAGTGGGCGGTGCGCGGATTGGGCATCTGGTTCTGGATGTCCTCGGCGATGCGCGCGGCGAAGACCACCGTCTCCAGCAGCGAGTTGGACGCCAGCCGGTTGGCCCCGTGCGCTCCGCTGGAGGCGACCTCCCCGGCCGCCCAGAGATTGTCGAGGGAGGTGCGCCCGTTGGCGTCGGTCAGCACGCCGCCCATGTGGTAATGCTCCGCCGGCGCGACCGGGATCGGCTCACGGGTCGGGTCGATGCCCGCCGCGCGGCAGGCGGCGAAGACGGTCGGGAACTTGTCCGGGAAGGCCGCGCCCGGGGCCCTGCGGCAATCGAGGAAGGCGCCGCGCCCCTCGCGGATCTCGGTGGCGACGGCGCGGGCGACCACATCGCGCGGGGCCAACTCCTTGAGCGGATCGACAGCCTCCATGAAGCGGGCGCCGGCGGCGTTGACGAGCGTTGCCCCCTCGCCGCGCAGCGCCTCGGAGGCGAGCGGCGCCGGGTCCTGCCCGACATCCAGCGCGGTGGGGTGAAACTGCACGAATTCCGCATCCGCGATGATCGCGCCGGCGCGCGCCGCCATCGCCAGCCCCTGCCCGTTCGCCTCGCGCGGGTTGGTGGTCACCGCATAGAGATGGCCGACGCCGCCGGCCGCCAGCACCACGGCGCGCGCGGGAAAGGCCAGACGCTGACGATCGCCGCGCTTGCGCGCCAGCACACCGGTGACGAGGCGCCCCTCGTGCAGCAGTTCCTCGCCGAGATAGCCCTCCACGACGCGGATCGACGGCGTCTTGCGCACCGCCGCCACCAGCGCATCCATGATCGCGCGTCCAGCCATGTCGCCCTTGACCCGCACGATGCGATTGACCGAATGCGCCGCCTCGCGCGACAACTGGAGCCGGCCTTCCAGATCGGTGTCGAAGGGAACGCCGTAGCCGAGCAGGTCGCGGATGCGCTCGCCCGCCTCCTCGGTCATCAGCCGGACGATCTTTTCCGCGCAAAGCCCGCCGCCCACGGCGATGGTGTCTTCGGCATGCGCGGCGGCGCTGTCCTCGTCGGAGACGGCGGCCGCGATGCCGCCTTGCGCCCAGGACGAGGACGCGCCCTCGCCGATGGGGGCCGCGGAGAGCACCGTGACCGGGCGCGGCGCGAGCTTGAGCGCGCAGAACAGGCCGGTCAGGCCGCCGCCGAGAATGACGACATCGTCGATATGAGCGCTTGCGGGGGATGCGAGGGACATGAAACGAGGGTCCGGGATGAAGGGTCCGGCGTCCGGGGCGCGGCGGGGAGAGGATACGCCCCCGGCGGCCTGTCGCGGACGTCCCGCGCCCGGACCGTCACATGGCCCGGGCGCGCAGGAAAGAGCGCGCACAGGGGAGCGCGCCAGGGGAAAGCGCGACGCGCCTCAGCTCTTCAGGTGGATCATGCGCTCCACGGACTGGCGGGCGCGGGCGGCAATCTCGGGATCGACCGTCACTTCCTCGCGCATCTCCACCAGCGAATCCAGGATCTTCGACAGCGTGATGCGCTTCATGTGCGGGCACAGGTTGCAGGGCCGCACATAGTCGACGCCCGGCGTTTCCGAGGCGATGTTGTCGGCCATCGAGCACTCGGTGACCAGCATGACCTTCTTCGGCAGATTGGTCTTCACCCAGTCGATCATGCCGCCGGTGGAGCCGGAGAAGTCGGCCTCGTCGACCACCTCGGGCGGGCACTCGGGGTGGGCGATGATCTTCACGTCCGGCTCGATGGCGCGATATTCGCGCAGTTCCTCGGGCGTGAAGCGCTCGTGCACCTCGCAGGCACCGGCCCAGGTGAGGATCTCCACGTCGGTCTGGCGCGCGACATTGGCCGCCAGATACTGGTCGGGAATGAGCAGCACCTTCGGCGCGCCGAGGCTTTCCACCACCTGCACCGCGTTGGCCGAGGTGCAGCAGATGTCGCATTCCGCCTTCACGTCGGCCGAGGTGTTCACATAGGTGACGATGGGCACGCCCGGGTGCTTCTCGCGAAGCCCGCGCACGTCGGCGGCGGTGATCGATTCGGCGAGCGAACAGCCCGCCTTCATGTCCGGGATGAGCACGGTCTTCTCCGGGCTCAGGATCTTCGCCGTCTCGGCCATGAAGTGCACGCCGCACTGCACGATCACATCGGCATCGGTCTTCGCCGCTTCCTTGGCGAGCGCCAGACTGTCGCCGACGATGTCGGCGACGCCGTGGAAGATCTCCGGCGTCATGTAGTTATGCGCCAGGATGACGGCGTTGCGCTCTTTCTTCAGCACGTTGATCGCATGGATCACCGGCGCCAGCACCGGCCATTCGATCTCCGGCACGAAGTCCTTGACCTTCTCGTAGATCGGCGCGGTCTCGGCGGCGATCTCCGGCGTGTAGTCGAGCGCGGGACGCTCGACCGGGGCGAAGCCGGCGGCCGTGGCGTCGCGACGCGGCGCCCGCGTGGCGGTGGCGTGCGTGTCGGCAGAAAGAAGCGTGGTCGTCATGACGACCTCCCTTGACTGATCCGGGCGCGCCCGAAGGCGGCCCTCTCGACCCTGAGCGTCACGCGTCTTGTGCGGGGCGCTTTATGCTCATTATGAGCATAACCGGACGTTTAAAAAACGCGGCCTTAGCCGACGGTTGTGCTCGTTGTGCGTATATATAGGCCCGCCGACCCCGGTTGCCAAACTCTTTCTGCGGCCGCTCCGCCAGCAGGCGCGACACCGGAGACGGACAGCGGGGACCGATCCGGACGTGCCCGAACATCCATCACAGTATTTGATTGGTCTTGCCCGGTCGATCACGGCATCTTATGCGCAATGCGGTACGCGCCGCGCACTGACACGCCCCTCGTCCGGAATTGCCTCATGACCGCTTCCCCCCGCCCTGCCCGCTTTCGGGACGGCCCCAATGTGCCGCTGATCATCGTCTGCGGCTGTCTCATCGCGCTGATCGGCTTCGGCCCGCGCTCCGCGCTCGGTCTGTTCCTCACGCCGATGACCGAGGCGCGGGACTGGTCGCGCGAGGTGTTCTCGCTGGCGCTCGCCATCCAGAACCTGATGTGGGGCGCCGGACAGCCCATCGCCGGCATGATCGCCGACCGCTACGGCACCGCGCGCACGCTCACGCTCGGCGCGCTCGTCTATATCGCCGGGCTGGTGCTGATGGCTTACGTCGAGGCGCCGCTGTGGCTGCATGTCTCGGCGGGCGTCATGGTCGGGCTCGGCATCGCCTTTTCCTCCTTCTCGCTGGCGCTCGCCGCCTTCGGCCGCAGCGTCACGCCGGAAAAGCGCTCGATTGCCTTCGGCATCGGCACGGCGGCGGGCTCCTTCGGCCAGTTTCTCTTCGCCCCGCTCGGCCAGGCGCTGATCGACGGCTTCGGCTGGCAGACCACGCTGCTCATCATGGCCGGCATCGTCGCGCTGGTGCCGTTCCTCTCCGTCGCGCTCAAGGGCAAGCCGCAGGCCCTGCCGGCCCACGCCGGCGAGGCCGACCAGTCGCTCGGCGAGGCGCTGGCCGAAGCATTCGGCACGCGCGGTTTCCTGCTGCTGACCTTCGGCTTTTTCGTCTGCGGCTTTCACGTCGCCTTCATCACCGTGCACCTGCCGCCCTATATCGTGGATCTGGGGCTCGACCCGAGCTGGGGCGCGGTGGCCATCGCGCTGATCGGTTTCTGCAACATCTTCGGCGCGCTCGCCGCCGGCTACATTGGCGGGCGCTATTCCAAGCCCTATTTCCTGTCGCTGATCTACCTCGGTCGGGCGGTGGCCATCGCCGTCTTCCTGATAGTGCCGCCGACGCCGCTCGCCGTGCTCGCCTTCGCCGCGACCATGGGCTTCCTGTGGCTGTCGACCGTGCCGCCGACCTCCGGTCTCGTGGCCGTGATGTTCGGCCCGCGCTACATGGCGACGCTCTTCGGCTTCGTGTTCTTCTCCCACCAGGTCGGCGCGTTTCTCGGCGTGTGGCTCGGCGGACGGCTCTACGACCAGACCGGCTCCTACGACCCGATCTGGTGGGCGGGCATCGCGCTCGGGGTCTTCGCCGCCCTCGTGCACTGGCCGATCAAGGAACGCCCGGTGCCCCGGCTCGCCGGCACGCCGGCGGAGTGACGCCGGGCACGAGCCGCATCCACCGACGTCATCCCGGCCCCCGAGCCGGGATCCAATCCACGTCGCCAGGGTCGACGGCAGATGCCGGAACGCGGACGCATCGGCCCCACGCGGAACCGCAGAGGTTGCCAATGGATCCCGGCTCTCCGCTGCGCTGCGGCCGGGATGACGCGGAGTGTGGCGGCGGGTCCGCTTGCCAGGGGCGAGGCGGAGACGGACACGGCCGACACCGTGCCTTCGGCACGCTTCACCCCCACCGCGTGGCAAAAACCCACCGCAGCGAGACGGATGGCGTCTTTCCGGCTCTCCGTTGCGCTACGGCCGGAGTGACGCCGGGCGCAAGCCTCACTCACCGACGTCATCCCAGCCCCCGAGCCGGGATCCAATCCACATCGCCGGAGTCCACGGCAGATACCGGAACGCGGACGCATCGGCCCCACGCGGAACCGCAGAGGTTGCCAATGGATCCCGGCTCTCCGCTGCGCTGCGGCCGGGATGACGCGGAGTGTGGCGGCGGGTCCGCTTGCCAGGGGCGAGGCGGAGACGGACACGGCCGACACCGTGCCTTCGGCACGCTTCACCCCCACCGCGTGGCAAAAACCCACCGCAGCGAGACGGATGGCGTCTTTCCGGCTCTCCGTTGCGCTACGGCCGGAGTGACGCCGGGCGCAAGCCTCACTCACCGACGTCATCCCGGCCCCCGAGCCGGGATCCAATCCACATCGCCGGAGTCCACGGCAGATACCGGAACGCGGACGCATCGGCCCCACGCGGAACCGCAGAGGTTGCCAATGGATCCCGGCTCTCCGCTGCGCTGCGGCCGGGATGACGCGGAGTGTGGCGGCGCGCTTAACCCGCGATCTTGGAAAAATCCGCCACCGTGCGCGTCGCCTCGCGGATTTCGGCGAGCAGCCGCAGACGGTTGAGCCGCAGATCGGCATCCTCGGCATTCACCAGGATATCGTCGAAGAAGCGGTCGACGGGCGCGCGCAGGCCGGCAAGCGCCGTCATCGCGCCTTCGAAGTCTTCCCGGGCCAGCGCGTCGCGCATGTCGGCGCGCGCCGTGTCGATGGCCGCCGCCAGATCGATCTCCGCCTGCTCGACCAGATGGTCGGCATGCGGCGCGCCCTCGATCGGCGCGCCCTCCTTCTTTTCCTCCGCGCGCAGGATGTTGGCCGCGCGCTTGGTGCCGGCCAAGAGGTTCGAGCCGTCGTCGGTCGCCAGAAAGGCACCGAGCGCCTCGACGCGCTTCACCACCATCAAGAGATCGTCCTGACCCTCGAGCGCGAAGACCGCATCGATCAGGTCATGGCGCGCGCCCTCGTCCTTGAGATGGACCTTCAGACGGTCGCCGAAGAAGGCGAGGAGGTCGAGCGCGAGCGCCCCGTCCTGCGCGTCCATCGCCGCGTTGGCGGCCTTGAACCAATCCAGCAGGCGCAGCCGCAATCCGTTCTCCAGAACGATGCGGAGCACGCCCAGCGCCGCCCGTCTGAGCGCGAAGGGATCCTTGGAGCCGGTCGGCTTCTCGTCGATGGCCCAGAAGCCGGTCAGGAGATCGAGCTTGTCGGCGAGCGCCACCGCAATGGCGACGGGATCGCTCGGCACGTCGTCGGAGGGGCCTTGCGGCTTGTAGTGGTCCTCGATGGCCGTTGCGACGGAGGCATCCTCGCCCTGAAGCTCCGCGTAGGTGCGCCCGATCTGGCCCTGAAGCTCGGGGAACTCGTAGACCATCTGCGTCGGCAGATCGGCCTTGGCGAGACGCGCGGCGCGGCCGGCCTTGTCGACATCCGCGCCGACGGCCGGCGCCAGCGTGCGGGCCAGCGCCTCGAGCCGGTTGACCCGCGCGCCCTGGCTGCCGAGCTTTTCGTGGAAGACCACGTCGTCGAGCTTCGGCAGGCGGCTTTCCAGCGGCGCCTTGAGGTCCGTTTCCCAGAAGAACCAGGCGTCGGAGAGACGCGCGCGGATGACCTTCTCGTTGCCGGCGATGATCGTCTTGCCCCCGTCCGGGGCCTCGATGTTGGCGACCGCGACGAAGCGGTTGGACAGCGCGCCCGTCGCCGGATCCCTGAGCACGAAGCACTTCTGGTTCGCGCGGATCGTCAGGCGGATCACCTCGTCGGGCAATTGCAGGAAGGTCTCGTCGAAGCTGCCGGTCAGCACCACCGGCCATTCGACCAGTCCCGCGACCTCTTCCAGCAGGCCCTCGTCCTCCACGAGTTCGAGACCGAGCGCCATCGCCCGGTCGCGCGCGTCATGAGCGATGATGTCCTTGCGCCGGTCGGCGTCGAGCACGACCTTCGCCTTCTCCAGCTTGTCCATGTAGTCGTCGAGCCGGCGCACCTCGAAGGCGTCGGGCGCATGGAAGCGGTGGCCGCGCGTCGTCCTGCCCGAGACGATGCCGTCGACCTCGAAGAGCACCACTTCCGGCTCCTCGGTTTCGGGGCCGAACATGGCGACGATGGAATGCAGCGGCCGCACCCAGCGCAAGGTGCCGGTGCCCCAGCGCATGGATTTCGGCCAGGGGAAATCCTTCACGATTGCCGGCATGACCTCGGCGACGATCTCCGGCGTCGCGCGGCCCGGCTTCTCGATCACCGCGACGTAGAAGTCACCCTTCTTCGGGTCGGTGTGGATTTCGGCGTCCTCGATGGAGGCCAGCCCCGCACCGCGCAGAAAGCCCTCGACCGCCTTGTCCGGGGCACCGACGCGCGGGCCCTTTCGCTCCTCGCGCGTGGCTTTGGAGCCGGCCGGCAGCCCGGCAATCTGCAGCGCCAGACGGCGCGGCGTGACGAAGGCCTTGGCGCCCTCGTAGGTGAGCCCGGCGTCGACCAGCGCATTGGTCACGCGGGTCTTCAGGTCCTCGCCGGCCTTGCGTTGCATGCGGGCGGGAATTTCCTCGCTGAAAAGCTCCAGGAGAAGATCGGGCATGGGGCGTCTCGAAGGTTCGGGTGATCGGCGCGCGGGCGCGCCTTGCAGCGTCTGGCGATCCCGTTAGCAAGGGCCGTGCGAAATGTCACCCCTTGGCGCGCGGCAGGGCGACACGGAGCAGCGTCTACCAACCCCCGCCGCCGCCTCCACCGCCCCCGCCGCCGGAGAAGCCGCCGCCGCCGGAAAATCCGGAACTCGACGATTTCGGCGCCGGCACGGAGGAGGAGAAGCTTCCCGCCATGGCGCCGGCGGTATCCCCGAGGGATCCGGCGACGTCACCGATGTCGAAGCGGCCGCCCGAATACCAGGTCGGCGCGTAGCCCGCCGCGACCGCCGCGCCGGCGGCCGTCGCCAGCCACGCCTGAAACGCCCGGCTCCACGGCTTCTCGACACCGAGCGCCACCGCATAGGGCAACAGCGTCTCGAAATGCGACGGGCTCATCTCGGGGTGGCCGGCCATGTTCATCCGCTCTTCCTCGGCGACCTCGAGATACATCTTCAGCCCGTCGATCTCGTCCATCACCGCGCGCCCCAGCGCCGTGGGGGCGCCGAGCAGAAAGTAGAACAGCAGATTGACCGCCAGCAGTCCGACGGCGACCGCCGGCAGGAAGGGAAGCCCCTCGTCGGCCTCGAACACCGTGAGCACCCCGGATACCATGCCCATGGCCACGAAGGCGAAGAACACGAAGACGAGCGCGATGCGCGCGCCCAGACCGCGCGCGCGACGCAAGGAGCGGCCGATGTTCACCGAGGCAATGACCCCGAAGACCGTCAACATCGCGATCGGCACCAGCAGGACGATCTCGTCCTCGCTCAGGTTGCCGAAGGCGAGCAGCGCGAAGATCGTCAGCACGCTCAGCGCGATGCCCGGAACGAGATAGAGGCGGTTGGCCTTGAAGTAACGGTTGCGGTTCTCGTCTTCGATGGCGCTGCGGAAACGGCTCCCCAGCGACTTGACCGAGGTGCCGTTCGCCTCGTTGAGCGTCAGCGGCGCGCCGCGGCTGTCGAGGAACTTTCGAACAGCGGCCTCGCCATGCGGCAGGCCCGCCTGTTTGGCGGAGGCCTCCGCGCTGCGGATCAGCGTCAGATCGGCGTCGACATCCTCCAGCCGCAGATGGCCGTGGACCGCGAGGTTGAGGCAGGCGGCGGACAGCGCCTTCCAGCCGCCATCGCCGAAGCCCTTGTCGTGGACATAGGCCGCGAGCGCCGGCGACACGCCCTTCGGCGGCGCGAAGCGGGGAAAGACAACGCCGCGCGGCGGATCGCGACCGACGAGCCACCACGTGCCGAAGTAATAGACGAGCACCAGAAGACCGCCGAGACCGGCAAGCAGTTCGGCGCGATGATCGGAGAGCCAGTAGAGCGCCTTTTCATCCGCCGTCGGCTCGGCCACCGCGCCCTTCGGCAGGGCAACGACCACCGTCAGCCCCTCGCCGGCAGCCAACGCGCGCGTCGTCGAAAAGAGCACGCTCGCGGCGCCGTCCTCGGGGCGCGCGGTGAAGGCATCGCCGCGCGCGCCGTATCCCCCGGTGTAGGCCGTCCAGCGCTCGGCGGTTTCGCCGTCGGGGAGCACCACGCGGGCGACGGCCCTGTCGATCGGAAACGCCCATTGATTGCCCGTGACGTTCCAGTTCACCTCGTCGTGATCGTCGAAGAAGCGGATCTGGCGGGTGGTTTCGTAGCGGATGACATAGGTGTAGTCGCCCGGAACCCGCAGGAAGGTCTCCTCGCGGCCGATGTAGATGCGCACGCCGTCGCCGCTGGTGTTGACGCGATAGCCCTCCGGTTGGCCGTCGCGGCTGACCTCCAGCAGTTCGAAGCCGGCCCGCGCGCGCCGGCCGTCGGCGGTTTCGAAGACCAGCGGAATGTCGCGATAGATGCCCCGGCGGATGGCCTGCCCCTCCGCGCGCACGCTAATCGTCTCGGTGACGGTGAGCGTGCCGTCCCGCGCCACCTCGATGGTCGCGTTGAAGGCATGGATGCGCTCTTCGGCCCGCAGCGGCTGGGCAAGACACAGGAGGGCCGCGACGGCGAGTGCGATAACGACGAAGGGGGCGCGCGCGCTCATGACTGCCGCCCTCAGAAGGACACCTGGGGCACGGCCCGGGCTTCCGGGTCCTCGATCTCGAAATACTCCGCCTGACGGAAGCCGAACTGGCCGGCGACGAGGTTCGACGGAAAACTCTCGACCATCACGTTGAGCCCGCGCACCGCGCCGTTGTAGTAGCGCCGGGACATCTGGAGGGCGTGCTCGATCTCTTCCAGCGAGCCCTGAAGCTCGCGGAAATTGTCGCTCGCCTTCAGGTCGGGATAGGCCTCGGCCACCGCGAAAAGCTTGCCCAGCGCCCGGGTCAGCATGTCCTCGGCCTGCGCCCGGCCAGCCACGTCGTCACGGTCGACCCCGGCGGCCCGCGCGCGCATCTCGGTCACGGCCTCGAGCGCGGCGCGCTCATGGGTCGCGTAGCCCTTCACCGTCTCCACGAGATTGGGAATGAGATCGGAGCGGCGCTGGAGTTGCACGTCGATGCCCGACCAGCCCTCGCGCACCATCTGCCGCTTCTTCACCAGCGAATTGTAGAGATAAATGACGTAAAGGCCGACCAGAACGATCAGCCCGAGCACGATCCACGTCGTCATGTGCACAGCCCCCGAGCGCGGTCCACGGACGTGGCCGCAGGTGTCGCGAATGGGAATGCAGGTTAGTGCGAGAGCGCGGCGCTGTCACCGGGGGAGCGCCACCCTGAATCAGCCGGCCGTGTACCCCACCCCACCCGCTTCGGTTTCCAGGAAGGCGGCGCCGCAGGCCTTGGCGAGGTCGCGCACCCGCAGGATGTAGCTCTGCCGCTCGGTCACGGAGATCACGCCGCGCGCGTCCAGCAGATTGAAGGCGTGGGACGCCTTGATGCACTGGTCGTATGCCGGCAAGACCACCTGATGCACGGCCGCGCCGGCGGCCTCGCGCGCCTTGGCGCCGGCGTCGAGCAGGCGGCGGCACTCGTCTTCCGCGTCCTTGAAGTGGCGGAACAGCATCTCCGTGTCGGCATGCTCGAAATTGTGGCGTGAATACTCCTGCTCGGCCTGCAGGAAGACGTCGCCATAGGTGACCTTCTCCGCGCCCTCGCGGCCATTGTAGTTGAGGTCGTAGACGTTATCGACGCCCTGGATGTACATGGCGAGGCGTTCCAGCCCGTAGGTGAGTTCACCGGACACGGGCGAGCACTCGAAGCCCGCGACCTGCTGGAAGTAGGTGAACTGCGACACCTCCATGCCGTCGCACCAGCACTCCCAGCCAAGCCCCCAGGCGCCGAGCGTCGGGCTTTCCCAGTCGTCCTCCACGAAGCGGATGTCGTGCACGGACGGGTCGAGGCCGATGGCGTAGAGGCTTTGCAGATAGAGCTCCTGAAGGTTTTCCGGCGACGGCTTCAGGATCGCCTGAAACTGGTAGTAGTGCTGAAGCCTGTTGGGGTTTTCGCCGTAGCGGCCGTCGGTCGGGCGGCGCGAGGGCTGCACATAGGCCGCCTTCCAGGGGCGCGGACCGAGCGAGCGCAGGGTGGTGGCCGGATGGAAGGTGCCGGCGCCCACTTCCATGTCGTAGGGCTGCAGCACGACGCAGCCCTGGTCCGCCCAGAAGCGTTGCAGCGTCAGGATCAGGCCCTGAAAGGAATTTTCGGGGCGCATGTGCGCGGGCACCGCGTCGCTGGTCATCTCGTGCGTCCTTGCCGCTGACTGGGAAACCGGGGCGGCGCCGGGATCGGCGCCGCGACGCGGCGAGAGGTGCCATCATCGCCCTTCCCCGTCAAGCAAGGGGCGTCAAGCAAGGCCAATCAGGCAAGGGCGTCAGGCAGGGCGCGTCGGGCAGCCAGCGTCCGGCAGCCCGCGTCCGGCAGCCCGCGTCCGGCAAGGTTCTCCCGGCAGCCCCCGTTTCCCGGTCCCGACGCCGGCACGCCGCCCTGCCCCCCGGCTACCGGTCTCGGGCCCCCAGTCTCTTGCCCCCAATCTCTTGCCCAAACCCCTTTCGCACTCCATATCTCCAGAAGCTATAGAGTTCAAAGCGATCGCAAAGGGAGTTGTCATGCTGTCCATCGGCGCCTTGTCGAGGGCCACCGGCGTCAAGGTGCCCACCATCCGCTACTACGAGCAGCAGGGGCTCATCGATCCCCCCGCCCGCTCGAACGGCAACCAGCGCCGCTATCCGCCCCAGGCCCGCGACCGGCTGTCCTTCATCCGCCACGCGCGCGATCTCGGCCTTCCGCTGGATGCCATCCGCGAGTTGTTGAGCCTGAGCGAAAATCCCGAGATGCCCTGCGCCGACGCGCATCGCATTGCCGCAACGCATCTGGCGGAAATCCGGGCCCGGATTGCCCGGCTTCGGCGCCTGGAGAGCGAACTCAAACGCATCACGAGCACATGCGACGCGGACACGGTCGGCGACTGCTACGTGCTGCAATCCTTCGCCGACCACAGCCTGTGCGACAAGGAGCATTGACGGCGCGCACCCGGAACCTGGGGCACCGCACCGGGCGTTCCCGCGGCGCGCTCAATCCTTCGGGCGGTAGCGCCCCGTCTCGGGATCGCGTTCCAGCGTCTTGACCGCCTTGCCGTCGGTGGCCTTGCGCGCGGCCTCCGACACGCGGCGTTCGACCCGGCCCATCTCCCGGCGCACGGCGCGCATCAGAAGGTAACCGCCGACCGCAAGCGCCGCAGCGCCCAGAACATTCACCATCCTCGCCTCCACCTTGCCGGTCCGGTCGCCGGGCCGCACGCGCTCTCGCTCGCGCGACGCCCCGCACCATGCCATGCGCCCCGGTTACAATCCATAGCGCGCCCACAGCGCGCGGACTTCCAGCGCGGTCAGCGTTTCCTCGGCCAATCCGCTCGCCAATCCAGCCCCTTGGCCGCCCCCAAAAGCACGCGCCAGCATGTCGGCATCGACGCCCACGCCCTGCCGCCGGCCGAACAGCGAGCGGGGTGCGGTGATCAGCGGCGTCTTGACCTTGTCGCCGAAGCGGTCGCGCACCACGGCGCGCAGGTCACCGAGCTGATCGATCAACCCGAGATCGCGTGCCCGCGCTCCGCTCCAGAACAGGCCGGAAAAAAGATCCGGCCCATCGCTCAGCACGTCGCCGCGCCGGGCCTTGACCAGATCGATGAAACTCTCGTGCACCTCCTGCTGGAGGCTCTTGAGATGGCGCACGTCCTCCTCCCGCTCGGGGCGGAAGGGGTCGAGGATCGCCTTGCTCTCTCCGGCGGTGTGCACGCGGCGCTCGATGCCGAGCTTCGCCAGCGCCTCGGGAAAGCCGAAGCCGGCCGACACGACGCCGATGGAGCCGACCACCGACGAGGGGTCGGCATAGATCTCGTCGCCGGCGATGGCGATCATGTAGCCGCCAGAGGCAGCGACATCCTCGACGAAGACGAGAACTTCCTTCTCGTGCTCCTTCGCCAGCGCGCGAATGCGCTCGTGGATGAGCCGCGACTGCACCGGCGAGCCGCCCGGCGAATTGACGATCAGCGCCACCGCCTTGCCCGGCATGGCAAAGGCCTTGTCCAGCGGCTGCGCGACGCTTGCCAGCGTCAGACCGGGGCGCAGCGGGGTCGACATGCCCACCGCGCCCTGAAGACGCACGACCGGGACGACCGGCGGAACCTGACCGAGCTTGCCGGGGAGATACTTTCGCACAGCTTCGAACACGCGGATTTCCTTGTCTGCGGGGTGGGGTCTCTTGTCCCTGCGATATAGGATCACCGGCCCGGCGACGGAAGACGCCGCCGCGCGCTAGCCGTTCGGCGGGCCGCCGCCCGGCGCCGCCAGCGCCGCCTTCACGGCCAGGAAATCGCGCCAGGCGAAGCGTTTCTGAACGGGGTTGCGCAGCAGATAGGCCGGATGCAGCGTCGCCATGGCCTTCACCGGGCCCGACGCCATCGGCAGTTCGAGCCAGCGCCCGCGCAGGCGCAGGATGCCCTCGCTCGTTTCGGTCAGCGCCTTGGCCGAGGCGCCGCCGAGAAACACCACGATCTCGGGCGCCACCAGTTCGATCTGTCGCAGCACGAAGGGCTTGCAGATCTCGGTTTCCTGCGGGCTCGGTGTACGGTTGCCGGGCGGACGCCAGGGCACGACATTGGTGATATAGACCGCCTCGCGCGCAAGCCCGATGGCGGCGAGCATGCGGTCGAGCAACTGCCCCGAACGCCCGACGAAGGGCAGGCCCTGACGGTCTTCCTCGCGCCCCGGCGCCTCGCCGATGAACATCACGCGGGCGTCCGGCGACCCGTCGGCGAAGACGAGCGACTTGGCGGTCAGGCGCAGATTGCAGCCGGTGAACTGACCGAGCGCCTCACGCAGCGCCTCCAGCGACGGCGCCTGACGGGCCAGCGCCCGCGCCGCGCCGACCGCCTCGTCATCGGGCAGGACGGCATGATGCGTCGGCTCCAGCGGGCCGACCGGCGGCGGGGCGGCATGCGGCGCGACGGGCGCCCCCTCCGGCGTCTGCCGGGTCGGTGGATGGGGGGCCTGATATCCGCTCCGGGGCGACGTCTGGAGCGACGTCTGGGGCGAAATCTGGGGCGGCGCCTTTGCCTGCCGGCTTGCCTGCGACAGGGCGAAGGCATCCACCGGGTCTTCCGCCAGCCACGCATCCGCGCCCGCCGCGATCTGGAAATCGAACAGCGCGGCGAGCACGCGCCCGACATCGAGGGGCGGCACGCCATCCGTCCCGACCGGATCGGCGGTCGGGGTCGCAAGCGGCTGTGAGGGCGGAGACGGGTCGCGCGGATCCATGCCTCTCGTTGTGCCGCATCCCGTGCCCGCGCGCAACGCCACGCCCGCCCTGGCACGTCGGTCGCGCGGCAAAACTCTCACCTTACGTAAACGGCAATATCGACGTCTTGCCACCGGAACGCCATTGCGGCGTCTTTCGCACTGCACTAAACAGGCAGGCATAGTGGACAGGGCACAGTGCGGGGAGAGACAGATGAGCGAGGCGGACGCGCTTCCGGAACGCGAGAGCATGGATTTCGACGTGGTCATCGTCGGGGCGGGCCCCGCGGGACTGTCGGCCGCGATCCGGCTGAAGCAGATGGCCAATGAGGCCGGCGAGGAGTTGTCCGTCGTCGTGCTGGAAAAGGGGTCGGAAGTCGGCGCGCATATTCTGTCGGGCGCGGTGGTCGATCCGATCGGCGTCGACAAGCTGCTGCCGGGCTGGCGCGAGGAGGCGGACACGCCCTTCAAGACGCCGGTGACCGCCGACCATTTCCTGGTGCTGGGGCCGGCCGGCTCGATCCGCCTGCCCAATCTGTTCATGCCCAGGCTCATGAACAACCACGGCAATTACATCGTCTCTCTCGGCAACGTGTGCCGCTGGCTGGCGGAAAAGGCGGAGGCGCTCGGCGTCGAGGTCTATCCGGGCTTCGCGGCCGCCGAAGTGCTCTATGACGACGCGGGCCGCGTGGTCGGCGTCGCCACCGGCGACATGGGCGTGGGCCGCGACGGCAAGCCCAACGCGAATTTCACCCGCGGCATGGAGCTGCGCGGCAAATACGTGCTGATCGGCGAAGGCGTGCGCGGGTCGCTCGCCAAGGAGCTGATCGCGAAATTCGATCTCGACGCCGACAGCGACGTGCCGAAATTCGGCATCGGCATCAAGGAGCTGTGGCAGGTCAATCCGTCCAAGCACCGGCCCGGCCTGGTCCAGCACTCCTTCGGCTGGCCGCTCGACAACAAGACCGGCGGCGGCTCGTTCCTCTACCACCTGGAGGACAATCAGGTCGCGGTCGGCTTCGTGCTGCACCTCAACTACAAGAACCCCTATCTCTCGCCCTTCGACGAATTCCAGCGGTTCAAGACGCATCCGGCGATCCGCGAGACCTTCGAGGGCGGCAAGCGCATCTCCTACGGCGCGCGCGCCATCACCGAGGGCGGCTTCCAGTCCGTGCCGAAGCTCTCCTTCCCCGGCGGCCTGCTGATCGGCTGCTCGGCCGGCTTCGTCAACGTGCCGCGCATCAAGGGCTCGCACAACGCGATGCTGTCGGGCATGCTCGCCGCCGAACAGGTCATGGACGCGCTCAAGCGCGGCGAGGCGAACACCGAGCTCACCGGCTTCGACGCCGCCTGGCGCGAGAGCGAGATCGGCGCGGACCTGAAGAAGGTGCGCAACGTCAAGCCGTTGTGGTCGCGCTTCGGCACCGTGCTCGGCATCGCGCTCGGCGGGCTCGACATGTGGACCAACGAGCTTTTCGGGGTGTCCTTCTTCGGCACGATGAAGCACGGCAAGAGCGACGCGGACAGCCTGGAGCCGGCGGACAAGCACACGCCCATCGCCTATCCCAAGCCGGACGGCGAGGTCTCCTTCGACAAGCTGTCCTCGGTGTTCCTGTCGAACACCAACCACGAGGAGGATCAGCCGATCCACCTCAAGGTGGCGGATCTCGACCTGCAGAAGGCGTCGGAACACGACGTCTATGCAGGCCCCTCCAACCGCTACTGCCCGGCCGGCGTCTACGAATGGGTCGAGGAAGGCGAGGATGCCCCGCGCTTCCAGATCAACGCGCAGAACTGCGTGCACTGCAAGACCTGCGACATCAAGGACCCGAACGGCAACATCACCTGGACGGTGCCGGAAGGCGCCGGCGGTCCGAACTACCCGAACATGTGACGCAGGCCGGCGCCCGTCGACGGCGCGCCGAGCGCAGGCATGTGATCGAGAGGAACTCAGGAAACGGCGGGCCCGCGACACGGCGGCCCGCCGCTTTGCGTGGGACCGTCTGCCTTCGTGGCCGCGTCGTTTCAGGATCGGCTTTCCCGGGTCTCGGTGACCGTCGGTTTGGACCGCTGCCGACCCGTGTCGATGTCAGGCGATGGCGCGCCCCGGCGTCACGCAGTGCGCCAGGAAGGTGTCGAGGAAGAGGTCGAGCGCCAGCCAGTCGGTGAATTCCATGTCGCCGGAGGGGTCCATCTCGACGCCCTTCTCGCGCAGGATGCGGTGGATCATCCAGCGCTTGAGGAAGCCGAGCTGACGGTCGTGCACCGCGCCGGCGGCCAGATGCACCCGCGTCGCCTCCCAGTCGAGCTCCTCGAACATCTCGTCGACGGCCGCCCAGGCGCCGTCGAGATCCTTCGCCTCGGTGGAGGAGGCCGACAGGCTGACCGACACGAAGGCCGTCGGCACCCGCTCCAGCCGGGCGCGGTGGTTGCGGATGAACTGGACGATCTCCTTCTGATGCTGGCCGACATGCAGCGAGGCGGCGAGCACGGCCGCATCGAAGGTGCCCAGTTCCTGGGAGACGGCGGCGCGCGCGTCGACCAGCGTCGTCTGGTGGCCGGCCGCGGCCAGCCGGGCGCGCACGCGCTCCGCGATCTTGCGCGTCTGCCCTTCCGTCGTTGCGTAGACCACCAGAAAATGCGCCATGACCCTCGTCCGAATGCGCCCGCCAAACGCCCTGCCACACGCATAGTGTGCAGGGATTCAACGACGCTTCCATGACAGGTGTCAAAGAGTTTGGGCGAAAGCCGGCTAATCAGCCGGCGATCGCGGTTCCACTCCTGGTGCGCGCCTCCACGGCGGCGAAGGCCGACATGTTCACCACGCCGCGCGAGGTCACCGAGGGCGTGAGAATGTGCACCGGCTTTGCCGTCCCGAGCAGGATCGGGCCGACATGCAGGCTGTCGGTCATCACCTTCACCAGGTTGAGCGCGATGTTCGCCGCATCGAGGTTGGGGAAGACCAGCAGATTGGCCTCGCCCTCCAGCCGCGAGGCGGGCATCACGCGGTTGCGCATGGCCACCGACAGGGCGCTGTCGCCGTGCATCTCGCCATCGACCTCGAGATCCGGCGCGCGCTCGCGCAGGATCTCCAGCGCGGCGCGCATCTTGGCGGCCGAGGCCATGTCGCGGGAGCCGAAGTTCGAGGCGGAGAGCAGCGCCGCGCGCGGCGTGATGCCGAAGCGGCGGATTTCCTCCGCCGCGAGCATCGTCGTGCCGGCGATTTCCTCCGCGCTCGGATCGATGGTGACATAGGTGTCGGTGAAGAAGGTCGCGCCGCCGGAGTTGATCAGCAGCGACAGCGCGGAGAAATCCTCCACGTTCGGCGCGGTGCCGATGATGTTGCGCACGTCCGCGAGGTGACGGGAGTAGCGCCCCTCGAGCCCGCAGATCAGCGCGTCCGCCTCGCCGCGATGCAGCGCCAGCGCCCCGATCACCGTGGTGCTGGAGCGCACCATGGTGCGCGCGGCCTCCGGCGTCACGCCGCGCCGGCCGACCAGCGAGAACAGCGTGTCGACATAGTCGCGGTAGCGCGGATCGTCCTCCGGATTGGTGCATTCGAAATCGACGCCGGGGCGGATCTTGAGGCCGAAACGGGCGCAGCGCGCCTCGATGACGGAGGGACGGCCGATCAGGATCGGGCGCGCCAGCGCATCCTCGATCAGCACCTGCGCGGCGCGCAGCACGCGCTCGTCCTCGCCGTCGGAATAGATGATGCGCGTGTCGCTGTCGCGCGCCGCCTGGATCACCGGCTTCATGATCAGGCCCGAGCGGAAGACGAAGCGGTTGAGCCGGTCGGCATAGGCGTCGAAATCCTCGATCGGCCGGGCCGCGACGCCGGTCTCCATCGCCGCGCGCGCCACCGCCGGCGCGATGCGCAGGATCAGCCGCTGGTCGAAGGGCGAGGGAATGAGATACTTGGCGCCGAAGGTCTCGCTGACCCCGCCGTAGGCGCGTGCGGCGACCTCCGACGGCTCCTCGCGCGCAAGCGCCGCGATCGCCTTGACGGCGGCGAGCTTCATCTCCTCGTTGATCGTCGTCGCGCCGACGTCGAGCGCGCCGCGGAAGATGTAGGGAAAGCACAGGACGTTGTTCACCTGGTTGGGAAAGTCCGAGCGCCCGGTGCACATCATCACGTCGTCGCGCACGGCCAGCGCCACCTCCGGCATGATCTCCGGCCTGGGGTTGGCGAGCGCCAGGATCAACGGGTTCGGCGCCATGGCGGCGACCATCTCCGGCTTCAGCACGCCGGCCGCCGACAGGCCGAGAAAGACATCCGCGCCGGGGATCACCTCGGCGAGCGTGCGCGCCTCGGTCTTTTGCGCGAAGGCCGCCTTCCACTCGTCCATGAGCGCCTCGCGGCCCTCGTAGACGACGCCCTCGATGTCGGTGACGATGATGTTCTCGCGGCGCGCGCCGAGCGAGACCAGCAGGTTGAGACAGGCAAGGGCTGCCGCGCCGGCACCCGAGGCAACGATCTTCGCCTCGGCGATGTCCTTGCCGGCCAGTTCCAGCGCGTTGGTCACGGCGGCCGCCACGATGATCGCCGTGCCGTGCTGGTCGTCGTGGAAGACGGGGATGTTCATCCGCTCGCGCAGAGCGCGCTCGATCATGAAGCATTCCGGCGCCTTGATGTCCTCCAGATTGATGCCGCCGAAGGTGGGTTCCAGCACCGCGACCGCATCGACGAAGCGGTCGACGTCGAGCTCGTCGACCTCGATGTCGAAGACGTCGATCCCTGCGAATTTCTTGAAAAGGACCGCCTTGCCCTCCATCACCGGCTTGGAGGCGAGCGGCCCGATGGCGCCCAGCCCCAGCACCGCCGTGCCGTTGGAGATCACCGCGACCAGATTGCCGCGCGCGGTGTAATCGGCGGCGAGCGCCGGATCGCGGGCGATCTCCATGCAGGGCGCGGCGACGCCAGGCGAATAGGCCAGCGCCAGATCGCGCTGGTTGCCGAGCGGCTTGGTCGCCAGGATCTCGAGCTTGCCGGGGCGCGGATAGCGATGGAAGAACAGCGCGGCCTCGTCCAGATCGCTTTCGGGCGGGGTGGCGGTCGGCTTGTCGGTCATGGGGATCCACTCACGGGCTTGGCGGGTCATCGGACGGCGCCGCGCGCCGGGCGCGCGACGGTGGAGAGGCAGTGGCGGTGCGGGCCGCTCAGGCGCCCGTCGCTGCCGGCGCGGCGCGCAGCAGGGCGCGAATCAGCAGGTACAGGACCAGCGCGTTCAGGCAATGCCATACGAAATGCGTGCCCAAAGGGAAAGTCGGGCACAGGAGGATATCACCCGTCCTGAACGCGAGGGAAACCAGGAAGACCGCGCCCACCACGGCAAGCGGCGCGGCAAGGGCGGGGGCGCGCCAGCGCGCCGCCACGGCCACCGCGAAGATCGCGAGCGCCGCCGGCGCATAACCGCCGGAAGAGCCGATCAGATCGGACGCCAGCGGGGCAATCAGAGCGCTTGCGCCGAAGAAACCCGCCGTGACGCCGAGCGACGCCCAGATGCCGAGCCGCAGGATGGTCCGCATGGCGAAGAAGAAATAGAGATAAATGAAGGCGACGATCGGCAGCACGTCGGCCAGGCCCGCCCAGCGGGTCGCGAAGGTGTGGAACAGGAAGGATCCGATGCCGACCAGCGCGACCAGCGCGATCAGCACCGGCACGGCAAGACCGCCCGTGCCTCGCGCGCGCCAGTCCCTGGCCGCCGCGAGCGCCGCGATCAGGAACGCGGCATTGGTGATGGCATTCACCGGCTCGGCCCAGAAATGCGGCCCCACCCGCTCGCAATAGGCGTCGACCGCCGCTGTCCAGTCCATCGCCATCTCCTCGTCTTGGCCGGCGCGCTCCGCGCTTCCCGGCGCGCGCGCCGGCACGGGCCGCGCTCTGGTCAGGCGCCTGCACCCATCCTATTGTCACCTCGACACCGGCGCAGTCTGCGGCGCCCGGCTCTCGCGCGCCAGGCCGGTCATAATGCCCGCACGCATCAAGGACACGCATGCTCATGCATCGGATCGATGACAGTCGCCCCTTCATTCCGCTCCGCATCGCGGTTCTCACCGTCTCCGACACGCGCACGCCGGAGGACGACAAGTCCGGAAACACGCTGGTCGCCCGCCTGACGGAAGCCGGGCATCGCCTCGCCGACCGGACCATCGCCACCGACGACGTGGACGCGATCCGCGCCGTGGTCAAGCGCTGGATCGACAGCCCCGACGTCGACGTGGTGATCTCCACCGGCGGCACCGGCTTCACCGGCCGCGACGTCACGCCGGAAGCCATCGAGCCGCTGTTCGAAAAGCGCATGGACGGCTTCTCGGAGGTCTTCCACCGGATTTCCTACGACAAGATCGGAACCTCGACGATCCAGTCGCGGGCCACCGGCGGGGTTGCGAACGCCACCTATCTCTTCGTGCTGCCCGGCTCGCCGGGCGCCTGCAAGGACGCCTGGGACGGTATCCTCAAGTGGCAGCTCGATTACCGCCACATGCCGTGCAACTTCGTGGAGATCCTGCCGCGCCTCGACGAACACCTGAAGCGCGGCAAACTGCAGGGCGCGTGAGCGGCGCGGTCCCGAGGGCGCGCGGATGACGGACGTTCACGGCTTCGTGAACGCCGCTTTCCGTTTCGGCAAGCGAGGCTAAGTGTCGCGGTGACCTTCGTCGCAACCCGACCCGGGAGGACCTTTTCGACATGACGCATGTTTCCTTCAGCCGTCGCGGCCTGCTGGCCGGCGCCGCCGGCGCCACTCTGGCCGCGCCCGCGCTTCTGTCGCAGACGCTCACCGCCTCCGCCGCCGCGCCGATGATGGGCGCGAGCGCCGCCCGCCACCGGCGCATCATGCTCGGCAGCTTCGAGGTTACGACCGTGCTCGACGGCCAGCGCGCCTCCGACGGCCCGCATCCGATCTTCGGCGAGAACCAGGAGGCGGAGGCCGTCGCCGCGCTGATGGAGGAAAACTTCCTGCCGCCGGCGCGCACCGAGTTCGTGTTCACGCCGGTCGTGGTCAACACCGGTTCGGAGCTGGTGCTGTTCGACGCCGGTCTCGGCGGCGACGCGGGCACGCTCACCACGCAGCTTCAGGCCGCCGGCTACACGCCCGACCAGATCGACGTCGTGGTCATCACGCATATGCACCCGGACCACATCGGCGGGCTGATGACGGATGGCGCGCCGACCTTCCCCAATGCCCGCTACGTGACCGGCCAGGCGGAATACGACTTCTGGTCGGGCGAGGACAAGCTCTCCGGGCCGACCGAGCGGGTCGCGCGGCTGGTGCAGTCGAACGTCACGCCGCTTGCGGAGAAAATGACCTTCATCGGCGACGGCGCCGATGTGGTCTCCGGCATCACCGGCATGGACACCTCCGGCCATACGCCGGGCCATATGTCCTATCTGATCGAGAGCGACGGCGCGCAGCTCCTTGTGTGGGGCGACGTCGCAAACCATTTCGTCGCCTCGATCCAGCGTCCCGACTGGCACGTGCGCTTCGACATGGACAAGGAGAAGGCGGCGGCGACCCGCAAGCGCGTGTTCGACATGGTGTCGGCGGACAAGATCGCGGTGACGGGCTATCACATGCCCTTCCCCGCCATCGGCTACATCGACACGCGCGGCGGCGGCTACCGCTGGCTGCCGGCGTCCTACCAGTTCTCGGTCTGACGCCGCCCGCTCTCCGCTCTTGCGAGAGACCGCCCCTGACCGCAGGGCCCGGGGCGTTTTTTTTTCAGCAGATGAGGCCGCGCCGCCTCACGCCCCGACCGGCTGCCCGGTCGCGGCCGGCGCAGGGGCGTCGGGACGGACGGCCCGCGTCCCGGTCCCGTCCACGCGATACTCCGGAACGCTCGCGAGATAGGCGGCATAGGCGTCCGCATCCGGGGGCAGGAAGGCCTCGGCGAGCGGATTGGCCCTGCGCCGCTTGCGCGCCCCCATGTCGGCGAGCAGTTCGTCGAGATGGTGGAAGTGGAAGGGCGCCGAACACAGCCCACCATAGACCTTGGCCGCCGGACGGTCCTTGCGCCGCCACGCCAGATGCGCGGCGATCCACTCGCGCATGGTCTTGTGCGTCGGCTGGCGGGCCAGCTTGCCGTCGGCATAGCGCACCAGCCATTGCGCCGCCATGTCGCTGGTCAGCACGGTCGCGAAGGACGAATTGAAGCCGACGAACCCGAGATCCGGCAGGTCCGGATTGACGATCAGCCGATAGAGCCGGTATTGCCCGTCGTCCTCCAGCAGCGCGGCGCGCGCGGCCTCATCGAGATAAGGCACGCCGAGCTTCCAGCCGGTCGCCTGGATCGCCACGTCGAGGGGCAGTTTCTCGCCGCCGGTCAGCACCACCTGGCCGTCCTCGTAGTGGTCGAAGGTGCCCTGGATCGTCCGGATCCGGCCCGCCTTGACGAGATCGAAGAAGCCTTCGGTCGCGATCGGCAGACCGCAGGAAATCGTCGTCTCGATGGGCTTCTCGGGCCTGAGGCCCAGTTTCTTCAGGCCGTGCTGCATGGTGAGCAGCGCTTCCAGAGCCCGCCAGTTCGCCCAGATCAGCGGTTTGGCGAGCGCCCGCGCGGCCCGTCCGATGCCGCCCGCCCCCCAGGGCAGGAACATCGCCTCCGACGCCCGGCAATAAAGAATGCGCTTGAAGTTGATCAGCCCGGCGAAATGGTAGGGAATGCGCCAGACCGGCTCCAGGTAGACCATGGTGACCGAGCGCGCGCCCTCCTTCACCGCGTTGACCGCCACATCCGTCGCGGACTTGGAGAAGCCGAGCACGACGACATTCTTGTCTCGGATCATCGCCGGGTCGGTGTATTCGCACGAATGCATCACCGTGCCGCCGGCCGCCTCGAAGGCCTGCTGGCCCCGGTGGGTGAGGACGTTCTTGTCGGTGAAGGTGCCGCTGGCGACCACGACGAAATCGAAGGCGACGGTGTCGCTCTGCCCGCCGGTCCCTTCCACCTTCACCCGCCAGCCGCCCTCGGCGCGCCGGTCGATATGGCGGACGGTGTGGGAGAAGCGGATCAGCGGCAGCAGCTCGTTCTTTTCCGCGAAACTCCACAGATACTCGTAGACCTGCCGGCCGGAGGGCCATTCGGGATAGTCGTCCGGCATCGCCATGCCGGAATAGCGATAGAGATCCTTCGGGCTTTGGGTCTTGATGCCGGGGTAGGAGCGCGACGGCTCCCACACGCCGCCGAGATCGGCGCCGCGTTCGTAGACGGTAACCTCATGCCCCCGGGCCTTGAAGGCGTTGGCGGACGCAAGTCCGCTGACGCCGGCGCCGATGACGCAGACGCGCTTGCGCTTGACCATGACTGTCTCCTGACGAAACGGAAAACGGCCGGCCCCGCGGCGCGGGACCGCCGGACGAACTGGGCCGCGACGCAAGGTCCGGCCCGTGCGCGTCAGCCCTTCAGGGAGAGCGGGTCGAAGGCCATCTCCTCCGGCTTGAGGAACTGCACCTCGCGCAGGGCGGACTGGCGCACGACCTCTTCCGGGTCGCCGAGATTGTGGAGATTGTCGAACAGCTCGCGCAGACGCCGCGCCGGGCTCACCCAGAACAGACCGCGCGTCGGCTTGTCGGTCAGATTGTAATAGCCGTGCGGAATGCCCATCGGCATGCGCACCAGGTCGCCCGCATTGGCCTGATGGTGCTGACCGTCGAGATAGAGGTCGAAGCGACCTTCCAGCACATAGATGAACTCATCCTGCGTGGGGTGGATGTGCGGCGGCACGAAGGTGCCCGGCGGGTCCAGCGTTTCGAAACAGAAGCAGGCCTCGCCCTCCGACTTCATCCAGTAGGTGTGGCCGAGGATGTTCCATTCCACCTCGTCCAGCCCCGTGCCGGCGGCCGTGATGCCCGGGTCGGTGTTCACCTGAACCATGTTGGCGACGGACGTCTTCATTGTCTCACTCCCGATTGCGCCGCCGCGTGGGCCGCATGGCGCGCGGCGACTGTCTCCTCTCATCCGGCCCTTTTGGAGATGCCGCTCTTCGGCGGCGCCGGATGTCCTCTGAGACGTCGAGCAAAGCGCAGGTGAGCGAACCGGGTCTATCCGCTGGGCGACGCGATTATCCATCCAGCGAAGCCGGCGCGCCGGAAGGACGCCCCCGGGCGCCTGCGTTGCGGCGCAGCATGACGCGGCCATCGGCGCGTGTTAGTCTCGTAGGATATGACAAGGGTCGGCGAACGACCCGCGCGAACACCCCGCGCACCGGCACGCCCGGGCGCATACTCCAGAGAGAGCCTGGCGCAAAGCCGCAGCACACCAGAGCATTTCCCGTGAACGCTGACGCATTCGAAATGCTCTGTAACTTTGTTTTCACGCAATTTCACGAGCGCAAAAGTCTCCAACTTTTGCTGAAATTGCTCTAGCCGGAGGGCACGGATGACGGGCGCACGTCTGCCGCTTGCCGCCCATGTCAAGGTCGCGACCCGGGAGGTTGCCCGGGCCGAGGAGGAAGTCGGGCGGATCTTCTGCGCGCACCGGCTGAAGCCGCTCGACCGTGCCCAGACCTTTTCCGCCGTTCACAACAGCCGCCGCTTTCCCGGCGGGTCCATCAATTATGTCGCCTATGGCGGGGACGTGGAGATCGACCCCGGCTGCCTGGAGAAATTCTTTCTCCTGCAGATCCCGGTGCGGGGCGGCGCGGACATCGCCTGCGGCAGCGACATCAGCCAGACGCGGCCCGGACGCGCCGCCTCGCTCCTGTCGCCCACCCGGCCGACGATCATGAAATGGCGGGCCTCCTGCGGCCAGTTGATCCTGATGCTCGACCGCAGCCCGCTGGAACAGGCCATGGCCGCCTATCTGGACGCGCCGGTGGAGGAAATCGTCTTCGCGCCGACGCTGAAACTGGACACGGAACCCGGGCGCACCATCGCGATGCAGGTGGCGCATCTCGCCCGGCTGGCCGAGGACGACGCGCCGCAGCGCCAGGCCGCATTGCAGCAGATCGCCCAGGCGGTCGCGCACTCGCTGCTGTGGACCCAC
The DNA here is from genome assembly GCF_040110915.1 of Stappia sp. Classification (NCBI taxonomy): domain Bacteria; kingdom Pseudomonadati; phylum Pseudomonadota; class Alphaproteobacteria; order Hyphomicrobiales; family Stappiaceae; genus Stappia; species Stappia sp. The sequence continues at coordinate 418,575 of NZ_CP157793.1, read as the reverse complement.
GACAACGACCGGCGCGCCGCCCTGTTTCGCCTGCCCGACACCACCCGGGGCGAGCCGCGCCGCATCGCCGATGCGCTCGACTACATCGACGCCCATATCGACGACGCCATCGACCACGCCGCGCTCGCCCGTCACTGCGGATGCTCGCTGCGCGCGCTTCAGTCCGCCTTCAAGCGCCATCGCGGCGAGACGCTGACCGAGGCCATTCAGGCCCGCCGCCTGGCCCTGCTGCGCGAACGCCTGCTCGGCGGCGTCGGCGACGACAGTGTCACCGATCTGATCTACGCGTCCGGCTTCACGCATCTGGGACGTGCCGCCAGCGCCTATCGCTCCGCCTACGGAGAGCGTCCGAGCGATACACTCAGGCGCGGAAGATAAATATCATCTTCCCCATCGTAACCTTAAAAAAATATGGCGAAATTAATTCGCCTCATAAGCCCCATTATATTCTAAAATAAATACGTTTTGCGCGATACTTCGATCGACACATTTTAATGCGTTTATTTTCTATATTTTGACACGTCTTTGGAGCGCCATTATCTCTTCATGATATTTCCCTTCGATTTTCATTTAGCAACCACCATCGGAAACGATCTTGTTTCTCGTGGACGGCAGGAGGTCGTTCGCTGACGGCTTCACCCGGACGTCCGGAGCGCCGTCATCCAGAATGAAGAACGGAGGCTAGATCCATGAAGAAGACCATCGCAACCATCGCCGCCCTGTCCTTTGCGACTGCCGCGGCGGCGCAAGCTGCGAGCTTCGCGGAGCTGGATGCCGACCAGAACGGTGAGCTGACCTACGCCGAAGTCACGGCGGCCATGCCCGACATGACGATGGCGGCCTTCGCCGAAGCCGATGCGGATGCCAACGGCACGCTGTCGGAGGAGGAATTCACGGCCGCGACCGAGACGGACGGCTGATCCTCGTCCTCCTTTCACATAAAGGCCACCCCGGTGTCGCACCGGGGTGGCCTCTTGCGTTCGGACAAACGCGCCGGCGCAGATCAACAGGACTTCCTCGCGCCGATTGTTCCTGTTATGTTCCTTTCCTGTGACCGACAGGACAAGGACCGCGCCCGTGTCAGCCGCCCCGATCCCCGATCCCCTCTCCGTGTCCCGGGACCAGCCCCCCGCCGACGAGACCGGCGCCGGGCCGACTGTCTCCGGGCAGCCCGGAGACAGTCTCGTGGCCCGCGCCCGGGGTCGTGCCGCCGGGCTCAACATGGCCGGGCGCTTCGAGCGCGAAAGCTCGCAGGCCTTCGACGACGGCTGGGCGACGCTGGAGGATCTGCCGCCGCTCAAGACCGAGGTGCACGAAGAGCGGGCGCGCACGATCATCACCCGCAACGAATCGCCGGATATCTCCTTCGACCGGTCGATCAATCCCTATCGCGGCTGCGAACACGGCTGCATCTATTGTTTCGCCCGTCCCAGCCATGCCTATGTCGGGCTCTCTCCGGGCATCGATTTCGAGACGAAACTCACCGTCAAGCCGAATGCGGCCGAACTGCTGGAGCGCGAACTGGCGAAACCGGGGTACAAGCCGCGCACCATCGCCATCGGCACCAACACCGACCCCTATCAGCCGGTCGAACGCGAGCGCCGCATCATGCGCGAGATCCTGGAGGTGCTCGACCGCTGCAGCCATCCGGTCGGCATCGTCACCAAATCCGCTCTGATCCTGCGTGATCTCGATCTTCTGGCCCCGATGGCCGAGCGCGGTCTCGTCAAGGTGGCGCTCTCCGTCACCACGCTCGATCGCAAGCTCGCCCGCTCCATGGAGCCACGTGCCGCGACGCCCACCCGCCGGCTCTCCGCAATCCGGGCGTTGTCGGAGGCGGGGATCCCGACCTCCGTGATGGTCGCGCCCGTGATTCCGGCGCTGACCGATTCGGAGATGGAACGCATTCTGGACGCGGCGCAGGAGCATGGCGCGGCCGAGGCCGGCTATATATTGCTGCGCCTGCCGATCGAGGTCAGTCCGCTGTTTCGCGACTGGCTGCTGCGCAACCGTCCGGACAGCTTCCGCCATGTGATGAGCCTCGTGCGCTCCATGCGCGGAGGAAAGGACTATGACGCGCAATGGGGCAAGCGCATGCGCGGCGAGGGCCCCTATGCCCGCCAGCTCGCGCAGCGCTTCTCGCTCGCCTGCCGGCGGCTCGGGCTCAATACGCGCCGAAGACCGCTCGCCACGGATCTGTTTGCCCCGCCGTCCGCAGGCGGGGTGCAATTGCAGCTCTTCTGACGGCACGCGCGCCGTGGCGTGCCGACGGCGGTGGACAAGTGACGGGGGCCGCGGCCCCGCACATTGCCGCGCGCGCCGGTCGCTGTAAGCATTGTGCCATGGACTTCGCGCTTAAGACCGCCCTGTCGCTCGACCTCCCCGCCCGCCTCGATCCAGGCGTCGAGCGCGGACTGGCGTCGCGCTTCGGCCATTGCCTCGCCGGCATCGACGAGGCCGGGCGCGGCCCCTGGGCGGGTCCGGTCGCCTGCGCGGCCGTCATCCTCGATTACGACGATCTTCCCCAGGGGCTCGGCGATTCCAAGACCCTGAGCGCGGCCACGCGCGAGCGTCTCTACGAGGAGATCCTCGGCCGGGCACACGTCGGTGTTGCCTTCGCGGCCCCCGCGACCATCGACCGGCTGAATATCCGCGCCGCCACGCTGGCCGCGATGAGCAAGGCCGCCGCCGCACTCGACATGGCGCCGGCCGCTTGTCTGATCGACGGGCGGGACGTGCCGCCGGGCCTGCCCTGCCCGGGCCAGTCGGCCATCAAGGGCGACGGCCGGCTGCTGTGCATTGCCGCCGCCTCGATCGTCGCCAAGGTGACCCGGGACCGCCTGATGGCGCGCATGGGTCGTGTCTGGCCCGCCTATGGCTTCGCCGGACACAAGGGCTACGGTACCGCCGCGCATGCCACCGGGCTCTCCGAGTACGGCCCCTGCCCGCTGCATCGCCGAAGTTTTCGCCCCGTCGCAGCCGTCTCCAAACGGGACGGCAGCCGCTGACCGGACGCGCCACGGCGGTCGCTGCGCGCCGACTCATTCATTGCGGATCCGCCCGCCCGAGGCCGCGCCAGTCGCCGCAGCACGGCCCAAACGCAAAAACGGCCCCGAAGGGCCGTTTCGCGAAAACATGACGGACAGGATCGGCGGGAGCCTCAGTTGAGCCGCGCCTTCACTTCCTCGATGCTCTTGGCGAGAAGCTCCTCGCCCGGCTTCCCCGACACCTTGCCGGCCAGAATATGCTCGGCCGCCAGGATCGCGATGTCGGCGGCGCGTCCGCGCACCTCGGCGATGGCCTGGCCCTCGGCCTGGGCGATCTTGCGCTCGGCGGCTTCCGTGCGGCGCGCGATCATTTCCTCAAGGGCGGCATTGGCCTCCTCGGTCAGGCGATCCGCCTCGCGCTTGGCCTCCGCGACGATGCCGGCGGCCTCTTCCTCGGCCTCCTGACGACGGCGCTGGTATTCGGCCAGCAGCGACTGGGCTTCCTCGCGCAGCCTGCGCGCGTCATCGAGTTCCTTGCGGATGCCGTCGGCGCGCTTGTCGAGCCCGGAGCCGACCATGCCCGGCACCTTGAGATAGGCGAGCAGGGCAAGAAAGAGAATGAGGCCAATGAGGGCCCATGCAGAAGAATCCATCACGCGGTCCTCACTTCATCGCGCCGTCGACGGCCTTGGACAGTTCCGTCTTCGTCGGCGCCTTGCCGATCAATTGCTCGACCAGCGCGGAGGTGGTGTCCGTGGCGATCTCGCCGACGTTTTCCATCGCGGCCGCCTTGATGTCCCGGATCCGGGATTCCGCGGCGGACAGCTTTTCGGCCAGATCCTTCTCGGTCGCCGCGCGGCGGCGCTCGACGTCGGCCTTCAGCTTGTCGCGCGTTTCCTGAGCGATCTTGTGGGCGTTCGCCCGGGCCTCGGCCAGCGCCTGCTCGTAGGCGGCGATCGCGGCGTTGCTCTCTTCGTTCAGACGGTTCGCCTCGGCGATATCGCCGGCGATCCGGTCGCGGCGATCCTCGAGGATCCCGCTGATGCGCGGCAGGGCGACCTTGGCCATGATCCAGTAGAGCAGGCCGAAGGTGATCGCGAGCCAGAGGATCTGGGAGGCGTAGGTGGAGCCGTCGAACGGCGGGAAGCCGGCCGAGCCCTGCGCGTCGGCGGGGACGACGGTTCCGGTTTGGGTTTCGGCACTCGTGGTGGCCATGACTCTCTCCAATGCCGCAGTCTTTCGGCTTCACGAAGGTCGCGAAGCGCCGACCGGGCGCATCCTCGAATGCCTCGAATGCGCCCGGTCAGATAGCCCGCGTCGCTGACGCTCTGTCGTGCCTTAGACGGCGAAGAGCAGGAGGAGCGCGACGAGAAGCGAGAAAATGCCGAGCGCCTCGGTCACGGCGAAGCCGAGGATGAGGCGGCCGAACTGGCCGTCGGCGGCGGACGGGTTGCGCAGCGCGCCCGACAGGTAGTTGCCGAAGATGTTGCCGAGGCCGAGGGCGGCACCGCCCATGCCGAGACAGGCGAGACCGGCACCGATGTACTTTGCTGCTTCAGCTTCCATGACACTTGCTCCTTGAGTGAGATTGCAGCGACGAAAGGGCGGCTCCGCGCATCAGTGCGGAGCCAGACCAGACTGACTTCTAGTGGCTCGGATGCAGCGCATCGTTGAGGTACATGCAAGTCAGAACCGTGAAAACATAGGCCTGGAGGAAGGACACCAGGAACTCCAGCGCCGTGATGGCGATGGTCATGATCAGCGGCAGGATCGAGAGCAGCGGCCCGAAGACCCCGAGCCCTTCCGCCGCCAGAAGCGACACCACGAAGCCGGCGAACACCTTCAGCGTGATGTGGCCGGCGAGCATGTTGGCGAACAGACGCACCGACAGGCTGACCGGGCGCGACAGGAACGAGATGACCTCGATCGGCGTCACCAGGATGTACATCACCGGCGGCACGCCGGAAGGCGCGAAGAGATGCAGGAACTTCGCGCCATGCTTGGCGAAGCCATAGACCGTGACGGTCCCGATCACCAGCAGCGCCAGCATGAAGGTGACGATGATGTGGCTGGTGACGGTGAAGAAATAGGGGAACATGCCGAACAGGTTGGCGATCAACACGAACATGAAGAGCGAGAACACCAGCGGGAAGAAGCGCATGCCCTCATTGCCGGCCGAGCTTCGCAAGGTGTTGGCGACGAACTCGTAGCTGAGCTCCGCCATCGACTGCCAGCGCCCCGGCACCAGCCCGCGCCCGTTCGTCGACAGGATCAGGAACGCGGCCACGGCCGCGGTCGTCGCGACCATGAACAGCGAGGAGTTGGTGAAGGAAAGGTCGAGACCTCCGACCTCGATCGGAACAAGGGATTTGATCTGAAATTGCGAGATCGGATCGTTCGCCACCGGGTCGGCCCCTCTTTAGCGGTCGCTTGCGGCGCGCACGCGCCTGGAAATCTGGTTCACGTTCTTGTCGTCCGGCCGCCCGGCGTCCGGTCACTTCGTCTCATTGCCCGGCGTCCGGTCAGTCCCGCTGCCCGGCGTCCGGTCATGCGTCGCGTCATCCTGTGCCCGCCTGTCAGGCTCGGCCACGACGCCGGCGGATCGCAGCACATTCAGGACGCCCGCACAAAAGCCCAACAGAAGGAAGACGATCAAGCCCCAGGGACTCGTTCCCAATCCTCTGTCGATCAGCCAGCCGATCCCCGCTCCGACCACAACGCCCGCGACGAATTCCGTCGACAGCTTCATGGCCTGCGCGAACCCGTGTCCGGCGCCCGAAGACGCGGCAGCCCTGGGATCCTCGACCTTGGGCGCCCTGTCCTCGAGCGATCGAACCAGCCGGTCTCTTCGCTCGGACAATTCCGCTTCCGTGAGCCTGCGATCCCTGTCGCCGTCGTCGCTCTCGTCCGGAGACATTCGAACCCGTCCCCTTCTCGTGTCGCGCACCGGAAAAAAGCCCGCGTGCCCTTGGAAGCCGGGCGCACCATAGTCGGCACCCCCGGCCCTGTCAAGAACAGGCCGAAACAACATAACTATCTGATATATATGATTTATTATCGCCACGAGAGAAGCCGGCAAGAGGTCTTCCACCAATTGCCGAGGCCGGAATGCTGCATGGCAGCGGCGCTACACGGCCTCGCGGAATCGCTCCGCCGTCTCCAGATCCACGGAAACCAGCTGCGACACGCCGCGTTCGGCCATCGTCACGCCGAACAGACGGTTCATGCGCGCCATGGTGATCGGGTTGTGCGTGATCACGACGAAGCGGGTTTCGGTGGACCGCGTCATCTCGTCGAGCAGGTCGCAGTAGCGCTCCACATTGGCGTCGTCGAGCGGCGCGTCCACCTCGTCGAGCACGCAGATCGGTGCCGGGTTGGTCAGGAACACCGCGAAGATCAGCGCCATGGCGGTCAGCGCCTGCTCGCCGCCCGACAGAAGCGTCATGGTCTGCGGCTTCTTGCCCGGCGGGCGGGCGATGATCTCCAGCCCGGCGTCGAGCGGGTCCTCGGCGTCGACCAGCTGGAGTTCCGCCGTGCCGCCGCCGAACAGATGGGTGAACAGACGCTGGAAATGGCCGTTGACGATGTCGAAGGCGGTCAGCAGGCGCTCGCGCGCCTCGCGGTTGATGTTCGAGATGCCGCCGCGCAGGCGCTTGATCGCCTCGATCAGGTCGTCACGGTCGGTGATCAGCGTGCCGCGCTGTTCCTCGATTTCCGCCAGTTCCTGGTCGGCGCGCAGATTGACCCCGCCGAGCCGTTCGCGCTCGCCCTTCAACCGGTCGAGACGGCGCTCCAGCGCATCCGGGTCGGGCAGCGGCGCCCCCTCCTTCAGCCCGGCCAGCTCCGGAAGGGCTGCGACGGAGACCTCCAGTGCCTCGTCGATCAGCGCCTCGACCTCGCTCTTGCGCCCCTTGGCGGCGGCGAGACGTTCCTCGGCCCGGATGCGGCGTTCGCGCACGGAGGAGAGCGCGGCCAGCGCCTCCTGCGCGGCGCGGTCCGCCTCGCGCTGGTCGCTTTCCGCGCGCGCCAGCGCATCGTCGGCCTCGCGGCGCCGCTCCTCGGCCCTGGAGATCTCGCTCATCAGCTCGCGGCGCTTGCGCTCGATCTCGTCGGGCGCTTCCAGCAGCTCCGCGCGCTCGTCCTCGGCCTGCGCCATGCGCTCGCGCAGGGTCTCGATCTGCTGCCGGGCGCCGGCGGTGCGCTGGCTCCAGTTCGCCCGTTCGCGCGCGATGGCGTCCATCCGCCGACGGCGCATGTCGGCCTCGCGCTGCAGGCTGTCGGCGGCCGCGCGCTCGCGCGCCAGGGCCGCGCGTGCATCCGCCGCCTGGGCGCGGACGGTTTCGAGCTCATGCTGGACGCCGTCGTCGTCGGGAAGCGCCGCCAGATCCGCATCGGCCTGCGCGAAGGCGGCGCGCGCCTCTTCCAGATCGGCGGCGAGCCGCGCGCAGGTCTCGACCAGCCCGACCCGGCGGGCATCGGCCTCCGCGTGGGCACGCTCCAACCGCACCACCGTCTGACGCGCCGCTTCGGCCGCCGCGCGCAGATCCTTGATGCGCTGACGGGCCGCGCGTTCCGTTTCGCCGGCCTCGGCCAGATCGCCCTCGGCCATTGCGACCGCCTCGGCGGCCACATCTCGGCGCGCCTGCGCCTCGGCGATCTCCTCCTCCAGCGCGACCAGCCGGTTCTTGCGCGCCAGACGCTGCGCGGCCGCCGTCGGCGCATCCGCCGATACAGTGAAACCGTCCCAGCGCCACAGGCCGCCGTCGCGGGCAACGAGGCGCTGCCCCGGTTTCAGATGCGGCTGAAGTCGCGCGGCGGGCTCGGCGTCCACCACGCCGATCTGGGCCAGCCGCCGGGCGAGCGCGGCCGGCGCCGACACGAAGCGCGCCAGCGGCGCGACCCCCTCGGGCAGCGCCGGATCGCCGGCGGTCTCGGAGCCGGCTTCGGCCCAGCGCATCGGCGCCGCGCCGCCCACCGGCGCGTCCAGATCCTCGCCGAGCGCGGCGCCGAGCGCGGTCTCGTAGCCGGGCTCCGCCGTCATCGCCTCGACGACCGCCGGCCAGTCGCCCGCCTGCCCTTCCGCCAGGATATCGGCAAGCGTGCGGGCCTCGGTTTCCAGACGCGAGACCTGCGCCTGCGCCTCCGACAGCGGCGCGCGGGCCGCCTCCAGCGCGGCGCGGGCGGCGCCGGTGCGCTCCTCCGCGTCGAGCGCGGCCTCCTCGCCGGCGGCAAGCGCCTCGTCGGCCACCAGTTGCGCCTCGCGTCCGGCCTCCAGGTCCGGAGCGGTTTCCAGTTCGGCCTCGAGCGCGGCCAGTTGCGCGGCGCGCTCGTCGTGCTGCGCGGTCAGCCGGTCGACACGGGTCCGCGCGCTCGCCTGGGTCTCGGTCAACTGGCGCCGGCGCGCGGCCGCGGAGGCCTGCTCCTCGGTGAGAATCGCCAGCCGCTCCTCGATGTCGACCACCCGGCTTTCGGCGGCCTCCACGCGCAGGGCGACATCCGCGCGCTGGTCGTCTTCCGCCATCGCCTCGGCGCGCAGTTCCTCTTCTTCCGCCGTCAGCTCGGCGAGATGCTCGTCGTTCTCACCGAGCAGCGCTTCCTCGCGCGCGATGTCCTGATGGAGCTGCTGCAGCCGGGCGGAGAGATCCGACAGGCGTTCGCGCACGCGCGCCTCCGAGCCGTCGAGCTCGTTGCGCGCGAGCACGAGCCGCTGGAGTGCGGCGCCCGCGCTGGCCGCCGCGTCGCGCGCCTGGGGCACCTTATGCGCGGCGATCGCCTGCGCCTTGGCGGCCTCGGCCTGCACATGCGCGACCTCGCCGGCGCCCGATTCGGCCTCGGCGAACTCGCGTTCCGCCTCCGCCAGCCGGTCGCGGCAGTCCCGCCAGCGCAGATAATAGAGCGCCGCCTCGGTGGCGCGGATCTCGGAGGAGAGATTGCGGAAGCGGGTCGCCTGACGGGCCTGACGCTTGAGACTGTCGAGCTGGCCGTCGATCTGACCGAGCACGTCCTCCAGCCGCTCGAGATTCTGCTCCGCCGCGCGCAGCCGCAGTTCCGCCTCGTGACGGCGCGAATGCAGGCCGGAAATGCCGGCGGCCTCTTCCAGGATCTGACGGCGTGACGTCGGCTTGGCGGCGATCAGCTCCCCGATCTGGCCCTGACGCACGAGCGCCGGCGAGCGCGCGCCGGTGGAGGCGTCGGCGAACAGCAGCTGCACGTCGCGCGCGCGCACGTCCCTTGAGTTGATCTTGTAGTTCGAGCCGCCCTCGCGCTCGATGCGGCGCGTGACCTCGAGCGCATCGGCGTCGTTGAAGCCGGACGGCGCGGTGCGGTCGGAATTGTCGAGGAAGAGCGTCACCTCGGCCGTGTTGCGGGCCGGACGGTTCAGGCTGCCGGAGAAGATCACGTCGTCCATGCCGGACGCGCGCATGCTCTTGTAGGAGTTCTCCCCCATCACCCAGCGCAACGCCTCGACAAGGTTCGACTTGCCGCAGCCGTTGGGGCCGACCACGCCCGTCAGCCCGTCGCCGATGACGAAATCCATCGGTTCGACGAACGACTTGAAGCCGAGGACGCGGAGCTTGGTGAACTTCATCGGGCGCGGACCGTTCCGGGCGCGCACACGCGCCTGCATGCCCGCGCCCGAGGGACCGGCGCGCGGTTACAGATGCTCTGCGATGGCCTCGTCCAGTTGTTCAACCGTCAGCGCTCCGCTCGTCTTGACGCCGTTGAAGAAGATTGTCGGCGTTCCGGTCACACCATACTGCGTGCTGGCGCGATCGCGCGAGGCCTCGAGTCCGTCAAGGAGTTCCTGATTCGTCAAACAGGCCTCGAAGCTTTCCTGTGTAAAGCCGATCTGCCGGGCGAATTTCAACAGGGAGTCATACGGATTTTGCGTGAAGGCCCAGGTCCGCTGCTCGGCGAACATGAGATCGATCACGTCGAAGTACTTCTCCTCCGGGACGCAGCGCGCGAGCATGGAGGCGGCCGATGCAACCGGATCGAGCGGGTATTCCCGGAACACGTAGAAGACCTTGCCGGTGTCGATGTATTCCGACTTCAGATGCGGATAAGTGCGGACGTGGAAATTGGCGCAATGCCCGCAGGTCATCGACGCGTATTCCACAACCTTCACAGGCGCGTCGGCGGAGCCTTGCGTCTTGTCCGGCAGGACGCCGGGCGTCATGAGGTCCTCGACATCGTAGGTCTGCGCCCGGGCCGGCAGCGCGGACACGCTCGCTCCGGCAAGCGCGAGACCCGCTGACGTGTGAAGAAGAAACTGTCGACGGTTCAGACTCACGTTCATGTCCCCATGGTTGTGTGGCGGCCCTGAAAGGGTGTTTATCGCCTTTCGCTCACCGGTCAACCGGACACGCAGAATATGGCGCGAATTGGGGTCGACGCCCGCGCGCGATCACAAGGCCGCGAGCGCCCGCCCCGCTGCCTTGAGCGCGGTCATCGCCGTCTGGCGACCACGGCGCGGCCCAGCTTGTCGAGCGCGGCGGCGAGACGCGTGTCGCTCACGCCGGAAATCCGCGCGGCGAGCTCCGCCTCTTCGCTTTCGGTGAGAGCGCGCAGCGGCGGCGGCGCTGTGACGCGGCGTGGGGTGAGCGGGCGCTGCAGGATGCGCAGCCGGGCGACCGCCGCCCAGCCGAAGAACCCGTTGATGCGCTCCACCACCTGCGGCATGTCGTGGGTGAGCAGCAGCGCCGTGGCGCCGTCGCATTGCACCACCAGCGTCGCCGGCTGGGGCTCGGGCTCCTCCACCCCGCGCGGCGGGCGCGGCCAGTCGAGGCGCACGGGCTGAACCCGGCCGGCATAGCGCGCGCCGACGATGTCGGGCCAGTCCGCCAGGAGGTCCGAGGTCGCGAAGCCCCGGCGCCGGCAGGCCTTGTCGAGGGTGCGGCCGATCAGGTCGCCGATGGGCCGGGCGCGCGTGACCCGACGTCCGCCGGCGGCGGCGGACGCGGCACGAGAACCGGACGGGGGGCGCGAATCGCTCATGTCTTCGGTTTCACGCGGCAATTGCGACCTTTTCGCGACATTTCCCGACCCGGTCCCGGTGGAGCGGATCGCGGGCGCGATTTCGCCCGCTTTGCACTCTTTTGCACAGGCCGTCGGCGGAGGGCGGAGGTTTTCACCAGCAAAGAGGGCGCGGGACGCGGCCGGACCTTGAATTCGCCGCGCCGCGCCCGATCCTGAGCGCCATGACCGCATCTCCCGCCACATCCGCATCGGCCGACGCCCTTCTCGACTGGTACGACCGGCATGCCCGCGCCCTTCCCTGGCGCGTGCCGCCGCATGAGCGCGCCGTCGGCGTCGTGCCCGATCCCTATCGGGTGTGGCTCTCGGAGATCATGCTGCAGCAGACGACAGTTCAGGCGGTGAAACCCTACTTCCACGCCTTCACCGGACGCTGGCCCACGGTTCTGGATCTCGCCGCGGCGGCGGAAGAAGACGTCATGAAGGCCTGGGCGGGGCTTGGTTATTACTCGCGCGCCCGCAACCTCAAGGCCTGCGCCGAAACGGTCGCCCACGACCACGGCGGGCGTTTTCCCGACACGGAAGAGGCCTTGCGGGCGTTGCCCGGCATCGGCCCCTATACCGCCGCCGCCATCGCAGCCATCGCCTTCGACCGGCCGGCGGCCGTGGTCGACGGCAACGTGGAGCGGGTGATCAGCCGGTTGCGCGCCATCGAAACGCCGCTGCCCGCGTCCAAGCCGGAGATCAAGGCGGCGACCGCCGAGCTCGTGCCGAGCGCGCGCCCCGGCGATTTCGCGCAGGCCATGATGGATCTCGGCGCCAGCCTGTGCAGCCCGAAACGCCCGGCCTGCGCGCTCTGCCCCTGGATGGAGCCTTGCGCGGGCCGGGCGCGGGGCCTCGCCGAAACGCTGCCCCGCAAGGCGCCCAAGGCGCAGAAGCCGACGCGCAAGGGCATGGCCTTCGTCGTCGTGCGCGCCGATGGCGCGGTGCTCCTGCGCCGCCGCCCGCCGAAGGGGCTGCTCGGCGGCATGAGCGAGCCGCCCGGCACGGTGTGGGCCGAGGACGCCCCGCAGGACGACCGCACGCTGGCCCCGGCCCTTCCCGGCGTGACGGCAGACGCCTGGCGGCGCACGGCCTCGGACGTGCGCCACACCTTCACGCATTTTCATCTGGATCTGGCGGTCTGGCGCGCGGATGTGGCCGCGACCACGCCGGCGCCGGACGGCCACTGGTGGTCGACGCCCGACGCGCTCGACGGCGAGGCCCTGCCCACGGTGATGAAGAAGGCCGTGGCGGCCGGAACCCGCGGCTGATAGCGCGTTCCCCCCCCCGTCCGCCTCTCCCCCTGATTGGCGCGGGCGCGCGACCGCCAAGCTCGCGCCATGCGGGAATTCTTCGCCGGCGCATCAGCGTGTTGCCTTTTTCCGCGCCCTGCCGCATAGCTTCGCCTCCCCGGGCGCTGCCCAGCCGTTGCGGAGACTTCGGCCGATGTTCCTGCATGCGATTCCTGCGATCTTCTCCCCCGCCGAAGCCGCCGAGGTGATCCGGCTCGCCGAGACCGCGCAGCGCGCCGACGGCGGTCTGGTCGGCGGCCACCATCACCACAATATCCGCCGCGCCGAGATCTCCTGGCTCGACGACAGGGGCGACGCGGCCTGGGTGATGGAGCGCATCGTGTCGACGGTGGCCGAGGCCAACCGCGCCGCCTTCGATTTCGACATCACGGAATTCGCGGAGCGGCTTCAGGTCGCAAGCTACGACGAGACCGTCGAGGGCCATTACGACTGGCACGCCGACATCGGCGACGGGCCGCTGGCGCGCAAGCGCAAGCTGACCATCGTCGTGCAGTTGAGCGATCCCGACACCTACGCCGGCGGCGAGCTGGAGATCAGCTTCGGCGGCACGATCCACACCGGCGGGCGCGGCCAGGGCGACGCGACGCTGTTCGCCTCCTTCCTCGCGCACCGGGTTGCCCCGGTGACGCGGGGCCGTCGCCATTCGCTCACCTGCTGGTGCCACGGACCGGCGTTCAGATAGGCGCCCCGCGCCTGCCCCCCGCCCTACTGAAACGCGGTCTCGGCGAAGCTGCGCAGTTTGCGCGAGTGCAGCCGGTCATGCGGCATGGCGCGCAGCTTCTCCATCGCCAGAATGCCGATCTTGAGATGCTGCGCGACCTGGCGCTTGTAGAAGTCGGTCGCCATGCCGGGCAGCTTCAATTCGCCGTGCAGCGGCTTGTCGGAGACACACAGCAGCGTGCCATAGGGCACGCGGAAGCGGAAGCCGTTGGCCGCGATCGTCGCCGATTCCATGTCGAGCGCGATCGCCCGCGACTGCGAGAAGCGCTGCACCGGCTCGCGGTGATCCCTGAGTTCCCAGTTGCGGTTGTCGATGGAGGCAACCGTGCCGGTGCGCATCACGCGCTTGAGCTCGTAGCCCGCGAAGCCCGTCACCTCGGCGACGGCCCCTTCCAGCGCCACCTGGATTTCGGCGAGCGGCGGGATCGGCACCCAGGCCGGCAGGTCGGCGTCGAGCACGTGATCCTCGCGGACATAGCCGTGGGCGAGCACATAGTCGCCGAGCTGCTGGCTGTTGCGCAGGCCCGCGCAGTGGCCGAGCATCAGCCAGGCATGCGGGCGCAGCACCGCCACGTGATCGGTGATCGTCTTGGCGTTCGACGGGCCGACGCCGATGTTGATCATGGTGATGCCCGACTGGCCGTCGCGCGCCAGATGATAGGCCGGCATCTGCGGCAGCCGCGCCGGACGCTCGCCCTGCGAGGGCTCCAGGTCGCCGGCCCGCGTGACGACGTTTCCCGGCTCGACGAAATGCGTGTAGCCGCTGTGCGGGTCGGCCAGCAGTTCCTGCGCCAGTCGGCAAAACTCGTCCATGTAGAACTGGTAGTTCGTCAGGATCACATAGTTCTGGAAGTGGGACGCGGCGGTTGCGGTGTAATGCTGCAGGCGGTGCAGCGAATAGTCGACGCGCGGCGCGGTGAAAGGGGCGAGCGGGCGCGGCTGACCGGCCTGCGCCTCGAAGGTGCCGTTGACGATGGCGTCGTCGAGGATCGACAGATCCGGCAGGTCGAAAACGTCGGCGAGCGGGCGGGCGAGCGTCTGGGCGACGCCTTCCACATGGGTGCCGTCGTAGAAGGCGAAATGCAGCGGGATCGGCAGGTCGCTCGGCCCGATCTCCACCGGCACCTCGTGATTGCGGATCAGAAGCTCGATCTGCTCGCGCAGATAATTGCCGAAGAGATCCGGCCGGGTGACCGTGGTGGAATGCACGCCGGGCCCGGACACGAAGCCATAGGCAAGCCGGCTGTCGACGCGAGCGTGCGTGTCGGTGACGATGCGCACCTCGGGATAGCAGGCGCGCACGCGCCCCTCCGGGATCTCGCCGGCGAGAAACTGCTGGAAGCGCGCGCGCAGGAAGGCGGCATTGGTCTCGAAGATTTCCTGAAGCCGGGCCACTGCGGCGTCCGCATCCTCGAAGCGCTCGTGCGGGCGAAAGGCCGGCTGCTGGAGAATGGCGTCTTCGCTTCGCTCTGTGTCCATCGGCTTCCGTCCTTTTCTGCCTGCCCGCGCGCGAGCCGGTCGCCCGGGCCCGTCCCGCAGGATAGTCGCATCGGGGCGCTTCGCCGGGTCCGCCGGCCTCTCCCGACTATGAATTTTCTTTCATTCAGTGAAAAGTTTTTTCTCAAGCCCCCGGCTTCCCGGCGGCGACGTTAACGCTCTTGCGCCGCGTTCGATGCATTTTGCAAGGCGTCCCGCGCGCCGGCGGGGATTTCGCGTGAGGCGTCAGGGCGTTGGGCAATAGTTGCCGGGTAACGGGGTTACGCGCGTGCGTTAACGAAGCGAAGCGGCGCCGGACGCCGGGCTGAAAATCGTAAACAGACAATTGATTCTCTTAAGGTTTTTTCTGTCAGCTCTTAACCACCGATTTACCACGCCCGGTAACCATGATGCTCGTAATTGCGTGAGGTAATGCGTCGCAATGAGTGTACTGCGTACCGGGGTGCCCGCAGCGGCACCCCGTCTCTCCCCGACCGACCCGTCCGCGCGCTCCGGCTCCCGGCCGGAGTGGCTCGACACGATCCTGAAGGGCGACTGCGTTGCCGCGCTGGAACGCCTGCCCAAGGATTCCGTCGATCTCGTCTTCGCGGATCCGCCCTACAATCTCCAGCTCGGCGGCGATCTGCTGCGCCCCGATCAGTCCAAGGTCGACGCCTGCGACGACCATTGGGACCAGTTCGCGAGCTTCGAGGCCTATGACGCCTTCACCCGCGCCTGGCTGATGGCCGTGCGCCGCGTGCTCAAGCCGAACGGCGGGCTGTGGGTGATCGGCTCCTATCACAACATCTTCCGCGTCGGCGCGATCCTGCAGGACCTGGGCTTCTGGATCCTCAACGACGTCGTGTGGCTGAAGTCGAACCCGATGCCGAACTTTCGCGGCAAGCGGTTCACCAACGCCCATGAGACGATGATCTGGGCCTCGCCCTCGCGGGATGCCAAATACACCTTCAACTACGAAGCGTTGAAGACCTTCAACGACGATCTCCAGATGCGGTCCGACTGGCATCTGCCGATCTGCACCGGTCAGGAGCGGCTGAAGGACGACGACGGGCAGAAGGTGCATCCGACCCAGAAGCCGGAAAGCCTGCTCTACCGGGTGCTGCTCGCCGCCTCCAATCCGGGCGACGTGGTGCTCGATCCCTTCTTCGGCACCGGCACGACCGGGGCGGTCGCGAAGAAGCTCGGCCGGCATTTCGTCGGCGTGGAGCGCGAGCAGGACTATATCGACGCGGCGCGCGCGCGCATCGACGCGATCGAACCGGCCGCCGCCCACACGCTGACCGTGACACAGGGCAAGCGCGCCGCGCCGCGCGTGCCCTTCGGCAATCTGCTGGAGGCCGGGCTGATCAAGCCCGGCGCGCAACTCACCTGCGCCAAAGGCAAGCACAAGGCGGAAGTGCGCGCCGACGGCTCGCTCGTCTCCGGCGATCACACGGGATCGATCCACAAGGTCGGCGCCCTTGTGCAGGGTTTCGACGCCTGCAACGGCTGGACCTTCTGGCACATCACGGACAAGGGCAAGCGCACGCCCATCGACGCGCTGCGCCAGACGTTCCGCAAATCGAAGACCTGACGGGGTCTTCGATCCGGCTTTCCCGCGCTTCCCCGCGCCACCGCCTCCGTCCGCCTCGCGGGCGGGGGCGGTGTTCGTTTGCACGCAAGGGTCTCAGGCGACGCCGAGCGCCTCCTCGCCACGCTCCAGAATGAGCGGCACGATCAGGTCTTCCTCGTCGTCGAGATGCCGCAGCAGGCCGGTGAGCAGAAGGTCGCTGTCGGCGGCATAGGCATCGGCGGCGCGGCGGATCCGGTCCAGGTCCTTGCCCTGAAGGTCGGCGAAGAGCGCATTGGCCCGGCTCACCACCTGTTCGATGCGCTGGTGGATCAGCTCGTGATCGCCTTCCAGAAGCTCGAAGCCGGCCGCAAGCCGTCGCTCCGCCGCCGTGAAGACCGGGAAATAGTGGTGGTCCTCGATCATGTGGTGGTGGTGCAATTCGCTCAGGAAGTGCTGCAGCCGAGGCCCGAACGCCGGCCCGAAGCGCTCGGCCGGCACCTCGCCCTCGCGAAAGCGGTCAAGCAGGCCGTCGAGCGCGCCGCCGAGCTTGCGGAAGCCCGCGTGACGGTCCAGCCAGAAGCGGGTCAGCCCGCCAAGATTGGGATGGCCCGCCCAGGCGTCGCGCGGATGCGCCTGCAGCAGGAACAGCCATTCCTGAGGCAGGCCGCCGCGCGTGTCGAGATCGGTCGGATGAGGCATGGTCGGTATCCTGGCGTGTCAGCTTCGGCACATGGGAGCCGCACCGCGCGGGACAAGGGCGGGCCCGAAGACTGGCCCGCCGGGCAAGGAGGCACTGCCCGCGTGTACTCAAGAGGCCATTGGCTCTCCGATGCCGGGTCGCGGCTTTGCCTTGCCCGGCATGACGCCTCATGCGGACTTTGCGCGAGAAGCCCCCTCGGCGTCATTCCGGCCCGATGCAATGAGAGCCGGGATCGGAGAGCCACCGGTGGTACCACAACCCGCCGGCGGCTCTTCCGCCCGTTACGCCCTACTCCGCCGCTTCCGGCTGGACCTTGCGCGGTTCGGGCCGTTCCCACTTGAGGACCGGCTTGCGCGCGGCGCGCGTCTCGTCGAGACGGGCGCGCGGGGCATGGAACGGCGCGCCCTTGAAGCGGTCCGTCTCGCCCTTCTGCGCGCTCATCACCAGATCGCGCATGGTGGCGATGAAGAGATCGAGCGCGGAACGGCTTTCCGATTCGGTCGGCTCGATCAGCATGGCGCCATGGACGACCAGCGGGAAATACATGGTCATCGGATGGTAGCCCTCGTCGATCATCGCCTTGGCGAAGTCGAGGGTGGTCACGCCGGTGTCCTTCAGGAAGGTGTCGTCGAAGAGCACCTCATGCATGCACCAGCGCTCGCCGAAGGGCAGGCTCATCAGGTCCTGCAGGCCGACGCGCACATAGTTGGCATTGAGAACAGCGTCCTCCGACGCCTGCCGGAGACCGTCCGCGCCGTGGCTTTTCATGTAGGCAAGCGCGCGCACATACATGCCCATCTGACCGTGGAAGGCGGTCATGCGGCCGAAGGGGCTTTCGCCCTCCCGAAGCTCGGCCTCCGTTTCCACCCAGGTGACGCCATCGCCCTCCTTGCGCAGGAAGGGCAGCGGCGCGAAGGCGGCGAGCCGGTCCGACAACACCACCGGCCCGGAGCCCGGCCCGCCACCGCCATGCGGCGTGGAGAAGGTCTTGTGCAGGTTGATGTGCATCGCGTCCACACCGAGATCGCCGGGGCGCGCCTTGCCGACGATGGCGTTGAAATTCGCCCCGTCGCAGTAGAAATAGCCGTCGGCGGCGTGGATCGCCTCGGCGATCTCGATGATGTCGCGTTCGAACAGCCCGCAGGTGTTGGGGTTCGTCAGCATGATGCCGGCGATGTCGCCCGCGTGTTCGGCGATCTTGTCCTTCACCGCCTGCGTGTCGACCGTGCCGTCCTCACGCGCGTCGATGGCGACGACCTTGTAGCCGAGCAGCGCCGCCGTCGCCGGGTTGGTGCCATGGGCCGATTCCGGCACCAGCACGATCTTGGGATCGCGTCCGGCCGCCTTGTGCGCCGCCTTGATCGCCATCATGCCGCAGAGTTCACCATGCGCGCCCGCCTTGGGACTCATGGCGACCGCCTCCATGCCCGTCATGGTGACGAGCCAATGGGCAAGCTCCGCGATCAGATCCACCGCGCCCGGCACGGTGGACAGCGGCTGCAGCGGGTGAATGTCGGCAAAGCCCGGCAGCCGCGCCATCTTCTCGTTGAGGCGCGGATTGTGCTTCATGGTGCAGGAGCCCAGCGGATAAAGCCCCGCGTCGATGGCGTAGTTCTTCGACGACAGGCGCACGAAATGGCGCATGGTCTCCGGCTCGCTGAGCGCGGGAAGATCCAGCTCCGCCGTGCGGGCATGCCCGCCCAGCGCCGGCGCGAAGTCCTCCGGCTCGTCGAGATCCACCCCGCAAATGTCGGTGCGGCCGATCTCGAACAGCAACGGCTCTTCCATCTGGAGCGCCTTGTTGCCGGTAAAGGTCTCATGGGTCGCGACGGCCGCGGTTTCGGCCGGGGCGGAGGGGCGTCCCTGATTGTTCATGCTCATGCCAGCACCTCCTTCAGCGCGGTGGCGAAGGCCGCGCGGTCCTCGTCGGTGGTCACTTCGGTCGCGGCGACGACCAGCAGGTCGTCGAGCGCCGGTTTGCCGGGGTCGAGCCGGGAAACCGGCACGCCGCCGAGCACGCCCTTTTCCGCGAGCGCCTCGACGACCTCTGCCGCCGGCTTCGGCAGCTTGACGGTGAATTCGTTGAAGAAGGCGTCGTTGATCACCTGCACGCCGGGTACGCCCTGAAGTGCTGCCTTCAGCTTCACCGCGCTCGCGTGATTGATGCGGGCGAGTTTCTTCAGGCCCTCCCCGCCCAGCAGCGTCATGTGGATGGTGAAGGCGAGGCAACAAAGGCCCGAATTGGTGCAGATGTTGGACGTCGCCTTGTCGCGGCGGATGTGCTGCTCGCGGGTCGACAGCGTCAGCACGAAGCCGCGCTTGCCGTTGGCGTCGACCGTCTCGCCGCACAGCCGGCCCGGCATCTGGCGGATGTATTTCTGCCGCGTGGCGAAGAGGCCGACGTAAGGACCGCCGAAGTTCAGGCCGTTGCCGATGGACTGGCCCTCGCCGACGACGATGTCCGCGCCCTGCGCGCCCGGCGGCTCGATCAGCCCCAGCGAGACCACTTCGGTGAAGACGGCGATCAGCAGCGCGCCATGGGCATGCGCCTTCTCGGCGATGGACTTCAGGTCGATGAGCTGGCCGTAGAAGGACGGCGACTGCACGACGACGCAGGAGGTCTCGTCATCGATGGCCGCCAGAATGTCCTCGGTGCCGGCCGGATCGGCGGGCAGCGCGACCGTCCGGTCATTGGCCATGGCGGAAAGCCCCTCGACCACCTCCCGATACTGCGGATGCAGCCCGCCGGAGAGCACGGCCTTCTGGCGTCTGGTGATGCGGTGCGCCATCAGCACCGCTTCCGCCGTGCCCGTCGAGCCGTCGTACATGGAGGCATTGGCCACTTCCATGCCGGTAAGGGCCGCGACCTGGGTCTGGAACTCGAAGAGATACTGCAGCGTGCCCTGGGTCACCTCCGGCTGGTAGGGCGTGTAGGAGGTGAGAAACTCCGAGCGCTGGATCAGGTGATCCACGGTCGCCGGCACGTGGTGCTTGTAGGCCCCCGCCCCGACGAAGAAAGGCACTTGGGACGCGGTGGTGTTCCTCGCCGCCATGCGAGCGAGATCGCGCTCCACGCCGGCCTCGCTCTGGCGCGTCGGCAGGTCGAGCAGCCCTTTGAGGCGGGCGCTTTCAGGAATATCGGCGAAGATTTCGTCGATGTCGGAGACGCCGACGCGGGCACGCATGTCGGCGCGGTCGGCATCGGACAGGGGCAGATAGCGCATGGTCACGCTCCTTGTGCGTCGCCGGAAAGCCGCGCGGGGCGCGGGGCGATGGCGATTTCACTGGTCACGGAATTGGCGATGAAACACAGCTCGTGCGCCCGGTGGTGCAGGGCATCGAGGCGGGCGGCGTCGGGCAAGGCATCTCCGGCAAGCACGATCCCGGGGCGCAGCGTGACGCGGGTGATCGCCATCCGCCCCCGCGCGACGCGCTCCATGACGGCTTGCGCCGCGTCGTCATAGGCCTCGACCACGAGGCCGTCGCGGCGGGCGAGATCGAGAAACCACAGCATGTGGCAACTGGAAATCGCGGCCACGAAAGCCTCTTCCGGATCGACCGCCGCCTCCACCGACTGCGGCAGGGGGACGACGGACGGCGACGCGGAGGCCGGCACGGCGATCCCGCCGTCGAACGACCACGTGTGGGCGCGTGTGTAGGCGTTCGCCGCGAAATCGCCCTCGCGGCGCCAGGACACGGAGGCCTGGTAGACGTGACCGGTCACGGGATCACAGGCCTTCCAGATGCGCCTTGTAGGCGTCGGCATCCATCAGCGCGTCGAGCTGGCTCTTGTCGGACAGCTTGATCTTGACGAACCAGGCCGCGCCTTCCGGGTCCTCGTTGACCTTGGCCGGTTCGTCGGCGAGCACGTCGTTGGCCTCGACCACCTCGCCGTCGAGCGGGGCGTAGACCTCGGAGGCCGCCTTGACGCTTTCCACGACCGCCGCCTCGTCGCCCTTGGCGACCTTGCGGCCGACCTCGGGCAGTTCCACGAAGACGACGTCGCCGAGCTGTTCCTGGGCGTAATTGGTGATGCCGACGGTGGCGACGTCGCCGTCGACGGTGATCCACTCGTGATCTTCGGTGTAGCGGGTGGTCATGATCGTACTATCCTTTGCGATGCGGGTTCGATGCGGTTGCACAAGATCGGCCGCCGGCGGCGGCGTGCGGGTGTCAGGTCTTGGGTTTGCGATAGTAACGCTGGGGGACGAAGGGCATGGGCACGACGGTCGCGGGGAGTTCCCGGTTGCGCACGGCGAGCACCAGCGCGGTGCCCTCGGCGGCATGGGCGGGGTCGACATAGCCCATGGCAATCGGTGCCTGCAGCGTCGGCGCGAACCCGCCCGACGTCACGACGCCGACCGGCTTGCCGTCCGGATCGCGGATCTCCGCGCCCTCGCGGGCCGGTGCCCGGCCGTCCAGCTTCAGGCCGACGCGCAGGCGCTTCGGGCCGTCCTCCAGCTCGCGCAGGATGCGCTCGGCGCCGGGGAAATCGCCGGCCTCCCTGCGCCGCTTCTGCATCACGAAGGTGATGGCGCCCTCCACCGGGGACGTCGTCTCGTCGATGTCGTGGCCATAGAGGCACAGGCCCGCCTCAAGCCGCAGCGAATCGCGCGCGCCAAGCCCGATGGGGGCGACGCGCTCGTCGGCCAGCAGCGCGCGGGCGATGGGCTCCGCCGCGCCGGCGGGAACCGAGAGCTCGAAACCGTCCTCGCCGGTGTAGCCGGAGCGCGAGACATGCACCGCGATCCCGTCGAACTCCATCGCCCGGGCGGCCATGAAGGCCATGTCGGCGGCCTCCGGCGCATGGGCGGCGAGCACCTCGGCGGCCATCGGGCCCTGCAGGGCGATCAGCGCCCGGTCCGTGACCGGCTCCAGCCGCACATCGTCGGGCAGCCCGGCGGCGATCGTCTCGTAGTCCACGTCCTTGCGCGCCGCGTTGACGACGAGGAAGAGCCTGCCGTCGTCGGCCTCGCCCTCCGGCCGGCTCACCATCAGGTCGTCGACAATGCCGCCCGCGTCGTTCAGCAGCACCGTGTAACGCTGGCGGCCGGGCTTCAGTGCGGCGATGGACGAGGGCGTGAGACGCTCCAGGGCGGCCGCCGTGGTCTCGAAGTCCGGACCGACGAGCCAAGCCTGGCCCATGTGCGAGACGTCGAAGAGACCGGCCTTGTCGCGCGTGTGCGCATGCTCGGCGAGAATGCCGGCCGGGAACTGCACCGGCATCTCGTATCCCGCGAAGGGAACGAGGCGGGCGCCCAGCTCGCGATGGAGATCGGTGAGCGGCGTCGTCTTGAGGGGTGTCTCGTTGAGGGGCGTCTTGCTCTGCAACGCCGCGGTCTGGTCGCTGTCGGTCATGGTGCGTCCTGGCACAAGAGGGATCGGTGACGTGAAACCGAAGCGTTTTCACGCACCCCCTCTGTCCCGACGACCTGAGAGATTTCCCGTCCATGCCCGGCGGAGCGACACGCGCCGCCCGGACACGTCGCGATCCCGCGGTCGGGATCGGGACGGTTACTCCTTCGGTGAGGCCGACACGGTCACCCGCGCCCACCTGCTTTCCAGAGCGTTGCTCGATCTGCGGTCCTTTTGCCTGAGAGTTTCCGGGGCGGTTGCTCCTTCGGCGCCGGCGCGAGGCCGACCTCTCCCGCATATCGTGTCCCGCCGGCCCGAGCGCGCCTCCCCGGGGAAGGCGAACCAGACCGGAAGCGACGGCGCACAACGATCACGCCGTCTCAAGTCGCGCGCATTGTCGACACTCGCGCGCGACCTGTCAACGCGGGCGCGCGGCCCGAGGGCACAAGCGCACCGGTGATTTGACGGTCAGCGCCGTCCCCGGCGGCTTTCGTCGAGGGCGATCACCGCACGCACCGACCCGCTGTCGGACACCGCGATGCCCTCTTCCACGACCGCCCATTGCTCGGCCGGCGCGCCCTCGCCGAGCGTCACCGGAACGGGAAGGTTGATCGTCTGCGGCTTGCCGTCGCCGGTCGGCTCCAGCGTCAGGCGCAGGGGCAGCACGAGTTCGCCCCCGCCCCAGGCCGGCCCCGGCGTGGCGCGGCCCGACACGCCGAGCGTCATCGCGACGCCCGACGCGGTGCGGCTGCAGCGATTCGCCCATTTCTCGACGGTCGCCTGGTAACGCAGGGCGCGCGGATCGTCCTCGCGCCCGCGCTCGTAGACCATCACGATGTAGCGTCCGTCCTCCACCTCCAGCGCCGGACAGGGCACGTCCTGGCGAAAGACCTCGGGGTCGACGTCGACGGCCGACCGGGTGGCCGCGTTTCCCGAGATCACGGTCTTGGCGGTTTCGTCGCCGATGCCGCCGACGGCGCCACATCCGGCCACGGCCAGCGCCAGCGTCACCGCCAGAACGGCCCGGGCGGGCGGGAGGCTAAGAGGATGATCCATCATTCACGGCCCAATCTTGGCGCACCCTTCACGGTGCTCATCTCACGTCGCAGTGCTCGTCTCACGAAGCTCGTGGCTCATCTCACGGAGCTCGTGCGTCCACGCACCCGGCACGGCGCGGGCGTATCGGCGCCGCAGACCGCGCGGGAGGCGCCTGTCCTGTCGGGTTCCTCATATCAGGACACGACGCGGAAGGCGAGACACCCCGCGCTCCCTGCCCGCCCGCGATCTGGCCGCCCGCGATCTGGCCGCCCGCGATCTGGCCACCCGCGACCCTTGACACGACCCGGGCGGGTCACTCTATTGCCGGCACGTCAGCGCAGTGTCACCATGACCGCGCAGCGACGACGGACAGCGACGCGACGGACAGCGACGAAAGGAGGCCGGCGGTGGCTTCGACAACCCCGGGTTCGACGGATCAGGCACCACGCGCGACCGGCGACGCGGCGCGACCGGCGCTCGATGTGCTGCTGTGCGCGCCGCGCGGATTCTGCGCCGGCGTCGACCGCGCCGTGCAGATCGTCGAGCTGGCGCTGGAGCGCTACGGCGCGCCGGTCTATGTCCGCCACGAAATCGTGCACAACAAGTTCGTGGTGGAGGGGCTGAGGACCAAGGGCGCGGTCTTCATCGAGGAACTGACCGAGATCCCCGAAGCGGATGTCGAGCGGCCGGTGGTGTTTTCCGCCCATGGCGTGCCCAAATCCGTCCCGGCGGCCGCGCAGGCGCGCAACATGTTCTATCTCGACGCGACCTGCCCGCTCGTCTCGAAGGTGCACAAGGAAGCCGAGATCCATCACCGGCGCGGACGCGAGATCATCCTGATCGGTCACGCGGGCCATCCGGAGGTGATCGGCACCATGGGGCAACTCCCCGAGGGCGCGGTACGGCTGGTGGAAACGGTGGCCGATGCCCGCGCCTATGAGCCGACCGGCGACAGGCCGCTTGCCTGGATCACGCAGACGACGCTCTCCGTCGACGACACGAAGGAAATCGTCGACACGCTGACGGAGCGCTTTCCCGACATCGTCGCCCCGCACAAGGACGACATCTGCTACGCCACCACCAACCGGCAGGAAGCGGTGAAGGCGGTGGCGCCGAAGGTCGACGCGATGGTCGTCGTCGGGGCGCCGAATTCGTCGAACTCCCAGCGCCTGCGCGAGGTGGCCGAACGGGCCGGCTGCCCGACCGCGATCCTGGTGCAGCGCGCGGCCGACATTCCCTGGGACGCGCTTCCCGCCCTCTCCCGTCTCGGCATCACCGCCGGCGCCTCCGCGCCGGAAGTGCTGGTCGAGGAAATCATCGGCGCCTTCGCCGACCGCTACCGCGTCACCGTCGAGACGGTGCGCACGGCGGATGAGACCGTCGCCTTCAACCTGCCGCGCGTGCTGCGGGAGCCGGTCGTCTCCTGACCGGACGTCCGCCCGCCCGACGCCCCAACAAGAACCCGATCACATGGCAGTCTACACGGAAGTGTCCGACGAGGACCTCGCCCGGTTCGTCGCCGGGTATGACATCGGCGATGTGCTCGCCTGCAAGGGCATCGCCGAAGGCGTCGAGAACTCGAACTTTCTGCTGCACACGCGCGCCGGCTACTTCATCCTCACGCTCTACGAGAAACGCGTCGATCCGGCCGACCTGCCGTTCTTCATCGACCTGATGCGTCATCTCGCCGACAAGGGCATCTCCTGCCCCACCCCCGTTGCCGCGCGCGACGGGGCGATGCTGGGCGAACTCGCCGGCCGGCCGGCGGCCATCGTCTCCTTTCTCGACGGCATGTGGGTGCGCCGGCCGAAGCGCGTGCATTGCGCCGAACTCGGCCGCGCGCTCGCCGAGCTGCATCTGGCCGGCTCGGACTTTTCCATGCGCCGGGCGAACGCGCTCTCCGTCGAACACTGGCGGGGGCTGCTGGCCCTGTCGCTCGATCAGGCGGACACGGTCAGCCCCGGCCTCGCCGATCTGCTTGCCCGCGAGGTCGACCACCTGGAAGGCGCCTGGCCCCGCGATCTGCCGAGCGGCGTCATCCATGCCGATCTCTTTCCCGACAATGTGTTCTTCATCGGCGAGGAACTGTCGGGCCTGATCGACTTCTATTTCGCCTGCACCGACGCCCTCGCCTACGACGTGGCGATCTGCCTCAACGCCTGGTGCTTCGAGCCGGATCTTGCCTTCAACGTCACCAATGCCCGCGCGCTGCTCGACGGATACCGCAGCGTGCGCGCCTTCACCGATGCCGAGTTCGAAAGCCTGCCGCTGCTGGCGCGCGGGGCGGCGCTGCGCTTCCTGCTCACCCGCCTGCACGACTGGCTGCGCGTGCCCGAAGGCGCGCTGGTGACGCCGAAGGACCCGGTGGAATACCTCAAGAAACTCCGCTTCCACCAGGGCGTGTCCAGCGCCTCCGACTATGGGCTCGTCACGTGAGCGACACCGATACGACCACCGCATCCCCCGCGCCAGCGCCCGCGTCGCGCGTCGAGGTCTTCACCGACGGCGCCTGTTCGGGCAATCCGGGCCCGGGCGGCTGGGGCGCGCTGCTGCGCTTCGGGGCGCACGAGAAGGAACTGTGCGGCGGCGCGGCGGAGACCACCAACAACCGCATGGAGTTGACCGCCGCCATCGAGGCGCTCGACGCCCTCAAGCGCCCCTGTGCGGTCGATCTTCACACCGACAGCACCTACGTGAAGAACGGCATCACCCAGTGGCTCCACAACTGGAAGCGCAACGACTGGCGCACCGCCGACAAGAAGCCGGTCAAGAACGCCGATCTGTGGAAGCGTCTCGACGAAGCGCGCCGACGCCACGACGTGACCTGGCACTGGGTGAAGGGCCACGCCGGTCACGACGAGAACGAGCGCGCCGATGCGCTGGCGCGCGCCGGAATGGCGCCGTTCAAGTCCTAGGCATTTTCACGCCATAGGTCCTTGGCGCATGCGGCCGCTCTTCCGCCGCCGCGCGCGCGGATCAGGCCCTGAGCGCCGCCATTTCCGCCTCGAGCAGCTTGGTCGCTTCCGCCGCATCCATCGGCTGACCGAACAGAAAGCCCTGCGCGAACTCGCAGCCCAGCTGATGCAACTCGAGGGCGTCGGATTCCGACTCCGCCCCTTCCGCCACCACCTGCATGCCCAGATCGTGCCCGAGCGCCACGATGGAGCGCAGGATGACCGGCCGGGCGCTGCGCCCGTTCGGCCGCACGAAGGACTGGTCCACCTTGATCGTGTCGAAGCGGAAGCGCTGCAGGTAGCTGAGGCTCGAATAGCCGGTGCCGAAATCGTCCAGCGACAGGCCGGCGCCGAGCGCCCGCAGCCGCTCCAGCATGCGGGCGGCATATTCGGGATTGGCCATGACCACGGATTCGGTGAGTTCCAGCTTCAGCGTGCCCGGCGCCAGCGAGGAGCGCGCCAGGACCTGCTTCACGTCGTTGATGAGATCGTGGCGCAGCAGCTGCAGCGAGGAGATGTTCACACTGACGAAATGCGGGATCGGAACCCGGAAGCGCTCCTGCCATTCGGCGAGTTGCCGGGCGCCGCGATCGAGCATGTAGAGGCCGAGTTCGTTGATAAGGCCGGACTGTTCGGCGATGGGAATGAACTCGACCGGCGAAATCGCGCCGCGACGCGGATGCTTCCAGCGCGCCAGCACCTCGAAGCCGGCGATGGAGCGGTCGCCGAGGCGGACGATCGGCTGGAAGTAGACGGAGATGCCGTCGGTCTTGAGCGCCTTGCGCAGATCGGCCTCGAGCTCCACCCGGGTGGCGCCGACCGTCTGAAGCGTCGGCCGATAGACCTCGACCCGGTCGCCGCCCATGCGCTTGGCGTGGTTCATGGCCACATCCGCCTCGCGCATCAGGTCCTGCGCCGAGACATTGGCCTGATTGTCCTCATAGAGCGAGATGCCGACGGAGGCGGTGAGCAGCACTTCCTGATCGCCGAAGGTGATCGGCGAGCGCAGCGCCCGGCGCACGGCGTCGGCGAAGGCGGCGACCCGATCGGCGGATTGCTCCGACAGGAGCATCAGGCCGTAGGTGTCGGCGCTCAGCCGGGCCAGTGCGTCCTGCGGCTTGAGCTGCCGCGACACGCGCCGCGCGATGGTGAGCAGAATGCTGTCGCCGGCCGACAGCCCGAGCGAATCATTGACCTGCTTGAAGCGGTCGAGATCGATCATGATCACCGACGGCCGCGCCAGCCCCTCGGCGCGCGCGCGCGCCAGCGCGCCCTGCAGCCGGTCGAGGAACAACTCGCGGTTGGCGAGGCCCGTCAGATTGTCATGCACCGCGTCGTGCAGCAGCCGTTCCTCGGTGACCTTCTGCTCGGTCACGTCGAGCAGCGTGCCGACACAGCGGATCACCTCGCCGTCGGAGCCGACGATGGGTCGGGCGCGCAGGCGGAACCAGCGGAAGTGCCCGTCCTCGGCGCGCAGACGGAAGGCCTGCGTGATCCGGCCGCGCCGCTGGTCGATCACCGCGTCGAGCGTGGCGCGGAAGCTGTCGCGGTCCTGGGGATGGAGAATGTCCAGCCAGTCGCGCGCCGGGCCTTCCAGCAGCCCGTGCTTGATGCCCAGAAGCTCCTCCACCTCGTTGCCGGTGGAGATGCGGTCGCGGTCGACGTCCCAGTCCCAGATGATGTCGCCGCAGCCGGTGAGCGCCAGCGCCCGCCGCTCGACGTCGGAGATCAGCCCCTGCGCGATGGCGCCGCCGGCGAAGGCATGCTGCATCACCGTGAAGCCGATCAGAAGAACCACCAGCACCAGCCCGCCGGCCAGCGCCGGCTGCACGATGTCGTTGGCGAGCGCGCCCGTCACCGTCATCGCCGCGCCGATGAGCCAGGACAGGAGCAGCACCCAGGTCGGTACCAGCATGATCGCCCGGTCGTAGCCCTGCGCCGTCAGCGCGACGATCACCGCGAAGCCGAGCACGGCGATGATGCCGAGCGAGATGCGCGCGATGCCGGCGGCGACGGCCGGGTCCCAGACCGCCACCCCGAGAAGCCCGAGCACCAGCACGAGCGTGCCGAGCAGCAGGTGGCTGTAGCGGATGTGCCAGCGGTTGAGGTTCAGATAGGCGTAGAGAAAGATGATCAGGCTCGCCGCGAGCGCCACTTCCGCGCTTGCGCGATAGAGCTGCTCGTCGCCCGGCGTGATCTGCAACACCTTGTTCCAGAAGCCGAAGTCGATGGTGAGATAGGCCAGCACCGACCAGGCCAGCACGGCGGTCGCCGGGAACATCACCGTGCCCTTGACCACGAAGAGGATGGTCAGGAACACCGCCAGCAGGCCGGAGATGCCGAGGATGATGCCGCGATAGAGCGTGTAGGCGTTGACCGTGTCCTTGTAGACGTCGGGCTCCCACAGGCGGATCTGCGGCAGGTTCGGCGTGCTGAGCTCGACGACATAGGTGACGACCGCCCCCGGATCGAGCGTGACGAGGAAGACGTCGGCCTCCTGGCTCGACTGGCGCTCCGGCGCGATGCCCTGGCTCGGGGTGATCGAGGCGATGCGCGAGGAGCCGAGATCCGGCCAGATGACGCGCGAGCCGACGAGCTGGAAATAGGGCGCGACGATCAGCCGGTCGATCTGCTCGTCACCGGGATTCGACAGCGCGAACACCGCCCAGCTCGTGTTTTCGTCATCGCGGGAGTTCACCTCGATGCGGCGCACGATGCCGTCGGCGCCGGGCGCCGTGGAGACCTGGAGGCTCGGGCCGGTCTCGGCATAGATGTCGACCGCCGACGTCAGGTCGATGGCGTCCGCATCGGCCGCGACCTCGACGGCTTCCAGCGCCGCGGCGGGCGCAAGCGCCACGAACCACGCCGCCAGCGCGAGAAGGACGATCTTCACAAAACGCAACCGAACCACCTGTCGACTTTCGATCCTGCAAGGCTCGCGGACACATATCGGCATCCGCCGCATCTCACAAGGTTTCATTCCGGGCGGGGGCGCCCGGGAGTTCCGGCCGCCAGACCGTGTCGTCTCCCGCTGTCGCGGTCCCGCGCACCTCATGGATGTCGGCCCCGCCCTCGCGCCTCACGTCGGGATCGCTCGACAGCCGCGCGAACAGCAGATGATCCTGCCACTCGCCCGCGATGCGCAGGTAGCGCCGCGCGCAGCCCTCCGCCTGAAACCCGAGCTTTTCCAGCAGCCGTCGGGACGCGGCATTGTGCGGCAGGCAGGCGGCCTCGACCCGGTGCAGCCGCAGCTCGGCGAAGGCGAAGGTCAGCAGCGTGCGCACCGCCGCGCTCATGTAGCCCTGACCGGCGAAAGGCGCGCCCATCCAGTAGCCGAGCGAACACGTCTGGGCGACCCCGCGCCGCACGTTCGACAGCGTCGCCCCGCCCAGCAGCACATCGTCTTCGGCGCGGAAGACGAAGAAGGGATAGGCCTTGTCGGCGCGCATCTCCCGCTGATAGCGGCGCAACCGCCGGCGAAAGGCGGAGCGGGTGAGCTCGTCGCGCGCCCAAAGCGGTTCCCAGGGCTGAAGAAACGTCCGGCTTTGCGCGCGCAAGGCCGCCCAGGCCGCATAGTCCTGCGGCAGGGGCGCGCGCAGGTGGACGCTTTCGCCCGTCAGGCTCCGCGTCGTTTCCGGGCTTGCAAGACCGCGCAGGAACGACATCGCGCCCTCCGTGCGGCTGTCACGCGCCGACGGCCCGCGCCGCACCGGTCGGCGGGTCGAGACGGGCGGCGACATCCTCGGCGGTCAGCCGCACGCCGGCCGGACCGACGGTCGACAGCGTCGGCGCGCCGCCAAAGGTCTTGCCCGCAACGCGGCGCAGGCAATCGAGCGTCACGGCGTCGATCCTGGTCTGGATCTCGTCGAGCGACAGAACGTGGTCGTGGATCATCATCTGGCGGGCGATCTGGCCGGCCCGCGCCGCCGGGCTTTCCAGCGACATCATCAGCCCGGCCCGAATCTGGGCCTTCGCCCGGTCGAGATCGGCCTGGGCGATCCGCTCCGCCGCGGCGTGCACCTCGTCCACCAGCACGGGGAACAGCTCGTCGATGTCCTCCTCGCCCGTCGCCGCGTGAATGGCGAAGACACCGGTGTCGCGAAACGCCCAGTGGAAGGCGTAGATCGCATAGCACAGGCCGCGGCGCTCGCGGATCTCCTGGAACAGACGCGACGACATGCCCCCGCCCATCACCGAGGCCAGCACCTGGATGGCATAATAGTCGGCCGCCTTGTAGGGCTGCCCCTCGAAACCGAGGACGAGCTGGACCTCCATCAGGTCGCGCTCCAGACGCCCGGTCCCGCCGGTGTAGCGGGCCGGCGCCAGCGCCGGCGAGGGCGCCGACGGCAGATCGGCGAAATGCGCGCGCGCCAACTCGACCATCGTGTCGTGATCGACCGCGCCGGCCGCCGACAGGATCATGCTGTCGGCCCGGTAATGGCGCGCCAGATACCCCCTGAGATCGTCGGGCGTGAAGCTCATCACCGTGTCGCGGGTGCCGAGGATCGGCCGGCCGATGGACTGGTTCGCCCAGGCCGTTTCCTGGAACTGGTCGAACACCTTGTCGTCCGGCGTGTCATGCGCCGCGCCGATCTCCTGCAGGATCACGTGCTTCTCGCGGGCCAGTTCCTGCGCGTCGAAGGTGGAGTGCTGCAGGATGTCGGCGATCAGTTCCACCGCCAGCGGCACGTCCTCGGCGAGCACGCGGGCGTGGTAATTGGTGTGCTCGACGCTGGTCGCCGCGTTGAGTTCCCCGCCGACCGCCTCGATCTCCTCGGCGATCTGGCTGGCGCTGCGCTTTGCCGTTCCCTTGAAGGCCATGTGCTCGAGCAGATGGGTGATGCCGTTCTGCTCCGCCGTTTCCGACCGCGACCCGGCCTCGACCCACACGCCGAGCGCCGCGGTGCGCAGATGCGGCATGGTGTCGGTCACCACCCGCAGACCATTTTCGAGACGGCTTACGCGCACGCTCATCAGCCGACCTCCAGATCGACCGCGCGGGCGGTCTCGAGAATGTGCTGCTCGATCCGCGAGCGGTCGGCCGGCATCGGCGTGAAGCGTTCGGGCGCCTCCATCATCGGCCGCAGTGCCGGCGGCAAGTCGGGATAGGTCCCGCTCGCCCGCTCCACCGCATCCGGGAACTTGGCCGGATGGGCCGTGGCGAGCACCACCATGGGCGAGGCGGTCTCGCCCCGCGCCTCGGCCACATGCACGCCGATCGCCGTGTGCGGATCGAGCAGATAGCCGGTCTCGCGCAGGGTCCGCGCGATCGACTCGGCGGTCGCCGCCTCGTCCGCCCGTCCGGCGTCGAAATCGCGCCGGATCTCGCCAAGCGGACCGGCCTCGAGCGCGAAACCGCCCGACTGGCGCAGCCGCTCCATCAGCCGGCGCACCGCGCCGGCGTCGCGATCATGCGCCGAAAACAGCAGCCTTTCGAAGTTCGACGAGATCTGGATATCCATCGACGGCGAGATCGTCGGCTGGACGGCGCGCGTCTCATAGGCGCCCTGTTCCAGCGTGCGCGTCAGGATGTCGTTGGAATTGGTGGCGATCACCAGCCGGTCGATCGGCAGGCCCATGCGCTTTGCGACATAACCGGCGAAGATGTCGCCGAAGTTGCCGGTCGGCACGGTGAAGGACACGGGACGATGCGGCGCGCCGAGCGCCGTGCCGGCCACGAAGTAGTACACCACCTGCGCGACGATGCGCGCCCAGTTGATCGAATTGACGCCGGCGAGCCCCACGCGGTCGCGGAAGGCGGGATGGGTGAACATCCCCTTCAGGATGGTCTGGCAATCGTCGAAATTGCCCTCCACGGCGAGCGTGTGGACGTTGTCCTCGCCCGGCGTGGTCATCTGCCGGCGCTGCACGTCCGACACGCGGCCGTGCGGATAAAGGATGAAGATGTCGGTGCGCGCGCGCCCGCGAAACGCCTCGATGGCCGCGCCGCCGGTGTCGCCGGAGGTGGCGCCGACGATGGTCGCGCGCTGGTTGCGCTCGGTCAGCACGTGATCCATCAGCCGGCCGAGCAGCTGCATCGCCACGTCCTTGAAGGCCAGCGTGGGGCCATGGAACAGCTCCAGCACGAAGCGGTTCGGCGCGATCTGCACGAGCGGGGTCACCGCCGGATGACGGAAGCCGGCATAGGCCTCGTCGATCATCGCCCGGAGCTTCGGGCGCGGGATGTCGTCGCCGACGAAGGGGGCGATTACCGCCTCGGCGATCTCCGCATAGGAGCGGCCGGCCAGATCCGCGATCTGCGCGTGCGACAGGTCCGGCCAGTCACGGGGCACATACAGGCCGCCATCGGCCGCAAGGCCGGTGAGGAGCACGTCGGAAAACCCAAGCTCCGGCGCCTCGCCCCTCGTACTCACATATTTCACGGTGGCGATGTCCTTCCTGTCAAAACCCGCGCCCTGAACAATGTCCGCGCCGCCCGGGAGCGCTTTTGCCCGTCGCGGCCCGAACCGATCCGGGGTTGGACCGATCCGGGGTCGGGCTGGTCCGGGATCGGGCCGTGTCCTGCGTTCGTCCCCGCTCCGGCCGGGCTGCACGCGGGCCCGGGGCGGCGACGCCCGGGCGGTGCGCGCCAGCCCCCGGGCGCGAAATCATCGCGCACCCTATCGCCCTGCCCGAACGCGGGCAAGCGCGACACGGTTGCACGCCGCACGCCGCCTGCGCCGGGGCGCGACGCATCGTCGGCCGCGTCAGGCGTGGCCGGCCTCGCTCGACAGGCTGCCGGGGCTGATGCCCAGCGTCGCGAGCGCCCGGTCCCATTTGCTGTCGATCGCGGTATCGAAGATGATGTCGGCATCGGCCGGGCCGGTGATCCAGCCGTTTTCCTGGATTTCGGTCTCCAGCTGACCGGCGCCCCACCCCGCGTAGCCGAGCGCCAGCATCGCCTGGGCGGGGCCGCGCCCCTCCGCGATGGCGCGCAGGATGTCGAGCGTCGCCGTCAGGCAGATGCCGTCGTCGATCACCAGCGTTGAGCTGTCGAGCACGAAGTCGCGCGAATGCAGCACGAAGCCGCGTCCGGTCTCCACAGGGCCGCCGCGATGCACCCGCATGCGGCGCGCCAGACCGGGAAGCACGATATCGGCGTCCTCGGGGATGAGGTCGAGCTGGCGCAGCAGATCGGGAAAGGACAGGTTGGGCGCGGTCTGGTTCACGATGATGCCCATCGCCCCGTCGCTGGTATGCGAGCACACGTAGATCACCGCCTGGGCGAAGCGGTCGTCCGCCATCTGCGGCATGGCGATCAGAAACTGCCCCGTCAGATCGTCGCCCCGGGTTCTCATGTTCCGCATCGGCCTCGTCCTGCCTGCATCGTCCTGCCCGCTTGTCCCGCATGCCTCGTCCTGCATGCTTTCCCTTCCGCCTCGCGAACGCGGGACGCAGGGGCGTTGCGCCCGCATGGCGCGCCGCGCTCGCGCGAAGCAGTCAAGGATACGACGCCTCGGCGCTGTTGTTAACCGCATTGCGGGCCGGCGAGCGGGCCCGACACCCTGTCGTTGCCCTGTCTGCGCCGCTTTCGAAGGGGCGCGCGGTCGTGCCGGACGGAGGTTTCACGCGCTTGTGCGCGTGCGCAAGCTGGACCGCCGCCCCGGATTGCGCCAAGACTCTCGGGTGAACATCACAACCGTGGGGTGGAGACGAATCATGCGCTGGGGCGCCATGTCATGGGCCCGGGACCGGATCCGGCCAAGGGTCCGGCCAGGGCCCCGGAGGAGGATCCGCCGGCTTGCCGGCCTCGCGATCGCGGGCCTTGTCTGCGGCGTGCTGACGCTTGCAGCCGGCCTGGCTCTCGCGCCAGGGGTCGCGGCCGCCGAAAGCGCCTGGCAGGAGGTGCCCGGCGCGAAGGTGCGCCTCGTCACCGTGGGCCGCCTGGGTCCGGATGCCAAGACGCCGGCCGACGCCGCGCTCGAAATCCAGCTCGAGCCGGGCTGGCACACCTATTGGCGCTTTCCCGGCGAGGCCGGCATTCCCACGGAAGCGGATTTCACCCGCTCGCGCGGCCTGCGCGGCGCCACGCTGCGCTTTCCCGCCCCGAAGCGCTACTTCGACGGGCAAACCACCTCCATCGTCTACACCGACCGTGTGGTGCTGCCGATCGATCTCGACATCGATCCGCAGGCCACATCGGCGATGCTTTCGGCCGATGTGACCTTCGGCGTGTGCCGCGACATCTGCGTGCCGGCCACTGCGGCCCTGTCGCTCGAGATCGGCGCCGAGGACGGCTCCATCATGAGCCGGATGGCCATCACGCGGGCCCGGCTGGCGATCCCCAAACCGCAATCGGAGGCCGCGCCGCGCATCGCGCGGATCGCGGGCAGCACGCCCGACGCCAACGGGGAACGCACGCTGACCATCGAGGCACGGCTTGCACCCGGCGCGCTGGAGGCGGACCTATTCGCGGAAGGCGCGCCGGGCTCCTACATCGAGGTGCCGCGCCGGATCGCGCGCGACGGCACCTCGGCGACCTTTGCCCTGACGACCCACGGGCTCGCCCGCACCGACGACGGGCGGCCACTCTCCCTCGTGCTCGTCAACGGGCCCGTCGCCGTGCGTCACGCCATCGACGCCGACACGCTTTCGCCGCGCTGAGCGGCCATTCGCGCCCGCGCGGTGCGATTGCGGGTCGACGCAGGCGCCCTGCGACCCTATGTCTCGCGCGGGGCCCGCTGACGGGTCTCGCACAGGGCCCGATGCCGGGTCCGGTCCAAGCTTTCCTTCATCCGCATCGTTTCGGAGACATTCCCATGAGCATCCAGGTAGGCGACACGCTTCCCGACGCCACGTTCAAGACCATGACCGCCGACGGTCCGGCCGATCAGAGCGCCAGCGATCTCTTCGCGGGCAAGACCGTCGTGCTCTTCGCCGTCCCGGGCGCCTTCACGCCGACCTGCCACCTCAATCACCTGCCCGGCTTCGTGGAGCACGCCGACACGATCCTGTCGAAGGGCGTCGACACCATCGCCGTCGTGTCCGTCAACGACGTCTTCGTGATGGACGCCTGGGCGAAGGCCAGCGGCGCGGGCGACAAGGTCCTGTTCCTCGCCGACGGCAGCGCCGAGTTCACCAAGGCGATCGGCATGGAGCTCGACGCCTCGGGCTTCGGCATGGGCGTGCGCTCGCAGCGCTATGCGATGATCGTCAAGGACGGCAAGGTCACGACGCTCAACGTCGAGGACGCGCCGGGCACGGCCGAGGTGTCGGGCGCGGCCGGGATCCTCAACGCGCTTTGAGCGGATCGGCCGCAGGGCCATCAGATGACATGAGGAGGCCGGGTGGACGCCCGGCCTTCTTTCGTTTCGGGACGCGGGTTTCGCTTCGCGACGCGGGGAACCGCGACGCTCGGGCCAGTGTCAGCGGACAGCGCGGCCCTTGCGCCACTCCGAGCGGGCGAAGGCGGCGAAGATCACCACCAGCACGGCGGCGAGCCCGTACCAGGTCACGGCGTATTGCAGGTGGTTGTTGCGGAAGCTCACGATGGTCTCGCCCGACTGCGGAAGACCGGAGGGGGGCGTGAAGCGCGCCGCCAGGTCGAGGGTGAAGGGCGCGACCGGCACGTCGGTCACGCCGAGCGACGCCGCCATCTTGCGCGCCTCGCGCACGAACCAGATGCCATCGGCCGGGTCCGCCTCCAGCGTGAACATGTTACCGCGTTCATCGCGCCGCCACAGACCCTCCAGCTCGACCTCCCCTTGCGGCGGCGCGCTGCCGGGCCGGACCTCGGGACGCTCGTGGCCGTCGGGCACGAAACCGCGATTGACCATCACCACATAGCCGTCCTGGGTGCGGAACGGCGCATAGACGAAATATCCGGGCCCGGCATAGGCCCCCTGCGGCTCGCTCAAAGTGATATAGTAATAGAGTTCGCCGTCGAGGAAACGCCCGCGCACCGTCACCGGGCGGTAGTCCCAGGCCGCGTCCGTCAGGCCCGCCCAGTCCTGCGGTCCGGGTGCGGTCACCGGATCGGCATCGACGCGCGTCTCCACGCGCTCGATCAGGTCGAGCTTCCAGGCGAGCCGCTGCACCTGCCAGGTGCCGAGGGCCAGCAGGATCGCCAGAGACACCACGGCGGCGACCGCCGGCCACAGCAGCCGGCGCGCCAGCGGGCGGGTCGGCGGATTCGCGGGTGTCGTGGTGGAGGACTCAGGGGTCAAGTCGCCCCTCCCGTGCGTTGTGGCGATACTGGTGCGCGATCATCAGGCCCTTGAGCGGACGCAGCATCCCCAGCGCCAGCGCAACGATCAGCGGGATCCACAGCAGCAGATGCACCCAGATCGGCGGTTGCACGGCCAGCTCGAGCCACAGTGCCAGCCCGACGACGACGAAGCCGACGACCATGATGATCAGCACCGCCGGGCCGTCGCCGGCATCGGCGAAATCATAGGCCAGGCCGCAATTGGAGCAGCGCTCACGCACGGTGAGAAAGCCGCGAAACAATGCGCCCTGGCCGCAGCGCGGGCAGCGCCCGCGAAGGCCCGTTCGCGACGGGTCCTGCGGCGGATACTGGGCCTGATCCCGACCTGTGGTCATGGAGCACTCCTGGCGCGAGGCGAACAACAGAATGCCACCCCGCATGCGTTCGATCCTTGCTTCGACGCCGGCCCGACGCCGCCCGGCCGGCGACACGATTCCTGAGCGACCCTGCCGTCACGCGGCCCCGGCGTCGAGAGGGCAGATCGATGCAGGGCAACCGAAAACGCCTGCGGCGGCCGAAGCCGCCGCAAACCCTCGTTCATGGACCGGGCACCCGGCTCAGCGCCGCGCGTGCCGCTCGATCCAGGCCTCGATCAATGCGCCGGGCCGGCGGCCCAGACATAGATCGTGACGAAGAGGAACAGCCACACGACGTCGACGAAGTGCCAGTACCAGGCCGCCGCCTCGAAGCCGAAGTGCTTCTGCGGGGTGAACTGACCCTTCATCGCGCGGATCAGGCACACGAGAAGGAAGATCGTGCCGACGATGACGTGGAACCCGTGGAAGCCGGTCGCCATGTAGAAGGTCGCGCCATAGATCGAGCCGGAGAAGCCGAAGGCGGCATGGCTGTACTCATAGGCCTGGACGATGGAGAACAGCACGCCGAGCAGCACGGTGAGCGTCAGACCCCACTTCAGGCCCTCGCGGTCGTCGTGCAGAAGCGCATGGTGCGCCCAGGTGACCGTCGTGCCCGACAGGAGCAGGATCAGCGTGTTCAGCAGCGGCAGATGCCAGGGGTCGAAGGTCTCGATCCCGACCGGCGGCCAGACGCCGCCCGTCGCTTCCACGCGCTGATACTGCGCCGCCTCGCCGGCGAAGAGCGACGCGTCGAAGAAGGCCCAGAACCACGCCACGAAGAACATCACCTCCGAGGCGATGAACAGGATCATGCCGTAGCGCAGGTGAAGCTGGACCACCGGCGTGTGATCGCCCGCCAGCGACTCGCGCACCGTGTCGCGCCACCAGCCGTACATCGTGTAAAGCACGACGAGCATGCCGACCGCGAAGATGCCCCAGCCCGAAAGATCGAGGCCGAACAGAAGGAACGGCTGATCCTGGGTGTAGCGGAACAGGCCGACCGCTCCCAGCGCCATGATGAATGCGCCGACGCCGCCGAGAAAGGGCCAGGGGCTCGGGTCAACGATGTGATAGTCGTGGTTCTTGGCGTGCGCCATGGGTGGTGTCTCCCCCGATCTTTCCTATCTCGCCGCGCAACGCGCGGCGCGACACGTTTACTGACGTTTCATCTACAGACGGTTCTTCTCTGCCGGCTCGTCGGCACGGGCCGCGACCGGCGTTTCCGACGACTTCGCCGGGAAGAAGGTATAGGACAGCGTGATTTCGCGCAGGTCCTTCAGGGCCGGATCTTCGTCCATCGCCGGATCGACGAAGAACACGACCGGCATCTCGACATCCTCGCCCGCCTTGAGCGGCTGTTCGAGGAAGCAGAAGCAGTCGATCTTGTTGAAGTAGACGCCGGCCTCGAAGGGCGTGACGTTGAAGGTCGACGTTCCGACCGTCTCCGACCCGCTCATGTTCTTTGCCACGTAGTTGAGCTGCCGGGTCTCGCCCATCTTCAGCGTGATCGTGCGCTGTTCGGGGCCGAACTCCCACGGAAGGCGCGAGTTGACGTTGCCGTCGAAGCGCACGGTGATGGTCCGGTCGATCACGCGATCCGCATCCACATCCGCGCGCTGCGTGGTCCCGCCGTAGCCGGTCACGCGGCAGAACAACTCATAGAGCGGCACGGCGGCATAGGCCGCGCCGGTCATCGTCACGACACCGAGGCAGGCAGCGATCGCAACCCGCCGGTTGGAGCGCTGCAGGCGGCGCTCACGCGCCTCGTCGCCCTGGGCTGCGTCCTGTCCCTGCCCGGACCTGGTCGTGTCTTGTGTCATGATGCCGGCACCTCCCGCTTCACATCGCTCTGTTCAGCACGTCCGGTCCCATCTTGACCAGCGTGATGACGTAGAAAAGGATCACCAGCCCCCCGACAGCCAGTCCGATCGCGATCGACCGGGCCCGCTGCCGCTTCTTCTGTTCGTCCGTCATCCGGACA
Source organism: Stappia sp. (assembly GCF_040110915.1). Classification (NCBI taxonomy): domain Bacteria; kingdom Pseudomonadati; phylum Pseudomonadota; class Alphaproteobacteria; order Hyphomicrobiales; family Stappiaceae; genus Stappia; species Stappia sp. The sequence goes on along the minus strand of NZ_CP157793.1, from coordinate 379,896 downwards.
CCGTCTTCACTCATGACAAGCCTCCGGACATCAGGGACGCAACCACCGTGTCCACCAGAAGAAGGGCGAACACGGCAAAGAGATACAGCAGAGAAAACTTGAAGAGCGCGACCGCGGCCTTGCGCGCCGCGTCGCCCTCGCGCAGGCGATAGACCTGCACCGCGTACCACACGAAGACCGCGCCCAGCACGGCCGCCGCGACCGCGTAGTAGATCGATGCGAAGCCGAGCAGCCCCGGCAGCACGCCGACCGGCGCCAGCAGCACCGAATAGATCAGGATCTGCGCGCGCGTCGCGTCCTCTCCGGCCACGACCGGCAGCATGGGGATGCGCGCGCTCTCGTAGTCGCCGCGCTTGAACAGCGACAGCGCCCAGAAGTGCGGCGGCGTCCACATGAAGGTGATCAGGAAGAGCACCACGCTTTCCAGCGACACACTGCCGGTGACCGCCGCCCAGCCGATCATCGGCGGGAAGGCGCCGGCCGCGCCGCCGATCACGATGTTCTGCGGCGTCGAGCGCTTCAGCCACATCGTGTAGATCACGGCGTAGAAGAAGATGGTGAAGGCGAGCAGGCCGGCCGCCAGCCAGTTCACGGCGACACCGAGGATCAGCACGGAGAAGGCGGAAAGCACGAGGCCGAAGCCGAGCGCCTCCTCGCGGGTCACGCGCCCGGAGGGGATCGGACGGTTGCGCGTGCGCGACATCACCTCGTCGATGTCGGCGTCATACCACATGTTGAGCGCACCCGACGCGCCCGCGCCGACGGCGATGCACAGGATCGCCACCGCGCCCAGAATCGGGTGGATGCCGCCCGGCGCGATCAGCAGCCCGACCAGCGCGGTGAAGATCACCAGCGACATGACCCGCGGCTTCAGCAGCGCGATGTAATCGGCAACCTGGCCCTGACCGCCCTGCGTGGACGCCTGGAGGGGTTCGTCGTGGAGTTCGGCAAGCGACATGGAGCAACTCGTCGTCGGAACATTTTGTCGTGCGCGCGGCGCAGGCGTTGTCGAGCGCGGGGGGTGGATCCGCGCCGCACCGGCGGCGTCGGACCCTGTTCGAAACCCCGCCGGCGGAAGCCCGGCGGGGTCGGTCCTGTCAGGACGCGGCGGCGATCAGCGGATGCGCGGCAGCGTCTCGAACTGGTGGTACGGCGGCGGCGAGGACAGGGTCCACTCCAGCGTCGTCGCCCCCTCGCCCCACGGGTTGTCGCCCGCGACGCGCTTCTTGGCGAAGGCCTCGAACACGCCGTAGAGGAACACCAGCACCGCGAAGGCCGAGATGTAGGAGCCCCAGGACGAGACCGCGTTCCAGCCCGCCATCGCGTCCGGGTAGTCGACATAGCGACGCGGCATGCCGGCAAGGCCCAGGAAGTGCTGCGGGAAGAAGATCAGGTTCACGCCCACGAAGGTGATCCAGAAGTGCGCCTGACCGATCGCCTCGCTGTACATGTAGCCGAACATCTTCGGGAACCAGTAGTACCAGGCCGCGAAGATGCCGAAGACGGCGCCGAGCGACAGCACGTAGTGGAAGTGCGCCACCACGTAGTAGGTGTCGTGCATCGCCCGGTCGAGACCCGCGTTGGCGAGCTGCACGCCGGTCACGCCACCCACGGTGAACAGGAAGATGAAGCCCGTCGCCCAGACCATCGGCGTCTTGAAGGTGATCGACCCCTGCCACATCGTGGCGATCCAGGAGAACACCTTCACGCCCGTCGGCACCGCGATGACCATCGTCGCCGCGACGAAATAGGCCTGCGTGTCCACGTCGAGGCCGACCGTGTACATGTGGTGCGCCCACACGATGAAGCCGACCACGCCGATCGCGACCATGGCGTAGGCCATCCCGAGGTAGCCGAAGACCGGCTTGCGGGCGAAGGTCGAGATGATGTGGCTGACGATGCCGAAGGCCGGCAGGATCAGGATGTACACTTCCGGGTGGCCGAAGAACCAGAACAGATGCTGGTAGAGGATCGGATCGCCGCCGCCGGCCGGATCGAAGAAGGTCGTGCCGAAGTTGCGGTCGGTCAGCAGCATGGTGATGGCGCCGGCCAGGACGGGCAGCGACAGGACCAACAGGAACGCGGTCACCAGCACCGACCAGGCGAAGAGCGGCATCTTGTGCAGCGTCATGCCCGGCGCGCGCATGTTGAAGATGGTGGTGATGAAGTTGATCGCGCCAAGGATCGACGAGGCGCCCGCGATGTGCAGCGACAGGATCGCCAGATCCATCGCCGGACCCGGGTGGCCTTCCGGCCCGGCCGAGGACAGCGGCGGATAGGCCGTCCAGCCGCCGCCGAAGCCCATGCCGCCGGCCGGCCCCTCGACGAAGAGCGAGAGCAGCAGCAGCAGGAAGGCCGGCGGAAGCAGCCAGAAGGAGATGTTGTTCATCCGCGGGAACGCCATGTCCGGCGCGCCGATCATGATCGGCACGAAGTAGTTGGCGAAGCCGCCGATCAGCGCGGGCATGACCATGAAGAAGATCATGACCAGACCGTGCGAGGTCGTGAACACGTTGAAGGTATGCGGATCGGAGAAGATCTGCATGCCCGGCTCGTGCAGCTCCATGCGGATGCCGACGCTGAGCGCGCCGCCGATGATGCCGGCGATGATCGCGAAGATCAGGTAGAGGACGCCGATGTCCTTGTGGTTGGTCGAATAGACCCAGCGCGTCCATCCGGTCGGATGGTCATGGTCGCCTTGCGCATGCGCTGCATAGGCCATCTTCCAGCTCCCTTTTCGTCATGCCCGGGTTTCCCCGGCTCGTCATGTGCCCGTTCTGACCGGCCCGCGCGGGCCGGAGGGAATGCGGACGTTCCCGTCCGCGCAAGTCGCGAGGGACGGCGCCGTCAGCGCGCCGCCACCTCGATGTCCTCGTCCGTCGCGGCCGCGGCCGTCTCGGGCTCCGCGGCATTGATCGCGGCCATCAGCTGCTCGTTGGCGGCGTCCACGTCATCCTTCGCCGCCTCGACCCAGGCCTGGAACTGGTCCTGCTCGACCACGCGGATGGCGATCGGCATGAAGGCGTGATCCTTGCCGCAAAGCTCCGAGCACTGGCCATAGTAGATGCCGGTGCGGTCGGCGCGGAACCAGGTCTCGTTCAACCGGCCCGGCACCGCGTCCATCTTCAGCCCGAAGGCCGGCATGGCGAAGGAGTGCAGCACGTCGGCCGCCGTCACCTGCACGCGGACCACCGTGTCGACCGGAACGACCATTTCGTAGTCGACGGCGAGCAGGCGCGGGTATTCCTCGATCGGACGGCCGGTCGCGGCGGCCTTTTCGGCCAGCGCCTCGGGACCGCGCAGCATGTAGGAATCGAGGATGATCCCTTCCGAGCCCTCGTCCATGTACTCGTAGCTCCACGCCCACTGAAGACCGGTCGCCTTCACCGTCATGTCGAAGGGCGGGATCGTCGCTTCCTTGTAGAGCAGGCGGAAGGACGGGATCGCGATCACCACGAGAATGATGATCGGCACCACCGTCCAGACCACCTCGATCATCGTGTTGTGCGAGGTGCGCGACGGCGACGGGTTGGACTTCGCGTTGAAGCGGAAGATGCACCACAGCAGGAGCGCCAGAACGAACAGCGTGATCACCGTGATGATCGTCAGCGTGAAGCCGTTGAACCAGCGGATGTCACTCATGACCTCCGTCGCCGAGGGCTGCATGCCCATCTGCCACGGCGTCGGCTGCGCCGCCTGCGCGGCGGCCGCAAACCCCAGTAGTGCGGCCAGCCCGGCCGCTCCGATCGTCGTCAGACGCTTGACCAATTCCGTCACGTCCGTGCTCCCTTCCTGACCGACCCGACACGGGCACAGGTCCGTTTTCCTATTCGTGCGTGAAGGTTGTTCGCACCCGCGGCGCGTCGATGCGTCACCCTGTCACTCCGGCTGTCACTCCGGCGGCCCCGCCGACCGAACGGCGCCTTCCCCTCCCGCGCGGCCCGCACAAACGGTGCGTTTCCAGTCTAATGCGCGTCTGCCGTGGCGCGCGAGAGCCTGGGGCCGGGAGCGTCAAAACGCCGCAATCGGACTTGATAAAGATCAAAGTCGGCTTGTGAAACCACAAGCGGCCGCGTTGCGCAATGGACTCCTTTCACGATTTGCCAAATTCCGGCCCGATTTCGCGCAAGCCGCGCGTGACGGCCCGACGGGTTTCAAGGATGTCGACGGCCGGCGGCGTGAAAATGCGGAAAAGGATCCTTTCCGGCACGGCCATGATGGCACATGCCTCCCTTTCGCCTTGAAATCGGCCTTTCAAGGGAGGAAAACCGCTTTCGACACGCGTCCGGGCGAATCACGCCATGATCCCGCGATGGCCCGGCCGCGCCCCGCAATGGCCGCCGCGCCGCCCAACACGGAGCCTTGCCTGTGCCTTTCCGATCCGTTCCGTCCCTCCGCAGCCTTGCCGTGGCCGGCCTCGTCGTCGCGCATGCGCTGGCGAGCGGCCCCGCGGCGCTTGCCCAGGGCGCCGTGCGCTCGGTGCACGGGGACTGGCAGATGCGCTGCGACACGCCCGCCGGCGCGCAGGAAGAGCAATGCGCGCTGATCCAGAACGTGACCGCCGACGACCGCGAAAACGTCGGCCTGTCCGTCATTGTACTCAAGACCGCCGACAAGCAGTCGCGCCTGCTGCGCGTGCTCGCGCCCCTCGGCGTGCTGCTGCCGATGGGTCTCGGCCTGCGCGTCGACAACGCCGACGTCGGGCGGGCCGGCTTCGTGCGCTGCCTGCCGAACGGCTGCATCGTCGAGGTCGTCATGCAGGACGACCTCATCGAGAAGATGCAGAAGGGCAATGCCGCGACCTTCGTCATCTTCCAGACGCCGGAAGAAGGCATCGGCATTCCGATCTCGCTGAACGGCTTCTCGGACGGCTTCGCCGCCCTGCCCTGACCGCGATCCCGCCGGCGACACCGGCGCCTTCCGTGACTTCAAGGTCGATCCCCGGACAGGTTGCGGGCGCGGTGTGCCCGTTCGCCTTGCGGGCTTTCTCGCCTCTGGCCGCTGCGCGGGCTTTCTCACCTCTGGCCGCTGCGCGGCCGGGGGCCTATGTTTGGGAGACGCCCCTCCCCTCGCGCCCTTCGGAGAGCCTCATGACCGAGACCGCCATCGACCTGCTCGCCACCAACGACGTTTCGGAGGCGCGGGCGCGCGCGCTGCTTTCGGCGGCGGTCACCGGCGCCGACGACGGCGAGTTGTTCCTCGAGTACCGGCAGGCGGAAAGCCTCGTCTTCGACAACGGCCGGCTGAAGGCGGCCAATTACGACACGACGCAGGGGTTCGGCCTGCGCGCGGTCGCCGGCGAGGCGGCCGGCTATGCCCATTCCGGCGAGATCTCCGAGGCCGCGCTCAAGCGCGCCGGCGACGCCGTGCGGGCGGTCGCCTCGGGCCATTCCGGCACCTATGCGGCCGCGCCCCAGCGCACCAACGCGCATCTCTATCCCGAGACCAACCCGCTGGACCGGCCGACCTTCGCCGACAAGGTCGCGCTGCTCCAGACAATCGACGCCTACGCCCGGGCGAAGGACCCGAAGGTCCGGCAGGTGAGCGTGTCGCTCGCCGCCTCCTGGCAGGTGGTCGACATCCTGCGCGCCGACGGTCACCGCATGCGCGACGTGCGTCCGCTGGTGCGCTTCAGCGTCTCCATCGTCGCCGGCGACGGATCCCGGCAGGAATCGGGCTCCCACGGCTTCGGCGGGCGCGACACCATCGGCGCCTTCGTCACCGAGGAAAGCTGGAAGGCGGCCGTCGACGAGGCCCTGCGTCAGGCGCTGGTCAATCTTGAGGCCGTGCCGGCCCCGGCCGGCAGCTACGACGTGGTGCTCGGCAACGGCTGGCCCGGCATCCTGCTGCACGAGGCGGTCGGTCACGGGCTGGAAGGCGACTTCAACCGCAAGAAGACCTCGGCCTTCGCCGGGCTGATGGGCGAGCGGGTCGCCTCGAAGGGCGTCACCATCGTGGACGACGGCACGCTCGGCGGGCGGCGCGGCTCGCTCACCGTGGACGACGAGGGCACGCCGACCTCGCGCACCGTGCTGATCGAGGACGGCATTCTCACCGGCTACATGCAGGACCGGCAGAACGCGCGCCTGATGGGCGTCGCCCCCACCGGCAACGGCCGGCGCCAGTCCTATGCGCATATCCCCATGCCGCGCATGACCAACACGATCATGCTCTCCGGCGACCGCGATCCGGGCGAGATCCTGGAGGGCGTCAAGGACGGCATCTACGCCGTGTCCTTCGGCGGCGGCCAGGTCGACATCACCAGCGGCAAGTTCGTCTTCTCCTGCACCGAGGCCTACAGGATCGAGAACGGCAGGCTCGGCGCGCCGGTCAAGGGCGCGATGCTGATCGGCAACGGCCCCGACGCGCTCACCCGCGTGGAAGCGGTCGGCAACGACATGGCGCTCGATCCCGGTATCGGCACCTGCGGCAAACAGGGCCAGGGCGTGCCCGTCGGCGTCGGCCAGCCCACCCTGCGCATCAACCAGATGACCATCGGAGGCACCGCCGTCTGAGCGGCGGGTGGCGGGATGGCCGTCTGAGCGGCGGGGGGCGGCACCGCCGTCTTGCCGCATCAACACCGAAGCCCTGAGGCTCCCCGATCCCGCATCTCCGGCTGCGCCTGCGTGCGGGATGACGCTGGGCGGACCGTAGGGCGCCCGAGACGGCCCTGCATGTGCGACAATGCCTGAGGGAGCGGTATCCGTGACGCGAATGCTCTTGCATCTCCATCCGGCGTCATCAACTCATTGCGTTGAGTTCGTCTCTCATGCGTGCATTTAGGATGACGACGATCTTTCTCATGACGGCCGTGAGAGCGACGAGCTTCTTCTTTCCGTTTTCGACAAGTCGTTGATAGAAGGGCTTTAACGGGCCCTTGCTGCGTGCCGCGCCAAGGGCGGCCATGAACAGGAGGGAGCGGATCTGCGGGCGTCCGCCGCGGGTCTTTCTGTAGCCCCGGAGTGTCCCGCTGTCTCTGGGGTGCGGAGCAAGGCCAGCGAGAGAGGCGGCCTGCTTGCCGGTCATCGTCCCCAGTTCGGGCATGGTGGCGGCGAGTGCGATGGCGGTTCGCGGCCCCACGCCCGGAAGGCTGCGGTAAAGAGCGATGCGCCGGGCAAGCAGTCTGCAGCGGACGCACAGCGCGTCGATGGCTGTATCGAGCGCCGCCAGTTGCCGGTCCAGCGTCCGCAGGAGCGCCTTGCAGGAAGAGGCAATCAACGCGCAGCCCGGAGACTTGGCCCGATTGAGCTCGGCGACCCGGATCGCCATGAGATCCTGCCTACGGGCCACGAGCGCGGCCAGCCTGGCCTGTGTGTCTCCGCTTGGCTGATGCAGCGACAGGCGCTGCCAGCGCTCCTGCCCGTAGGCGGCGAGCAGACCGGCGTCGATCGCGTCGGTCTTGGCCAGGCGTCCGAAGGAGCGTGCGAAAGCCTTGACCTTCAAGGTGTCGGCCCGGTGGCAGGGGACCCCTGCGGCCCTGAGTTCAACCAGCAGCAGGCGTTCATATCCGCCGGTCGGCTCGCAGACGACCAGCGTGCCGGAAGGCAGGCCGGCGACGAGCTTGCGGATCGCGCGGGTCGTGTTGGCGACGCTGCGCGCCGCATTGCCGCGACAGGCGGAGACGGCCAGCGTCTGCTTCGAGACATCGATGCCGACGACATGGGGTGGGGCATGTTCCAGAAAAGCCATGGCGGTGGTATCCTGATCAGGCTTCGGATTGTTCGCGGGCGTGGTGACAGCCAGAGGCCCCATCAACTCTCCAAGCGGGAAAAGGAAGCGGCAGGGACCCTGATGACGACGGGTGGAAACCCAATCCCGGAACGGTCGCCTGCCACCGGTCTCCCGGCAATCTATGGGCCGGGAGACCGCCCCGAATCTAACACTCCTTCAAACGAACAATCCCGGGCAAGCGAAGCGCGACCCGGGATCGGAGAGCCACCGTCCGTACGCATTTCTAACTGACGGGACCGCTCGGCCCCGCGCGCCGCGCCCTCTCTTTGCTTCCTTCGTGCTTTTGCCTGACGCCGTAACCCTGAGCCCCACCCCTCACGCCCCCGCTTTGACCGCAAACCCCCACGCCGTCTCCGCGAGCGGGCGGATCTGTTTCGCCATCTGCTCCGCGTTCTCGCTGGTCGCCGTGCCGTCGCGCACCCGGCCGGCGATGCCCTGCAGGATCGCGGCGATGCGGAAGAAATTGTAGGCGAAGAAGAAATCCAGATCCCGTGCCACGGGAAAGCCGGTCGCGCGTTCGTAAGCCGCGATGTAGTCGGAAAGATGCGGCAGGCCGAGCGCGTCGAGATCCCGTCCCCTCAGCGTGCCGATGCCCGCGCCGTCCGGCCCTTCCGGCATCACCCATTGCATGCAGTGGTAGGTGAAATCGGCGACCGGATCGCCCAGCGTCGACAGTTCCCAGTCGAGCACGGCGGCGATCTCGGGGCGGTCGGGCGCGACGATCAGATTGTCGAGGCGGAAGTCGCCATGCACCACGCGCGCCGGCATCGCCTCGGGCAGGCGGGTCGGGAGCCAGTCGATCAGCCGGTCCATCTCGGCAATCGTCCCGGTTTCCGACGCGCGGTACTGTTTCGACCAGCGCGCGATCTGGCGCGCGACATAGCCCTCCGGTTTGCCGTAGTCGGCAAGCCCCAGCGCGGCCGGATCGTAGCCGTGCAGGCGGGCGAGCGTCGCGTTCATGGCCGCATAGACGGCGGCGCGCTCGGCCGGCGCCGAGCCGGGCATCGCCGGATCCCAGAAGATCCGCCCCTCGACCTTCGCCATGACATAGAAGGCGGTGCCGATCACCGCCGCGTCCTCGCACAGGCCGACGACGCGGGGCACCGGGAAGCCGGCCTCGCCCAGCGCCTTCATCACCCGGTATTCGCGCTCCACCGCATGGGCGGAGGGCAGCAGCTTGCCCGGCGGCTTGCGGCGCAGGACATAAGCGCCGTCCGGCGTTTCGAGCAGATAGGTCGGGTTGGACTGGCCGCCCTTGAACTGGCGCACGCTCACCGGCCCGCGAAAGTCCGGGATCCGTTCGGCAAGCCACGCCGCCAGCGCCTCCGCGTCGATGGCGAGCGCGGGCGGCACGTCCTTGGTGCCGGAAAACGCGGCGTCGCGGTCGAAGCGGTCGCTCACGCCCCGGCCTCCTCCGTCAGGAACGGCAGCAGCGCCTGCAGCGTCGCCTTGGGGTTTTCCTCGACCATGAAATGGCCGCCCTCGATGCCGGTGCCGCGCACGTCGTCGGCCCAGGCGGCCCAGGTCTCGACCGGCGTCGAGGCCTTGTCGGCCAGCCCCGCCGTGCCGTAGAGCACGCAGAGCGGGCAGGAAATCGTCCGCCCGGCCTCGCGGTCGGCGGTGTCGAGCGTCATGTCGACGGTCGCGCCGGCCCGATAGTCCTCACAGGCCGCGTGCTGGCGCGCGCTCTGGCGGAAGGCCGCGCGATAGGCGTCGAGCGCGCGCGGGTCGAAGGCGGAGAGATCCTTCGCCGCCGTCCAGCTCGCCAGCGTGTGCTCGAGGTAATAGTCCGGCGCCCCGGCGATCAGCGTTTCCGGCAGCGGATAGGGCTGGGCGAGAAACAGCCAGTGATAGATCGCCATGGCATAGCGCCAGTCCATCGCCTTCCAGTATTCATAGGTCGGCAGGATGTCGAGGACGGCCAGCCGGGAAACCGCGTCGGGGTGATCGAAGGCCATACGATAGGCGACCCGCCCGCCCCGGTCGTGACCGGCGACGGCAAAGCGCTCATGTCCAAGCGCGCGCATCGCCGCGACCATGTCGCGCGCCAGCGCCCGCTTGGAATAGATCTCGTGCGCGGCATCGCCCCTCGGCGCGTCGGACGCGCCTTCGCCCCTGGGCGCGTCGGATGCGCCATAGCCGCGCAGGTCGGCGGCGACCACGGTGAAGCGGCTGGCCAGGTCCGCGGCAATCGGGTGCCACATGGCATGGGTCTGCGGATAGCCGTGCAGCAGCAGCAACGGCGGCCCCGAGCCGCCGATACGGGCGAAGATCTCCACCCCGTCGCCCGTCAGCCATTGCGTCTCGAAGCCCGGAAACAGATCGTCCGCCGTCTCGCCCATGCAGCCCTCCCCTGATCCGGCCGACGTGCGATCGTCCCCGCCGGCCCTCCTTGGGGCCGACAATGGACGGTTGCGCCAAGGCGTTCAAGTGCTTGGGGGAGGCAGGGGGTGTGCGCGGGGCGCGCGCGTCAGTCCTCGCCGCGCTCGCGGGCGACCGCCCGCCAGCCGATGTCACGGCGGCAAAAGCCCTGCGGCCAGTCGATGGCGTCGACGGCCGCATAGGCGCGCGCCTGCGCCTGCGCCACGGTCGCCCCCAGCGCCGTCACGTTGAGCACGCGCCCGCCGTTGGCAAGGACGCGCCCGTCCTCGGCGCGGGTGCCGGCGTGGAAGACCATGACGTCGGGATCGTTCTCGAGCGCCTTGAGGCCCCGGATCTCGCTGCCCTTGTCATAGGCGCCCGGATAGCCACTGGCGGCGAGCACCACGGTCAGCGCGACGTCGTCGCGCCAGCGCACGCTCATCTTGTCGAGCGTGCCGTCGACCGATGCCAGCATCAGCGCGACGATGTCGTCCTTCAGCCGCATCATCAGCACCTGACACTCCGGATCGCCGAAGCGCACGTTGTATTCGATCAGCTTCGGACCCGTCGCCGTGATCATCAGCCCGGCGTAGAGCACGCCCTTGAAGGGCGTTCCTTCCGCCGCGAGCGTCGCGATGGTCGGCCCGACGATCTCGCGCATCGCCTGTGCGGTGAGGTCCTCCGCCATCACCGGCGCGGGCGAATAGGCGCCCATGCCGCCGGTGTTCGGACCCGTGTCGCCGTCGCCGACGCGCTTGTGGTCCTGCGCGGTGGCAAGCGCCAGTCCGGTGGTGCCGTCGGAGAGCACGAAGAGGCTCGCCTCCTCGCCTTCCAGAAACTCCTCGATCACCACTTCGGCGCCGGCGTCGCCATAGGCGCCGTCGAAACAGGCGTCGACCGCTTCGAGCGCCTGCTCCAGCGTTTCGGCGACCACGACGCCCTTGCCGGCGGCCAGCCCGTCGGCCTTGACGACGATGGGCGCGCCTTGGGCCTCGACATAGGCCCGCGCGCTCGACGCATCGCGGAAGCGTCCATAGGCGGCGGTCGGGATGTCGGCACGGGCACACAGATCCTTGGTGAAGCCCTTGGAGCCTTCCAGCGCGGCCGCCGCGCGGCTCGGCCCGAAGGCGCGGATGCCGGCCTGCGTCAGCGCGTCGACCAGACCGGCGACGAGTGGCGCCTCGGGTCCGACGACCACGAGACCGATATCCTCGGCCTTGCAGAAGGCGATCACGGCGGCAGAATCGCCGGTGTCGAGATCGATGCAGGTCGCCTCCGCCGCGATGCCCGCATTGCCCGGCGCGGCGAAGAGGCGCGTCGTCAGCGACGACCTGGCGATCGCCCAGGCGAGCGCGTGTTCCCGTCCGCCGGATCCGATGAGAAGAATGTTCATGGGGTGTCGCGCGCCTCGTTCGAAGATCGAAAACCTGTCCGGATCGCAGGGGGACGCAGGTCGAACCCGGGTCCGCTCCGGCGCCTGCGGTCTACAGCGCGCCCCCCGCGCGCACAAGCCCCGGCGCGCCGGCCTGTCGCGCTGACCTGTCGCGCGCCGGGTCCGGGCGCCGCCCTTTCGCTCGCGCCGCAAAACCGGTATCACCCGGCAAACGGCATGAGGGATGCGATGAGCGAAGACACCATCAAGGGCCGGGTCGCGGACGCGGTGAAGGGTCACTGGGTCGACACGCGCGCGCCCGACTGGCTGCGCCCCTACGCCCGACTGGCACGCTGGGAGCGCCCCATCGGCTGGTGGCTTCTCCTGTGGCCGTGCTGGTGGTCGGCGGCGCTGGCGGCAATCGCCGGCGGCGCGGCCTATCCCGACCCCTGGCATCTGCTGCTCTTCATGATCGGCGCCATCGCCATGCGCGGGGCGGGCTGCACCTACAATGATCTCGTCGACCAGGACATCGACGACAAGGTCGCGCGCACGCGCTCGCGTCCGCTGCCCTCCGGTCAGGTGACGCCGTTGCAGGCGAAGGTCTTTCTCGTCGCGCAGGCGCTGGTGGGTCTGGCGGTTCTCTTGCAGTTCAACGGCTTCGCGATCCTGCTCGGCATGGCCTCGCTCGCCGTCGTCGCCGTCTATCCCTTCATGAAGCGGGTGACCAACTGGCCGCAGCTCTTCCTCGGGCTTGCCTTTTCCTGGGGGGCGTTCATGGGCTGGGCCGCCGCCTTCGGCCGTCTCGACTGGCCGGCCGTCGCGCTTTACGCAGGCGGCATCCTGTGGACCATCGGCTACGACACGATCTACGCCCATCAGGACAAGGAAGACGACGCGCTCGTCGGCGTGAAATCGACCGCGCGGCTCTTCGGAGACCGCACCCGTCCGGCGCTCGTGCTGCTCTATGGCGGCGCGACGGCGCTTTTCGCGGCCGCGCTCGTCGGGGCGGGCGGGGGTATCCTCGCCTTCGTCGGTCTGGCGGCGGGCTTCATGCATCTCATGCGGCAGATCGCCGTTCTCGACATCGACGACAACGATCAGTGCCTGAAGCTCTTCCGCTCCAACGCGCAATTCGGCTGGATTCTCTTCGCCGGGCTCGTCGCGGACGCGCTGGCGCGCACGCTGTTCTAAAAGGCGACTCGCCCGCTCAGCTGCGGGCGATGATCTCGCGCTCCCCGCGGTGCACCGGGGCACCGGCCACGCAGCGGCCCGGCTTGCGGCGCACCAGGAAACGCGGGCGGCGGGCGGTCAGCGCGGCAACGCGCCGGCGCTGCGGGCCCATCGGCGCGCATGCCGGGCTGTCGGGTCGCTCGATCCGCGTCAGCGCCCCGTCGGGTTCGACGAGAAGCAGTGGCAGACCCAGCGTCTCGCCCCAGGCGCACCAGTCGTCGGCCAGGTCTTCCAGCCGCGCGTCGCGGGCAAGCGTCAGGGACAGGGCCGGGTCGCGATGACGCAGCCCGATCCGGGCGCTGACAGTGCCGGGATCGCGCCCCGGCGTCACTTCCGCGAACACGCCGAGAAAGCTCGCCACCGGCTGAACCAGGGTGAGCGGCAGGCCGGCAAGCCGGCGTTTGACGATGACGTGCTGGCGATCGATATAGACGTCGAGCCTCGACGGCTCGCCGCGTGCCCCCGGTGCCTCGCCGCTCGTTGCGAAGCGGTGCGGCAGCCGGGCCGGATCGAGCCGCATGGCGCGGCCCGATCCGGTGTGTGTGGCGTCCTGTTGTGCTGTTTGACGGCTCAATTCGCTCTCCACCGGGCCTATTGGTTGTGGCCTCTGATGCACCCAAGGTAGCAAGCGCGGCTGCCGATCCGCTTAACAAGCACGGTTAAATTTCTCTGTTTTCCAAGAGGGTTAGAGAATGGTGAGCGAACGTTGCAAACAAAACGTCACCACGTCCGGCGCGCCTTGCTTGCCGAGATGCGCGCCGCCCACTACGGTCGCTCCCGCCTGCCCGAAGGATCTTTGATGACACACCCGTTCGACCCCACCGACCTGACCACAAAGGCCCAGCGGCTCGTGGAGGCCGCGCACGCGGCCGGTGCCGACGCCGCCGACGTGGTCGCCGCCACCGGCACGTCGCTCGGCATCGATGTGCGCGACGGCCACATCGAGGAAACCGACCGCTCCGAGGGCGAGGACGTGACGCTGCGCGTCTTTTGCGGCGGGCGCATCGCGAGCGTGTCGGCCAACGGCTTCCGCGAGATGACGGCGCTGGCCGAGCGCGCGGTGGCGATGGCGCGCACCGCGCCGGAAGACCGCTTCGCCGGTCTTGCCGGTCCGGACGAGCTGGAGACCGCCTTCGCGGACCTCGACCTGCTCGACCCGGTCGAGGTGGACGCGGCCGCTCTCGCGACGCGCGCCCGCGCGGCGGAAGAGGCGGCGCTCGCGGTTCCCGGCGTCACCAAGTCGGGCGGCGCCAGCGCCTCCTGGCGGGTCGGCGGAATGGTGCTTGCGACCAGCAACGGCTTTTGCGGCGGCTATGTCGCCTCGCGCCATGGCGTCTCGGTGACGGCGATCGCCGGCGAGGGCACCGGCATGGAGCGCGATTACGACTTCGACAGCCGCACGCACCTTGAGGATCTGGCGGACGCGGCCGAGATCGGGCGGCGCGCCGGGGAGCGCGCCATCGCGCGGGTCAACCCGCGCAAGCTCTCCACCCGCACGGCGGATGTCGTCTACGAGCCGCGCGTCGCACGCTCGCTCGTCGGTCATCTCATCGGCGCGATCAACGGCGCGGCCATCGCGCGCGGCACCGGCTTTCTGAAGGACCGGCTCGGCACGGCGGTGTTTCCCGAAGCCCTGTCGCTCATCGACGATCCGACCCGGCCGCGCGGCCTTGCCAGCCGCCCCTTCGACGGCGAGGGCCGCCCGGCGCGTCCGCTCACGCTGATCGACAAGGGCGTGCTCACCCAGTGGCTGCTCGACACGGCCTCGGCGCGCGAACTGGGCCTGACGCCGAACGGGCGCGCGGGCCGCGGCGGCGCGGGGCCCTCGCCGACGTCCACGAACCTCACGCTGACACCGGGCACCGCCACCCAGGCGGAACTGCTGGCCGAGATCGGGACAGGACTTCTGGTGACCGATCTGATCGGCCACGGCGTCAATGCGGTGACCGGCGACTATTCGCGCGGCGCCTCGGGCTTCTGGGTGGAAGGGGGCGAGATCGCCTATCCGGTGAGCGAGATCACGCTCGCCGGCAATCTGGTGCCGATGTTCGCCTCGCTCGTCGCCGGCAATGACGTCGACACGCGCTCCGCCCATCACGTGCCGAGCCTTCTCGTGAGGACCCTCACCATTGCCGGTCAGTGACGCGCGGGCCAATATGGCCGATCTGGAGCTGATCGCCGCGGCCGCGCGCAGCGGTGGCGCCATTGCGCTCGACTACTTCCGCAAGGATCCGGTGCGCTGGACGAAGGACAATGAGTCGCCCGTCTCGGAAGCCGACATCGCCGTCGACCGCCATCTGGGCGAGGTGCTCAGGGCCGCGCGTCCCGACTACGGCTGGCTGTCGGAGGAAACGGCGGACGACCGCTCGCGGCTCGCGTCGCGGCGCAGCTTTGTCGTCGACCCGATCGACGGCACGCGCGGGTTCCTGTCCGGCTCGCCGGAATGGACGGTGGCGATCGCGGTGGTGGACGGCGGACGGCCCGTCGCGGCCGCCCTCTATCAGCCTGTGGAAGACGACCTCTATCTCGCGATCCCCGGCCATGGCGCGCGGTGCAACGGCGCGCCGCTGACGGTGTCGCGCCGGCCCGGACTGTCGGGCGCGCGCGTCGCCGGACCCAAGGCGATCACCGGCAAGCCGCGCCTGCGCGACGCGGGGCTTCAGCCTGCGGGATACGTGCCCTCGCTGGCGCTGCGTCTCGCCATTCTCGCCGCCGGGCGCATCGATCTCGCGGTGGTGCGGGAGAACGCCTGCGACTGGGATCTTGCGGCGGCCGATCTTTTGGTGCACGAAGCGGGCGGGCGGCTTGAGGACCTCGACGGCCGGCCGCTCCTGTACAATCGGCCGAGCGTGCGCCACCCCGCCCTGGTGGGCGGCCCCGCCGCGCTGGTCGATCCGCTGAGACCGATCCTGAAAGAGCTCATGTAGCGCGCCGGGCCGTCGGCCAAGTCCTCATGCAAAGCGCCGGGCCGTCGGCGCGGTACCTGAAGCGCCGGGCCATCGGCGCAGTTTTTAAAGCGCCGGGCCATCGGCGCAGTCGGAGAGACCCATGACCCAAACCGAACCGGACAAGCAACTCCTCCATCTGGTCTTCGGCGGCGAGCTGGAGACGGTGGACGGGCTGACGTTCCGCGATCTCGACGCCCTCGATCTCGTCGGCATCTATCCGAATTATGCCAGCGCCTACCGGGTGTGGAAGCAGAAGGCGCAGCAGTCCGTCGACAATGCCCACATGCGCTACTTCATCGTGCACATGCACCGTCTTCTCGATCCCGAGACGGACACCGCCCGCACGGACTGAAGACGGATTGAAGACCGACTGGCGACCGACCGAGATGAGACGTTCCGACGCCGCGCGCCGACAAGCGCGCGCTTTCCCATGCTGAAGCGTGCCGGGCGCGCGCCCGTGCTGCAACGCGTCGTGGGCGCGGGCCTCGCCGGCTATCTGAAATTCGTGCGCCGCACGAACCGCTTCGTCCTCGATCCGCCGGACCTGTTCGACGTCATCGCGCCGGATCTGCCGGCCATCGTCGCCATGTGGCACGGCCAGCATTTCCTCATGCCCTTCGCGCGCCTGCCCGAGCACAAGGCCAAGGTGATGGTCTCGCGCTCGGCGGACGGCGAGATCAACGCGATCGCCGCCGAAAAACTCGGCCTCGGCCTGATCCGCGCCTCCGGGGCGCATCAGCAACATCAGATCGCCAAGCGCGGCGGCGCGCGCGGCTTCCTGGAGGCGATGCGGGCCCTGCGCGCGGGTTACAACATCGCCATGACCGCGGATGTGCCGAAGGTCTCGCGCGTCGCCGGCGCGGGCATCGTCCAGCTCGCGCAACGCTCGGGCCGGCCGATCCTGCCGATGTGCATGGCGACCAGCCGCGCGATCCACCTCGACAGCTGGGACAGGGCGACGATCAACCTGCCCTTCGGCCGCATGGCGCTCGCCGCCGCCCCGATGATCCACGTCGCCCCCGATCTCGACGCCGAGGGGCTCGAGGCGGTGCGCCTGGATCTGGAGCGTGCGCTGCACGAGGTCGAGGCGCGGGCCTATGCCACCGCGCGGACGGCGTGACCGTGACCGGGCGCGGCTCCGCCTCGCGGATCGCCGGCGCGCTGCTGCGCACCGCCTACGGTCTGTTCGCACGCGCCGTGACGCCGGCCCTCCCGCTCCTCTACCGGCGGCGCGTGGCACGCGGCAAGGAAGACCCGGCGCGGCGAGGCGAGCGCTTCGGTCGCGCGTCCCTCTCCCGCCCGGAGGGCCCGCTGGTCTGGCTGCATGCGGCGAGCGTCGGCGAGATGAACGCCGCCGACGCGCTCATTGCGCCCCTGCTTGCGCGGGGCGTCACGGTGTTGCTGACGACCGGCACGCTCACCTCCGCCCGCATCGCCGCCAAGCGGGCGCGCGCCGGGGTGATCCACCAGTTCGTGCCCTATGACACGCCGGCCGGCATCGGCCGGTTTCTCGACCATTGGCGGCCCGGTCTGGCCCTGACGGTGGAATCGGAGATCTGGCCGACGACCATCCTGGAGCTCGACCGGCGCCGCATTCCCCTCGCCATCGTCAGCGCAACCCTGTCGGACCGCTCCGCACGGGGCTGGGCCCGGGTGCGGCCCTTCGCCATGGAGCTCTTCTCGCGCATGACGCTGTGTCTGGCGCAGACGGACGCGGATGCGGACCGGATGCGCGCGCTCGGCGCGCCGCGCGTCCATGTGACCGGCAACCTCAAGTTCGACGCCCCGCCGCCGGACTGCGACCGCGACGAACTGGAACGGCTGTCGGCTCTCATCGGCGCGCGACCCGTGTGGCTCGCCGCCAGCACCCACGACGGCGAGGAGGAGATCGTCGCAGAGGTTCACGTGACGCTCGCCGCCCGCCTGCCGGGTCTCATCACGCTCCTCGCACCCCGTCATCCCGAGCGCGGGGACGGGATCGCCGGGATGCTGCGGGCGCGCGGGATCGCCCTTGCCCAGCGCTCGCGCGGGGAGGATCCGACCGAAGACACAGGCATCTATCTCGCCGACACCATCGGCGAAATGGGGCTCTTCCTGCGCCTGGCGCCGGTCGCCTTCATCGGCAAGTCGCTGGTGCCCGAGGGCGGGCAGAACCCGCTCGAGGCCGCGCGGCTCGACACGGCGATCCTGTCGGGGCCGCATGTGTTCAACCTGGAAGACCTCTACGCCCCCCTGATCGCGGATGGCGGGGTGGAGATCGTGGCCGATGCACCTCTGCTCGCGGACGCGCTCGCCGATCTTCTCGGCGATCCGCAAGCCCGCGCGGCCCAGGCCCGCGCCGCGCGAAAGGTCGCGGCGCGCGGCTCCGGCGCGCTCGCGTCCACGCTCGAGGCCTTGGCCCCCCTGCTGCCGCCCGCGCCGGCAAGCGACGCCCCCGGATGCACGGAGGATGCGCCGTGACCCGCGGCCGCCATGCGCCGCGCTTCTGGTGGCGGTCGCCCCCCACGCCGCTCGCCCGGCTGCTTGCGCCGGCCGGTCACATCTACGGCCGCATCACCGCGTCACGCATGGACCGCGCGCCCGCATCCCGCGCGCAGACGCCGGTTCTCTGCGTCGGCAATCTCGTCGCCGGCGGCACCGGCAAGACGCCTTTCGCGCTGATGCTGGCGGAGGTGCTCGCTGCGCATGGCGCACGCCCGGTGTTCCTGCTGCGCGGCTACGGCGGCCGGCTCACGGGACCGGTGCGGGTCGATGCGGGCGCACACACGGCGCAAGATGTCGGCGACGAGGCGCTGCTGCTGGCGGCGCGCGCGCCGACCGTCGTGGCGGCCGACCGGGGCGCCGGCGCGCGGCTCGCCGAAACGCTCGGCGACGTGATCGTGATGGACGACGGTTTCCAGAATCCGACCCTCTACAAGGATCTCGCGCTGGTGCTCGTGGATGCCGCCACCGGCATCGGCAACGGGCTGTGCCTGCCCGCCGGCCCCTTGCGCGCGCCGCTGGCCGCGCAACTGCCCCATGCGGACGCGGTGATCCGCGTCGGCACGGGAGAGGCCGCCGCTCCGGTCATGGAGGCGGCCCGCCGTCTCGGCCGACCGGTTCTGCAGGCCCGCGTCGCCGCGGTGGACCCGCAGCGCTTCGCGGGACGCAAGGCGGTCGTCTTCGCCGGGATCGGCCGGCCGGACAAGGTCTTCGACACGCTCGCCGCGACCGGTGCCGAGATCGTCGCCCGGCATGCCTTCGGCGACCATCACGTCTACGCGGAGGCGGAGGCGCGGATGCTCATCGCCGAGGCCGAGCGGCACGACGCCTGTCTCGTCACCACCACGAAGGATCGGGTCCGCCTCGCGGGCGCCGCCTCTGGCGCCCTCGCGGAACTCCACGCGCGGGCGCAGACGCTCGACGTCGCCTTGCGGATGGACGATCCCGACGCGCTCGTCGCGCTGCTGCCGGCCGGCGCGCTGCCTCAGGCCTCGCGGCCAGACTCCTCGTAGCGCGCCATCGCCGCCGCGGCGTCGACATAGGCCTCCTGGCGCGCCACGCTCCAGTACTTGAGCTCGTCCACCGGGATCGCCTGGCCGGTCACCGCGCAGCGCACGAATGTGCCGGGCGACAGGATCTGGTAGTCGGCGTCGAGATAACGCACGCGCGCCTCGTTGGGCGCTCGCGGAGGATCGAACCGGTTCATCATCGCATCACCATCTTCGCATCGGCGTCTTCGCATGGGCGTCTTCGCATCGGCATCTTCGCGCCGCCCTGACCGCATCACCGGGATCGCATCGCCGCGCGTGCTCCGCCGGCCGGGCTGCATCTGCAACGGACGCCCTCAATACCCGTCCGCCACGATTTTTGCCAGATCCGCGTTGCTCAGCTCCTGGCCGTATCGGACGTCTCGTCGCGCGCGCCTTCGCGCGGGGAAACCTCCTCCGCGTCGTCCACGCCCCGCGGCGTGACGCGGTGCAGCCGGTCGGCCCCGGCGAGCGGCCCGTCCTTCAACTGCATGTCCAGCCGCTCCTGGTCGCGCCGGCGCACGTCGTCCTCGATCTGGCCGATGCGGTCGGGCGCGATGCCGAGCGCCTCCAGCGCCGCGCGGCCGAAGGTCACGCTGGACTCAAAAGTCTCGCGGATCTGGAAATCGACGCCGCGCCGGGTGAGGTCGAGCGCATGCGCCCTGTCCGTGGCCCGGCAATAGAGCTTCGCCTTGGGAAAATGCGAGCGGATCAGGTCGATGGCCTGTCCCATCACCCGGTCGTTCTCGATGCACAGCGCGATCAGCACCGCCTCGTCGGCGCCCGCCGCCTTGAGCACGTCGGGCCGCGTCGCGTCGCCGACATAGACGTGATAACCGAGCTTGCGGGCATAGGCGACGCGGTCGGCGCGGTTGTCGAGCGCGGTGATCTCGATCTCCTCGGAGGTGAGCATCTGCGACACCATCATGCCGAAGCGCCCGAAGCCGATGACCAGCACGGTGGGCCGCGTGTCGGAAATCCGCTCGATGGCGGTCGGCTCGACGCCGCGGCTCTGCAGGCGGCGGGCAAGCAGATCGTGGGCGAGCCCGGCGACCGGAGTCATCAGCATCGACAGCACCACCACGGCAATCAGCTGCGTCAGCAGTTCGACCGAGAGGATCGCCGCCCCGGCCGCCGCCGTGAACAGCACGAAGGCGAATTCCCCGCCCTGCGGCAGCGTCACCGCGATCTTCAGCGCATCGGAATTGGAGGAGCCGAACAGCCGCGACAGCCCCCAGATGAGCACGCCCTTGATCCCCATCACGGCGATGACGCCGAGTGCCACGACGCGCCAGTTGTCGGCGACCAGACCGAGATCGAGCGACATGCCGACGGAGATGAAGAACAGCCCCATCAGCAGCGAGCGAAAAGGTTCGATGTCCGCCTCGAGCGTGTGGCGGAAGCTCGATTCGGCCAGCATCACGCCCGCGAGAAAGGCGCCGAGCGCCATCGACAGGCCCGCCGCATGCATGATCCCGCCGCTGCCGAGCGCGACCAGCAGCGCAGCCGCCAGCATGACCTCGCGCGCGCGCACCGCCGACAGAAGCGTGAACAGCGGCGTCAGGAAATAGCGGCCCGCCACGATCACCGCGCCGACGGCGGTGATCGTGATCCCGATCTCCTGCAGGATGTCCATCCAGCTTGCCGCGCCCTGGTTGGGCGACAGGATCGGGATCAGCGCCAGGAAGGGCACGATCGCCATGTCCTGCAGGAGCAGGATGCCGAAGGCCCGCTGGCCGTAGGGGGTCGACAATTGCCCGCGTTCCTGCAGGATCTGCAGCGCGAAGGCGGTGGAGGAGAGCGCCAGGCCGAGCCCGGCGATCAGCGCCACATTGAGCGGCTGGCCGATGGCGAGAAAAAGCGCGATGAGCGCCGCGCCGCAGGCGGCGACCTGCGAGGTTCCAAGCCCGAAGATGTCACCCTTCATGCGCCATAATCGGGCCGGTTCCAGCTCCAGCCCGATGACGAACAGCAGCAGGACGACGCCAAGTTCCGCGACCCCGCGAATGCCTTCCGCCGACTGGATGAAATCGAAGCCGTAGGGGCCGATGGCGATCCCCGCCGCCAGATAGCCGACGACCGAGCCGAGGCCGATCCGCTTGGCGAGCGGCACCGCGACCACGGTCGCGGAGAGAAACAGGATCGATTCGACAAAGAAAGGAGGCGCGGCTTCGCTGGCCATGAGGTCTCGCGGGCGTCGACAACGGGTGCGGATCGGGCGTCCGGGCCCGACTCGCCCGACCCCCGACTTCCACGACCCTAACGCCTTTCTCCGCGTCGCACCACGGCAGAACGCGCGCGCCCGCCGGGTGCGAGGCAATCGCCCGACGCGCGCCGGCCCCGGACGGGGTCAGGTCGCGAAGAGTTGGCCCATGTCGGCGAAGGCCTTGAACTCGAGCGCGTTGCCGGACGGATCGAGAATGAACAGGGTCGCCTGCTCGCCCGGCTCGCCCCGGAAGCGGACCTTCGGCTCGATCACCCAGCGCGTGTCGGGATCGGCCTTGAGCCGCCTCGCCAGCGCATCCCAGTCGGTCATGGTCAGCACGACGCCGAAATGCGGCACGGGGACATTGTCGCCATCGACCGGATTGACGAGCGGTCCGCGCGCGGCCGCGGCCGCGTCGTAATGGGCGACGATCTGGTGACCGAACAGGTCGAAATCGATCCAGGTGTCGGATTCGCGGCCCTGCCGGCAGCCGAGCACATCGCGGTAGAAGGCGCGCGCCGCTTCCAGGTCGTGCACGGGAAAGGCGAGGTGAAAGGGCGTGAGGTCGCTCATGGGGTCTCCGCTATGATCATCGGAGGGCTCCGCTACGCTCAGGAGGGGGATCCGCTACGCTCAGGGAGGGGGCTCCGCAAGACTGTCTGCCCGGTGCCGCACCGGCCACGGGCGCTTCAGCGAGTCGTGACGCATTCCCGCCCGCAAGACAAGATGGCACGCGCGGCAAGACGGCCGCGACGTATGAGCAAGCCGGAAACGGATCCGCACGCGATGCTTGCCATCCCTACCCGCGGCCTTTTTGCACACCGCCGCGATTTCAGGAACCGGTGACAGGGTACCGCCGATCGGACCGCCAGATGCCCCGGACGGCAGGGACCGAGATCGGCATTCCCCAGGCTGTCGGCTTGACTTCACGCCAAGAAGACCGTCGCACCGGTCCGCTCGCAAACCCACGCGGCACACCTGTGCCGCCAAGGCGCGGAGGTTTTGGATCGACGCCGAAGGGCAATCCACGTCCCATTGGTCGCACGCGCCCGGATGGCTCCGGGCGCGTGCGACGTCAAGCGGTTCAGCGTTGCTCAGACGAAGCTGAAGTCGTCGGAGGACAGGGCGCTCACGACGACCCCGTCCAAGCGAACCGATGTATCTGCGTCGATGGCAATCGTCGTATCCGTTCCGTCGTCCTGCGCCGCCAGCATCACCTCGGAGAAGGAGGCAAACGTCGCGCTTTCAAACTCCAGGATATCGCCCGCCCCCACGTCGAAGTCCGTGACGACATCATGACCGGCCTCCAGAGACTTGAACTGGAAAATGTCCGCTCCCGTGCCCCCGGTAAGGACATCGCTGCCCGCGCCCCCGGCAAGCAGGTCGTCTCCGGCAAGGCCGTCGAGTTCGTCGTCTCCCGTGCCGGCCGCGAGCATGTCGGCCCCGGTGGTTCCCGTCACCGCGAGATCCGCCACCGTGGGCTGATAGACGGTCCCGTCCGGCCCGACGTATCCGCCCAGACCGTCGGGGGTATAGACGTAGACGGCGCCGCTGTCGGCTTGCTGCCCGTCTCCGGCGGTCGCTCCGATCATCACGACGCCGTCGGCATTGATGGCAACCGAATAACTGAACGAATCGCCCGCGCTGGCGTCCGGCGCCGTCAGCTTGACTTCCGAATAACCGCCCGTCCCATCGGGAATGTAAACATATGCCGATCCGGAGTTCGAGCCGGCATCGTCGTTCCGGTTCCCGCTGGCGACGATGACACCATCGTCATTGATCGCGACCGACCAGCCGAAGTTGTCGCCCGCTGCCCCGTCGCTCGCCAGGATACGGGTTTCGATATAGCCGCCCGCGCCGTCAGGTTCATACACGTATATTGCACCTGCATCCGTTCCGTTCGCGTCCACGCCATAGGCGCCAACGGCGACGGTGCCGGCATCGTTCACCCCACCGCTGACACCAAAATAGTCCAGTGCCGTCCCATCCGAGGCAGTCAGCTTGCTCTCGGTGTATCCTCCGGCCCCATCGGGATGGAACAGATAGACCGCACCGCTGTCCGATCCGGCCCCGTCGTTGTGCATCCGGGAACCGACGAACACCACGCCCGCGTCATTGATCACGGTGGGGTAACCGAATCTGTCGTCCGGCCAACCATCGGAAGGAACCAGCTTCGTCTCGTCGTACCCGCCAGCCCCGTTCGGTTCGTACACATAGACCGCGCCCGTCTCCCACACCGCGCCCATCGCGTAGCTCGCGCCGACCGCGACGACACCGGCATCGTTGATCGATACGCCCATGCCGAAACGGTCTTGCGGCGTGCCGTCGGACGCCATCAGCTTGGTCTCGACGTACCCGCCGTTGCCGTCCGGCTCGTACACGTAAACCGCACCAGAGCGATAACCGTTTTCACCATCAAGAAAGGCTCCGACCGCAACCGTCCCGGCCGTGTTGATCGCAGTGCTGTAGCCAAAGGCCGCCCCGGCAGTCGCATCGGACGCGGTCAGCTTGACCTGATCGAAGCCTTGAGATCCGTTCGGCGTATAGACATAGACTGCCCCGGCGCCGTTACCGCCGTCGTCATCGCCGCGCGCGCCGACCACCCCCACCGCGAGATCGTTGACAGCGGTCGCATATCCGAACGAATCCAGGGTGTCGCCATCCGACGCGATGAGTTTGATCGCCTCGACCTGCCCCGTCACCGTGATAGTGACCGTCTCCGTCGACGTGCCGCCATTGCCGTCGTTCACCGTGTAGGTGAACGTGTCCGTCGCGCTCTCGCCGGCCGCGAGATGCTCGAACGCTCCCGCCGGGTCGTAGACGAAGGTCCCGTCGCCCACATTCGTCACGCTGCCGAGCGTGCCGGTCGTATCAATCGTGAAGCTGTGCGTGTCGCTCGCGTCGGCATCCGTGAAGTCCGCCGCCACCGTCAGGGTCGGGCCGTCTTCCGACACCGTCCCGTACACGGCGAGCGCCACCGGCGCGTCGTTCACCCCCGTCACCGTGATCGTGACCGTCTCGCTCGACGTGCCGCCATTGCCGTCGTCCACCGTGTAGGTGAACGTGTCCGTCGCGCTCTCGCCGGCCGCGAGATGCTCGAACGCTCCCCCAGGATCGTAGACGAAGGTCCCGTCGCCCACATTCGTCACGCTGCCGAGCGTGCCGGTCGTATCAATCGTGAACGTATGCGTGTCGCTCGCGTCCACATCCGTGAAGTCCGCCGCCACCGTCAGGGTCGGGCCGTCTTCCGACACCGTCCCGGACACGGCGAGCGCCACCGGCGCGTCGTTCACGCCCGTGACCGTGATCGTGACCGTCTCGCTCGACGTGCCGCCATTGCCGTCGTCCACCGTGTAGGTGAAGGTGTCCGTCGCACTCTCGCCGGCCGCGAGATGCTCGAACGCTCCCGCCGGGTCGTAGACGAAGGTTCCGTCGCCCACATTCGTCACGCTGCCAAGCGTGCCGGTTGTGTTCACCGTGAACGTATGCGTGTCGCTCGCATCCACATCCGTGAAGTCCGCCGCCACCGTCAGGGTCGGGCCGTCTTCCGACACCGTCCCGGACACGGCGAGCGCCACCGGCGCGTCGTTCATCCCCGTCACCGTGATCGTGACCGTCTCGCTCGACGTGCCGCCCTGCCCGTCGTCCACCGTGTAGGTGAACGTGTCCGTCGCGCTCTCGCCGGCCGCGAGATGCTCGAACGCTCCCGCCGGGTCGTAGACGAAGGTTCCGTCGCCCACATTCGTCACGCTGCCAAGCGTGCCGGTTGTGTTCACCGTGAACGTATGCGTGTCGCTCGCGTCCGCGTCCGAGAAGTCCGCCGCCACCGTCAGGGTCGGGCCGTCTTCCGACACCGTCCCGGACACGGCGAGCGCCACCGGCGCGTCGTTCACCCCCGTCACCGTGATCGTGACCGTCTCGCTCGATGTGCCGCCATTGCCGTCGTTCACCGTGTAGGTGAACGTGTCCGTCGCGCTCTCGCCGGCCGCGAGATGCTCGAACGCTCCCGCCGGGTCGTAGACGAAGGTCCCGTCGCCCACATTCGTCACGCTGCCAAGCGTGCCGGTCGTGTCCACCGTGAAGCTGTGCGTGTCGCTCGCGTCCACATCCGTGAAGTCCGCCGCCACCGTCAGGGTCGGGCCGTCTTCCGACACCGTCCCGTACACGGCGAGCGCCACCGGCGCGTCGTTCACCCCCGTCACCGTGATCGTGACCGTCTCGCTCGACGTGCCGCCATTGCCGTCGTCCACCGTGTAGGTGAACGTGTCCGTCGCGCTCTCGCCGGCCGCGAGATGCTCGAACGCTCCCCCAGGATCGTAGACGAAGGTCCCGTCGCCCACATTCGTCACGCTGCCGAGCGTGCCGGTCGTATCAATCGTGAACGTATGCGTGTCGCTCGCGTCCACATCCGTGAAGTCCGCCGCCACCGTCAGGGTCGGGCCGTCTTCCGACACCGTCCCGGACACGGCGAGCGCCACCGGCGCGTCGTTCACGCCCGTGACCGTGATCGTGACCGTCTCGCTCGACGTGCCGCCATTGCCGTCGTCCACCGTGTAGGTGAAGGTGTCCGTCGCACTCTCGCCGGCCGCGAGATGCTCGAACGCTCCCGCCGGGTCGTAGACGAAGGTTCCGTCGCCCACATTCGTCACGCTGCCAAGCGTGCCGGTTGTGTTCACCGTGAACGTATGCGTGTCGCTCGCGTCCGCGTCCGTGAAGTCCGCCGCCACCGTCAGGGTCGGGCCGTCTTCCGACACAGTCCCGGAGACGGCGAGCGCCACCGGCGCGTCGTTCACGCCCGTGACCGTGATCGTGACCGTCTCGCTCGACGTGCCGCCATTGCCGTCGTCCACCGTGTAGGTGAACGTGTCCGTCGCGCTCTCGCCGGCCGCGAGATGCTCGAACGCTCCCGCCGGGTCGTAGACGAAGGTCCCGTCGCCCACATTCGTCACGCTGCCAAGCGTGCCGGTCGTGTCCACCGTGAAGCTGTGCGTGTCGCTCGCGTCCACATCCGTGAAGTCCGCCGCCACCGTCAGGGTCGGACCGTCTTCCGACACCGTCCCGGACACGGCGAGCGCGAGTGGTGAATGATTGGTCAACGGATCGGACATACGGGCGACTCCACTTGCTTTCTTCAAAGGGCATTCTGCGTAAAGGCGTTCTTTCAGGATTTTCCCGCAACAAGCTTCAGGAGTGCCGAAAACGCTCTGCAACCCTCGCAAATCAAACGAACTCGGAGAGCTTGCGGCAAGGGCTAGAGATTGTAAAATTTGACATGCATTACCCAGAGTTAAATTCATCAAATTTAAGTATTATTATTTTCGCCAAAGTTGAATATGGCTATTCGCTTTAGAGATCTGCGGACGCCCCCAATCGAATATCGCAAGCAAAGAAATCAGGCGCTGAAAAACAGGATCGAAGACGTCTGGAAGACGCGGCGCCCAACCCACGCACGACCGACCGCACTTTTTCAACGGCTCCCTGCAAACCGGCATCGCCGCCAACTCGCAAAACCCGGGCGGAGGTTTCCCTGCCGAGGGCAGCGGCATTGCCATCTCGAGGGAGCCCGGCACCCGTCACCTCTCGCCCCGGTCACAGGGCTTCCGCATTCCTCTAGTTGAATGCAGGCTGGAGCGAGGGCGATTCGCCCGACACAGACCCGGCACAGGCGGAGACGGACCATGGCGACACCCCGGATCGGACTGGCGCTCGGCGGCGGGGGCGCGCGGGGCATGGCCCATGTGCCGGTCATCGAAGCGCTCGACGACCTGGGCATGGTCGCCTCGGCGGTGACGGGTACCTCCATCGGCGCGATCTTCGCGGCCGGCTATGCCGGCGGGCTCAGCGGCGAGGACCTGCGCGAGGTCTCCAAGCAGACCTTCAAGGACCGTAACGCCGTCTTCTCGCGGCTGTGGAAGCTGCGGCCGCGCCGCTTCGGCGACATCTGGGGCAGCCCGACCATCATGCAGTTCGATGCCGGAAAGGTGGTCGAGCATTTCGTCGGCCAGCACATTCCCGAGACCTTCGACGGGATGCGCATGCCGCTGACGCTGATCGCCACCGATTTCTTCCAGTGCCGGGAAGCGCGGCTGACGGAGGGCTGCGTGCAGACCGCCGTCGCCGCCTCGATCGCGATCCCCGCGCTGTTCAAGCCGGTTCTGGTGGGCGAGCGCATCATGGTCGACGGCGGGCTCGTCAATCCCCTGCCCTTCGACGCGCTTCCCGACGACATCGATATCGTGATCGCCTCCGACGTCGTCGGCTCGCCGATGCCGCGCAAGGGGCGGGCGATCCCCGGGGCGGGCGACGCGGTGTTCGGCGCCACCCAGATCCTGATGCAGTCGATCACACACGAGAAACTGCGCAATCGCCAGCCGGACATCCTGGTCAAGCCGGACATCGCCGCCTTCCGGGTGCTCGACTTCATGAAGACGGAGAAGATCCTCGCCGCCGCCGAGCCGATGCGCGAGACGGTCAAGCGCCGCATCGACGCGGCGATCGAGGCCTTCGAGAGAGGCCGCCGCGCCGCGTCTTGAACTCCGCCGGCGCGTGCCTACCCTTTCCGTTGGGTCAGGTGCGAAAGCGGAGGGTCGCCATGCCAAGCCTTGCAAGGGTCTCGAGGGACCGGAACCGCCCGTGGGCGCGCGGCATGCCGGCCGCTCCGACCTTGCGTGCGGCTCTGCGTCCGCCTCTCGCCGGTCTGCTGCTGGCGGCGGGCGTCGTCCTCGCTCTGGTGGGGCAGGCGGCCGCGTCCTGCCAGTTGCTGGCCGACGGGTGGTTTCGCGATAGTCCGCAGATGCAGCGCGCGTCTTACCTCCATCGGGCGTCCCTTGTCCGGCCGGCATCGCTGGCCCGCGACGAGGTCGGCATCCGCTACGTGGGACATGCGACCTTCGAGATCGAAACGCCGATGGGCGTGCGCATCGCCACCGACTACAACGCCATTCACAGACCCGAGCGCCTGCCGCGCATCGTGACGATGAACGGCGCCCATTCCACCCATTTCACCCTCAATCCCGATCCGGGCATCGAGCATGTGCTGCTCGGCTGGAACCCGGACGGCGGTCCGATGGACCACGACCTCGTCGTGGACGACGTGCGCATCCGCAACCTGCAGACCAACATCCGCGGCTGGGACGGCGAGACCCGCAGGCTCGGCAATTCGATCTTCGTGTTCGAAACGGCGGATCTGTGCATCGCCCATCTGGGCCATCTGCACCATCGCCTGACCCAGGAGGACCTGGCGCGACTCGGGACGATCGACATCGTCTTCGCGCCCGTCGACAACGCCTCCACGCTGCGCCTCGACAGCCTGATCGAGGTGCTCAAGGCGCTGTCGCCGCGCGTGATCGTGCCGATGCACGCCTATACCTACGGCTCGCTGGAGAGTTTCGTCGGCCGCATGGCGAGCGAGGGCTACCCCGTGCAACGCAGCGACACGCCGCTCTATGTCGCCAGCCGGCGCACCCTGCCCGAGGCGGCGACGGTTCTGGTGCTGCCCGAGGGATAGGCGCCGTCGCGCCCACCCGCGCGGCGTTGCCTCAACCGTGCAGCGCCACGCTGTCGTCGGGCGCCTGATCGCGCTCGGTCATGCCGTAGTCGCGGATCACGCCCGCGACGCGCAGGCGGTAATCGGCGAAATGCCTCGTCCGCCCGGCCGTCTGCGCCAGGCGGTGTTCGGCCTGATGCCGCCAGGCGGTGAGCGCGGCCTCGTCGCGCCAGAAGGACAGCGACAGGAGCTTGCCCGGCTGCGTCAGGCTCTCGAAGCGTTCGACGGATATGAAGCCGTCGGCGTCCCCGAGCAGGGGCTTCAGCTCCGCGGCGATGTCGAGATAGGCCTCGCGATGCCCGTCCCTGGGCTCGACTTCGAAAATCACGGCGATCACGGATCGTCTCCCTCCTGGTCCCGCGCCCGCGCCCGCGCGCCACGGCGCACGGGCGTACCGCCGGCTATATTGCACGCGGTGTGCGCGCGTCGAGGGGGCGGGAGCCGCAAGACGCCTCAGTGCGGGACGAAGGTATTGCTCGCCGTGTAGGTCAGGCGCACGATGGGCACGCCGGCGAAATCGACCGGATAGGCACTGCTCACCAGCGTCGGGTCGAGCACATCGCCCGCATCCGTGGCGGAGGGGCCGGCGCGGACCGAATAGGCGGGCCCGGGCGCGAGCGTCGCCACCGTGTTGGGCAGGTAGCGGATGGCGCTTGCAGGCGAAAAGCGCCCGGCGACCGCCTCCTCGCCGATGGACCAGGCGGCGGCATAATAGACCAGCGCCGCGCTCTGCTCGCCGGCCGTCGGCACGGTGCCGTCGCTGTTCATCGTGAACTTCGTACTCGAGGTCTTCGACAGGGCCGTCACCTTCGGCGCGCCATGACCGGCCGTGCCGGTGAACCCGGCCGACACGTCGTTGGTTCCCCCGTTCGCCATCGGCGCGGCGACCGTTGCCAGGAACGTGCCCGCCCCCGCCTGGGTGATCGATCCGAGACCCAGCGCGAAATCCTCGGCCCAGTAGAAACATCCGCTTGAGACGAGGCTGCCCACCTTGCCCGGGATCACCCCGACGAGCCAGGCGAGCGTCTGCGCCGCCGGACCGCTCGGCGTCACCGTCTGGGTGCCCGGGTCGGCGATCATCACGAAGGTCTGGTCGTTGGGATTCTCGTTGAAGATCTCGAGATTGAACGGGTGGGTGGCGTCCTCGACCAGTGGCGCCGGTCCACGCTTGAACGGCATTTCAAGCTCCTTCCGCCGTCGCCCCCGCGCGAAGAGCCCGCGCGGGGAACCCGTTGACCAGACAGTCGGCGCTTACGCCGGCTGGAACTGGTTTTCCTCGGTGAACTTGAGGGTGCGGGTGGTGACGCCATCGAACACCACCTTATAGGCGGCGGACGAGGTTGCCGTGTCGATCACCTGCCCTTCGACGAAGGATCCGGAGATGATGTAATAGGTCGGCTTCGGCGTGAACTGGTAGAGCAGGTTCGGCAGAAGCTCCACGACCACCGTCGGCTTGTTGTTCATGCCGATGCCGATATTCAGCGTCATGTTCTGCGACTGCGTCTCGACATGGGTGGGGATCTTGCCGTCCGACTGGACCTGGATCTCGCCCTTCTGGCCCGTGGTCGGGTCGTTGGGGAAGGCCGGGGCGCCGTTCGGGAAACTCCCCAGGTAGGTCACGTCGAGATAGTTCTGGCTGTCCACCATCACACCGATGTTGCTGGCCGTGGTGAAGCGGCGCGGATCGGTCGACGTGCCGATGTCCTGCACGTAGCCGGTGTTGGCGGAATACTCGATCTGCCAGTCGAAGCGCGACTGGCTGGGGTTGCTGGGGCTGCCCGGCGCGGCGGTGCCCAGCATCCAGGCCAGCGACAGCGGATCGGTCGACGGCCCGACGATGTTGGGAATCGTCTGGAACATGGCGAACTGCTGCAGGCTGCTGTTCTCGTTGAGAACCGTGAGGCTGTAAGGCTGCGCCGCCTCGAGATCGGACACGGCCGGCGCCTTGGCGCCCATCCAGAATGTCATGGCGTTCTCCAATGCAAGGTTTTGATCGCTTCTGTGAAAACGACGCGACCGTCCGGCCCGCGCGGGACGTCGGATCGCGCGTCGCGTGGCCCCGGCGGGAGACCCGCCGAACCGCTCCGCGCCGAGGCGGTGGAGCGAGATCCACGCTAGGGCGCTCAACGTCCACCTGCTGTTCCGCATGTTACAATTGATAATTGAATTTCTAGCTAAATCTATTCTCGGTTGTATTTTCATTCCAGCAAATGCGGGGGTCATGGTGGGATATCCGTCGCGCGATGCACGCTTGCACTTCCTGCAGTCGCTGTCCCCCTTCGCCGCCCTCGGCGCCGACCGGCTCGCGTCGGCCATGCCCTACATTCGCGAGATGACGCTGGCCCGGGGCGAGGCGGCGTTTCGACAGGGCGACATGCTTGCGGCGGTCTTCGTGGTGCGCTCGGGCGCGCTTGCCCTGTCGCTGACGTCGGAGGACGGCAAGGAGGTCATCATCCGTCAGGTGGCGGCGGGCGGGATGCTCGGCGAAAACGACGTGATCCTGGGCCTTCCCGCGCCCTACGAGGGCATCGCCCTCGCGCCCACGACGCTCATGCGGATCGCGGCGCCCGTGTTCGAGGCCTGGCTCGACGAGCCCGCCTTCACCAAGCCGCTGCTGCATGCCATGTCCGCGCAGGTGCGCGAGGTGCTCGACTTCGCGGAGACCGTGTCGCTCTACACGCTCGAAACCCGGCTCGCCCGCCTGTTCCTGAAGCTGTGCGACCAGACCGGGCGCGCGGTCGAGGACGGCATCCTGATCGACCGGCCGCTGTCGCAATCGACCATCGGGCGGATGATCAACGCCAGCCGGCCGAAGATAAACCTGCAGATGCGGCGCTGGCATTGCCTGGAGGTCATCCGCGTGCGGGGCAGCCGGATCACCGTGCTCGACCCGGACGCGCTGACCGTGCTGTCACGCCCCATGCGGTAACCGCGCCGCCGCGCCGCGCGGGATGACCACGCAGCGCGGCGGCGCCTCGCGTTACTGGCAGCCTCCGGCGACATAGGCGAACAGATCCTCGGTCAGATCCTTGAACACCGGACCGTAGACGATCCCGTCGCCGCCGCTGGAGATCGAGCTCACGGCCGTATAGGGCGCGGCGTCGCCGATGAACCAGGCCCCGCCGCTGGCGCCCTGCGTCAACCCGTTGGGCTGGGCCTGGAAGGCGTCGCCGATGGTCGCCACCCGCTGGCTCGGCTGCTTGTACATCCGGTTGCCGCCGTCGAGCGCCGCCGGATAGCCGATCAGCGTCACATCGACGAAATCCGCGTCCTTGCCGAGCGCGAACTTGCCCACCGCGCTGTCGGTGCGCGTCTTGAGCACCGCGTAGTCGAGCGCGCTGCGCTGCGGCGAGGGCGGGTCGTCGGCGACGCCCGGCCAGCCGGCCAGAACGGCGGCGTTGTCGATCTCGAACTGCGTGCCGCCACCGGCGTCATAGGCGCGATAGAAGGTGATGTTGGTTGCCTGGTTGCCGCCCTTGTACATGCTGTGCGCGGCCGCCAGCACGGTGTTGTCATTGGCCACGAATTGCGCGCTCGCACTGTAGTCCTGCCCGCCGCGCGTGTAGAACAGCTTGCCGCCGAAGGAAAACGGCGCCACCGTGACATCGGCGCGCGAGGGCGCAACATCCACGACATCCCCCCGGTCGGCCCTCGGCGTCAGCAGGCCGAAAACCTCCTCCACCGCCGCCGCGCGGCGCTCCGGCGTCCAATACTCCACCGCCGCGAGCCGCAACCCCGCGTTCGGCTCCCAGCACACGAAGCGGTCGTCGGCGGCCTGTGCCGCCCCGCCCGACGCAAGCGCGAGCGCCAGCGCCCCCGCCCCGATCGTCACCCTGATGCCCATCTCGATCCTCCCTTCGCTCACATCCGCTCGATGCGCGACAATCGCGCACCCCTGAAGCGAGAACACGCTAGACGTGCATTTCGGCACGCTCAGTTTCCAGCGGAACAGGCACGGCGGATCGGCGAGCGGAGATCGACGAAGGGAGTCAGGCGGTCGGGTCGCGCTTCTCCTGGAAGAAGCGCCGCAGCAGATCGGCGGCATCCCGCTCGGCAAGGCCCGAATAGACCTCGGGCGTGTGGTGGCACGTGGGCTGGCCGAAGAAGCGCACGCCGTGTTCGACCGCCCCGCCCTTGGGATCGCCGGCGCCGAAGTAGAGCCGGCGGATGCGGGCGAAGGAAATGGCGGCCGCACACATGGGGCACGGCTCCAGCGTCACATAGAGATCGCACTCCGGCAGGCGCTGGCTCGCAAGCCGCGCACAGGCCGCCCGGATCACCTGGATCTCGGCATGGGCGGTCGGATCGGCAAGCTCCAGGGTGCGGTTTCCGTCGGCGGCCAGCACCTCGCCCCGGTGCACCAGAACGGCGCCGACCGGCACCTCGCCGCGCGCGGCGGCGCGGCGCGCTTGCTCAAGCGCGCGATCCATGAAGCCGCCGGCGGTCGGCGCGGATTTCGGAAGCGATGTCGTCATGGCGCGAGACCCTAGCCGCACGCGCGCGGAATGAAAACGGCGATGCGCGGATGACCGCGCCCGGCGAGACGCGCCGCGTGGCGTAAAAGTCCGCTTCCCCGGGTCCCGCCGCTCTGATATGACGCGCGCCATGACCAAGGACAATCGACCGAAACGGCCGTCGCGCCCGCGCGCGGGAGACGCCCCGACGCCGCGCGGCAAAAGCCCTCGCCCGCCCGCCGGCGCGCCCGGAAAAAGCGACAAGCCGCGGCGCGGGCCGAAGCCCGGCCCCGGCGCAAAGCCCTATGCCGCCGCCAAGGGCGCCGACGGCGCCGGCAAGGGACGCGGCCGAACCGATCCGGGCCGCCCCGGCAAGGGACAGGGCAAAGGCGCTGGCCAGGGGCCCGCGCGGGGGCCGGGCAAAGGCACGGCCAGGGACCGGAGCGCGGCCGACCGCCCGGCAAAGCGCCCCACGCCCGCCGCGCAGCCGCTGCAGGCGCGCGAGGGCGAGAGCGAGCGCGTCGCCAAGGTCATCGCGCGCGCCGGACTGTGCTCGCGGCGCACCGCCGAAAGCTGGATCATCGCCGGGCGCGTTGCCGTCAACGGCACCGTGCTGACGACGCCGGCGGTCACCGTCACGCCCGCTGATACGGTCACGGTCGACGGCACGGACCTGCCCGAGCGCGAGCGCACCCGGCTGTGGCTCTACCACAAGCCGCGCGGTCTGGTGACCACCAACCACGACCCGGAAGGCCGCCCGACCGTCTTCGACCGGCTGCCGCCGGCCCTGCCGCGCGTCGTCACCATCGGCCGGCTCGACATCAACACCGAAGGCCTCTTGCTGCTGACCAACGACGGCGGCCTGTCGCGCGTGCTGGAACTGCCCGCCACCGGCTGGCTGCGCCGCTACCGCGTGCGCGCCTACGGCAAGGTCACGCAAGCAGAGCTCGACGCGCTGGCCGACGGCATCGCCATCGACGGCGTGCTCTACGGAGCGATCGAGGCGGCCATCGACAAGGAGCAGGGCGACAACATCTGGCTGACCATCGCGCTCAGGGAAGGCAAGAACCGCGAGATCAAGCGCGTGCTCGAGCATCTGGGCCTGTCGGTCAACCGGCTGATCCGGATCTCCTTCGGCCCCTTCCAGCTCGCCGATCTGGCGGTCGGCGAGGTGCGCGAGATCCGTGGCCGGGTGTTGCGCGACCAGCTCGGCGACCGTCTCGCCGACGAGGCCGGCGTCGATTTCGACGCGCCGCTGCACACGCCGCTCGAGCCGGAGACCCCGGCCGCCAAGCCCGCCCGCCCGCAGGCCCGGCCCGCGAAGGGCGGCGGGCACTACGTCAGTGCCCGCGAAGCGCGCGACACGCTGACCAAACGCTCCGAAAAGCGGGGCGACAAGCCCAGGCGCGGCGCGGCCCCGGCGGCCGGCAAACCGGGACGCGGCGGCAAGACGCCTGAGGACAAGCCGGCCTATATCTCGCCGCGCTCGCGCTTCCGCTTCACCTCCGACATGAAGCCGCGCCCGCAGGACGAGGCTCCGCTCGGCCGCAAGCGCCGGATCTGGGACGAGGACGGCTCGCTCGTGGAAGACCGCGCCCCACCGCCGGAAGATGCCGGCAAGGGACGCGGCGGTCCGCCGGCGCGCGGCGGTCCGGCCCGAGGCGGGCCTGCGCGAAGTGGCCAGGGTGGACGGGATCGCGACGCCGCCCCGCGCCGCGAGGGCGGGCGTCCGCAGCGCGACGGCGACCGGCCGTTCGGCCGCGGCCCGGCACGCGACGACACGCCGCGCCCCGGCAAGCGGGAACGCGAGGCGGGCGCGCGCGGCCCCGGCCGCGGCTTCGACGACAAGGGACCGCGTGGCGGTGGTCCCAGAGGGCCCGCAGGCCCGAAGGGTCCACGCGGCGCAGGCCCCAATGGTCCGCGCAGCGCGGGTCCAAAGGGTCCGCGCGGTGGCGGCCAGGGTCCGCGCGGCGGCGGTAAAGGCCCGCGCGGCGGAGGCGCCCGGTGAGGATCGTCGCCGGCCGCTTCAAGGGCACCGCGCTGACCGCCCCGCGCGGCGACGCGACGCGTCCGACGAGCGACCGGCTGCGCGAGACGATCTTCAACGTGCTCACCCACGCCCATCCCGAAAGCCTCGACGGCACCCGGGTGCTCGATCTTTTCGCCGGCAGCGGCGCGCTCGGCCTCGAGGCGCTCAGCCGGGGCGCCGCGTCGTGCCTTTTCGTGGAGGAAGGCACGGCCGCACGCGGCGCGATCCGCACCAATGTCGAGGCGCTGGGGCTGACCGGCGCGACAAAAATCTTCCGCCGCGATGCGACCCGGCTGGGGCCGGCCGGCACCATCGCCCCCTTCGATCTGGTCTTCGCCGATCCGCCCTATCGCAAGGGACTGGGTGAGCGCGCCCTTGCCGCCGCCCATGCCGGCGGCTGGCTCGCGCCGGGCGCGCTGATCGTGCTGGAAGAAGACGCCCGCGCCGAGATCGCGCTGGACGACACCTTCGAGCGGCTCGACACGCGCACCGTCGGCGACAGCCAGATCCTCATCCTGCGCGCGACGCCCGCCGCGTCCTAGGAGCCCGGCTCCCCGCTCGGACGAGGCGGCAGCTCCGGCCCGGGCAGTCGCGGCTTGCGGCGCGGGCGCGTGCGCCGGAGCACATTGGCCACGCCCTTCGGCGCCCTGGTTTCCAGCCAGGTGAAGGCATGATCGAGCCGCGCGCGGTGGCGGCGATGGCCGCGCAGCCAGCGCGTGGCCGCCCGGCTTGTCGCCAGAATGAGGACGAAGCCCAGCGCCAGCAGCGGGACGCCGGTCGGCAGCGGCAGCAGGACGGTCAGAAGACCGAGAACGATCAGGACGGACGCCGCCGCCCAGACGAGGATCCGCATCGATGGGGTGCCTTGTTGCACGCGCCGCGGCAGCGGACCCGGCGCGCGGCCAGACCGTCTCATCGCATATCGGCGACGACGGTTTCGTGACGATACCCCCGGACTGCGCGGCGCGGTTCGCGCCTCACTTGCGGCCGAACAGCCGCTCGATGTCGGAGAGTTTCAGCTCGATCCAGGTCGGCCGGCCGTGGTTGCACTGGCCCGAGTTGGGGGTTGCCTCCATGTCGCGCAGAAGCTGGTCCATTTCCGCCGGGCGCAGGCGGCGGCCGGCGCGCACCGAGCCGTGACAGGCCATCGTCGCCGCCACATGGTCGAGCCGCTCGCGCACGCGCGTCGTCTTGTCCCATTCGGCGAGGTCGTCCGCGAGATCCCGGACCAGTCCGCGAATGTCGATCTGGCCGAGCATCGCCGGGGTTTCGCGCACCGCGATGGCGCCGGGGCCGAAGGGCTCGAGCACCAGTCCCACCGCCTCCAGATCCTCCGCCCGCTCCGCCAGCCGCTGGACGTCCTCTTCCGGCAGTTCGACGATCTCCGGGATCAGGAGCCCCTGACGCGCGACCGACCGCGTGGCGAGCGCCGCCTTCAGCCGTTCGTAGACCAGGCGCTCATGCGCGGCGTGCTGGTCGACGATCACGAGCCCGTCCCGCGTCTGCGCGATCACATAGGTTTCGTGCACCTGCGCCCGGGCCGCGCCGAGCGGCAGCGCGATGCGCGCCTCGCCCGCCTCCTCCTCATGCGCGCGCGCATCGGCCGAGGGCCGGCTTGCCTCGGCCAGCACGCTCTGCCCGCCCTCGGCGAAGCCCGCGTCGAAAGCCGTGCCCGGTGCAGCCGCGCCCGGCCCGGCCTCGTCCATCGGCCGCCAGGCGGAGACCCGCCAGTCGCCGCCTCCGTAGGGCGCGACACCGGGTCGCCCCGGCGCGGGCCGCGCGCCGTATCCGCCAGTTGCGTGGCCACCCATCGCCTGGCCGCCTGCCCCGGCGCCGACCGCGAAGGCCGCCAGCGCGGAGGTGGCGTTGTGCGAGGAGGCGAGATGGCCGGCCTCGGCGAAGACCTGCTTCAGCGCGCCGACCACCAGACCGCGCACCAGCTGGCCGTCGCGAAAGCGCACGTCGGCCTTGGCCGGATGGACGTTGACGTCCACCTGGCGCGGGTCGAGCTCGAGAAACAGCGCGACGACCGGATGCCGGTCGCGGGCCAGCAGATCGGCATAGGCACCGCGCAGCGCCGACATCAGCAGCTTGTCGCGCACCGGACGACCGTTGACGAAGAAGAACTGCGACAGCGTGTTGGCGCGATGGAAGGTCGGCAGGCCGGCGAGGCCGAAAAGCCGCACGCCTTCACGCGTCGCGTCCACCGGGCAGGCGTTGTCGACGAACTCCGTGCCCATCACCTGGGCGATGCGCGCTTCAAGCGCGGTGTCGCCGCTCGCCGCCGCATAGGTGGTCGTCTGCCGGTCGCTGCCCGACAGCTCGAAGCGCACATGCGGATGGGCAAGCGCCAGCCGCTTGACCACGTCGGTGATCGCCGCCCCTTCCGCCCGGTCGGACTTCAGGAACTTCAGCCGGGCGGGCGTGGCGAAGAAGAGATCGCGCACCTCGACGCGCGTGCCCACCGGCCGGCTCGCCGGTTCGGGCGGGCCGCCGCGTCCGCCCTCGACCGCGATCGTCCAGGCGTGATCCTCTGCGGCATGGCGCGAGGTGAGCCGGAGCCGCGCCACCGCGCCGATGGAGGGCAGCGCCTCGCCGCGAAAGCCGAGACTGCGAATGTCGAAGAGGTCGTCCTCGGAGAGCTTCGAGGTGCAGTGGCGCTCGACCGCGCGCGGCAGATCGTCGGCCGCCATGCCGGAGCCGTCGTCGTCGACGCGGATCAGCGTCTTGCCGCCGGCGGCGGTCGCCACCGCGATGCGGCCCGCGCCCGCGTCGAGCGCGTTCTCGACAAGCTCCTTAACCACGCTCGCCGGGCGTTCGATCACCTCGCCGGCGGCGATCTGGTTGATCGCATGGTCGCTCAGTTGCCGGATCGTCATCTGCAGACCTGTCCTTGCCGCTTCCAATCCCCGCCGCCGTGAAACGCCCGCCGCCCCCCTGCCGGCCGGCGGGCGGCAGCGGATGCGGTTCCAACGCGCGGGCGGATCCACTATGGTCCGCGCGCACTCGCCATCGTCGCGCCCTGCGGTGTGGCGATTCTCGCCCGCCGAGTCTATCAGATCGTCACCGCGCCCGTTCCCCTCGCCCCTTTACGAGACCGCCATGTCCACACCCGCTCCGCTTCTCGTTCCCGGCCTTGCGGCCCTCGCCCCGCGATATCGCGCCATCCTGTGCGATGTGTGGGGCGTGCTGCACAACGGCGTCGCCGCCTTTCCGGCCGCCTGCGCGGCGTTGCAGCGCTTTCGCCGCGAAACGGGCGCGCCGGTGGTCCTGATCACCAATGCGCCGCGCCCCTCGCCGCCGATCCTGGAGCAGCTGGCCCGGCTCGGCGTGCCGGACGACGCCTTCGACGCGGTGGTCACCTCAGGCGACGTCACCCGCGCCGAGATCCTCGCCCATCGCGAGGCGCCGATCCTGCACATCGGGCCCGAACGCGACCGCACGCTGTTCGCCGATCTCGACGTCACGCTGGCCGACGAGACGGCGGCGCGGCAGGTGGTCTGCACCGGGCTGCTCGACGACGAGCGCGAGACGCCGGAGGACTATCGCCCGCTGCTGGAGCGGCTGGTGGCGCGCGACCTGCCGTTCCTCTGCGCCAATCCCGACATCGTGGTGGAACGCGGCAGCACGCTGATCTGGTGCGCCGGGGCGCTGGCGCGGCTCTACGAGGATCTCGGCGGGCGGGTGACGATCCAGGGCAAGCCGCATCCGCCGATCTACAAGGCGGCAATGGAGCGGCTCGCGGAACTGACCGGCGCGCCGGTGGCGCGCGAGGCGGTGCTGGCGATCGGCGACGGTCTGCCGACGGACATTCGCGGCGCGGTCGCCAACGAACTCGACGTCCTGTTCATCACCGGCGGCATTCACGGCGCGGACTTCGGCCCGGCGGATGCCCCCGACGAGACGCTGATCCGCCGCCGGCTCGCGGAAGACGGCCTCGCCGCCACCGCCGCCCTGCCGAAGCTCGTGTGGTAGGCCCCCGCGCCGCCGGCCGCGCCCTGCCATCGAAAAGAAGAAAAGGCCGAACCCGGCAGGGCTCGGCCTTTCTTGAGTTTCCGGCCACTCGCGGGGGCGCGGGCCAGGCAACGGGCGTCTCTTGACGGACGCCGGAAGATCGCGGGCAAGGGGCACGGGCGCGCCACGCGGGGCCCGCCCGGCGGGATTACCCGAAAAGCTTGTCGATGTCGTCCTGCGCGCTTTCGGCCATCATGTCGTCGACCTGGCTCTGCGACACGCCCTCGCCCTTGTGCTGGGGGCCGTGCAGGATGAGATCGCGCTTGCGCCGCTCCGCCTCGGTCTCCTCCACCGGCGCGTCCTCGCTCTCGCAGATCCGCAGGCGCTCGACGAAACTCGTCACGCGCCGGTCGATGGCGTTGAGCGTGCCGACGACCTTGGAAATGCGCTGTCCGGTGATGTCCTGGAAGGCACAGGCCTCGAACACGCCGATCATCTTGTCGTTGACCATCTCGCGATAGGCCTCGGGCGACATGTCGTCCGCGCCCATGATCGTTTCCGCGGCTTCCATGATCGTGTGGGTCGCGGATTCGGTTGCCTCGACGATGGCGTCGAGCTCCTTTCCGGCTTCCGGGATCTGGTTGTTCGTCATGTCGTGGGGGCGCAGGTGCACGATCTCGACCTTGAGCCGCGAGATCTCGTCGGCAATCGCCTTCAGCTCGGCGGTGACGGTCGGCTGCACGGCCGCGAGAAAGTCCCGCATGGAGCCGGTCATCATCTCGGCGAGATGAATCACGTCATTGAGGGTGACATCGCCGTCGCGATCGCGATTGTCTTCCAGAAACGCGATCAGCCCGGCCACGTCTTCCTTCTTCAGAGCGCCCATACCACACCTTCTTCTTTTGTTCTGGCTTCTTTGGTTCCGAACACGCGGGCGGGCTACCGCTTCCCCGTGGCACCGGCACGGCACAGCGGTGCAGGGGTGCGAGATCCCGTCTGCGTTCCATCCGCGCAATGGCCCATCGGTCATGGGCCATCGGCGACGGGCACGACATCTGCCGGCAAGCGCTCCCCCTGCCCGGGGAGCCCGCGATGGGGGCATGTCGGACCCTGGTGTCGCGCGGCGCGCACCGCTCCCGCCACCGGCGGCGGGTCCGCCGGTGCTGCGAGGGGCGCGTCGCGGCCGTGTCGCCGGTCAGTCGGCGAAGACGGCCTCGATCTTGCCCTTCAGCGTCTGCGCGTTGAACGGCTTGACGATGTAGTTGTTCACGCCGGCCTTCTTGGCCGCGATCACGTTCTCGGTCTTGGATTCGGCGGTGACCATGATGAACGGCGTCTTGCAGAGACCGGAGTCGGCCCGCACCTGCTTGAGCAGCTCGTAGCCGGTCATCGGCTCCATGTTCCAGTCGGAGATGACCAGACCGTAGCGGCGCTGCTTCATCTTCTCCAGCGCTTCGGTCCCGTCCGCCGCATCGTCGATATCCTCGAAGCCCAGCTGCTTCAGCAGATTGCGAATGATGCGGATCATGGTCTTGTAATCGTCCACCACGAGGACCGGCATCTG
Organism: Stappia sp.; assembly: GCF_040110915.1. Lineage (NCBI taxonomy): Bacteria > Pseudomonadati > Pseudomonadota > Alphaproteobacteria > Hyphomicrobiales > Stappiaceae > Stappia > Stappia sp. The sequence goes on along the minus strand of NZ_CP157793.1, from coordinate 338,989 downwards.
AACATCAAGGGCCATTGTCTACTCCATACTGTCAATCTGCCCGACCCGTTTGAACGGGCGTTTGATGCTTTCTGTTCTTCAGGAGGAAGACACACCGGGTGTCCCCGCCTCCCCACGCTGGCCAACAGTAGTCATGCGGGCCTGAAAACTCCGTTAATGTACGCAAGGTCGCATCGCCGAAAGCTCAATTGCACGGGACGGCCCCGGCTCCTAGCCTTGTGTCCGATGCCCGTCCGTCACCGAAATCGAAAGGATCCGGTTCATGCTAACGCTTCAGACACTCTACTTCGAAGACCTCGCGGTCGGGCAGAGCGAAAGCCTGGTCAAGACCGTAAGTTCTTCGGATGTCATCGGTTTCGCCGAAGTGTCTGGCGACCGGAATCCGATCCACCTGTCCGAGCATTTCGCCGCGCGCACGCCGTTTCGCACGCGCATCGCGCATGGGCTCTACACCGCCAGCCTGATTTCCGCGGTGCTGGGAACCCGCCTTCCCGGCCCCGGCGCGATCTATCTCTCGCAGACGCTCAATTTCCGCGCGCCGGTGCGAATCGGCGACGACGTCACGGTGACGGTCACCGTCGCCGAACTCCTGGAGAAGGGCCATCGCGCCCGGCTCGCCTGCAGTTGCGCGGTGGACGACACCGTGGTGCTTGAGGGCGAGGCCATGGTGAAGGTGCCCTCGCGCGCCGAGATGGAGGCCGGCGACCCGCGCGGATGACGCACGCCATGCGCGCGGCTTGACCTTTTTCGGCGGAATGGGCAGGGTCTCGCCGCTGTCGCGGCCTTTCGACCCGGCGCGGCTCCCCTGCGGCGTCGTGCGGCGGGTTTGGCCGGACGTCCCCGTTTCCTCCGGCCGCCGGCCGGCAGCTGGCCCGTACCGCATGACCGATTCCCTTTCCGCTGGTTTCCTCGCCGTCGACGATCTCGATCGCTTTCCGCCGGAGTTGTCCGGCGGCGTCGTCGCCATCGGCAATTTCGACGGCGTGCATCGCGGTCACCGGCGCGTTCTGGAAACCGCGCTGGAGGCGGCGCGGGCGCGCGGCGTGCCGGCCTTCGCCATGACCTTCGAGCCGCATCCGCGCTCGGTGTTCAATCCCGACAAACCGGTCTTCCGCCTGACCCCGCCGGCGCAGAAGGCCCGCGTGATCGCCGCGACCGGGCTCGACGGGCTGTTGTCGGTGCCCTTCACGCGCGACTTCGCCGGGATCGAGGCGGAAGCCTTCGTCGACCGGATCCTGCAGGACCGTCTCGGCATCGTTCACGCGGTCACCGGCTACGACTTCCACTTCGGCCGCGCCCGGCGCGGCACGCCGGACTTCCTGCGCGAGGCCGGCGAGGCCGACGGCTTCGGCGTGACCATCGTCGCCGCCGAGACCGACGAGGGCGCGGAGGCGATTTCCTCCAGCCGCATCCGCGCGGCCCTCGCCGACGGCGACGTGGCGCTCGCCAACGCGCTTCTGGGATACCGCTGGTCGGTGGAAGCCGAGGTGCGCCACGGCGACAAGCGCGGGCGCGATCTCGGCTATCCGACCGCCAATCTGGCACTCGCTCCGGAAACCGATCTGGCGCACGGAATCTACGCCGTGCGCGTCGAGGTCGACGGGGTCTGGCATGACGGCGTGGCCAGCCATGGTCGGCGGCCGACCTTCGACAATGGCGCGCCGCTTTTCGAGGTGCATCTGTTCGATTTCGCCGGCGATCTCTACGGCACAACGATCCGGGTGATGCTCGCCGCCTATATTCGCGGCGAGGCCCGCTTCGACAGCGCCGAGGCCTTGATCGCGCAGATGGACCGCGACAGCGCGGAGGCCCGCGCGGCGCTGGCGAGCCTCGTGCCGCTCGGGCCGGTCGATCTGGCGCTCAACGGTTTTCCGGCCTCATGACCACGTCCCTTCCGGTCGGCGCCCCGAGCGCTTCCGTGATGCGCGGCATCGGGCTGATGAGCTGCGCCATGCTGCTCGTGCCGATGATGGACACGGTCGCCAAATATCTCACCGACACGCTGCCGCCGCTGCAGATCGCGCTCGGTCGGTTCGGGTTCCAGATGGTCTTCGCCTGGCTCACGGCGGCGATCGGCCCCGGGCTCGCCGCGCTCAAGGCACCCCGGCTGTGGCCGCATCTGCTGCGCGGCTTCTTCCTGTCCGGCGCGGCCGCGTGTTTCTTCACCGCGCTCAAGACCATGCCGGTGGCCGACGCCATCGCCATCTTCTTCGTCGAGCCGATGATCCTCACGGTGCTCTCGGCCGTGCTGCTGCGCGAATCCGTCGGTCCGCGCCGCTGGACGGCGGTCGCCGTCGGCCTGGTCGGCGCGATGATAATCATCCGTCCGGGTTTCGCCGCCTTCGGCGCCACGGCGCTGCTGCCGCTCGCCGCCGCCTTCCTGTTCGCGCTCTATCTGGTGACCACGCGGCGCCTGTCGGGCGAGGGCTCGATGCTGAGCGTGCAGTTCACCGCGGGGCTCGGCGGCGTGCTGCTGCTCGGCGGCCTGTCGCTCGCCGGCACGCTCGCCGGGGTGGAGGACGCGCGGCCCCTGATGCCCAACCTGCCGGCCTGGGGCCTGCTGGCCATTGTCGGCGGCATCTCCTTCTTCGCGCACGGGCTCATCGTCAAGGCCTTCGCCGCCGCGCCCGCCTCGGTGCTCGCGCCCTTCAACTATCTGGAGATCGTCAGCGCCACGCTGTTCGGCTATCTCGTCTTCGGCGACTTTCCCGACGGACCGACCTGGGTCGGCATTGCCCTGATCGTGGGAAGCGGCATCTATATCGCGCATCGCGAACACCGGCTGAGCCGGGCCGAGCTTGCCGCCCGCGCGGCGCGCGTCGGGCCGCCGGACTGACCGCGGAACCCGTTTCGACCACCAAGGAATACCCCTGACATCGACCGCAGACATCGACCGCAAACAAGGAGCCTCAATGACCGGTCCACGCCTCTGGGGCGCCCGCCTGTGGGGGCCGCGCAGCCGCGACATCCTGATCCTCGCCCTTCTCGGCATGGCGCTCGACCAGGGCTTCAAGCTGTGGATGCTCTTCGGCTACGACATCGCCGCGCGCGGCCGGGTCGCGCTGACGCCGTTCTTCGATCTGGTGATGGTGTGGAACTACGGCGTGTCCTACGGGCTGTTCCAGCAGGACGGCGATCTTGGCCGCTGGCTTCTGGTCGCCGTCACCCTGGTGATCAGCACGGTGTTCTGGGTGTGGGGCGCGGCGAGCCCCCATCGCCTCACCGCCATCGCCTTCGGCCTCGTGCTCGCCGGGGCGCTTGGCAACGGCATCGACCGTGTCGTCTACGGGGCGGTCGCCGACTTCTTTCATTTTCACGTCGGCGACTTCTCCTGGTACGTCTTCAACCTCGCCGATGTGTGGATCGTTGCCGGCGTCGCGCTGCTGCTGTATGACAGTTTCCGCAAGCGGCCCTAATGATGCCGCAATACCGCCCTTTGTGTAGCGGGGCAGGATCGGGGTGCGCCACATCGAGGCGTCGACCCGGGGCGCCAGACGATGTCCGGACATGGAAACCTCCGAAGGCATCGTGTGCGACCGTGCCGATCCGCCGCGTTTGTGACATGCGCCGGTGCGCGCCCGACAACGGGTGCGGCCTCCGCCGGCCCCGAGCAAGGACCGCCGCCGTGCCGATCCGCCTGACCATCGACCGCCCGTCCCGCCGGACAACCGGGCCCGTGCTGGCCGCCGTCTTCGGCGCCCTGCTCCTGGCCGGCTGCCAGACCGGATCCGACGGCTTCAACGACGGCAGCGACATCGACGAGGCGCCCGACGCGGCGCTGGTGCGCGGCCTGATGGAGGGGCTGGGCGCCGTCGACGGCCGCAGCGAGGCGAAGATCGAATACAAGCCCCGTGCGCCGCTGGCCATGCCGGCCCGGGCCGATGCCCTGCCGCCTCCCGAAGAGCCGGAAACGGTCGCCAACTGGCCGGCGTCCAACAAGGATGCGGAGATCGCCCGCATCCAGGAAGTCTATCGCAACACCGGCCGCGGCTCCGCCGAACTCGACGGCGACGGACGCAGCACCACGGTCCAGTCGCGCGGCATCCAGCAGCTTGCGACAAGCGGCCGCGAGCGCGACATCCAGAACGAGATCCGCAACGAGAACCGTCTCGAGAACGGCCGGATGAACCCGGCCGACCTCAACAAGCGCGTCGGCGCGGCAAAGACGGCCTCGGCCTTCACCGCCGACGGCACGCCGGTGCGCCGCTACCTGATCGAACCGCCGGTCGAGTTTTCGACCCCCTCGGCCGATGCCCCCATCGTCGCCCCGGACCGCGTGGACCGGCGACCCGAGATCAGCGCCACCGAGCAGATCATGAACGGACGTTCGGCGCGCACGGTCCAGTAACGGATACGGACATTCCGCGGCCCGGGGCCCGGTCAGATGTCCGGGCCTTGTGCCGCCAGAGCATGCCCCTGTCTGCCGCCGTGCCGCGCCAAGCGCCCGGCCGGACGGGGCGCGCCGACACCCTGGTGGCCGCGACGGCGCGCGACCAGATCGCCCCGCCTCGCGACCGATGACACAGATGACGATCACACCGATGACCTTGTGACGGCCGACGTCGGGACGGCCGGCCTGTCGAGGGATGACCTTACGAAAATTTCACGCGCCTTTCGGCCCCGGCTTCCTATATCTGAGGCTGACGCGCTTGCATCAGGGCGGCGGCACGGTCGACGCGGCCCCGCCCGCCGCATGCGCTCCCGTTCTCGTTCAGGGTCCTGCGTCTCCTTGAGCGTGCGTTCGTGGCGGGCGTCCGATCCGGGCCTCGCCAATCCCGTTACCGGAGGTGCCCCGTGCCGCAGTCCGCTTCGCCGCAATCCGCTTCCCCCACGTTTCGCCGGCCGCTGCTCCGCCGTCTCGCTCCGCTCGGCCTGGCGCTCGCGCTTGTCGGTGCCCCGCTCGCCGGCGTGCAGGCGCAGGGACCGCTGCAGGCCGCCGACGCGGCCGCCTTCGCCGAGATCCGGATCGGCGGCGAGCTGTCGAGTTTCACGCTCGACAACGGGCTTGAGGTGCTGGTGATCCCCGACAATCGCGCGCCGGTTGTCACCCACATGATCTGGTACAAGGTCGGCGCGGCCGACGAGCCGGAAGGCATGTCGGGCATCGCGCATTTCCTCGAACACCTGATGTTCAAGGGCACGACGAACAATCCGGACGGGGCCTTCTCCAAGCGGATCGCGGAGATCGGCGGGCAGGAAAACGCCTTCACCTCCAACGATTACACCGCCTACTTCCAGCGCGTCGCCAAGGAACACCTCGGCGAGATGATGGCACTCGAGGCGGACCGGATGGAAAACCTGATCCTCAGCGACGCGGTGGTCCTGCCGGAGCGCGACGTGATCCTGGAGGAACGGCGCAGCCGCGTCGACAACGACCCGAGCGCCATGCTCGGCGAGACGCTCGACGCCGTGCTCTACGTCAATCATCCCTACGGCACGCCCGTGATCGGCTGGCCCGACGAGATCTCCAGCCTGACCAAGGACGATGCGATCGCCTTCTACGATCGCTTCTACACGCCGAACAACGCGATCCTGATCGTGGCCGGCGACGTGAGCGCCGACGAGGTGCGCCGGCTCGCCGAGGAGACCTACGGCAAGGTCGCGCGGCGCGCGGAACCGGGCGAACGCCAGCGGCCCCGGCCCCAGCGCGTGCCGGGCACGCTGGAAATCGACTACGCCGATCCGCGCGTGAACCAGCCGAACCTGCGCAAGGCCTGGGTGGTGCCGAGCTACACGACCGCCGAGGGCAACACGGCGGCGGCCCTCGACCTGCTGTCCGAGATCCTCGGCGGCGGGCCCACCAGCCGGCTCTACCGGGCGCTGGTCGTCGATCAGGGCATCGCCGCCTCCGCCGGCGGCTGGTACCAGTCGAGCGCCCTCGACGACAGCCGCTTCCTCGTCTACGCCGTGCCGAGCGACGGAACGGCGCTGGAAGACGTGGCCGAGGCCACGCAGGGGGTCATCGAAACGCTGATCGCCGAGGGCGTCACAGAGGCCGAGCTGGAGCGCGCCAAGACCGGGCTGCTGTCGTCCGCGCTTTACGCGCAGGACAGCCAGTCGAGCCTGGCGCGCATGTTCGGGGTCGCCCTGACCACCGGCTCGAATGTCGAGGACGTGCGCGACTGGCCGGCCAGGATCGCCGCCGTGACGGCGGAGGATGTGCGCGCCGCCGCCGAGGCCTTCCTCGCCGCCCGGCCGGTGACCGCCTATCTGCGCGGCCAGGCCGACGCGGATCAGGCCACCCGCACACAGTAAGCGCGCCCTTGCCCTTTCAGACCGACATGCTCAAGGAGACATCCAGCATGGGGATCTCGTTCGCCGCCCGCCGCGACGTCACGCGTTCGCGCCTGCCGCTCGTTCTCGCCGCCGCGTTTGCCTCGCTGGCGCTGCTGCTCGCACCCGCGCCCGTCCGGGCAGTTGAGATCCAGGAGGTGACGACCCCCTCGGGCCTCACCGCCTGGCTCGTCGAGGATCACACCGTTCCCATCGTGGCGATGAATTTCGCCTTCGACGGCGGGTCCACGCAGGACCCGCAGGACAAGGCGGGGCTCGCCAACCTGCTGTCCGCCACGCTTGACGAGGGCGCCGGCGATCTGGACTCCCAGGCCTATCAGGCCCGGCTTCAGGACCTGGCCGTGCGGATCGGCTTCGACGCGGGACGCGATGCCTTCTACGGCTCGCTGCGCACGCTGACGCCCAATCTCGACGAGGCCTTCGACATGCTGCGCCTCGCGGTGACGGAGCCCCGCTTCGACGCGGATGCCGTGGAGCGCATGAAGCGGCAGATCGTCGCCGGGCTGCGCCGCGAGGCCAAGGATCCCGATGCCATCGCCGGGCGCACCTGGGCGGAACTCGCCTTTCCCGACCATCCGTACGGCCGCCCCTCCGCGGGCACCGAGGAGAGCGTCGCCGCGCTGTCGCCCGACGACCTGCGCGCCCTGCACGGCCGGATGTTGGCGCGCGACACGCTGACCGTCTCGGTGGTCGGCGCGATCGACGCCGAGCGGCTCACGGCCCTGCTGGAAGAGACTTTCGCCGCGCTTCCGGAGACGGCCGACCTCGTGCCGGTGGCCGATGTGACGCCGCTGACCGGCCTGCGCGAGGCGGTCACGCTCGACGTGCCGCAGACCGCGATCCGCCTCGGCTATCCCGGCCTTCAGCGCGACGATCCCGACTTCATCCCGGGCTTCGTGATGAACCACATCCTCGGCGGCGGGGCATTCTCGTCCTGGCTCTACGAGGAAGTGCGGGAAAAGCGCGGGCTTGCCTATTCGGTCGGCTCCTACCTGGTGCCCTACGATCATTCCGGCATGCTGATGGCGGCGACCGGCACGCGCTCCGATCGGGCCGAGGAGTCGCTGGCGATCATCGACCAGCAGATCGCCCGCATGGCGGACGAGGGGCCGAGCGCGGAGGAACTGGCCAAGGCCAAGGCGTTCCTCACCGGCTCCTATGCCCTGCGCTTCGACACCTCGGGCAAGATCGCCAGCCAGCTTCTCGGCATCCAGATGGAAGAGCTCGGCATCGACTATATCGACAAGCGCAACGATCTGATCGAGGCGGTGACGCTCGACGACATCCGCCGCGTGGCGGCGCGGCTCCTCAAGGACGTGGAGCCGGTGGTCGTGACGGTCGGCGGCGGGTCGAGCTGAGGCGCCTTGCGCTTCGGATCCTCAAGCCGGGGATCCCGGAGATCAAAGATCGGAAACAGGATGCTGGGCCGCCTCGGGCGGCCCTTCTTTTTCGTCACCGTCCTGCGTAAACGCGGATCATTCGGCGGCGCGGCGCATCGTTCGGGGCGGCTGGCCCTTCAGGACTTCCGGGCGCACCGGGCGCGGCGGCGAGAACAGATAGCCCTGGCCGAAGCGCACCTCCAGATCGAGAACCTCGAGCACCTGCGCTTCCGTCTCGATGTGATCGACGATGAGTTCGATCGCGAAGCGGCGCAGGAGATCGCCGAGATCGTCCGGGTGGATGTGGCTGTCGGGCATGCGCTCGTTGCCGATCAGACGTGAGGCATGGAGCTTCATGTAGCGGAAGCCGCGCTCCGACAGCGTCTTGAAGTCGCTCTTGAGATCGGTCACCCGGTCCATCGAGAAGCGGAAACCGAGGTCGGCGAGCGCCGCCAGGCTTTCCAGCTCCAGAGCGCCCATCTCGGCGACGTCGCGCTGCGAGAACTCGAAGATCAGCTGATCGTCGAAGCCCTCGTTGGTGCGCAGGAAATCCAGAAAGCCGGGGAAGAAGCGTTCGTCGACCAGCGTCTGCGCCGACAGGTTGACGAAGAGGCCGGAGCGCCGGTTGCGGCTCGTCAGCCGGCGCAGCACCTGGATCGCGCGGAACAGCATCAGGTTGTCGATCGCCGGCATCATGCGGGCTCGTTCCGCCTCGTCGATGAAGTCGACCGGCTCCAGATAGACGTCATTGGCGTCGCGGATGCGCGTCAGCGCCTCATAAAAGCGCACCTGCCGGTTGGGCAGGGTCACCAGCGGCTGCAGGAAGAGGTCCACCCGATTGTGGTCGAGCGCGTCGCGGATGGTCTCGCGCAGGGCCGGATCCGGCGGCGCGGGACGCGGCGGGCTCGGCGGCATGGGCGCCCGAAGCCCGGCCTCGGCGCCACCTCTTCCCCGCTCGGGATGGGCCCGCTCGGGATGGGCCCGCTCGGGATGTCCCCGTTCGGACTGCCCCCGCTCGCCCGGATAGGGCGCCGCCCGCTCCGGCTCGCCTTGCGGATAGGCGTCCGCATGCGCCACCGGCTGGCGCTCGTAGCCGATCGCCCGCGGCGCCTCCTGATACTGGCCGATGCGCTCGGGCGCGGGGCGCTCGAGCAGCTTGCGATCCTGATCGTCGATCCGGTCTTCCATGCCGGCCATGGCCTCGGCCATCTGCTTGATCAGGCTGCCGAGCACCTCGACCTCGGCGAAGAGCGGATCGATCTCCTCGCGCGTGCGGCGGGGCAGATTGGTCTCCATGCCGGTCATGCGACCCTCGAGATTGCCGATGTCCTCGTCGACCTCGAGCACCCGCTCCTCGAGTTCGGCCACCCTGGCGCTGACCTCGCCGCGCTCGCGCTGCCGGGTGAACACCAGATGCACCACGATCATCGTGCACAGAAGCGCGAGCGCCAGCGACAGCGCCTCGCCGAAGGGCCGCGCGAACTGGAACATCATGATCGTGGCCACCGAGGCCGCGATCACGCCCATGCACAGGAATATGAAGATGGTCGTCGCGCGTGCCATGCTTGTCCGTCGGCCCCAGCCGAATCACCGTGTTCCCAATACTGCCTGAATAAGGCGATTCTTCCGAGTCTCCACCCGCATGGCACGCTTCGTGCCGGGATCCGCACACGTGGCCCCCTCGCCGCGCGTCCGGAGTTTCGCGAGCTTGACCTTCCCCTTGCCGGAAGGCCCAGCTTCGCAGGTAGCGTTCCCTGTTCCCGTTTCAGGAGACACACCCATGATCGAAGTGCGGATCGACGGCCTTGCCTGTGGCGGCTGCGTCAAGGCGGTGGAAAAGGCCATCGCGACAACGGACCCGGCGGCGCGGACGCAGGTCGACCTCGCCAGCGGCACCGCGCGGATCGAGACGGCGCGCCCGCGCGCGGAGATCGTCGCGGCGATCGAGGCGGCGGGCTACGACGTGCCGCAGGCCTGATCCCGGGCAAGCGTCAAGGCCCGCGGGCATCGTCCTCCGGCACGTCGAGCATGCCGTCGACCAGATGCAGGCGGCGGTCCATGCGCGCGGCGAGATGCAGATCGTGCGTGACCGCGACGACCGTCTTGCCGTGATCGTCGACCAGGCGGCGCAGCGTCTGGAACACCTGCTCCGAGGATTTGGTGTCGAGACTGCCGGTCGGCTCGTCGGCGAGGATCACCGGCGGCTCGTTGGCCAGCGCGCGGGCGACCGCGACCCGCTGGCGCTGCCCGCCGGAGAGCTGGATCGGATGCTTGTGCGCGTGATCGGCAAGGCCGAGGTCGTCGAGCAGTTCGAGCGCGCGCGCGCGCATTTCCGGCCGCGTCAGCCGGCCGAGCTTGCGCATCGGGATGGTAATGTTGTCGATCACCGAAAACTCCGGCAGCAGGAAATGGAACTGAAACACGAAGCCGAGCTTGGACAGACGGATCCAGGCGCGCGCGCTTTCCGACAGCAGATGCGTCGGCTTGCCCTCGATCAGCACCTCGCCGTCGCTGGGGCTGTCGAGCAGGCCCAGCAGATAGAGCAGCGACGATTTGCCGGAGCCGGACGGTCCGGTGATGGCGACGAATTCGCCTGCGCCGATGGCCAGATCGACATCATGCACGAGGGTGACCGGAACCGGACCGGGCAGGATGCGGGTCAGCGCGCGGGCCTCGATCAGCACGGGTGCGGCCGCGTCGCGCGGGCGCCCGTGCGCCTGTTCGGCCGCCGAGATCGGGCTCATGAGGCCCCCCGGATGATGTCGACCGGATTGAGCTGCGCCGCGCGGCGGGCCGGCATGTAGCCGGCGATCCCCGCCGCGAACAGGGCGAAGCCGCAGGCGATGGCGTAATGCACGACGCTGTAGTGGAGCGGCAGCCGCGTGAACTCGACATTCGTCTGTACATCGAACTCCAGCGAGCCGAGCACCAGACACAGCACATAGCCGAGCCCGGACCCGAGGATCGAGCCGAGCACCCCGATCAGCAGCCCTTCGGCGAGAAAGACGCGGCGGATGTCGGCCTGTTCGAAGCCCAGCGACTTGAGAATGGCGATGTCGCGGACCTTCTCGTGCACGATGGTCGAGACGATGGTGAAGATGCCGAAACCGGCGACCAGCAGGATCGCGCCGACGACGGTGTACATGATGATGTTGCGCACCATCAGCACCTCCATCAGGCTCTCGTTGGCTTCCTGCCAGGAGGTCGCGCGGTACCCGGTCATGCGCTCGACGCGGGCGGCGACGTCCCGCGCGGCGTTGACGTCGTCGAGGCGGATCGACAGGCGGTTGATCGCATTGGGCCGGCTGAACAGCACCTGCGCCGTCTTGAGCACGACATAACCGGTGCCCTCGTCGGCCTGGGTCACGCCGGTGTGGAACAGTCCGACGATCTTCAGCCGCCGCACGCTGCCTCCGGCGGTGGAGGCGGCCACGGTGTCGCCGACCGCCGCGCCGAGCTTGGATGCCGCGCCGTCGCCGATGACGATGCCGTTGAGATCGGCGGCCAGATCCGTGAAATCCCCGGTCAGCATGTCCTCGCCGATGGTCGAGACCTTCAGATGCGCCGCCGGATCGACGCCGGTGAGCGCCACCGCCACGTCCTTGCCGCCGTAGCGCAACACCGCCTGCCCCGACAGCGAGGCGGCCATATGGCCCGGCAGCCAACTTTCCAGCATCGCCTCGAGACGCACCGGATTGCGCAGGCCGCGGGTGTCGTCGTCGGGGCGCGCGCCGATCACATTGACCGCATCGAAGCGCGCGGCGGACGGCGGCGGGTCGGGCGCGCGCCGGTCGTCGGTCACCTCGACATGGGGAATGGCATCGACCAGCGTCTCGATGAAATCGCGCTGCGAGCCTTCCATCAGGGCCGCCATGGCGATGGAAAACCCGACGCCCAGCATGACGCCGAGCACGGAGACCACGCTCTGGCGCAGCCGTCCGGCGACATGGGTCATCGCGATGGCGAAGGTCAGCGACACGGCCGCCCCCCGCACAGGCTCCGCGTCCCGGCGCGCGACGGCCGGCTCATCGGGCGGCCTCCCCGCCGGACGCCCCCCGGTCTGACGCCCCCCGTTCTGACGCCACGGCGCGCCGGCCGGGCGCAAGTCCCTCCTGCCACAGGGCGACGACCCGGTCCTCCCTCGTCAGCCCGTCCAGGATCTCCACATCCGCGACCCCGCGAATGCCGACCGTGACCGCGCGCTCGGCCAGGCGGCCGTCGTCCTCCAGCACCAGCACGCGGTCACCGTCGAGCGCGGCGAGCGGCACCAGCATGGTTTCCTCCACGACGCGCACGACGATGTTGACGTCGGTGGTCATGCCGATCATTAGCGGCGGTTCCTGCGGAAAGGTCAGATACACCCGATAGGTCTTGAGCACCGGGTCGCCCTTCGGCGTGATGCGGTCGACCACCGCGTCAAAGGTCTGATCGGGAAAGGCATCGGCGCGCACCACCACCGCCTGCCCCGGTGCGACGAGCGGGATGTCTTCCTCGTTGACGTCGGCGATCACCTGCAGCGGCCGGGGCTGTCCCACCCAGAAGAGAACCGACCCGGGTTCGGCCACCTCGCCGACCTCGCCGTCGCGACGCAGGACCATGCCGTCCATGGGCGCGCGCAATTCATAGTCGGTGAGGCGCGCGGTCTGCGCGGCGACCAGCGCGACATTGCGCGAATGATCGTTTTCCGCCTGATCGAAGGCCTGCTGGGACACGACGCGCCGGTCGAGCAGCCCGGCGGCCCGCTCCATCTGCTGCTTCGACAGGCGCGCGCGGGCTTCCAGCTCGGCGAGCGTGGCGCGGGCGTCGGAGGCGTCGAGCCGGCCGAGCACCGTGCCGCGCGTCACTTCCCGGCCCTCGCAGGCGCACAGTTCGACGATGCGTTCGCGCAGCAGGCTCGTCACCTTGGCCCAGCGCACCGGCTCCACGACGCCGGTCGCATAGACCACATCGGCGGCCGATCCGCTGCGCGGCGTCACCACCTCCACGACCGCCGGCCGGTCCGTCCACCACCAGGCCGCGCCCGCGCCTGCGGCAAGAAGGCCCAGGATCACGACAAGCAGGAAAAACCGTTTCATGGAGTCTGACGCTTTCGCGGGTGCGCTTGGGAGCGCTGGCGGGAACGCTCTCGCGGGTTGCACGGCACCGTCGCGATACCGCAACGGCGGAGGGAGCCTATCACCGCCCGCCGGCCGACCCTATTCGCAAAAGACCGGAAAGGCGGAAACAGCCCCGGTTTTCAATGGAAACCGTTTGTTTACCATGTGCTCGCAGAATCCAACGGCAAATCAATTCGATGCCGATTTGCCGGCATGCAGGAAAAGGGGGTCGCCACGGCATGGAATCCATGCATGGCGCTGAGGGGCACATTCGGCTCGCCGTTCTCGACGGCGACGGCACGACGCGCAACCTCGCGGGATCTGTCATCGACGCAATGGACCATCCTTGCGCCGCGCCGATGGCCTTTCACAGTTTCGAACCGTTCTATGCCGCCAACACGCAGTCGCAGCCGGACGTGATGATCGTCGACCTCGAGGCGCTGGCGGAGGATGGCTATCTGTCGCGTCTGGCGGCCGCGCATCCGCAGGCGCTGCTGATGGCGGTGAGCAACGGCGCATCGCTCACCCGCAGCCTCGCGGCGATGGAAGCCGGCGCCCACGACGTGATCTCGCTTCCCGTGGATCCGGCGACGGTGGCGGAGAAGATCGACCGCTTCCTGGTGCAAAGCGCGCGCACCGACGCCAAGCGGCGGGCGGCGGCGGGCCGAAGCGCCGCAGGCCGCACGCCGGCCGGCGAGGCCCCCGTCGAAGCCCCGGTCGAGGCCTATGTGTTCGAGGGCTTCGTCGGCGGATCGGCGCGCATGCGCGACGTCTACGACCAGATCTGCCGGATCGCCCCCTCCGCCGCGCCCGTCTTCGTGACCGGCGAGTCCGGCAGCGGCAAGGAACTGTGCGCCCAGGCCATCCACGCCCGCTCGACGCGCGCCGACAAACCCTTCATCGCGATCAATTGCGCGGCCATTCCCGCCGATCTGATGGAAAGCGAGATCTTCGGCCATGTGCGCGGCGCCTTCACCGGTGCCACGGACGCCCGCGCGGGTGCGGCCGAGGCCGCCGACGGGGGCACGCTGTTTCTCGACGAGATCGGCGAGATGGACCTCGCCCTGCAATCCAAGCTCCTGCGCTTCGTGCAGACCGGCACGGTGCAGCGCATCGGCGACACGACCCAGCGCCGCGTCAACGTGCGCATCGTCTGCGCCACCAACCGCGACCCGCAGGCGGAGATCGCCGCCGGCCGGTTCCGCGAGGATCTGTTCTACCGGCTGCACGTGCTGCCGATCCGCCTGCCGGCGCTGCGCGACCGGCGCGAGGACATCCTGCCGATGGCGCGGATCTTTCTGGAGCGCTTCGCGCGCGAGGAGGGACGTGCCTTCTCCGGCATCGCGGGCTGCGCCGGCGAGAAACTGCTCACCTACGACTGGCCGGGCAACGTCCGCCAGCTGGAAAACAGCCTGCGTCAGGCGGTGGTGATGCACGACGGCGAGGCGCTCACCGCCGACATGCTGCCCGCCTTCCTGCTCGGCGAAGGGCTGTCCTCGCGGCTCGACCCGATGCCGGCGCCCTCCTCGTCCGCGATCCGCACCCGCCCGGTCGAGATCGAACCGCTGTGGGCGCAGGAGCGGCGCATCATCGAGGATGCGCTCGCCGCCTTCGACGGGAACATCGCCAAGGCGGCGGCGGCGCTCGAGATCTCGCCGTCCACGATCTACCGCAAGCGGCAGTCCTGGAACGAACGCCTCGCGCCGTCCGGCGGAGCGCGATTCACCGCCTTCGCCGGTTAAGCTTGTCGCCGCCCCCCGGGCCGGTCTATACGGTGCACCGCGCAAAACGCGCGCGTGCAGGGCATAGCCGGGCGGGGAGAACGATGGCCAAGCGGGATTTCACGACATCGCGACGCGAGCGGGCGCGCACGATTGCCGCGACGCTGCTGCTTGCGGCCCTGTCTCTTCCCGCCGTGGCCGACGATCGGGCAGCCGCGCTGTCGTCATCCCTGCCGCCGGCGCTTGCCGAGGCGCAGGCCCGGTTCGCCGAGGCCTGGGCGGAGGCGCCGCTCGCCATCGCGCGCGGGCTCTTCGTGGAGGGCGAGGTGACGGGCTTCGGCCAATACACCCCGCGTCCCGACGCGACCTTCGCGCAGGACGACACGCTGATCGTCTATGTCCAGCCCGTCGGCTACGGCTACCTGGAGAGCGCGACGGGCCATGCGATCCGGCTGACCGCCGATTTCGAAGTGGCCAACGCGTCCGGTCAGATCCTGGCCGCGCAGGAGCGTTTCGCCACGCTGGAAAGCGACGCCCGCGACAGGCAGCGCGAGTTTCACGCCACCCTGCGGTTTCGCTTCGACGGCTTGCGCCCGGGCGCCTACACACTGACGACGCGGCTCAGCGATACGGCGACGGGCGAGAGCGCAAGCCTCGACCTGCCCTTCACCGTGACGGCGGACCCGGCTCCGGCCGAGTGAGGCCGCGCGGCGAGACGTCGCCGGATGAGAGCCGCCATTCAGGCCCACCATTCAGGGCCGGCGTTGCCGGGACCGCGCGTGGCGATCACTTCGACAGCCGCAGCTTGCTGATTTCCTCGGCGAAGCGCTCGAAGGCATCGACCAGATCGGAGTTCGAGCGCGCGTCGATGGCCATGTTCGGGCTGCTGGCGCAGCGGCGCATCATCTCCCGCGTGTCCGGATCGTTGATCTGGAAGGCCACCGTATAAACCGAAATGCCGTCCTTCTTGGCGTTTTCGCAGGCGAGCGCGGTGCGCTGGTCCATCGCGTTCTCGATCTCCCAGGTGTCGTCGACGCCGTTGCCCATGCGCTCCTCGGTGCCATACCCATAGGCCCCGATGCTGGTGCGGTTGAACGAGTTCTGCCCCTGGTAGAAATTCTCACCGTCGGAGAGAACGATCATGATGCGGACGTGTTCGTCGTCGGAATTCGGCCGCACGACGCGCCCGCTCGTGAAAGGCGGGGTCGGCGACAGCATCCGCCAGCCCCACATCACGCCCTGGTGGATGTTGGTGCTGCCGTTCGCCTGCATCCGCTTCAGGTCGTTGAGGATCGCGTTCTTGTTGATCGTGAGGTCGGTCACCGGGCGGGTGCGGCAGTTGTAGTTCGGTCCCTTCGTGTAGCTGTTGCCGAAGGACCTGTTCTGATTGCGGTACTTGCACATGCGCTCCTGCGCATATTCCCAGAGCGGCAGGCCGAGCTTGCGGGCCTCCTGCCAGATGTTCTTGTCGCAGCCGCCGGAATAGTCGCGGATGTAATCGTTCTGGTGGCGATCCCAGCCGCGGGTGAACTGGCCGTCCGGCTCGTCGGGCGCAAACATCGGCACGAAGAGGGTGGCCGGCTTGCGCCGGTCGGGCACCTCGTCGGTCACGTCATAGGGAACGGGGCGGGATTCCACGCAGCCGAGCCACGGCGTGCGGTTGAGCTGCTTGAACAGGGTGAAGCGGCTCGGCCTGCCGTTGTAGAAGTACTGGCTCTCGAATTCGTCCGGGTCCGGCGTGCCGTCGGCCCGGGTCTCGAAATTGATCCAGTGGATGGGCGACAGTCCCTCGCGATCCATCCAGGGTTCGTTCTCCTTGTCACCGCCGATGTTGACGAAGGAGGTGAAGGGCACCAGGCCGATCTTGACCCGGTCCTTCTTGTCGCCGTTGTCGTTGAGCGCGAACAGCGTCTCGGCGAAGTCCTCGGAGGCGGTCTTGAGCGTCCTGAGCTTGCTGCCGCCCATCGAGCCGGAATTGTCGAGCACCATCACGACATCGAAGGTGCTCTTGCCGATCACCGTCTGGGACTGCACGCCGACGTCGAGCGTTTCCTTGCCCAGCACCCCGCCGAACATGGTGCCGACGCCCTGCGTCGCCTTGACCGTCACCGTGCCCTTTGACACCGAGACGTCGAGATCGACGTCGCCGCCCTTGTAGATCGCCCCGAAATAGGCTTCCGCATTGGCCTTGACCTTGGCCTCCGACAGTCCGTCGCTGTCGTAATTGGCGGCCAGCGCCGTCGCGTCCACCGCCGCCTGGAGGCTGGACTTGACGTTGTGCGCGCGCAGGAAATCGACGCCCGCGCCGATGATCAGCACCACCAGCCCCGCGACGATGGCAAAGATCACCACGATGCCGCCGCGCCGGTCGCGCCAGAACTGCCGAAAGGGATTGCGCACTTTTGTCATGCGCAAAGGATACGAGGGACCTCTTACGAAGAGGTTGACCGACGCATGCGCATTGCGAATGCGCGGCGCCCTTCGCGCCGCGGCAGGCGCAGTTTGCCGAGGTCGAAAAATCTCGCGCGAAGATCATTGACAGCGATTTGGGCGCATCCTACATCAGGCGCGCTGTTAGCACTCTCATTCAAGGAGTGCCAACGTGGTCTGCGTTCGCTCCCGCACGGCGCGTGTCCGGCGGGCAGGAGGAGTACCACGCTGGCCAGAAAAGGAAAGAGCACGACATGAAGTTCCGCCCTTTGCATGATCGCGTCGTGGTCCGCCGCGTCGAGTCCGAGGAAAAGACCGCCGGTGGCATCATCATCCCCGACACCGCCAAGGAAAAGCCGCAGGAAGGCGAAGTCGTCGCCGTCGGCCCCGGCGCGCGCAAGGACAACGGCGAGCTGATCACCCTCGACGTCAAGTCCGGCGACCGCGTGCTGTTTGGCAAGTGGTCCGGCACCGAGGTCAAGATCGACGGTGAAGACCTTCTGATCATGAAGGAAAGCGACATCATGGGCGTGGTGGGCTAAGCCGCACCCCGTCTTTCCCCCGCCCGGGCGCGACACCGCGCCGCCCGGCGCCCGCAGGGCGCCGCAGCACGCGGCAAGCGTCGTTTCGCGCCGGACGGATCCCAGACTTATCAGGAGAGTAACGAAAATGGCTGCCAAGGAAGTCAAGTTTTCCGCCGATGCCCGCGAGCGCATGCTCAAGGGCGTCGACACGCTCGCCAACGCGGTGAAGGTCACGCTCGGCCCGAAGGGTCGCAACGTCGTGCTCGACAAGGCCTTCGGTGCCCCGCGCATCACCAAGGACGGCGTGTCGGTCGCCAAGGAAATCGAGCTTGAGGACAAGTTCGAGAACATGGGCGCGCAGATGGTGCGCGAAGTCGCCTCCAAGACGAACGACGTCGCGGGCGACGGCACCACCACCGCGACCGTGCTGGCCCAGGCGATCGTCAAGGAAGGCGCCAAGGCCGTGGCCGCCGGCATGAACCCGATGGACCTGAAGCGCGGCGTCGATCTCGCCGCCCAGGCCGCGGTGAAGGATCTGGAGGCCCGCTCCAAGACCATCACCACCTCCGACGAGGTTGCCCAGGTCGGCACCATCTCGGCCAACGGCGACAAGCAGGTCGGCGACGACATCGCCAAGGCGATGCAGAAGGTCGGCAACGAGGGTGTGATCACCGTCGAGGAAGCCAAGTCGCTCGAGACCGAGCTCGAGGTCGTCGAGGGCATGCAGTTCGACCGCGGTTACCTGTCGCCGTACTTCGTGACCAACGCCGAGAAGATGATCGCGGATCTGGAGAAGCCCTACATTCTCCTGCACGAGAAGAAGCTCTCCAACCTGCAGGCCATGCTGCCGATCCTGGAGTCGGTCGTGCAGTCCAGCCGTCCGCTGCTCATCATCGCCGAGGACGTCGAGGGCGAGGCGCTCGCCACCCTCGTGGTCAACAAGCTGCGTGGCGGCCTGAAGATCGCCGCCGTCAAGGCTCCGGGCTTCGGTGACCGCCGCAAGGCCATGCTCGAGGACATCGCCGTCCTGACCGGCGGCACGGTGATTTCCGAGGATCTCGGCATCAAGCTCGAGAACGTGACGCTCGACATGCTCGGCACCGCCGAGAAGGTCGAGATCACCAAGGAGACCACGACCATCGTCGATGGCGCCGGCGCCAAGGAAGACATCGAGGGCCGCGTCGCGCAGATCAAGGCGCAGATCGAGGAGACCACCTCGGACTACGACCGCGAGAAGCTCCAGGAGCGCCTGGCCAAGCTCGCCGGCGGCGTCGCGGTGATCCGCGTCGGCGGCGCGACCGAGGTCGAGGTGAAGGAGAAGAAGGACCGCGTCGACGACGCCCTCAACGCGACCCGCGCGGCCGTGGAGGAAGGCATCGTCCCGGGCGGCGGCACCGCGCTTCTGCGCGCCAAGAAGGCCGTCGAGGGCCTCACCTCCGACAACCCGGACATCATGGCCGGCATCAAGATCGTGCTGCGCGCGCTTGAGGCCCCGATCCGCCAGATCGCCGAGAACGCCGGCGTGGAAGGCTCGATCGTGGTCGGCAAGATCCTCGAGAACCCGGACGAGAACTTCGGCTTCAACGCGCAGAGCGAAGAGTACGTCGACATGATCGCGGCCGGCATCATCGACCCGACCAAAGTCGTGCGCACCGCGCTCCAGGATGCGGCCTCCGTCGCCGGCCTGCTCATCACCACCGAAGCGATGGTGGCCGAGCTGCCGAAGAAGGATGGCGGCGCGCCGGCGATGCCGGGCGGCGGCATGGGCGGCATGGACTTCTAAGAAGTCCATCGGAACCGCCCATTGCTCCAGATGCTGAAACCGGCAACAGCCGGTTTCAGCTATGCCAGGTCGAAACCGGCAACAGCCGGTTTCGAGGGCGGCAGGGACTTCTGAGAAGTCCATCGGAACCGACATTTGCGGAAAGGGCGGCCTGCTGGCCGCCCTTTCTCGTTTTGCCGGGCAAATCCCCTCGCCGGGCGGGGCAAACCTTGACCGGCACCGTAGGCAAAGCAGTGCGAACCGGCCTATGGTTCCGATGGATCGCGACGGCCCACTCCCTTTTCGAAGACACCTGCACCATGACCAGCGACACCGACGCCCGCCTCGAAAAACTCGAAACCGATCTCGCCCATGCCCAGCTCGCCATCGACGAGTTGAACGATGTGGTGACGCGGCAAGCCGGGCAGATCGATCTGCTCACCCGCAAGCTCGCCGCGCTCGAAGACCACATGGACGAGCTGGAGGACGCCAGCGCGCGCAATGCGCCCGGCGTCAAGCCACCGCATTACTGACCCGCCGCAAGGAGCTTCCGCGCGGGGCCTCCACGCGCAAACCATGACACCGACGGTTGACGCGGGCGCCGTCGCCGCGCCATCAACGAGCCGATGACCCAGTTCCTGCCCATCGCCGCGCTTCTGGCCGGCTCCGCCCTCCTTCTGCTCGCCGGCGGGCTGCACGGCCTTTTGCTGCCGCTGCGCGGCTCCATCGAGGGCTTTTCGGACACCGCCCTCGGCCTGCTGGGAACGGGCTGGGCAATCGGCTATGTCGCCGGCTGCCTGCTGACGCCGCATGTGGTGAAGCGCGTCGGCCACATCCGCACCTTCGGCGTGTTCTGCTCCACCGCCGGGATCGTCGTCCTGCTCAACCTGCTGATCCTGCATCCGGCCGGCTGGGTGCCGCTCAGGGCGCTGTCGGGATTCTGTTTCGCCGGCGCGGCGATGGTGGTGGAAAGCTGGCTCAACGAACGCGCCACCACCAACACGCGCGGACGGATCTTCGGCCTCTACACGATGATCAATCTGGCCGCGACGACCATCGGCCAGATGCTGCTGACGCTCGGCGATCCGGCGGGCTTCGTGTTCTTCGTGGTCGGCTCGATCGTCTATTCGCTGGCGCTTCTGCCGACCGCCCTGTCGACGGCCGCCGCCCCCGCCCCGCTCGCGCAGGCCGAGCTCGACATCACCGCGCTCTGGCGCAACTCGCCGGTGGCGGTGATCAGCATCTTCCTCGTCGGCGTATCGAACAGCGCCTTCGGCACGCTCGGCGCGGTCTACGGGCGGCAGATCGGCCTGTCGGTGACCAGCATCGCCACCATGATGTCGGCCGCGCTGCTCGCCGGCGCGCTGATCCAGATCCCCGTGGGTCTGCTCTCCGACCGCATGGACCGGCGCTATGTGCTGATCGCCATCGCGGCGCTCGCCTGCGCCATCGGCGGCATGCTCGCGGCCGGCGGGCTGCTGCCGCCCGGCCTCGTCATCGCTCTTGTCTCCGCCTTCGGCGGCATGATCTACGCCATGTATCCGGTGATCGTCGCGCATGCGAGCGACCACGCCGCGCCCGGCGATTTCCTCAAGGTGAGCGGCGGCCTGCTGCTGATGTTCGGCATCGGCTCGGTCATCGGCCCGCTCGCCGCCGCGCTGGTGATGAGCGTGACGACCCCGCAGGGCCTGTTCGCGGTTACCTCCGTTGCCCATGGGGCGCTGTTGCTGTTCGCCCTGTGGCGGATCACACGGCGCGAGGCCATCGCGCCGGCGGACCGCGAGGACTTCGTGGCGATGGCCTCGGCGGCCCGTTTCGCAACGCCCGAGACCATGGCGCTGGACCCCCGCGCGGAAGCCGACACCACGGACCCGAGTGAGCCGCCGGCCGAGGACCTGGACGACGATCCGCGCAGCTGACCCGCGACAAACGTCTTGCACGGGCCGGCCGGCCATGGCACAACCCATCCGTCATCAAGAGAAGGGCTGGCGCCCTCGCCAACCTGCCCGCCGGGCAAGGTGGTTTCCCTGACGGACGGACGCAACGGATCGTTCCGATTGCGCACCGCTCACGGGGATGTGGCCGCATCTGCGGCAACGAAGCGGCTTCGAGACGATCCCCGCAAACGCGCCAGTCCTCCTCGGGAAACCGAAGGAGGATTTTTTAATGGTCACCCCCGCCGCGTCCCCAGCCGCGTCCCTCACACCGTCCTCCGCCTCGTCCGAAAGCCGCGCTGCCGACGGTTGTCCTGAGCCGCAGGGGCAGCGCCGCGAACGCGAGCCGGCACGCATCCTCCCGGCGCAAGGGCGCGCAGGCCCCACGCTGGCGGAACTGCGGGTGCTGGCGCTTGGAATGCGAATGACCGGACTCGCCGCCTCGGCTTTGCGCGAAACCGGGACTGCTCAGACCGGCAGGCTCTCCGCCGCGCAACGCTCCGCCCGACTGGCCGCCCAGTTGCGCCTGTGGGCAAGCGGCTGCCGAAAGGCGATCGACGAGCCGCTGCTGCGCGACATCGCCGCCCGGCACCCGGCGCAGGCCCTCGCGCTCTTCACCCGGTCCCGGAACGCGGCAAGACCACGTTCCGCCCGGCGTTGAGCCTCAGCCGGAGAGCAAGGCCATCTCCGGCACGGGACGCGGGCGCCCCTCGTCATCGACGGCAACGAAGGTGAAGGTGGCATCCGTCACCTTCTCGCGCCGGCCGATATTCTGGCGCAGCGCCCAGGCCTCGATCGCCACCTTCAGCGAGGTCCGGCCGACGCTGCCGATCGCGCAATAGACGCAGAGCACGTCGCCCACCTTGACCGGGCGGATGAAGGTCATCCGCTCGACGGAAATCGTGACAACGCGCCCGGCGGCGCGCTGGCCGGCGGCGATCCCGCCCGCCAGATCCATCTGCGACAGCACCCATCCACCGAAGATGTCCCCGGCCGCATTGGTGTCGGCCGGCATGGCCATGGTGCGCAGCGTCAGCTCGCCGACCGGCGCCTGCGTCTCGATCTCCTCACTCACCCGACGTCCTTTCCCAGAGCATTTCTCGTGAATGCTGAATCACTCGAAATGCTCCATGTCTCTGTTTTTCCGCAATTTCGCGAGCGCGAAAGTCTCCGACTTTGCTGAAATTGCTCCAGGGCCGCCCGCATCGGGCGACCTGCGGTTCCTGTGAGCAAACCCTACCGACGGTCGCGCCGCTTGCCAACGCTTCGGCCCGGGCCGCCGGGGCCGCTCACAACATTCACATCTTGATATCTATCAATGCAGTCGGGCCCACGTCCGACACACTGGTGCCTGTCCCACAATCGCGCGGAGGCTCTCATGTGTATGCCCCTCAAATTCTTCTTTTCACTTGCGCTTTGTGCCGGCGTCCTCGCCGTCGCTCCCCTCCCCGCGGCCGCGCAGACGCCGGGCCAGGGGATGCAGGGGCAGGGAATGCAAGGCTGGGGCCAAGGTCAGGGCCAGGGTCGCGGCATGGGGGCCGGCATGGGAATGCGCGGCGACGGCGGCGCCATGCAGCGCTTCGCGATCCTCGACGCCAACGACGACGGACGCATCAGCGACGACGAGGCCGCGGCCCAGCGCGAGGCCGTCTTCTACGCCATGGACGCCGACGGCGACGGCAGCCTCACGCAAGAGGAATACATGGACGTGCGCATGGGGCCGGGTCAGGGCCGCAATCCGGAGCGCATGCAGGCGCGCCAGGAGGCCAAGGCCGCCCGCTTCGCCCCGATGGACGCCAATGGCGACGGATCGGTGTCGAAGGCGGAATGGATGGCCGCCGGCGAAGAACGCTACCGGGCCTCGGACACCAACTCCGACGGCGTCGTCACGCCCTGGGAGTTCCGTGCCCAGCACCGGCTGCGCTGATCCGCACCAACCCGGCTGCAGAGATGCAGACATGAAAACGGCGGGACACAGGTCCCGCCGTTCGCTTTCGTCTCTCGGGCCTGGAAGTGCCGCGCCGGGTCAGGCGGCAGCGACCTCGCCCAGGAACCGGTCGATTTCGGCCTTGAGGGCGTCGGTGTTCTGGCTCATGGCGCCGGAGGCGTCGAGCACGGTGTCGGCGGCGGAGCTGGTGCGCTCGACCGTCTCGGCCAGACGCTCCATGTTGCCGGTCACCGCGCTGGTGCCCTGGGCGGCCTGCTGGACCGAGCGCGAGATGTCGCTGGTCGCCGCCCCCTGCTGCTCGACGGCCGAGGCGATCGAGGTGGTGTAGCCGTTCACCTCCTGCATGATCTGCGCGATCTCGCCGATCGCCGTCACCGCCTCGCCGGTCGAGCCCTGGATCGCGCCGATCTGCGCGCTGATCTCTTCCGTCGCCTTCGACGTCTGGGTGGCGAGTTCCTTGACCTCCGCCGCGACGACCGCGAAGCCCTTGCCGGCTTCCCCGGCGCGCGCCGCCTCGATGGTGGCGTTGAGCGCCAGCAGGTTGGTCTGCTCGGCGATGTCGGTGATCAGCTTGACCACCTCGCCGATCTTGCTCGCTGCCTCGGCGAGGCCGGCGATCTTCTCGTTGGTGGCATGGGTGCCCTCGGTCGCCTGCGCCACCACCTGGGTGGTCTGGCCGACCTGGCGGGAGATCTCGGCGATGGAGGCCGACAGCTCCTCCGCCGCCGAGGCCACGGTCTGGACGTTGGAGGTCGCGACGGAGCTTGCCTCGGACGTTTCGCTGGCGCGCTCCGCGCTGTCCTGCGCGCTGGCCGACAGATCGCGCGCGGTGCGGTCGAGGCCGGCCGCCGTCTCGCCCACCGTGCCGATCAGACCCTGAACCGTCTCGCGGAACCCGCCGATCAGGTTCTCGATGCGCTTCTGGCGCTCCATGCGGGCCTTTTCGTCCTCGCTCTGCGCGGCTTCGAGACGCTGGCGCTCGATGGCATTCTCGCGGAACGTGGCGACGGCACGGGCCATGGCGCCGATTTCGTCCTTGCGCTCGCTTTCGTCGACGTCGACCGACGTGTCCCCGTCGGCCAGCCGCTGCATCACGCCCGTCAGGCGGGCCACCGGGTTGGCGAGCATGCCCGCGCCGAACCACACGATGCCGAGCGCGGCCAGCAGCATGGCGGCCGAGATGGCGAGCATGGTGTTGCGCGCCGTGACGGCGCCGGCGACCATGGCGGCGTGCGGCACGTCGATCGCCACGTACCACTTCTCATCGAGGCCGGGGAAGGACACCGGCGCCACGGCCAGGAACCGCTCGCCGAAGCGCTTCATGGCGTGACCCGACGTCGCGCCGCCGAGCATTTCCAGGACGGAGGCATCGGTTACGGTCTGGCCCAGCTTTGACGTATCGGCATTGGCGACCCAGAGATTGTCGCCGCCGATCAGATTGACCTCGCCCGCGCCGAAGGGGCGATGGGCGGACATGATCTCGGCCAGCTTCGCGAGCGACAGATCCGAGGTGGTGATGCCCACGGCCTCGCCGTTCTGGCGCACCACCCAGCTGATGGTGCTCATCAGCACTTCCTTGCCATCGATCG
Source organism: Stappia sp. (assembly GCF_040110915.1). Lineage (NCBI taxonomy): Bacteria > Pseudomonadati > Pseudomonadota > Alphaproteobacteria > Hyphomicrobiales > Stappiaceae > Stappia > Stappia sp. The sequence continues at coordinate 314,312 of NZ_CP157793.1, read as the reverse complement.
GATAGGCGTAGGGCGGCGTGATCAGCGAGCGGTTTTCCCGGATCGGCTTGTCGTACCAGCCTTCCGTGCCGGCTTCCTTGGTCATGACCAGCTTCTCGGTGGTCACATTGCCGTTCGCGTCGAAATAGAAATAGGGCACGAAGCGTCCCGAGGCGTCGGAATACTTGTGGGTGGTGAAATCCGCGTCGCGCCCGTCCAGCTTGTTGGGCTCGAAGGCCAGCGTCATGCCGACGAGATCCGGATTGGCCTCGACCGTTCGGATCATCAGATCGCCCAGACGGTCGCGATCCTGCATGCCGTTGGCAAGCAGGCCTTCGACGGCGGCCGCGGACGTCTTGGCGACCGTGGCGTAGGGTGTGATCTCGCCCGCCACATCCTCGGCATAGGCCGACAACAGCGCGCCGGCCTCGTTTCGGGCGGCCTTTTCCATCGCCGAACTCATCACGAAGGAGCCGGACAGGGTCACGCCGGCGAGAGACACAAAGAACAACGCTCCGGCGCTGAGAAGCAATTTGTTCCGGATCGTCAGGTCGGAAAACCGCATCACGAGACACTCCATACTGGCCCGAGGAGGCACGACAGTTGTCCCGGAGTAGCCGATGCGGACTTACCGCCCTCTTAATCTACGTGACTACACAGCAATAAACCCAAGCAAAAAGGCATGTATTGACAATCTTAAAGAGAATATTTTTCAGCCATGCAACTCATGATCATCGAAGCGCCACATGATCGTGACGGTTTCGAATCGCCTCCGACGTCGCGGCCCGCCTACAAGGCCGAGGCCTGCTCCAGCCATTCGGGTTTCTCCAGGCAGTAATAGCCCGAGATCCGGCTGATCGTTCCCGCGCGCTTCCAGTCGTTCAGCACGCGGCTGACGTTCTCGCGCGCGGCGCCGGCCATGTTGGCGATATCCGCCTGCGACAGCTTGTAGTGGATGAGGATGCGCCCGTCGTCCAGCCGCTTGCCGAAGGTTTCCGACAGTTGCAGCAGCGTCTGCGCCACGCGCCCGGGCAGCGGTAGAAAGGACCGCGCGGCGAGCACATCGTTGGCCTGCCGCAGGCGCTTTCCGACGATCGACAGCATGTGGCGGTAGAGCGCCGGGTTCTGGTCGGCGAAGCGCTCGAAGGCATGTTTGTCGATGAAGGCGAGGCGGGTGGGTTTCAGCGCGGTGACGGTCGCGGAGCGGGCCCGCCCGTCGAGCAGCGCGAGTTCCCCGACGATGCTGCCCGGCCCCATCACCGCGAGCAGTTGCTCGTCGCCCTCGATGCTGACGATGGAGACCTTGAGCGAGCCTTCCAGGATCGCGTAGCAGCCGTTGCCCGGATCGCCGGCCTCGAAGAGGATCGCGCCGGGCTTCACCGACATCGCACGCGCCAGCGCGGAGAGCCCCGAGGCAAGCTCGCCGTCGAGCCCCTCCATCGAGAAGCTGTTTTCCAGGAACGATCGCACTTCCAGCATGGCCCCGCCTCATCCGTCCGCGGGGAGGCTGCCCTCCGCCGCCGCCTTCGCGTCTGTCGCGCACGTCCACCCTGCCCCGGTCGCGCGTCGCGGGCCATCTTACCGGCTTGGCGGTCAGGACAAAGCCCAATGTGTGACGACCGTCACGGCAACGCAAAGTGGCGCATGAGAGGGTGGACCAGTCGCAAGGCGCGGCTTCCCTGACCTCGCACGCGCCCTGCGATTCCCGCAACGCCCCGAAAATCCGGTTCCCCATTTCCCCGCGGGGGAGCCGGATTTCGCGCAGGCCCTGGCCGGGCGCGCGGTGCCCGAAGGCGCGATGCGGCTTCAAGACAAGGTCACCGGCGCGACGCGGATTCAAAACAGGAATGTGTCGGTTTCGACCAGGAGCAGGGGAAACGCCTCGCCCGACAGGAAGGCAAGCTGCGCCTCGCGCACGTCCTGACGGGCCAGCGGCTCGAGCCGACGCAGACGGTCGTCCACCGTTCCGGGACGGCAGGTCACGACGGCCAGATCCTCCACACCGGCAAGCCCCCGGCGCAAATGGGTTTGCTGGGCCTCCGCGCCCGCCACGTCCGGAAAGGCCGGCCCGCGCGGCAGGACCCGCAGCGTGTAACGTTCCGCGAACCGCCGGAAGCGGCGGGCGAAGCGGGCCTCCACGCCGCCGTCGGCCCGCAGGCGCGGGGTGACGATGAGCGGACGGTGGCGCCTGAGGCTCGCCGTTCTCAGCACCACATGCGCGACCCTCGGCAGCGCCAGAAGCTCGTCGGCGACATGCAGGAAGTCCGGCGGCCGCTGGTAATATTCCTCGAAGCAGGTGAGCTGCGCCTCGACCTCGTCCACCAGAACGTCGCGCGGCACGAGCCGCAGCGCGTCGCGCAGGCGCCACCAGCCGCGCCCCGGCAGCGCCTCGCCGAACCGCGACCGCCCCTTCACCGACAGCGGCGCATGCGGACGGGTGAGCGCCAGCGTGACCCCGACCCGCGTGCGATGGGGCGCGGCGTCCACGCAATCGCGCAGCGGCAGATACTCGCGCGACCACAGATCCGAGACGACGAGACAGCCGACCGCCGACAGCCGGCCCTCGGCGACGAGGCCGCGCAGCGCCCGGTCGACCCCGAACGCCAGGCCATAGTCGACGGATGTCAGCAGGATACGTTTCATGGAGGATACCTATGCGCCTTGTGCGCCCGCCTGCCAATCCGCCAAACGACCGACCGGGCGCGCGGGCGCGATCAGGGCAGCGGATAGAGGGGATCGCGCGGATCGCCGGTCGGACGGGCCACGCGGTAGACAACGAGATCCTTGAGCGGCGTGCCGCGCACCGCGCGGGTCACCGTCGCCACCCGTTCGACCTCGCCGAAGCGTGTGCGCAGGTGCGCCGCGCCGGGATCGCGGCGGGCCTTGACGACGAAGAGCGCCGGCTCGGCAACGCGCGAGGCGGCAAGCGGCGGCTGCATCACATAGCGGATCCGCTCGGTGAGCTGCTCGACGGGCAGATCGTCGCGCAGCTGGAAGGCGAGCTGCGCGTTGAGCCCATAGCCCCAGGTGGCGATCCAGCGCGCGTCGTGACGCTCGGCAAGATCGAGGATTTCGGCGCGCACCGCCGGCCAGCCGCGCGTTTGATGGGTCGGATCCTTGCGGGCAAGCGCGCCGGTCAGCGGAGAAACGGCATGCACATAGACAAGAGCGGAGACCGCGAGCCCGAGGACCACCGCACTGCCTGCCACCCCGCGCCACAGCCGCGCGGCCCGCTGCGGCGGGTCGGCGGCCACGAGCGCCGCCATCATGGCAAGTGCCGGATAGAGCGGCGCGGGCCAGTTGCCCTGCACCCGGGAATGGAAGGAGTGCAGCAGCAGATAGGAGAAGAATGGCACGCAGAGCCACAGCAGCAGCCCCGCCGCCGGGTCGCCGCCGCGCGCACGCCCCACGACCCGGGCAAGACCGAGACCGGCGAGCACCGCGACCAGCGGATTGGCAAGGCCGATCACGGCGCCCAGAAACTCGAAGACATACTTCAGCGTCCAGCCGCCCGGCACCGCCCGGCCGAACTGTTTGACGAAGGACGCCCACTGGTGATCGGCGTTCCACAGCACCACGGGCAGCACGATGAGAACCGCCAGCAGCCCGCCGGCCCACAGCTGCCAGGCCCGCCACCAGATCCGCGCCGCCGGCACGAAGACGAGCCAGAGCACGATGCCGGCGCCTAGAAAGAGAACCGAATACTTCGATGCCACGCCCAGCCCGGCGAACAGGCCGACGGCGAGCCACCACATCGGATTGCCGCGCGCCGCGAGTTCCGCGAGCGCCCACATCGCCAGCCCCCAGAAGAAGACGGACGGGGCGTCCGGCGTGGCGAGCAAGCTGCCCACCCCGATCAGCAGCGAGGCGTTGAAGAAGAGCACCGACCAGCCGGCGACGCGCGGGCCGAAGAGCAGATGCGCGGTGCGCCACAGGGCGGCGGAGCCGATCAGCGCCGAAAGCACCGCCATCAGCCTGAGGCCGAGCGCCGTGTCGCCGGCCAGCTGCTGGCCCGCCCAGACCCACCAGCCGATCATCGGCGGATGGTCGTAATAGCCGGTCGCAGGAGAAAGCCCCCACAGGCGGTAATAGGCCTCGTCCTCGGCAAGTCCGGCCTGCGCGGCCACGACAAGCCTGACCGCCGCCAGCACCAGCACCAGAACGGCGAGCCCGCCGGGCCGCAGCCAGACGGGCAGGTCTTGCGCCGCCACGACGGGAGACGCGGAGGCGCGCAGGATGCCGGTCGCCGTGATGGTCGCCGTCATGGTCGCGGGCGCCTCAGGTCTTGCGCCAGGTGAGCACGGAGCTTGCGGCGTAGTTCCACACCGCGCCCACCACCGCCCCGGCCGCGCCCGCCAGGCCGATCAGGATGCGCCCGGAATCCTCCTGATGGATCAGCGAGGCGACGCCGACATTGGCGACCACGCCGATGCTGCACACCAGATAGAAGGTGAAAAGGCCGCGCAGCGCCGAGAAGCCGCGCAGCCGCCGGTCGCGGTAGGTCAGCCGGTTGTTGAGATAGAAATTGGTGGTCATGGCCACGAAGGTCGCGGCGACCTGCGCGATCTCGAAGGTCAGGCCCGACGCCTCGATGAAGGTGAAGAGCGCCGCCATGTGCACCAGCACGCCCGAGGCGCCCACCATCATGAACATGAGAAAGCGCACGGACACGAGATCGCCAACCAGCTTGGACAAGATGAGCCCCAGAAAATCGAGCGCGACCAGCGTATCGAGCTTGCTTTCCCCGTGCAGGCGCTCGCGAAACACGAAGGGAAGCTCGACGATGCGCAGCGACCCGCGGGCGCTGGCGACGATGTCGAGCAGGATCTTGAAGCCCTGCGAGGAGAGCTGCGGCGCAAGCCGCTCCACTTCCCCGCGACGGATCATGAAAAAGCCGCTCATCGGATCGGAGAGCGAGACCTTGAGAAACAGGCGCGCCAGCCGGTTGGCCAGGCCGGAGCCGGAGGCGCGCACACCGGTCAGCCCCTCCCCGACCGCGCCGCCCTCCACATGACGGCTCGCGACCGCAAGGTCGGCCTCGCCGTCGCGCAGGGCCGCCAGCATGCGCGGCAGCAGCGTTTCGTCGTGCTGCCCGTCGGCGTCCATCACCGCCACATAGGCGGCGGAAGACGCCAGCATGCCCTCGATGCAGGCGCCCGACAGGCCGCGCCGGCCGACGCGGCGGATGACGCGGATGCGGGCATCGCGCGCCGCCATCTCGCGCGCCAGATCGGCCGTGCCGTCCGGGGAATTGTCGTCGACAACGATCGCCTCCCACGGCACGCCGGCAAGCGCGACATCGAGGCGCGCGATCAGCACGGGCAGGTTGTCGCGTTCGTTGAAGGTCGGCAAAACCACGCTGAGAACGGCGGTGGTCGCCGCATCGCGCGCATCTTTACCATATGGCGCGGGCCCGGACGCGTCTTCACCGTATGGCGCGGGCCCGGGCGCGCCGGTGCTGGACGGCGCGGGCCCGGGCGCGCCGTCGCCGGATGGCGCGGACCCCTCCGCCTGCGGATCCGTCTTCGCGGCAATCAGGGAAGGCGATGCACCGTCGACCGGCATCCAGGTCTCCAGAGGTCCAAAACAGGGATCGACCCGCGCAGGGACGCCAGGGGTCGCGGCACAGGGGTTACTGCACGGGCGGATCGCGTCACACGCGCTCCGACACGCCGCCCCGCCACGCGGACACCCGTCCGGCACGGTCGCGCGGGACCATAGTCGGAACGCCGCTCATTGCAAGCTTCGCATGAAAGGGCAAGTTTTGCATGAAAGAGGCCCCGCGCGCGGGCCGCTGTTTCGCCACGTATGGTGAACGCGGGCGCGGCGCCTTGCCCGCAGGGGCCGTTTCGTCTAGGAAACCGGCAATCTACCTGAAGTTTCCCCGGACCCGCGCGCTGTTCAACCGGCCCTCAGGGTCCACCGCCCACACCCTTCGATATCCGAGCGAACGGACACGCACCACCCATGGCCAAGTCCAAACCGAGCAAGCTCAAGGCGCGCCTGCCGCGCGGCTTCGCGGACCGCTCCGCCGACGACATCCGCGCGAGCGAGGCGATGCTGGCGAAGATCAAGCGCGTCTACGAGCGCTACGGCTTCGATCCGGTGGAGACGCCGGCCTTCGAGTACACCGACTGCCTCGGCAAGTTCCTGCCCGACACCGACCGGCCGAACGCCGGCGTGTTTTCCGTTCAGGACGACGACGAGCAGTGGATGTCCCTGCGTTACGACCTGACCGCGCCGCTCGCCCGCCATGTGGCGGAAAACATCAACGACATCCAGATGCCCTATCGCACCTATCGCTCGGGCTGGGTGTTCCGCAACGAAAAGCCCGGGCCGGGCCGCTTCCGCCAGTTCATGCAGTTCGACGCCGATACGGTCGGCGCGCCGGGCGTCCAGGCGGACGCGGAAATGTGCATGATGATGGCCGACGCCATGGAAGCGCTCGGCATTCCGCGCGGCCAATACGTCATCCGCGTCAACAACCGCAAGGTGCTCGACGGCGTGCTGGAAGCGATCGGGCTTGGTGGCGAAGACGAGGCGGAGCGTCGCCTCACGGTGCTTCGGGCCATCGACAAGCTGGACAAGTTCGGAGTGGAGGGCGTGCGCCTGCTGCTGGGCGACGGCCGCTGGGATGGTGGCGCACAAGGAAAGGGAGATTTCACCAAAGGAGCGAGGCTGAGCGAGAATCAAATTGGGTCTGTTTTGAGTCTGATTTACGCTCAGGAGTTCGCATATCGGCCGTTGAGCGAAGATGATGATGATATTCTCGATCTATATGAGGACTTTTCCAAATTTTCCTTGGCCGACAAAAATTTTTCTCTAAGACCTTTTCCGGAGTTCCGCGAAAACATTAAGAAACTCATTGCAGAAGGCCAAAAGACTGTATTCTCAAAATTTTTCGTCTTAGCTGAATCGGTATTTGGAGTATTTTCAGAAAGTAAAACTTTTAAAGAAGGCATGATTGAACTAGATAGAACCATAGACTTATGCCTTTCCTGCGGTTACGAGGCGGACCGAATTCGAGTGGATGTGACTTGTGTGCGCGGGCTCGAGTATTACACCGGCCCGGTCTACGAGGCGGAGCTTCTGTTCGACGTGACCAACGAGAAGGGCGAGGTCGTGCGCTTCGGCTCGGTCGGAGGGGGCGGGCGCTACGACGGTCTCGTCAAGCGCTTCACCGGCCGCGACGTGCCGGCGACGGGCTTTTCCATCGGCGTGTCGCGGCTGATGAGCGCGCTCAAGAACCTCGGCAAGCTGGAAGCCACCGCCATTCTCCCGCCGGTGCTGGTCACCGTGATGGACGGCGACGCGGCCGCGCTCGCCCGCTATCAGGGCCTGACGCAGACCCTTCGCGACGCCGGCATCCGCGCGGAAATGTACCAGGGCAACTGGAAGAAATTCGGCAACCAGCTCAAATACGCCGACCGGCGCGGCTGCCCGCTCGCCATCATCCAGGGCTCGGACGAGCGCGACGCGGGCGAGGTGCAGATCAAGGACCTGATCGAGGGCAAGCGGCTGTCCGGCGAGATCGCGGACAATGTCACCTGGCGGGCAAGCCGGCCGGCGCAGGTCAGCGTCGCCGAGGACGCGCTGGTGGAAACGGTGCGCGCCATGCTCGCCGCGCATGCTGAAGATGCGAGCCGGTCGCATGCCGAGGATGCGAGCCGGTCGCATGCCAAGGATGCGAGCCGCTCGACGGGAGAGCCTTCATGAGCCAGGACGCCTATGCCGGATTGCGCGGGCTCTTCGCCGAGGCCGGTCACCAGCCGGTGACGCCGGCGATCCTGCAGCCCGCCAAGGTCTTTCTCGACCTGATCGGCGAGGACATTCGCGGGCGCATGTATCTCACCGCCGATGCCTCCGGCGCGGAGATGTGCCTGCGCCCGGATTTCACCATCCCCGTCTGCCGCGCACATCTGGAGCGCGACGATCCGGCCGCGCCGGCGCGCTACAGCTATTGCGGCCCGGTCTTCCGCCAGCGCCGCGAGGGGGCCGGCGAGTTCATGCAGGCCGGGGTGGAGTGCCTGGGGCGCACCGACCTGGAAGAGGCGGACGCCGACATTCTGGCGCTCGCGCTGGAGGCGAGCGCGCATCTGGGCGTCGACGACGCCGCAATCCACATCGGCGACGAGGGCCTGTTCCGCGCCGTGCTCGACGGGCTCGACTGCCCGCCGGTGTGGAAGCGGCGGCTCGGAGACCTCTTCGGCGAACGCGCCCGGCTCGACGCGGCGCTCGCCGCCATGGCCGGCCCCTCGGAGACCGGCACACAGGACACGGGCGCTGAAGAACGGGGCGCGCTCGCCGACATTCTCGAGGGCGTCGATCCGGCGCGCGCGCAAGCCGCGGTCGCGGATCTCCTGCGGCTCGCGGGCTCGCGTCCGGTCGCGGGACGCACCGCCGCCGACATCGCCGAGCGCATGCTGGAACAGGCGATGCTCGCCCATCATGACGCGGCCACGACGCGCGCGGCGGAGATCGTGACGCGCTATCTGGCGATTTCCGGGGCACCGCGCGCGGCGGCGGACGAGGTCGAGCGTTTCGCCGCCGACGCGGGTCTCGACCTCACGGACGCGCTGGCGCGCTTCACCGCCCGGCTGGACAAGCTGGAGGCGCACGGGCTCGACCTCGCCACGCTGCGCTTCGCCGCAGATTTCGGCCGCCGGCTCGACTATTACACGGGCTTCGTCTTCGAGATCCATTCCGCCTCGCGCGCCAGCGCCGGGCAGATCGTCGGCGGCGGACGCTACGACCGGCTGCTGGCCCTGCTCGGCGCCAGCACCCATATTCCCGCCACGGGTTTTTCCATCTGGCTCGATCGGATCTGAGACCGTCATGACGCCCTTGCTCATCGCCGTTCCCTCCAAGGGCCGGCTTCAGGACAACACCCACGAGTTCTTCGCCCGCGCCGGTCTGCCGGTGCGCCGCCCCGGCGGGGCGCGCAACTATCGCGGCCGGCTGGGCCGCTTCGGCGCGGAACAGGCGGAGATCGCCTTTCTCTCGGCTTCCGAGATCGCGCGAGAACTGGCCGGCGGTCAGGCGCATTTCGGTGTCACCGGGCTCGACCTGGTGCATGAAAGCATCGCCGAGCCCGACAGGGCCGTGCATATCGTGACGCCGCTCGGCTTCGGCTTCGCCGATGTGGTGGTCGCCGTGCCGGATGCCTGGATCGACGTCGCGACCATGGCGGATCTGGCCGATGTCGCCGCGCATTTCCGCGCCCGCAAGGGAACCCATCTGCGGGTCGCGACCAAATACGTCACCCTCACCCGCCGCTTCTTCGCCGAGCATGGGCTGTCGGACTACCGGATCGTGGAAAGCGCGGGCGCCACGGAAGGCGCGCCGGCGGCCGGCAGCGCGGAGCTGATCGTCGATATCACCACGACGGGCTCGACGCTCACCGCCAACCATCTCAAGGTGCTGGACGACGGCGTGATCCTGAAGAGCCAGGCCCATCTCGTCGCCTCGCTGACCGCCGAGTGGACGCAGGCGCACCTCGACACCGCGCGCGTCATCCTCGACCGGATCGCGGCGGAAGAGCGCGCGCGCGGCGTGCGCGAGATCCGCGCGCTGGTGCAGGCGCCGGAGTTCACCGCCCGCGCCGCCGGCGAGCAGTTCGGCGCGGTCGCCCCCTTCGGCACGCAGGTCGGCCAGCCGCTGCTGCTGCATTGCCCGGCCGACCGCGCCGCCGATTGCGCCACCATGTTGCGCGACCACGGCGCGCCGCATGTCAGCGTGACGACGCTCGACTACGTCTTCGGCACGCATAATCCGCTGCATGCGCCGCTGGCGGAGAAGGTTTCGGGCTGACCGCTCGCGTCCGACCACGCAGCCGTGCGCCGGGAGACGACACCGCAGGGAGGTGGCAATGAGCGATCCGGACTTTCTCTTTTTCGGACTGACGCGGCTTTCGGCCGAAATCCGCGCCGGCCGCCTGTCGTCGCGCGAGGTGATGCAGGCCACGCTGGAGCGCATCGCGCGGATCAATCCGCGGATCAACGCCATCGTCTCGCTGCGCGACGCGGAGGATCTGCTCGCCGAGGCCGACCGATGCGATGCCGAGCTTGCGGCCGGCCGGTCGCGCGGGGCCCTGCACGGCATCCCGATGGCGGTCAAGGATCTCGCCATGACCGCCGGGATTACCACCACCATGGGCTCGCCGATCTTCGCGCGTCAGATCCCGGCCGAGGACAGCCTGCATGTCGCGCGCCTGCGCGCGGCCGGCGCAATCCTCATCGGCAAGACCAACACGCCCGAATTCGGGCTCGGCTCGCACACCACCAATCCCGTTTTCGGCGCCACCGGCAATCCCTACGATCCGACGAAAAGCGCCGGCGGATCGAGCGGCGGCGCGGCGGCCGCGCTTGCCGCCCGGCTCCTGTGCGCCGCGGACGGCAGCGACATGATGGGCTCGCTGCGCAATCCGGCCGCCTTCACCAACACCATCGGCATGCGCCCGAGCTACGGCCGCGTGCCCGGCGGGCCGACGCCGGAATGCTTCTTCGACACGATGGCCACGGACGGGCCGATGGCGCGCAGCGTCGCCGATCTCGCGCTTCTGCTCTCCGTCCAGGCCGGCTTCGATGCCCGCGCGCCCCATGCGCTCGACGGCGACGGATCGGAGTTCGCCGGCGATCTCACCCGCGACGTCTCGGGTCTGCGGATCGGCTGGCTCGGCGATCTCGACGGCTACCTGCCCTTCGAGGACGGGATCCTCGATCTCGATCGCGCAGCCCTTCGCGTCTTCGAGGACCTCGGCTGCCACGTGGAGGACGCCGCGCCTGGCTTCGACCCGGCGCGCATCTGGGACGCCTGGACCACCTTGCGCAGCTGGCGCGTGGCGGCGAAGCTCGGGACGCTCTATGACGATCCGGCCCTGCGCGGCCAGCTCAAGCCGGCGGCGATCTGGGAAATCGAACGCGGGCGCGGCCTGTCGCTCGCCGACCTCGAAAACGCCTCGCTCGCCCGCAGCGCCTGGCATCGCGCGGCCCTCTCCCTGTTCGAGCGCTACGACTATCTGGTCGCGCCGAGCGCCCAGGTCTTCCCCTTCGACGTCACGCTCGACTGGCCGGCGGAAATCGCCGGGCGGACGATGGACACCTATCATCGCTGGATGGAAGTTGTGATCGGCGTGAGCCTGCTCGGCCTGCCGGCCGTCGCGCTGCCGGCGGGCTTCGGCGCGGCCGGTCTGCCGACCGGGTTTCAGCTCATCGGTCGGCCGCGCGACGACCTCGGCACGCTCAGGCTGGCGCAGGCCTATGACGCGGCGACGCGCTGGCCCGAGCGGATGCCGGAGCTGGCGTAGGCGCCGGACGGCCCCGACACCTGAGCACGACGCAGACACAGGCAAGGCTGGGGTCGAAAAGAAAAGGAGACCGCCCCGGGGGAGAGCGGTCTCCATATCGGGTGGCCGATCGGGGTGGACCTCCCGTGAAGCCCGGCCAGGGTGGATGACGGCGGATCGGGAACGGCCGTCAGAAGCCGGACTTCAAGGTGGATTACGCTACGTGAGAGCGGGCGGATCACGCGGAGGCAGATATTTTGTTTTGCCCGCGCCGCGCGCGTGTCAGTCGCGCCGGTCCGCGTAACGCGCCTCTTCCTCGTAATAGGCGTCGAAGCCGACCGCCTTGCGCAGATCGGCGAAGGGCAGAAGCGCGGCATCGGGATGCTGCCCCGCGGCCATCGACGCAAGCGCGCCCTGCATCGCCTTGATCGCGGCGGAGAGCAGCGTCAGCGGATAGGCGGCCAGCCGGTAGCCGATGCGTTCGAGCTCGGCCTGCGGCAGGAGCGGCGTCTCGCCGCCTTCGACAAGGTTCGCCATATGCACGCCGGGGACCTCGCGGCAGATGGTCTCCATCTCGCCGACGGTCTTCGGCGCCTCGACGAACAGCAGATCCGCGCCAGCGGCCGAGAAGGCGCGGGCCCGCTCCAGCGCCTCGTCCAGCCCATGGCCGTGGCGCGCGTCGGTGCGCGCCATGATGAGGATGTCCGCCCCCTCCTCGCGCGCATCGACAGCCGCCTTGACCCGGTCGATCGCCTCGTCGCGCCCGACCACGAGCTTGCCCCTGGTATGGCCGCAGCGCTTGGGCGCGAGTTGATCCTCGATCATGATGCCGGCGAAACCGGCCTGCGCGTAGCCCTTCACCGTGCGCTTGACGTTGAGTGCGTTGCCGTAGCCCGTGTCGCCATCGCCGATGATCAGTGCCGAGGTCGCGGCGCAGACGTTGCGGCCCTGATCGACCATCTCGCCATACGAGATGAGCCCGGTGTCGGGCAGCCCCAGACGGGCGGCGGAGACGGCGAAGCCGGACATGAAGCTCACCGGAAAACCCGCCTCGCCGATCAGCCGGGCGGACAGACCGTCGAAACAGCACGGCATGGCGGTGAAGGGAGTGGCGTCGAGATGCGCGCGCAAGCGCGCGGCGGGTGTCAGCATGTCGAAGGCCTTTCGTCGAACGCAAGGGCAGCAAGGGGCACCACGGCCAGGCGCGGTCGCGCCCGCCGCTACAGTTTGAAGGGGATATAGAGCACCAGGTCTGGCCACCAGAAGATCAGCAGCACGCTGGCCAGCATGATGAGAAGGAACGGCCAGACGCCGCTCGACACCTCGCCCATCGTCGCCTTGCCGACCGCCTGGATCACATAGAGGTTGAGGCCCACCGGCGGGGTGATCAGCGCGCATTCCACCATCACCACGAAGAAGACGCCGAACCAGATCGGATCGAGGCCGAGCGCGAACAGGGCGCCGGAGAGCACCGGCACCATGATCAGCATCATCGACAGGGCCTCCAGGAACAGTCCCATCACGAGAAGCACCAGCGCCACCAGCAGCACGAACATGCCGGCGGTGGAGATATGCTCCGACAGGAACAGCGAGATGTCCTGGGGAATGCGATAGAGGGTGATCGCCTTGCCGAAGACCTTGGCGCCGGCGACGATCAGCAGGATCGCCACCGTCGTGGTCATCGCCTCGGCCACCGCGTCGCGCAGCTTCGGCCAGTCCAGCGTTCTGAGAACCAGCCCGACGACGACGAGCGCGCCCAGAAAGCCGACGGCGGCCGCCTCGGTGGGCGTGAAGAGACCCGTGTAGATGCCGACGATGACCAGCGCCGCGAGCGCCACCGTCGGCGATGCGCGCAGCAATGTCGACCAGCGCTCCGCCCAGGAGGCCTTGGGGCTCGGCTCGTAATCGGAGGCGAAACTCGCGTAGATCACCGACCAGGCGATGAACAGCGTCATCAGCAGCAGGCCCGGCCCGATGCCAGCGAGAAACAGCGAGATGATCGATTCCTCGGTGATCACCCCGAAGACGATCATCGGGATCGACGGCGGAATGAGGATGCCAAGCGTGCCGCCGGCGGCGAGAAGGCCCAGCACGAATCGGCGCGGATAGCCGCGCCGGGTCATCTCGGGAATGGCGACGGTGCCGATGGTCGCGGCGGTGGCGACGGAGGACCCGGAAATCGCGGCGAAGATGCCGCAGGACAGGATGGTGGCGACCGCCAGACCGCCCGGCCAGTGGCCAACCCAGGCCTGCACGGCGGCGAAAAGGTCGCGGCCCACGCCGCCCTTGAGCAGCACATTCGACATCAGCAGGAAGAGCGGCACCGCCACCAGCACGAAGCTGTCGGCCGCCGACAGAAGCCCCTGCGGGATCATCAAGGGCGAAAAGCCGCCGAAGATGAGCAGACCGAAGCCGAGCCCGGCCAGCGCGAAGGCGACCGGAACGCCGATCAGCAGCAGCGAAAACAGCGCGACGAGAATGAGGATCGTGGTCATCGGCGCCTCAGTGATCGATCCGGCGCGCGCCGGAGGTGTCGACGCCTTGCACGATCACGCGAAAGGCCTCGGCGAGCGCCTGGAGGGCGAGCAGGGCGAAGCAGACCGGGATCGACGCCTGCGCCCACCACGCGGGAAGGTCCAGCATGGAGCCGGTGGTGCGGCCGCGCGTCAGCGAATCGAGCGCGATGCCACCGCCGTAGTAGAGAATGGCCAGCGAAATCGCCGCCACGAAAAGCAGCACCGCGACCTCCTGCGCACGGCGCAGGCCCGGCGAGAGGTGGTCGGTCACGAGCGTGATGACGATATGCTGCCGCCGGTGGATCAGGATCGCGGCGCCGGCGAAGGTCGCCCAGACGAGGAACAGGCGCGACAGTTCCTCCGCCCAGATGGTCGGCATGCCGAGGTAGCGCATCACCACCTCGTAGCCCAGCATCAGGGCGATGAGAAAATAGCCCCAGGCGGCCGCGGCACCGGCGAAGCGCGAGACGGCATCGATCATCCGCAACATGACGGTTTCCGTGTTTCGGTGGGCGTGAGGGCGCGTGCCGGAGCGGGCATTGCCCGCCCCGGCGCGGCCCGAAGCGCGATCAGTTCTGCAGGGCGCGGGCGGCTTCCAGCACCTGCGCGCCGAGCGCGCCGGAATCGGCCAGATACTGATCGTAGACCGGCTGTGCGGCCGCCTTCCAGGCCTCGACGTCCGCCTCGCTGAGCTGATGCACGGCCATGCCGTTTTCCTCGGCCATGGCGAAGGCTTCCGCCTCGATCTCCGACATGCGGTCGCGCACGTCCTGCTCGGCGGCGCGCGCGGCCTCCATGATCCAGTCGCGATGCTGCTCCGGAAGCCCCTGCCAGAAGTCCTCGTTGACGACGACGATGAACTCGATGTCGGCGTTGTTGGTCACCGTGATCGTATCCATCACCTCCCACAGCCGCCGGCTCTTGACGCCGGACACGCCGGTCATGCCGACATCGACCGTGCCGCGCTGATAGGCGATGTACTGCTCGGAGCCGGAGATCAGCGTCGGCGCGCCGCCGGCCGCCTTGATCCATTCGCCGAGCGTCTTGCCGAAGACACGCACCTTCTTGCCTTCCAGATCCGCCGGGGTCTTGAGCGGGCCGCCGTTGGACAGCAGCACGACGCCGCCATAGGCCTGCCACCACAACACGCGGCTGCCGGTGCCCAGGATCGCCTCGTCGAGGGGCTTGCGCACCGGGCTGTCCGGCGCCACCGCCTTGCGCACGAGTTCCTCGGTGTTGAGCAGGAACGGCATGTAGAACAGGTCGACCGCCGGCACGTCGCCGACGTAGCGCGTCAGCGAGGCCACGCCCATCTCGATGGAGCCGGAGCCGACCGCCTGCGGCACCTCGCTGTCCTTGTAGAGCTGCGCGGAATCGTAGATCTCGACGGCGATCTCGCCGCCGGAAATGTCCTCCACCTTCGACTTGAACACCTGCAGGTTCTGGCCAAGGTGGCTCTTCATCGGCAGCTGCAAGGTGATCCGCAGCGTCGTCTCGGCGGCAAAGGCCGAGGACACGGTGGCGGCGAGCCCGAGCGCGGCGCCCAGCGCCAGCCCCGTGGCAAGATGGGCAATCTTCATCGCTTTTCCTCCCATTCGGCATCCGTCTGCGGGATGCCTTGTCACTTTTCTTTCGCGGCCGCGTCCTTCTCCGGGGCGCGCCCAACAGCCGGCCGGGTCGAGCGCACGGCGCGCGCTCCCGACCGACGTCGATGACCGACGCCGATGACCGGCGCGGATCGCCGGCGCGGATCGCCGGCGTCCTGGCCTGATCCGGAGGATGACGACAGAAACGGCGCGTCCGGCCACCCCCCGACAGCCGAAGCGTGCACAGCCTAGACAAGGAAGCGCTGGTTTAGCAACAATTTATAAGATATGTATTACAAGTTGTATTGCCGTCACGCAGGACGCGGGAAGGCCGTTCGCTCGGCCTCCACCGCGGCCCGGACGCAACATCCCTCGAGATGATCGTTGACCAGCCCCATCGACTGCATGAAGGCGTAGATCGTCGTCGGACCGACGAAACTCCAGCCGCGCCGCTTGAGGTCCTTCGACAGTGCCTTCGAGGTCGGCGTATGGGCGAGCGCGGCCAGGCTCGCGTGATCGCAGACGGTCGGCCGCTCGGTTTCGGGCGGCTCGAAGCGCCAGACATAGGCCGCCAGAGAGCCGGCCTCCGCCGCGAGATCGCAGGCGCGGCGCGCGTTGTTGAGGGTCGATTCGATCTTGCCGCGATGGCGCACGATGCCGGCGTCGCCCAGCAGTCGCTCCACGTCCTCCGGCCCGAATCGGGCCAGCGCCTCGAAGTCGAAACCGGCGAAGGCGGCGCGGAAATTCTCGCGCTTGCGCAGGATGGTCAGCCAGGACAGGCCGGACTGGAAGCCCTCCAGGCAGATCTTCTCGAAGAGCCGACGGTCGTCCGCGACCGGACGCCCCCATTCGCTGTCGTGATAGGCGAGATAATCCGGCTTGTTGCCATGCCACCAGCAGCGCAGGCGCCCGTCGTCGCCGCGCAGCAGGCCGGCTGGCACATTCCCGGCGCCCGCTGCCTCCCGGGTCATGGCGTCTGCCGTGGTCGCGGGCTCTCGTCGATCTGCCATTATCGCTTCCGTTCCCGCTCCCGCTATCGCCCCCCGGATCGACGAGACAGCGCGCCGCCCGATTGAGTTCTCTATTTGTTCACATTTTCACCGGTGCCGCAAGGGCCGAACGCGCGCGTTCACAGGCCGTGACGAAAGATCGGAGCGATGACGGAAAGGGAGGCGAATCGGCCCCGCGATGCCTGCGCCGCGACACCCGATACGGGGATCGGGCGCAAGCGGCCTCAGGCGAAGAGCGCGTCGATGTCGTCCTGGCTGGCGACGCCGTCGTCGATGTCCAGCGACGGACCGTTGAGCAGGGCGGCATCGCCCTGTGCCGCCGGGCGCGCGTCCGGTTCGATGGACTTGAAGCTCTCGATGCCGCCCCAGATCTCCATCATCCGCACGATGCGGTCCTCGATGAAGCGCAGCGTGCCGATGACCTTGGTGATGCGCTGGCCGGTCAGGTCCTGGAAATTGCAGGACTCGAAGATCTGCACGACCTTCTCCTGAATGTCGCTGGCCAGATCAGCATCCTGGCCGCTCAGCCGCGCGCCGAGCGTGTTGGCGGTTTCGTCGATGAACTCCGCCGCCGCGAGGATGTTTTCCGTCGCGCCCTCCGTGCCGCTGACCACCGCGTCGAGTTCGTTGGTGACGCGCGTCATGTCCTGGCTCTCGGAGCCGGCGGTGTGATGCAGCGTGGCGATCTCGCGCTTGGTCTTGGCGATCGCCTCGTAGATCGAATCGAGTTCGGCCTTGAGCTTGATCGCCTCGCCCAGTTCCGCCTTGAAGGTGTCGAGCATCTTGCTGCTCACCTCCTCGCTCGGGCGGATCAGCTCCTTGATGGAGGCGATCTCGGCCAGCAGTTCCGCATGCTGGGAACCGGACGATTCGGCCGGCGACGCCCCGGAGCCACCGTTGCGTTGCAAGAGGCTCTCGGCGGTGAATACTCGTCTCGTCGCCATCATCGCGTTTCTTGTCTCCACATATCGGACCGGTGGCTTCCGTGCGTGTTACACCGGGTATAACCGGCGAGGTTTAAGGAATTGTTCCTCAAGCCCGACCCGAAATTGTCGTTTTGAAACGACGAGCCATTTTGTATGGTCGGCTGCTGGATTGCCGCTGTCACCTGAACCGGAACCGAATCGTGCGCCGAGCCGTCATTCTCCTGTCCGCCTGTCTTTTCGGCCTGGTTCTGACGGCGTCCGCCACGCCCGGAGCGGCGCGCGGCACCTCCTACACGTTCTCGACCGAAGAGCTGATCGACGGCTTCATGAAGACCGTGTTCGGGCTGGAGTACCGGTCCTGGAGCTGGCAGCCCTATCTGGTGAAGAAATACGTCGGGCCGGTTCGCTTCTACGTGCACAATCACGCAAGGCGGAACCGCAAGCCGATCGTCTACCGCTTCATCGGCGATGTGGGACGCAGCGTCCGCGGACTGGCGACCACCGTCGTCGCCGATCCGGCGGAGGCCAACTTCCACATCTATGTGGTCGACCGGGACCAGTATCGCGATGTCGTGCGGCGCTACATCTACAAGGATCCGGACGCCGACGTGCCCGGGCGGTGTCTGGTGCGGGTCGTCTCCGACAGCCGCGGCATCTCCCAGTCGGCGGCGGTGATCGTCTCCGACGAGGGCGACTTCCTGTTCCGGCGCTGTCTCGTGGAGGAACTGCTCCAGGGGCTTGGCCCGATGAACGACGATCCGGCGCTTGCCCATTCGGTGTTCAACGACCGCTCGCGCCACAGCCGCTTCACGGCCTTCGACAAATACATCCTCAACATGCTCTACCACAGCCGCATCCGCCCGGGCATGCGGCCGAAGCAGGTGGAGCCGCTGCTGCCGGCGATCGTGCGCGAGGTCCGGCCGCTGGTGAACTGACCCGGCCCGAACCGACCGACCCCGACGACCCGGCCGACCCGCCCGCGGCGATCCGGTTTCCATCGATTCACGCTTCATTGACCACGTCGGGAAACCGGGCGCTAACCACGTGCGCGAAAATGCCGGCCACGACCCGCCATGGTTTACGATTGTCTGCGCCTGCGCCGCCTATCCTCTTTGCCGGCGGTGCGCGAGCGTTTGTCGCGCGCCGCGCTTCAGCCGGTTCCGACGAAGAGGTTGCGAGTACGTCGATGCACCCCTTGCGAATTCTATCCCTCGCGCTGGCGTTGGCATGCGCGCCTGCCATCCTCAGCGCCACGCTGGCCAGCCCGGCCAAGGCCGACACGCGCGCCGGCGCCCCGCCGCTGCTGCTGAGCCCCGATCTGACCGAACCCTGGATCCTGCAGCTGCAACCGCACCGGCGCAGCGTGCGGCCCCAGGTGGCGCCGCGCCAGATCCAGCGTCCGCGCCATGCGGCCGTGCGCCCTTCCGCGCCCGCCAAGCCGCAGTCCCGGCGCCTCGCCATCGATCCGCGGTTCCTGCCGACGACGGTCGCCTACAACGGCCCGGAAAAGCCCGGCACGATCGTGATCGACACCGAGGCCCGCTATCTCTATCTGGTCGAGCGCGGCGGGTTCGCCCGGCGCTACGGCGTCGGCGTCGGACGCCCCGGCTTCGAATGGGCCGGCACGCACCGCGTCACCCGCAAGGCCGAGTGGCCGGACTGGCGTCCCCCGGCGGAGATGCGCAAGCGCCAGCCGGGCCTGCCGAAGTTCATGCCGGGCGGCCCCGACAATCCGCTCGGCGCCCGCGCGCTCTATCTCGGCTCGACGCTGTACCGCATCCACGGGTCGAACGAGCCCTGGACCATCGGCCGCGCCGTGTCCTCGGGGTGCATTCGCATGCGCAACGAAGATGTGGTCGACCTCTACCAACGCGTGCCCGTGGGCGCGACGGTCAAGGTCATCTGACACGACAGGCGACCGGCGCGCCCGCCGCGCGCGCCGGCCGGTCCGACATGCCACACGCGTGTTGCCGATTGCCGCCGCCGCGCCGATGAAACGCAGGCGTGTCGTTTCCCTTTGCACCCCTGTCAAAAGTTCCTATAGTCTCCACACGGCATTCGTGTAACGCCCGCTGGCGCCGCCAGTTGCGGGGAGGCCCATGACGGAACGCGACACCTCAAACCCGCAGACGCCCCCAAGACCCGGTCAGGATACGGACGCGGGCGCCAAAGGGCGACGGCCGGCGGACGGGATCGCCGCTCCTTCCGCCGAGGAAATCCGCGCGGCGCTCGCCGCTCTGCTGGCGATCCCGGCTTTGGCGCGCGCGCCCAAGAGCAGCCGCCTGCTGACGTATCTGGTCGAGACCCACCTTCGCGGCGCGGCGGAAGACCTTACGGAAACGGCCATCGCACGCGCCGTCTTCGAGCAGGACGCCGCCTTCAACCCGCGCAGCAATCCGATCGTGCGGGTGAACGCCTCGCGGCTGCGCAGCCTGTTGCGCACGCATTACGCCGGCGCCGGGAAGAACGCGCCCGTCCAGATCCGGCTGGCCAAGGTCGGCTATTCGCCGGAGATTTCCTATGCTCCGAGCCATGCCCCCGACGCCACGACGCGTCCGCCGGCCACACCATCAGAGACC
This sequence comes from Stappia sp., assembly GCF_040110915.1. Lineage (NCBI taxonomy): Bacteria > Pseudomonadati > Pseudomonadota > Alphaproteobacteria > Hyphomicrobiales > Stappiaceae > Stappia > Stappia sp. Next base: position 294,432 of record NZ_CP157793.1, on the reverse strand, counting down.
GACGCCGACGGAACCGGCCTCCCTCAGCCCGATGCCGGGCCGGAGGTGCGCGACACGCGGGCGCAACAGCCAACGCGCCCGGTGGAGCGTGGCGAGGCAACCGCGACCGGAGCGGACGTGCCGATGCCGGCCGGCGCGTCTTCCCCTGCCGACACGGAGGGTGCTGCGCCCGCAGCGAGCCTCTCCGCCCTGCTGCGCGCCCGCCTTGCCGCGCCCGCCTCGCTCGGTGCGGTGCTCGCCTTGACCCTTGCCGCAGTGGTCGTCTCCATCGCCTATACCGAGCTCGCGTTTCACACCCATCCCGGCTGCACGACGGCGTCCGGCGAGGAGGCACTCGCCCCGCTGGCCTTCGGCCCCCGGAGCTAGGCAGCGCGGCCGGCCGGGGCGCGAGGGGGCGTTTGCCAGACGCAGCGCCTGCCATTAGAAAAACACCGGCTGAAAACCCGCGCCAGCCGGACACGACGCGGACGCAACGGTGGCCTGACATCCAGCGGGCCCTGGTCGCGCCGTTGGACAGCACGTGGCCGGCAGGTGGATCAATCACCCGAGGGACTTGCCATGAAACACCGTTTGCCCCGTGTCGTTCCGACCCGTCGTCTGACCGTCTGCATGCTTGCAGGCGTCCTTGCCCTGTCGGCGCTGGCCGCGAGCGCGCACGAAGGAGCGACCGGCCTCGTCAAGGAGCGCATGGACTCCATGTCGGCCATCGCCGAGAGCATGAAGGCGCTCGGGGGCATGGTGAAATCGGGCGAGGTCGACGGCGCGCAGGCCGCCGCGCTCGGGGCGCGCGTGGCGGAGGAGGCGCGCAAGGTGCCGGACCTCTTCGCGCAAGAGGAACTCCAGCCGATGAGCGAGGCCCGTCCCGAGATCTGGCAGGATTTCGCCGACTTCACGGCCAAGGCCGAGGCCATGAGCGCCGCCGCCGCGACGCTCGCCGCACAGGCCCCGGCGACGCTCGACCGCGCCACGCTGGGCAAGGCGCTCGGCGACATCGGGGCGACCTGCAAGGCCTGCCACGAGGTCTATCGCGTCAAGAAGAACTGAGCCCGCGCATCGGCAACGGACCGAGGCGTCACTCCGCCGCTTCGACGGCCGGCGCCGGCGCGACCCGCCCGGCGAGCGGCCCCTCGGCCAGCGCCTGCGGCACCGGACCGCCATGCACCCAGTCGAGCAGCTCGGCCGTGTGAACGACCGGCAGGTCGGTGCCGCCGCCGATCTGGGTCATGCAGCCGATGTTGCCGGTGGCGACCAGATCGGGCGTCGTGCGCTCGATGTTCGCCACCTTGCGGTCGCGCAGCCGACGCGCGATCTCCGGCTGCAGGATGTTGTAGGTCCCGGCCGATCCGCAGCACAGATGGCCCTCCGGCACGTCGCGCACGGCGAAACCCGCCGCCTTCAGCAGGTCCTTGGGCTGGCGCGTGATCTTCTGCCCGTGCTGCATCGAACAGGCCGAATGATAGGCCACGGTCAGATCGGGCCGCAGCGCCGGCGCCGGCAGATCCAGCGTCGCCAGATACTCGGTGATATCCTTGGCGAGCGCGGACACGCGGGCCGCCTTCTCCGCATAGGCCGGATCCTCGCGCAGCATGAAGCCGTAATCCTTGATGGTCGTGCCGCAACCCGACGCCGTGATCACGATGGCGTCGAGCCCCTTGCCCTCGATCTCCGCCGTCCAGGCGTCGACGTTGCGCCGGGCATCGGCCAGCGCGCGCTCCTCCTTGCCCATGTGGTGGACGAGCGCGCCGCAGCACCCCTCCCCCTTCGGCAGGACCACCTCGACGCCGAGACGTGTCAGCAGGCGGATCGTCGCCTCGTTGATGTTGGGGGCCAGCACCGGCTGGGCACAGCCCGACAGGAGCGCCACGCGCCCCCGCGGTTCGGGGGCGGCGCCCTCGAAGGTCGCCGGTCCCTCCATCGCCGAGCGCAGCGGCGCGCGCGAGGGGGCAAGCTCGAGCATCGCCCCCATCTGCGCCATCGGGCCGCCCAGGCGCTTGAGCACCCCGGCGAAGGGCCGGGCGAAATAGGCCCCGACCAGCGACAGACGGAAGCGGGCCGGATGCGGCAGCACGAAGGCCAGCAGATTGCGGATCATCCGCTCGGACAGGGGGCGGCGATAGGTTTCCTCGATATGCGCCCGCGCATGATCGACCAGATGCATGTAATGCACGCCCGACGGACAGGTGGTCATGCACGACAGGCAGGACAGGCAGCGGTCGATGTGCTTGACGGTGCGCGCATCCGCCGGGCGGTCGTTCTCAAGCATCTCCTTGATCAGGTAGATGCGCCCGCGCGGGCTGTCGAGCTCGTCGCCGAGCAGCGCGAAGGTCGGACAGGTGGCGGTGCAGAACCCGCAATGCACGCATTTGCGCAGGATCTTTTCGGATTCCGCGATCTGCGGATCGGCCAGCTGGTGGATCGAGAAATTCGTCTGCATCCGCCCCGGTTCCTCTTCCCTCGTCGATTGCGGCACCTTGCCGAACATGAACGCAAGATTGCGATCTGCGTCACAGCCCGTTCAGGCAGCCTGCTCTAATCCTGCTCTCCAAGGCGAGGCACAGAAAACGCCCTGGAGGACTTGCAATGCACATGACCCGGAAACTCTTCGTCGCATCGGCGCTCTGCGCCGCGCTCACGTCCACGGCCTCGGCCAAGGACTGGATCGAAACCGTCCAGCTCACAAAGGATGGCATCGACGTCGTCCCGATCGAGGTCTCGGCCAATGCCGGCGGCTACACGACGATCAAGACACCCAGCCACCGGTTTCTTCTCAGGCTGCACGCCCGCGCCACCAGCGGCGAACGCATCGTCGCCATGAAGCTCGGCGCCTACAAGGGGGTGCGCTATTTCGAGGCGAGCGGCGGGAATTGGAACCAGACCTTCACCGGCCGCAACGTCGGGGCCGGCACCAAGCGGACGGTGACCCTCGAGACCCGTCCCGTCATCCCGACCGCCAGGATCACCTGGCACGGTCCGACGCCCCGGCAGGCCTGCGAGGCCAATCTGGCGAAACAGCGAGCGAAGGGCCTGCGCAAGTCCGAGGTTCTCGCGAAGACCTGGACCGTGACCGCGCATGCCACCTTCGAACTCGACGCCGTCGCGGCGCGCAAGGGCAAGGCGCAGAGCAACAAGTGGTCGCTCGCCAACACCACCAACCAGCGCGACGGGCTGACCTACCCGCTTCAGGTCCGCTGCAACGCGGGGCTCAGCAAGAGCTCCTGACCGCCGCATCGCGCAAGACCGCGCCGGCCTGCCGACGCGCGCTCCGCCCCGGCTCCCTCCGAGGGGCCGGGGCGCGCAAGCGCGACCCTCAACCGCTCCCGCCCTGAAGCCACGGGCGTCCCGGGGCATCACGACCCCATCCGTCCCGGATTGAGCACGCCGTGGGGGTCGAACTGCGCCTTGAGGCGCGCCGACAGGGCCGCGAGCGGCTCCGCTTGCGGCTGGAACACGGGCACCGAGGTGCGCACAGGCGCGGGCGCGCGGATCAAGGTGGCATGTCCGCCACCGACGCGCGCCACGCTGTCCCGCACCGCGTTGGCGCAGGGATCGGCGCCTGCGATCGACACCCAGACGAGCCCGCCCGACCAGTCGCAATAGGCTTCGTGCGCGACCGTCTCGGCCAGATCGGCAAGGAAGGTGGCGCCCGCCGTCGGCGCGACCGACACGCGCCAGACGAGCGTGTCCGCTCCGACGAAGGGCCGCACGTCGCGCACCGCCCGCCACAGGGCCCGCGAGGCATCGCCGTCCACGCGGACGACGCCGCCGCGCCCGCCGAGCAGCGTCTTCAGCGCCTCGAAGCGATAGTCGACGGAGGGGCCGAACCCCTCGAGCCGCAGCAAGGTCGCCGGACCGTCGGCCAGCGGATGGCCGTCGTCGGCCAGCCGGGCCGCGATCCCCGCGGGCAGATGCGCTGCGGCCGAGACTTCCGCCGAGGACCCCATGGCCGCCGTCATGGCGGCGGTGGCCTCCGCTCCCGCCGGCCCGGTGAGCACGAAGGTCGCCTCGGTCTGCGCGCGCGGCTGGACTTTCAGCGTGATCTTCGTCGCGACCGCCAGCGTGCCCCAGGAGCCGGTAAGGGCGCGCGGCAGGTCGTAGCCCGTGACATTCTTCACCACGCGGCCGCCGGACTTGAAGATCTCGCCGCGCCCCGACACCGCCTCGATCCCCAGGATGTGATCGCGCGCCGCGCCATGCTTCAGGCGTTTGGAGCCGGCGAGATTGCAGGCCACCAGACCGCCAACGGTCCCCTCCCCCGCCGGCCGGCCGAGCAGCGGGCCGTAGTCGATCGGATCGAAGGCAAGTTCCTGATCGTGCGCCTCCAGCGCCGCCTCGATCTCTGCAAGCGGCGTACCGGCCAGCGCGGTCAGCACCAGTTCGGCCGGCTCGTACAATTCGATGCCGGAAAGCGCCGACAGGTCGAGGACGTGTCCGGCCTGCACAGGACGGCCGAGCGCGCGTTTCGAGCCGGTCCCGACCACCTCGAGCGGCTGGACCTCGGCCGAGGCCCATTGCACGGCGTCGCGGGTTTCCTCCGCCGTGCGCGGTTTGAACGTGTCAGGCATCGAAAAGCCCCTCAGAAGCGCGGAATGTCGGGAAAGGGAAGCTGTCCCTTGTGCACATGCATGCGGCCCAGTTCGGCGCAGCGGTGCAGGACCGGAAACACCTTGCCCGGATTGAGCAACTGCTTGGGGTCGAAGGCGCATTTGACGCGCTGCTGCTGCTTGAGGTCGTCCTCGGTGAACATCTCCGGCATGAGATCGCGCTTTTCGATGCCGACCCCGTGTTCGCCGGTCAGCACGCCGCCGAATTCCACACAGAGCGTCAGGATATCGGCGCCGAAGGCTTCCGCCGCTTCGAGCTGGCCGGGCTGGTTGGCGTCGTAGAGGATCAGCGGATGCAGGTTGCCGTCGCCGGCATGGAACACATTGGCGCAGCGCAGGCCATGCTTTTCGCCCAGCGCACGCATGCGGGTGAGAACGTCGGGAAGCGCCTTGCGCGGGATCGTGCCGTCCATGCACAGATAATCCGGCGAAATGCGGCCCACCGCCGGGAAGGCCGCCTTGCGTCCCGCCCAGAAGGTCAGCCGCTCCTCCTCGCTGGTGGAGACCCGCAGCGACGTCGCCTTGTTGCGTCGGGCGATCGCCTCGACCTCGCCGAGCAGATGGTCGACCTCGGCCTCGGGTCCGTCCAGTTCCACGATCAGCAGTGCGCCGGCCTCGCGCGGATAGCCCGCGTCGACGAAATCCTCCGCCGCGTTGATCGCCAGTTCGTCCATCATCTCCATGCCGCCGGGAATGATGCCGGCGCCGATGATGTCGGCGACGCACTGGCCGCCGTCCTCGCTGGTCGGAAACCCGATCAGCGCGGCGCGCGCGGTCTCCGGCTTCTGCAGGATACGCACCGTCACCTCGGTCACGACGCCGAGCAAGCCTTCCGACCCGGTCATCAGGGCGAGCAGGTCGTAGCCCTCGCTGTCGAGATGCTTGCCGCCCAGCCGGATCACCTCGCCGGTGACCAGCACCATCTCCAGGCCGAGCACGTTGTTGGTCGTGAGACCGTACTTCAGGCAATGCACGCCGCCGGAGTTTTCCGCGATGTTGCCGCCGATGGAACAGGCGATCTGCGACGAGGGATCGGGTGCGTAGTAGAAGCCGAGATGTTCCACCGCACGGGTGATGCCCAGATTGGTGACGCCGGGCTGCACCACGACGGCGCGATTGTCCGGGTCGATGTCGAGCACCTGGTTGAACTTCATCATCGACAGCAGCACGCCGTCGCCCACGGGCAACGCCCCGCCCGACAGCGAAGTCCCCGCCCCGCGCGGCACGACCTTGACCTCGTTTTCGTGGCAGTAGCGCAGCACGGCGGCGACCTGCTCGACCGTTTCGGGCAGCACCACGACCAGCGGAAGCTGGCGGTAGGCGGTCAGCGCGTCGGTCTCATAGGCGCGCATTTCCACCTCGGCGTCGATGACGCCCTCGCCCGGAACCAGCGCGCGCAGGGCCCGCACGATCTCGGCGCGGCGGGCGAGCACATCCCCATCCGGCTTCGGCATGGCGATCCCAGTCATCGGACGATCCTCCCTGATGCGGTTTTGCCTCTGCGAAATGCAATCCGCCTCGATTTTGTGCGCGTACAATAAGGTCGAGACGTGCTGACCCGCGCAAACAGCCTGACGCGCTCACTCGAGCGCGACCAATCTTGGCAGACCGACGCTGGGTCATAAATCGTTGAAGGCAGACAAGAACCAATTCTGGTGCGTTGAAAATGAGCAGCTTTCCGGACATGGAAATCTTCGCGCGGGTGGTTGGAGCCGGCAGCATGTCGGCGGCGGGGCGCGAAATGGGTCTGTCTCCGGCCGTGGTCTCGAAACGTCTCCGACGTCTCGAGGACCGGCTCGGCACCCGCCTGCTGCAACGCACGACGCGCCAGCTCGCGCTGACCGAAGCCGGGCAGGGCTACTACAAGCGGGTCGTGGCGATCCTTGCCTCGGTGGAGGAGGCGGAAGCCTTCGTGACGCGCCGCTCCGCGATGGCTCGCGGCACCTTGAAGGTCAGCGCGCCGACGTCCTTCGGCCGCATGCACATCGCGCCGCATCTCGCCTCCTTCCTGGCCGACAACCCCGATCTCTCCGTCAATCTCGATCTCAGCGACGAAATGATCGACATCGTCGGCGAGGGCTACGATCTGGCGATCCGGATCGCGGAGCTCGAGGATTCCAGCCTCGTCGCCCGCCGTCTCGCCCCCGTGCACCGGGTGTTGTGCGCGGCGCCTTCCTATCTGAACCGCTGCGGCGCGCCCGCCTCGATCGAGGATCTGCAGGCAAACCACGCCTGCCTTGCCACCACCCAGCAGGACATCTGGCGCCTGGCCGGACCCAACGGCAGCGAGCTGGTCCGCACCGGCGGTCCGATCCGCACCAATTCCAACGAGGTGGTGCGCGAGGCGCTGCTTGCCGGTCTCGGCGTCGCTTTGCGCTCCACCTGGGACGTGGGGCCGGAGTTGCGCGAAGGCAAGCTGCGCATCGTCCTTCCGGACTATCGCGCCACCAAGGACGTCGGCCTGCATGCCGTCTACCCCAGCCGGCGCTTCCTGCCGGCCAAGGTGCGGGTCTTTATCGATTTTCTCGCCAAGCTCTACGGTCCCGCGCCCTATTGGGATCGCGGTCTCGACGAGTGGCTGCGCCCCCAGACGGTCACCGCGGCGGCGGCCGAATGAGGAGGGTAACGTCCCTGGATGGCGGGAAACACTTGCGACAAAACGCCCGCGAGGGGTGACGTCGCGCCGGATCGTGCTAGTGTCCGTGATGCTTGAAGACAGGCGATCGGGCACATACGGTCCATCCTGTTGCACACGAAAGTCTCGGGAGACAAGTTCATGAAACAACTGATGTTGCTTGCCGGTGCCGCCGTCCTGGCGATGAGCGCGAGCGCCTATGCCGAAGGCGACCCGGCGGCCGGCGAGAAGGTGTTCCGCAAGTGCCAGGCCTGCCACATGGTCGGCGACGACGCGAAGAACCGTGTCGGCCCGGTGCTGAACGGCGTCGTTGGCAACTCGTGGGGTCACGTCGAGGACTACCGCTATTCCAAGGCCCTTCTCGAGGGCAAGGAAGAGGGTCGCGTCTGGGACAACGAGACGCTCGACGCCTATCTCACCAACCCGAAGGACGTGATCCCGAAGGGCAAGATGGCCTTCGCCGGTCTGCGCAAGGAAGAAGAGCGCGCCGACGTGATCGCCTATCTCTCGCAGTTCAACGAAGACGGCAGCACCAACTGACGCCCGCCCCCTGACGGGGCTGAAGATATCGGCGCCGCAATTGCCGAAGAAAGGGCCGGACATGTGTCCGGCCCTTTTGCGTTCGATCGCCCTCACCTGTTTGCGGTTGTGGTCGTGAATCACTCCGCACCCTCGCGGTCGTCATGGTGTCGGCGGATGCGGCGCACGAGCAGGAAGACCGAGGCCAGCACCACCGGAACGGCGAGGCCGGTCAACACCCCCTGCGACGGCAGGTACGGCCCGACGGGCGTATCCGTGAGCGCCTTGGCGAGATAGGCGAACAACCCGACCACATAATAGCTGACGGCGGCCACCGACAGGCCCTCGACCGTTTGCTGCAGGCGCAGCTGCAGCCGCGCGCGCCGGTTCATCGCGGCCAGTTGGCCGCGGTTCTGCTCCTGCAATTCCACATCGACGCGGGTGCGCAACAAGGTGGCGGCACGCGCCAGCTTGCGCGACAGGTTCGCCTGACGCTCCTCGATGGTCTCGCAGGTGCGCATGGCGGGCGCGAGCCGCCGCGTCAGGAACTGCGTGAAGGTGAAATGGCCCTCGTGGAACTGCTCGTCGAGCACCTCCAGCCGCTGCTTGACGATCAGGTAATAGGCCCGGCTCGCGCCAAAGCGATAGGCACTCGCGGCCGCCCCCGCCTCCAGATCGGCGGCCAGCCGGGTCAGTTCGTCGAGCAGTTGCCGGTTGGCGGTCAACCCCTCGCTGGTGCGCATGCGTTCGGTGATCGCCAGCAGCCCATCCTCGATCTCGCCGACCTTGGGCGCCTGACGGTGTGCCTCGGTCAGGCCCAGCATGGCGAGCGTGCGATAGGTCTCCAGCTCGATCAGCCGCTGCGTCAGCGCGCCGGCCTGGACCTGACTGAGCGACTGGTCGCCCACCAGGATGCGCGTCAGGCCGTCCCGGTCCTGCCGGAAGTCGGTGGCGATGATCGCCGCGCCCTGATCCACCTGCGAGGCGGACAGGCTCGCCTGCTCGAAACGCTCGAACTGACGTGCGAAATACGGTCCCTTCGCGCTGACGAAATCGCAGCGCACCGCAACCATCAGCGGTCCCGGCGCCCGAAAACGCGCGCCGAAGGGATGCCCGCGCGGCGCCGCGTCCACATCGTCGGATTCGTCCAGCGGCCCGTCCCAGGAATAGGTGATGAATTCGCCGTGACGCTCGCGCCGCAGGATGCTGTCGCCGATCTGCACCATGTGGTGCCGCGACGCCCTGCCCGGCCCCTGAACGCCCACCGACTGGCAGTAACCGGCGAACCAGTCGCGATCGGCCTCGACGGCGGATGCGTCCACGATGAAGCCGTAGCGCAGGAAGACCCGGGCGCCGGACAGGGGATGAAAAGGGCGGGCATGCACCTCGCCGAGCACCAGCGCGCGCGCCGGATGCCCCTCGAACGCCGGCAGCCCGTCGACCCGTCCGCCCGTTTCCGCTTCATCCGCCATGGTTTTCGCCCGCCTCGTCTGCCTGCACCGCAAAAACGACGAAGGCCGGCGGTCGACCGGCCTTGCGCCTGTTTCGATACTAGCTCACGCACGCGGCCCTAAAGCAATGCGTTAGGGAGCCACAGGACGATCCCGGGGAACAGGATGCACAGGCCCAGGCCGATGAGCTGCAGCAGGACGAAGGGGATGATGCCCTTGTAGATCTGCTGGATGCTCACCTCCGGCGGCGCCACGCCCTTCATGTAGAACAGGGCGAAGCCGAAGGGTGGCGTGAGGAAGGATGTTTGCAAATTGGTCGAGACCAGAATGGTGAACCAGATCAGCGCCACCTCCCCGACGCCCTCGAAGCCGGCCAGATGATCGCCGAAGTCGAGCCCGGCGACCACGGGGCCGAACACGGGCAGCACGATGAGCGTGATCTCGATCCAGTCGAAGAAGAAGCCGAGGAAGAAGATCATGCCCATCAGCACGAACAGGATGCCCCACGGCCCGACGCCGGCCCAGGCGATGAACTCGTCGATCAGGTGTTCGCCGCCAAGCCAGCGGAAGACCAGCGAAAAGCACGTCGCGCCGAGGAAGATGCCGAACAGCATGGCCGCCGTCAGCGCCGAGCGGTGGCACACGTCGGTCAGAACCTGGAGGCTCAGCTTGCGATTGAGGATCGCGAGCACCGTGGCCCCCACCGCGCCGACGCCGGCGGCCTCGGTCGGCGTGGCGATACCGCCGAAGATCGAGCCCAGCACCACGACGATCAGGAACACCGGCGGCACGAAGCTCTTGAAGATCATCGTCCAGAATTCGCCCCGGGTTGTCGGACCGATGTCGTCGGGCAAGGGCGGTGCCAGATGCGGCTTCCACCGGCACAGCACCAGAATGTAGAGCGCATAAAGCGCGGCCAGCACCAGACCCGGAATGATCGCGGCGATGAACACCGTGCCGACCGGGATCGACATCAGATCCGACATGATCACCAGCATGATCGATGGCGGAATGAGGATGCCGAGCGTGCCGGACGAGGCGATCGTTCCGGTGGCGAGCGGGATGTTGTAGTTGCGCTCCATCATCACCGGCAGCGCGAGCAGCGTGATCATCACCACCGAGGCGCCGATGATGCCCGTGGTCGCGGCCATGATCGTGCCCATCAGGGTCACCGACAGCGCAAGCCCGCCCGGCACGCGGCGGGTGAGCACCTGCAGACAGTGAAGCAGGTCCTTGGCGACGCCGGATTTCTCAAGCATCGTTCCCATGAAGATGAACATCGGGATCGCCACCAGCACCGGGTTTTCCATGGTGCTGCCGAAGATCCGGTTCGGAATGATGACGAGGCGGGCCACGTTGAAGGCGCCGAGTTCCTGCGCCAGGAAGGCGAAGCCGAGGCCGATGCCGCCGAGGATGAAGGCCACGGGAAAGCCGGTGAACAGCAGCATCCCGAGCGCGATGAACATGAAGATCGGAAGAAGTTCCACGAAAGTCATTGCAGCGTCTCCCGATCAATCCGTTATCGGACCCTTGGAGGCCACGTCCTCCGGAAGGTCGGCGTGATGCGTGCCCGCGTAATCCCCGGATTCCGCCTGCAGATGCGCCGGCCCGAACAGGAACACGGCGCAGCGGAAGGCGGCGGAAAGCCCTGCGGCGAACAGGAAGGCGAAGCCGATCGGGAGCATGGACTTGACGACCCAGCGGTGGCTCAGGCCGGTCTGCGCGGCCGACACCTCGCCGATCTCGTAGGACTTCGAGGCGAAGACCCAGCCGAATTCGACGATCAGGTAGCAGTAGGTCAACAGGAACGCGACGATGCCGGCGAACTCCATCCAGACCCGGGTGCGCGGTTTCATGCGGTCGCGGACGAGCTCGATGCGCACATGGGCGTCGTAACGATAGGCAAAGCCCAGGCACAGCAGGAACAGCACCGAATGCAGGTGCCATTGCAGCTCCTGAAGCTTGGTAGAGTCGAAGTAGAAGGCCGAGTCGATGATGTTGTTGTCGAAGTCGAGCATCTTGCGCTGCGACACATCGTAGAAGATGACGATCATCATCGGAATGAAAAGCCAGGCCGCGATCTTGCCGACGCCGACCACGATCCGGTCGATGTCGTCCGAGGCGCCGAGCATCGTCTCGAAGGAGGCGGGCGCATGACGTCGGACCATCAGCAGCGTCAGGGCGAGAATGAGCAGCGCGCCGATGAAGCCGGAGGCCCCGTCATAGACCCTGAAGAAGCCCCGCGGGTTGACGTCCATCATCTCCAGGATCGCGGAAAACCCGTCCGGCGTGATCGCGAAGACGAAGGCGGCGAACACCATCCCGGCAAGCGCCAGCGACAGGCGGGCGCGCATCAGCCCGCCGATCACGCACAGGATGAAGCCCACGGCGCACAGCACGTAGGCTGGAATGCCGAGGCCGAAAAGCGCGAGTATCGACAAGGCGATACCGGCCAGACAAAGCAAGAGTGGCATGAGGAACGCACCTTTTTCCGAACGACTGGCTCCCGAAGGAAGCGGCGCAGCCTGTCCGTCCCCGCGCGAGGGCAGCCTCCGGACGACCCGCCCGCGCCGGCCGGGCGCGGAACCGGGGCACGGCCGAAACGGCCCGTCAGGCACACGGCCTTCGCACGCAAAGAGGTCGCGCCGGAGATCTCCCCGGCGCGACCGGCGTCGCGGCTATCGGATTACTGGAGGTACCCGAGTTCCGACCAGATCTTGTACTGCTCGCGGAAGTTGCTCAGCGACTCCCAGGCGCGGGCGAAGTTCGGGTTGGCGGCCTTTTCTTCCTCGACCACCTCGTCCCACGCGGACCGCAGCGTATCCAGGATCGCGGGATCCCAGGACTTGATGTTCACGCCCTTTTCCTGCAGCTCGGCGAGCGCGGCCGGCTGGATCGCCTCGCCCTCGGCGATGCCGTAGGTGATCTGGGCGTCGCACACGGTCTCGAACACCGCCTTGGTCTGCTCGTCGAGCGCGTCCCACTCGTCCTTGTTGAGCATCAGGTCGAAGATCGTCGACTGCTGGTGCCAGCCCGGGAAGTAGTAGTATTTGGCGACCTGATAGAAGCCGAGCTTCAGGTCGATCGCCGGCATGGAGAACTCGGTGGCGTCGATGGTGCCGAGCTCGAGCGCGGGGAAGATGTCGCCGCCGGCGAGCAGCTGCGTCGACACGCCGAGCTTCTGCATGACCTTCGCACCGAGACCGAAGAAGCGCATCTTCAGGCCCTTGAGGTCGTCGGCCGAGGTGATCTCGTTGCGGAACCAGCCCGACGCCTCCGGCGCGATCACGCCGCAGGCCAGCGACTTGATGCCGTATTGCGCGTAGATCTCGTCGAACAGCTCCTGCCCGCCGCCGAACTTCATCCAGGCGATGTATTCGGACGCGCGCGGACCGAAGGGCACCGCCGCGAAGAGCGCGAGCGAGGAATCCTTGCCCGTCCAGTAGCCCGGCGTCGACCAGCCGGCCTGCACCGCGCCCGACGCCACGGCGTCGAAGGTTTCCAGCGCCGGCACGATGGCGCCGGGCTCGTGGAACGTCAGGTTGATGGCGCCGCCGGAGACCGCGTTCAGGCGCTCCGACAGGACCTTGCCGAGCGTGCCGAGCTGCGTCAGCGAGCCCGGATAGGTCGACTGCATGTCCCAGTTGAGATTGTCGATGGCCATCGCGGGCGACGCGACGGCAAGCGATGCCGATACGGCAAGTGCTGAAGCAAGTTTCTTCACTGGACCTCTCCTCCCAAAGTCAGTCCTGCCATTTCAGGTCTGACGGCCGTGCGTCGAACACCGACCGCCCCCCGGGTCCGCGCCTGCGCGCACCCATGGTCCAGCCCCGCGCGCCTGCACGGGCCCGAACCGTCAGTCGAAGCCGGGGCCCCTTCCCTTCCGTTGCGTTCCCCTCCTGAAGGCACGCCGGAAAGACCGCGGAAACACCCGGAAACTCCGGTCACCGGCGCCGGCCTCCCAACCGGACAACCGCCTGACATTAATTGGATAACAATATTGACCACTCAAAGCAACACAGAATAGATTGACCGATATCGACAAGAACGGGTCAAACTATACTGCAATGCAACAGAATTTTGTTGCATTGCAATGAAGAACGCTCGAGCGGCACGATGATTTTCCGGAAGATTCAGCACAATCGCACGGCGGACGCGGTTGTCGATCAGGTGGAAGAGCTGATCCTGCAAGGGGTGCTGCGTCCGGGCGAGCGGTTGCCCTCGGAGCGCGAGCTGGCCAAGAAGGTGGACGTGTCGCGCCCGATCCTGCGCAATGCCCTCAAGACGCTGGAGGAGCGCGGATTGCTCGCCACCCGGCATGGCGGCGGCACCTATGTCGCCGACGTGATCGGCACCGTGTTTTCCGAGGCCGTCGTCGAGTTGGTCCGCCGCCATCCGCCCGCCATCGCCGACTATCTGGAGTACCGCCGCGAGATCGAGCGCACCACCGCCCGCTTCGCCGCCAACCGCGCGACGGAGGCCGACCGGGAGATCATCCGCGACCTCTTCGAGGCGATGGAGAAGGCGCACGAGCAGGAGGATTTCGCCGAGGAAGCCGAGCTCGACGTGGAGTTCCATCAGGCGATCGGCGAAAGCGCGCATAACATCGTGCTGCTGCACACGCTGCGCTCGTGCTACCGGCTGCTCGCCGACGGCGTTTTCTACAATCGCGCACAGCTCTATCGCTATCCCGGCTCGCGCGAGCGCTTGCTCGAGCAGCACCGCGCCATCTACGATGCGGTGATGCGCGCCGACGCCCAGGCGGCCGCCGACGCGGCGGTCGCGCATATCGACTATGTCGAGCAGGTCGTGCATGAGGTGGCGCGCACCGGCACCTGGAATCACGTCTCCGAAATGCGGCTCGAGCAGCGCATCGACCAGAAGCAGGAAGACAGCAAGCGACGGCGCACCGCCCGCCGTCCGACAGAGGAAGTCCCGACCCCATGACCGCATCCGCGCCGGCCGGCGCGCCCTCGCAAGCCGATCCGTCCGCCGCCTCCGCGGTTCGCCCGCGTGTCGGGCTTTTCGTCACCTGCCTCGTGGACCTGTTTCGCCCGAGCGTCGGCTTCGCGGCGGTGAAGCTGATGGAGGATGCCGGCTGCATCGTCGAGGTGCCGGCGGCCCAGACCTGCTGCGGCCAACCGGCCTTCAACTCCGGCGACCGCAAGGATGCGCGCGACATCGCCGCCGCCGTGATCCGTGCCTTCGAGGGCTACGACTATATCGTCGCGCCCTCGGGCTCCTGCGCCGGCATGCTCAAGAAGCATTACGCCGAGCTCTTCGACGGGGACGCGGACGCGACGGCCCGGGCCGAGGCCTTTTCCGCCCGTGTGTTCGAGCTGGTGAGCTTTCTCACCGACGTGCTCGGCGTCACCGGCGTCGAGGCGCGGTTCGACCGTCCGGTGACCTATCACGACAGTTGCTCGGGCCTGCGCGAACTCGGCATCCAGGCCCAGCCGCGCAAGCTGCTCGCCTCCGTCGCGGGGCTGGAGCTGAAGGAAATGCGCGACGCCGACGTGTGCTGCGGCTTCGGCGGCACCTTCTGCGTCAAATATCCCGACATCTCCAACAAGATCGTTGGCGAGAAGACGGCGACGATCGCCGAAAGCGGCGCGGAGGTGCTGCTGGCCGGCGATCTCGGCTGCCTGATGAACATGGCCGGCAAGCTCAAGCGCGAGGGCAAGCCGATCGAGGCGCGCCACGTGGCCGAGGTGCTCGCCGGCATGACCGACCACCCCGCCATCGGCGAGGGGACGCGCGGCGGCTAGCGCGCGACGACAGTCAACGGGCTCGAGGGAGCAGGGACATGCAGATCACCTCGCCGGTCTTCAAGGACAATGCGCGCGCCGCGCTGGACGACGCCATGCTGCAGCGCGCGCTTGGCAACGTGCGCTCCGGCTTCATCGGCAAGCGCGCCAAGGCCGCCGCCGGGCTGCCGGAGTTCGACGCGCTGCGCGACAACGCCCGCGACATCAAGGATCACGTGCTCGCCCATCTCGACCTCTATCTCGAGATCTACGCGGAAAAGGTGGAAGCCGCCGGCGGCACAGTGCACTGGGCGGAAACGGCGGAGGACGCGCGGCGCATCATCCTCGAGCTGTGCCGCGAGAAGAACGCGCGCACCGTCACCAAGGGCAAGTCGATGATCACCGAGGAGATCGGGCTCAACGACTTCCTGGAGGAGCATTCCGTCACGCCGGTGGAGACGGATCTCGGCGAATACATCATCCAGCTGCGCGGCGAGCATCCAAGCCACATCATCGCCCCGGCCGTGCACGTCAACAAGGACCAGGTCGAATCGGATTTCCGCCGGGTGCATACGCATCTCGATCCGGCGCGCAATCTGGAGGAGCCGACCACGCTGCTGGGCGAGGCGCGCTCCGTCCTGCGCGAGAAATACTTTCAGGCCGACATCGGCATCACGGGCGCGAATTTCCTGATCGCGGAGACCGGCACCTCCGTCATCGTCACCAACGAGGGCAACGGCGATCTCACCCAGATCCTGCCGAAGACCCATGTCGTCGTCGCCTCGATCGAGAAGATCGTGCCGACGCTGGAGGACGTGTCGCAGATCCTGCGCGTGCTGGCGCGCTCGGCGACCGGGCAGGACATGTCGGTCTACACGACCTTCTCCACCGGTCCGCGCCGCGCGGAGGACCCGGACGGGCCGGAGGATTATCACGTCGTGCTGCTCGACAACGGGCGTTCCGCCATGCTCGGCACCGAGTTTCAGGACATGCTGCGCTGCATCCGCTGCGGCGCTTGCATGAACCATTGCCCGGTCTATCACGCGGTCGGCGGCCATGCCTACGGCTGGGTCTATCCGGGCCCGATGGGCGCGGTGCTCACCCCGTCGCTGGTCGGCGTCGACCAGTCGGGCCATCTGCCCAACGCCTCGACCTTCTGCGGGCGCTGCGAAAGCGTGTGCCCGATGCGCATTCCCCTGCCGAAGATGATGCGCCATTGGCGCGAGCGGGAGTTTTCCCGCAATCTCACGCCGGCGACGGCGCGCACCGGGCTTGGGCTCTGGGCGTTTTTCGCCAAGCGGCCAGCGCTCTATCAGGCCGCCACCCGGCTGGCGATGGGGGTGCTCGGCCGCCTGGGGCGCGCGAAGGGGCGCTTCGCCGCGCTGCCGCTCGCCGGCGGCTGGACGAAGTACCGCGACCTGCCGGCACCGGAGGGCGAGACCTTCCAGGCCCAATGGGCGAAACGGAGAAACGCGGCATGAGCGACGCCCGCACCGCCATTCTCGCCAAGATGCGCAGCGCCATGGGCCGCAAGGCCGACGACACGGCGCGGCGCGCCGCCGTCGCCGACCGGCTGCAGCGCGCGCCGCGCGGGCTCATCCCGGAGCGCGGCCGGCTCGATCCCGCTGCGCGCGTCGATCTCTTCCGGCAGATGGCCGAAAGCGTGCAGGCCAGCGTGGATCGCGTCGCCTCGGGTGAGGACGTTCCGGCCGCCGTCAGCGCCTATCTGAAATCGAAGAACCTGCCGCCCGAGATCCGCATGGGGAGCGATCCCCGGCTCGCCGCCCTGCCCTGGGACGGCCAAGCCCATCTCGTCATCCGCTCCGGCGCGGCCGAGGGCAGCGATCTCGCCACCGTCTCGCATGCGCTCGGCGGCGTGGCGGAAACCGGCACGCTGGTCCTGACCTCGGGGCCGGACAATCCCACCACGCTCAACTTCCTGCCCGAACACCACATCGTGGTGCTGGAGGCAGGCGACGTCGCCGGCGACTACGAAAGCGTCTGGGAGCGGGTGCGGGACACCTACGGCAAGGGCGTCATGCCGCGCACGGTGAACATGATCACCGGACCGTCGCGCTCCGCCGACATCGAGCAGACGCTGCTCTTGGGCGCCCACGGACCCCGCGCGCTGCACATCGTGATCGTCGGCTAACGCCGCTCGCCGGCTGACGCGGCGCGAGCAAATGATCTTGCGCTACTGGATCTTCCGCTTCTTCGCCTTGGCCTCGTAGGGGTTGTCGCCCTTGCGGTAGGTCAGGCGGATCGGCGTGCCCGGCATGTCGAAGGTCTCGCGCAGGCCGTTCACCAGATAGCGCGTGTAGCTTTCGGGCAGCGCCTCGGGGCGCGAGCAGAAGACGATGAAATGCGGCGGGCGGGCCTTCGCCTGCGTCATGTAGCGCAGCTTGACGCGGCGCCCGGCCACGGCGGGCGGCGGATGATGCACCAGCACCCCGTCGAGCCAGCGGTTGAGCCGCGCGGTCGACACGCGGCGGTTCCACACCCCATAGGCGCGGAAGGCGGCCTCGAACAGCTTGTCGAGCCCGCGACCGTGCAGGCCGGAGAGCGTCACGATCTCGACGCCGCGGATCTGGTTGAAATAGCGCTCCGACGCATCCCTGATGGTCTGCATCGCCTCGGCGCGATCCTCGATCAGGTCCCACTTGTTGACGGCGATGACCAGGGCCCGGCCCTCGCGGGCGACGAGTTCGATGATCTGCAGGTCCTGCTTCTCGAAGGGCATGGTCGCGTCGAGCGTGACGACCACCACTTCCGCGAACTTGATGGCGCGCAGCGCATCGGCGACGGAGAGCTTCTCGAGCTTCTCCTGCACCCGCGCCTTGCGGCGGATGCCGGCGGTGTCGAACAGCTTGACGTGCTTGTCGCGCCACAGCCAGTCGACGGAGATGGAATCGCGGGTGATGCCGGCTTCCGGCCCGGTGAGCAGCCGTTCCTCTCCGAGCAGCCGGTTGATGAGCGTCGACTTGCCGGCGTTCGGCCGGCCGACGACGGCGACCCGCAGCGGCTTGCGCGCCGATCCGGCCGCCGCCTCGTCCGGGGTCTCGCCCTCGGCGTCCACATCCACGGCGATGTCGGTGACGGCCTCGGCGAGCGGCGCCGCTCCCTCGTCTCCCGCCGCCTCGACAATGGGCGCCAGCGCGTCATAGAGATCCGCAAGGCCCTCGCCGTGTTCGGCCGACAGCGCGATCGGATCGCCGAAGCCGAGCCCGAAGGCCTCGTAGAGCCCGGGTTCGCCGGCCCGCCCCTCCGCCTTGTTGGCGACGAGGATCACCGGCGTGTCGGTCTTGCGCAGCAGATTGGCGAAATGCGTGTCGCTCGGGGTGATGCCGGCACGCGCGTCCACGACGAAAAGAACCGCATCGGCTTCGGCGATGGCCTCTTCCGTCTGCGCGCGCATGCGCCCTTCCAGCGTGCGCGCGGCGGCTTCCTCCAGCCCCGCCGTGTCGAGGATCGTGAAGCGCAAATCGCCCAGCCGCGCGTCGCCGGCGCGCCGGTCGCGGGTCACGCCCGGCGTGTCGTCGACCAGCGCCAGGCGCTTGCCGACCAGGCGATTGAACAGCGTGGACTTGCCGACATTGGGCCGTCCGATGATGGCGATCTTTGCAGACACGAGGGTGTTCCCGTGGACGACCGGCCGGCCCCGGACGACCCCGGGCGACCACCCGGGGCAGCCGTCAGGGCCGGGACCGGCGCCGCGTCAGTTGAAGGCGACGACGTCGCCCTTCGAAGTGATCGTGACCATCCGTCCCCCGGCGAGGATCGGCGTCACGAAGATGTCTTCCGAGGTGTTGGCGGTGCCGAGAATGCGCCCCGAGGCGGCGTCGACCCGCACGAGGCGGCCGTCGCTCGACACGGCGACCAGCACGCCGTTGGCGAGCACCGGACCGGCCCAGTTGATGCGCGACTTGCGCCGCCCCTCGACATTGGGCAGGACCGCGCGCCACAGCGGCTCGCCGGTCTTGCGGTCGAGCGCGATCATCCGGTCCTCGATGTCGATGAGGAACAGCGCGTCGCCCGACACGACCGGGGTGTGCAGCGAGCCCACGTCCTGGCTCCAGAGCCGCTCGCCGGTCGACAGGCGCGAGGCCACGACCCGCCCGGACACGCCGGAGGCATAGACCACGCCGTCGGAGATCACCGGGCTGGCGGACACATCGGAGAAACCGGAGACCGCACGCGTGCGGTAGGAGCGCGTCACGCCCTCGATCCACTTCGGTTCGCCGCTCTTGACGTCGAGCGCCATGACCTCGCCGGAGGTGAAGGGCACGATCACCGTGCCGCCGGCCACCGCCGGGTTGGCGAAGGCGAGCAGACCGCTGCTTTCGGCGATCCCCGTGTAGGACCACTTCTGTTCACCGTCGCCCTGCGCCATGGCGTAGATGTCGCCGGTCTGGGTGACGGCGAACACCGTGCCGTCGGCCGCCGCCGGCGCCTGACGCGCCGGAGCGTCGATGTCCTTCGTCCACAGCACGCTGCCGGAGGCCGCGTCGAGCGCGACGAGCTGGCCGTAGCCGGTGGCGGCGAAGACCCGACCGCCATCGACGGCGACACCGCCGCCCGACGCGACGTCCCGCTCGCCCTCGGGGCGCAGGGACCGGCGCCACAGTCGCCCGCCGTTGGTCGACAGGGCCGTCACGTCGCCGTTCTGGTTGTAGACGAAGATCCGGCCGTCGGCCGACACGGGCCGCGCGGCGATGCGGACGCTGCCGGAGAACATGCCGCCGCCGCTGCCGCCCGCGCTGGCGCGCCAGGCGCGCGCGCCGGTGACATTGGCCGAGACGTTGCCGGGATTGTTGGCCGCGTTGCCCGCGCCCTGTCGCCACGCGACGGCGGAGGCCGATCCGATGCGGGCGCTGCGCGCGGTTGCCTCGGACGCCGGATCGACGTTGTCGAACAGCGCCTCGCGCTCACCGGGGAGAATTTCCTCGCGGTTGAAGGGATTGAGGCCCGAAACGGCCGCGCATCCGCTCAACGCGAGCGCCGCGCCGATCACCAGCGCGTTGGTCCATGTCCGTGCCGTCATTACGAATCCGCCTCGTCCGCCGGCGTGCCTTCGGCCGCGTTGAGAAGCTCCTGAAGGGTGCGGGCGCGCGCGACCACATCGCTCGGCGCGGTCTCGCCGTTCAGGATCGCTCCGGTCCAGCGGCGTGCCGCCGACGTGTCGCCCGCCTTCCAGGCGGCCAGCGCCAGCACTTCGCTCGCCAGGAACCGCCAGGCGTTGTCCTCGCCCGTCAGCGGCTCGACGCGGTCCGCGACGCCGGTGTAATCGCTCGTCTCCAGCGCGAGATATCCGGCGCGCAGCCGGGCGACGTCACGCAGAAGATCGTCCTCGCCGCTGTCGGCGACGAAGGCATCGAAGGCGGCAAGCGCTCCGGCCGTGTCGCCGGCCTCAGCCTTCAGACCCGCCATGCGCAGCCGCGCCAGCGCCGGGTATCCGCCCGTCGCGTCGCTCAACTCCGCCAGACGCCCCTCGGCCGCCGCGTGGTTGCCCTCCTCGGCGAGCCGCACGGCCTCGAGGAAGACGTCGCCGGAGGCCTGGGCCTGGGTCTCGCGCCAGTAGATCCAGCCGCGGTAGGCCGCGGTGCCCGCGACCACCACGACGGCGAGCGCAATCACATAGATGCCGAACCGGTCCCACAGGCGCTTGTAGCGCTCGTGCCTGATTTCCTCGTCGACCTCGCGAAAAATGTCCGACATGTAGTGCGATTTCCCGGCTGTCTCGTTTTCATCACGCGGCGTTCGCCACGCGTCCTGTCATCCCGCGACCCGCGCCGCGCGGCGCCACATTATCCATTCGTCCCGGCACTGGCAAACGCCCGTTGCCGGAGCCGGCGTGCACCGCCGCGCCCGCCGGCAGGCCGTTTCCCTCGCGTGCCTTCATGGCGCAAGTGAGGCGGGGCGCGCAGCCTGTCCTTACGCGATCACGGGCACGCCGAACAGCCATTCATGCAGATAGAAGGCAAAGACGACATAGAGCGCCAGACCGGCGACCACCGCGATCACATCGCCGCGCGAGGAAATCCGCAGCGCCGCAGCCCCGCCGATGTCGCCGCGCTTCTTCAAGGAGATCCGGTCGACGATGCCCCAGGCGAGAAAGCCGCCGAAGAGGACGACCGACGCGATGTCGCCATTGGCCAGCAGATGGGCGAAGGCCCAGATCTTCACCGCAAGGACCATCGGGTGCTTGAGCTTCGCCTTGATGTGCCCGGTTGGCGCATAGGCGGCGACCAGCAGGATGAAGACCGGGATCATCAGCAGGAGCGTGACATGCGACAGCCAGACGGGCGGGCTGTAGACGAGCGCCGGGCCGGCCGCGCGGGCCGCGCCGTAGCCCTGCACGATCAACACCAGGCCGATCAGCGAAATCAAGGAAAAGACAGCCTTGTAGGGCAGTTCGCCGAGCCGCTGGCGCAACGGGGCCCGCAGGGCGGGACGCATCGGCAGGGCGTGAATTCCGACAAACAGGATCAATCCGGCAATCAGCATGGTCATGGTCGTGGCTCTCCCTCACAGCCGGCGCAACCGGTCATGCCTCCGGAATGCCTGCCCCGCATGGCGCGGTCAAGCCGGCGTTTTCGCCGCCCGCCCCGGCATTGCGATCCTCCCTTGCCTGTGAAACCCTTGGACGCGACGCGCCGCCCCTGACGCCAGCCGCCCGAGGGGCGCGGGAGAACGCCGGCCGCCGGAGGTGAAACGGTGATCGATCCCCAGGAAGCCCGCGCCCGGCTGCTCGCGCGCAAGCAGGAGCTGGAAAGCCTGAGCGCCCTGTCGCGCTCGATCAGCAGTCGGTCGGTCGGCTGTCGCGCATGGACGCCCTGCAGGGTCAGGCCATGGCCCAGGCGTCGGAGCGCAGCCGCGTGGCCGAACTCGCGCGCATCGCCGCCGCCCTCGTCCGCCTCGACGCGGACACCTACGGCGACTGTCTCTCCTGCGGCGAGGAAATCGCGGACAAGCGTCTCGGCGTCGATCCGGCGGCGACGCTGTGCATCGCCTGCGCCCGCTCCAGCGGCGCCAGGTAACCCGAAAAAACCCTCTTGCGGGCGCAATCAGGCCCCAGTCGCGGGGGAGAATCGGCTATGCAAAAGCAGACGGACCATCGGGAACGGGACGACGGCGGGATGACGGACAGGGATCGGCGCGAAAGCCCACGCCACCGCACCCTGAAGGGCGGCAGGATCGTCCTGGGGCTGAAGAACATCGTCTACGACTGCCGGGTTCGAAATCTCTCCGAAAACGGCGCGCTTCTGATTCTCCCCAATACGGTGGAGATCCCCGACCGTTTCGAGCTTCGGATCGTCAACGAGGACATCCAGGTTCAGGCCGTGGTGCGCTGGCGCACCGGCACGCAGCTCGGCGTTCAGTTCGAGACCGACGACCGCTGACGCTCCGATGCCGGATACCGAAGCCATTCCGGCGCGACGACGCGCGGCACGAAATCGGGGACGATCATGAAACTCGTCGTGACCGGCAGTTCGGGGCGGGTCGGACGTGCCATCGTGCGCGCGCTTGCCGGAGACCACGATGTCGTCGGTCTAGATCGCACGCCCTTCCCGACAACGCGGGTGACGGCCGACATCTGCGATCCAGGCGCTCTCGAAGCGGCTATGGCGGGTGCCGACGCGGTCATCCACGCCGCCGCGCTGCATGCGCCACACGTGGGCCGGGTATCCGACACCGAATTCTGGCGCATCAATGTCGACGCGACGCGAACCCTTGCGGAGTGTGCCCGCCGGCTCCACATCCCGCGCGTGGTGTTCACCAGCACCACCGCGCTCTATGGCAACGTCGTCGAGGCGACGCGCTGCGTCTGGATCGACGAGGCCACCGCGCCACAGCCGAGAACCATCTATCATCGCACGAAACATGAGGCCGAGCGCGCGCTCGCGGAGCTTGCCGGGCCGCGTTTGGCGGTCCGGATCCTGCGCGTGGGGCGATGCTTCCCGGAGCCGGTCAACCGGACGGCCGTGTATCGCCTTCATCGCGGGGTCGATGTGCGGGACGTCGCCGTCGCCCATGCGGCCGCGCTGGTCAATCCCGGGCCGGCTTTCCAGTGCCATGTCGTCTCCGGACGCGTCGCGTTCCAGCCGGACGATTGCGAGGCTCTGGCATGCGGGGCCGACGCCGTCATCCGCAACAGATGCCCTGAGCTCGCCGACGCGTTCGACCGGCGCGGATGGCCACTTCCCACCTGCATAGACCGGGTCTACGCCTCTCGCTCGGCCGCCACCGACCTCGCCTGGCATCCGCGCCACGGCTTCGCTGAGGTTCTGGCGCAATTCGACCGGCAATGCCCGGAGGTTCTGCCGCCGGACTGGCCGTGAGCGCCCACCGGTGCGCGCCGTCCACGCGTTGACCGCCGGACACGGGTCGCTTTTCCCTTGACCCTCCCTTCGCTGGAACCCTCACGCTCACCTCAATCCCATATGGATCGAGGAGATCGCCATGAACGCTCCGATCACATCCGTCGCGGCGGACAGGATCACGCTGCCGATCGAAGGCATGAGTTGCGCGTCCTGCGTCGGGCGCGTGGAGAAGGCGCTGACCGCCGTCCCCGGCGTTGCCGAAGCCAATGTCAATCTCGCCACGGAAACCGCCAGCATCGCGCTGTCGGAACCGGTGTCGCGCGCAAGGCTCGCCGAGGCCGTGAGCCGCGCCGGCTATGAGGTGCGGGAAAGCGCCGGCACCATCGACCTCGCCATCGAGGGCATGACCTGCGCCTCCTGCGTCGGGCGCGTGGAAAAGGCACTGAACGCCGTGCCCGGCGTCACCTCGGCGCACGTCAATCTCGCCACCGAACGTGCCCGGGTGGAGGGCACGGCCGCGCGCGACGATCTCGTCGCCGCCGTCGCCGCGACCGGCTACGAGGCCCGCGTGCTCGACACGGCGGCCTCGGCCGACGAGGGTCTGGCGGCCCGCCGCGACGCCGAGGAAGCCCGGCTCAGGCGCGATGTGATGCTGGCGGCCGTCGCCACGCTGCCGGTCTTCGTGCTGGAGATGGGCTCCAAGATCATTCCCGGCGTGCACGACTGGATCCTCGCGACCCTTGGCCAGCAGACCAACTGGCTGCTGCAGTTCGCGCTTACGGCCTTCGTCCTGGCCGTGCCGGGCCGGCGCTTCTACGTGCACGGGTTTCCCGCCCTGCTGCGCGGGGGCCCGGACATGAACTCGCTGGTCGCCGTCGGCACGGCCGCCGCCTTTTCCTACTCGCTGGTGGCGACCTTCGCGCCCGCCCTGCTTCCGGCCGGCACGGTCAACGTCTATTTCGAGGCCGCCGCCGTCATCGTGACGCTGATCCTGATCGGCCGCTGGCTGGAAGCGCGCGCCAAGGGCCGCACCTCGCAGGCGATCCAGCGGCTCGTCGGCCTTCAGGCCAAAACCGCCCGCGTGCGCCGCGAGGGCGAAACGATGGAAATCGCGGTCGCCGACGTGGCGCCGGGCGATGTGGTCGAGGTGCGCCCCGGCGAACGCATCCCGGTCGACGGCACCGTCTCGGACGGCGAGAGCTATGTGGATGAATCCATGATCACCGGCGAGCCGGTGCCGGTGGCCAAGAGCGCCGGCGCGACCGTCGTCGGCGGCACGGTGAACCAGACCGGCGCGCTCGCCTTCACCGCCACGGCCGTCGGCGCCGATACGATGCTCGCCCAGATCATCCGCATGGTGGAGGAGGCGCAGGGCTCCAAGCTGCCGATCCAAGCGCTGGTGGACCGCGTCACCCTTTGGTTCGTGCCGGCCGTGATGGCCGTGGCCGTCCTGACCTTCGCCGTCTGGCTCGCCTTCGGCCCCGAGCCGGCGCTCAGCTTCGCGCTGGTCAATGCGGTCGCCGTGCTCATCATCGCCTGCCCCTGCGCCATGGGTCTGGCGACCCCCACCTCGATCATGGTCGGCACCGGGCGGGGCGCGGAAATGGGCGTGCTGTTCCGCAAGGGCGAGGCGCTGCAGCTGCTCAAGGAAGCCCGCGTCGTCGCGCTGGACAAGACCGGCACGCTGACCGAGGGCAAGCCGGCCCTCACCGACCTGGAAACCGCCGGCGACACCCCGCGCGAGACGGTGCTCGCCCGGATCGCCGCCGTCGAGGCGAAGTCCGAACACCCGATCGCCCGCGCCATCGTCGCGGCGGCCGAGGCGGAGGGCCTCGATGTGCCCGAGGCCAGCGGCTTCAAGTCCCTCACCGGGCTCGGCGTGACGGCCACGGTCGACGGCGCGACGGTCGAGATCGGCGCGGACCGCTACATGGCGCATCTTGGCCTGTCGACCTCCGTCTTCTCCGATACCGCGGACCGGCTCGCCAATGAGGGCAAGTCGCCGCTCTATGCCGCCATCGACGGCAAGCTTGCGGCCATCGTCGCCGTCGCCGACCCGATCAAGGAGACGACGCCCGAGGCGATCAGGACCCTGCACGATCTGGGGCTGAGCGTCGCCATGATCACCGGCGACAACCGGGTGACCGCCTCGGCCATCGCCCGGCGGCTGGGGATCGACGACGTGATCGCCGAAGTGATGCCCGACGGCAAGGTCGAGGCGGTCAAGCGCCTCAAGGCGACGCACGGGCGGCTCGCCTTCGTCGGCGACGGCATCAACGATGCCCCGGCGCTCGCCGAAGCCGACATTGGCGTCGCCATCGGCACGGGCACCGATGTCGCCATCGAGGCGGCGGATGTGGTGCTCATGTCCGGCAGCCTCTCCGGCGTGCCGAACGCCATCGCACTGTCAAAGGCGACGCTCGGCAACATCCGACAGAACCTGTTCTGGGCCTTCGCCTACAACACGGCGCTGATCCCGGTGGCGGCCGGCGTGCTGTGGCCGGCTTTCGGCGTGCTGCTGTCGCCGATGCTGGCCGCCGGCGCGATGGCGCTATCCAGCGTGTTCGTGCTCGGCAACGCGCTGCGCCTGCGGCGCTTCGCCGTGCCGGCGGGCTGACCCGAGCGTCCCGCCCGGCGCAGGAAACGCGCCGTACAGGTCCTCCGACCTGTGACAGGCCACCCGGTGGGTGGCGGAGCCGACCCGGCGCAGGGCCGGCTCCTCGCTGCGACACAGCGCCGTGGCATGCGGACACCGGGTGTGAAAGCGGCAGCCGGACGGCGGATTGGCGGGGCTCGGGATCTCGCCCGTCAGCTTCACCGCCTTG
Organism: Stappia sp.; assembly: GCF_040110915.1. Classification (NCBI taxonomy): domain Bacteria; kingdom Pseudomonadati; phylum Pseudomonadota; class Alphaproteobacteria; order Hyphomicrobiales; family Stappiaceae; genus Stappia; species Stappia sp. The sequence goes on along the minus strand of NZ_CP157793.1, from coordinate 268,333 downwards.
CCCTTGTCATCCGGGTCGAGGGAGGGGATCGCCGACAGAAGCGCATGGGTGTAGGGGTGCCGGGGTGCGGAGAACAGCGCGTCGCGCGACCCGACCTCGACGATCTGCCCGAGATACATCACCGCGACCGTGTCGCAGGTATGGGCGACCACCGACAGATCGTGGCTGATGAACAGAAACGTCAGCCCGAGCTCCCGCTGCAGCGCCTTGAGCATGTTGAGAATGTCGGCCTGGATCGACACATCGAGCGCGGCGACGCTTTCATCGGCGACCAGAAACTGCGGATTGGCGACAAGGGCGCGCGCGATGGAGATGCGCTGGCGCTGCCCGCCCGAGAACGCATGGGGAAAGCGGCGCAGATGCTCCACATTGAGCCGGCATTTCGCCGCGATGTCCCGCACCCGGGCGTCCGTTTCCTGACGCGAGCGCGTGAGCTTCATGATCTCCAGCGGCTCGGCGATGATGTCGCGCACCGTCATGCGCGGGCTCAGCGCGGCGTAGGGATCCTGAAAGATGAGCTGCGCCTTGCGCCGGAACGCCTTTTCCTGCGCGCGGCTCATGGTGGCGATATCGAGTGTCTCGCCGTCGCCGCCATGAAAGGCGATCGTCCCGCCGCTGATCGGCGCGGCGCGCAGGATCGCCCGCCCGAGCGTGGTCTTGCCCGATCCCGATTCCCCGACCAGACCGAAGAACCGGCCGCGTGGGATGTCGAGCGAAACGTCGTTCACCGCCTGCACCGCGCGCCGGGGGCCAAGCAGCCCGCCGCGCACGGGAAACCGGACGCTCAGATTGCGGATCTCGACCAGTGTGTCATGTGCGCTCATGCCACCGCCCTTCCCGGGGTTTCGTCCAGCCGCAGACAGGCGCCACGATGCGTGTCGGCAAGGACGCGCATCGCCGGAACCTCCCGCGCGCATCGCGCTTCCAGCGCCACCGGGCACCTTGTGTGGAACACGCAGCCCGAAGGCCGCTCGAGGGGACTTGGAATGTCGCCCGGCACCGGGACCAGCGGCGAAGCCAGATCATCCAGTTTCGGCAGCGCGTTGATGAGCCCGCGCGAATAGGGATGGGCCGGGGTCTTGAGCACCGAGCGCACCGGTCCCTGCTCCACGGTCTTGCCGAGATACATCACCGTCACGCTGTCGGCGGTCTGCGCGATGACACCCAGATCGTGGGTGATGAAGAGGATCGCCATGTCGAACTCGGCGACCAGATCCTTCATGAGGTCGATCACCTGGGCCTGGATGGTGACGTCGAGCGCCGTGGTCGGTTCGTCGGCGATCAGCAGCTTCGGGCGGGTCGACAGGGCGGTGGCGATCATCGCGCGCTGACGCATGCCGCCGGAGAGTTCGAAGGCGTATTGGCCGAAGCGGGTCGGCGCATCGGCGATGCCGACACGCTCCAGCATGTGGATCGACAGGTCCTTCGCCTCGCGCCGGGTCATCGGCCTGTGCAGCGTGAGCTGCTCGACCATCTGCTCGCCGATCGTGATCGCCGGTGCGAAGGAGGCCATCGGCTCCTGAAAGATCATGGAGACCGCATCGCCGCGCACCTTGCGCAGGGCCGCCGCCGTCTTCAGCGACAGGACGTCGACCGGCCCCTCCTCCAGGTTCAGCGTGATGCGGCTTCGCGGGTCGTAGATCGTGTTGCCGGGATTGAGCTGCATCACGGATTTGGCCGTGACGGACTTGCCCGACCCGGACTCGCCGACGAGCCCCATCACCTCGCCCGGACGCAGCGAGAAGGACACGCCGTCGACGGCGGTGATCTCGCCCTCGTCGGTGCGGAAGCGCACCGACAGATCGTCGACTTCCAGAACCGGTTTGTCGGCCATCAGCGGCGCTCCTCATGCGGGTCGGCCGCGTCGCGCAGGCCATCGCCGACGAAGACGAAGGCCAGCACGATCACGACGAAGATCGGAACGGGGATGAAGTACCAGGGATAGTTCAGCAGCACGTCCACCCGCGTGACGTTCTGCAACATGACACCGAGCGAGTTCACCGGATCCTTCAGCCCCAGTCCGATGAAGGACAGGGCCGTTTCCGAAAGGACCATGTAGGGAAAGGAAATCACCAGATCGACGATGATGTAGCTGGTGAAGGAGGGCAGCAGATGCCGCCGGATCGTATGCGCCGGCGAGGCGCCGGCCAGCCGGGCGGCGAGCACGTAGTCGGCGGTGCGCTCCGCCAGGATGTGGGTGCGCACGCGCCGCGCCAGCGTCGGCCAGCCGACGAGACCCAGGATCATGGAAATGAAGAAGAAGCGCGTCTCCGCCGACCATTCCTGCGGAATGAAGGCGGCGAGCGCCATGAAGAGCGGGATGGTCGGCACGGTGCGCACCGCGTCGGTCAGCGCCTGGCACACGGTGTCGATCCAGCCGCCGAAATAGCCCGAGACGCCGCCGATCACCAGTGCCAGGGAAAAGGCGATCAGCACACCGAGCGTGCCGACCGACAGCGACACCCAGATGGCATGCAGCGTGCGGGAGAAGATATCCTTGCCGGTGGCATCGGTGCCGAACAGGTGAATGAAGCCCGTCTCGACGCCGAACAGATGCCGGTCGAAGGCGATGCCCGGCAGGGAAAGGTCGAAGGTCTCGCCGGGCAGATCCCAGGAGATCGCCCCGACGCGATATTCCCATCCGCGCGGCAGGAAGGTCAGGTAATCGCGCGTCCCGGTCTGGCGCGTCACCCAGCGAAAATTCGTGTCGGCGCCGCGATAGCGCTCGACCTTGTGAATGAAGGGACGCAGGGAGCAGCCGTTCGCATCGCAAAACCGCGGGAGCTGCGGTGCGCCGTTGGTGTAGTCCGCATTGCGCCCGGCGATGGTGGGATCGTACGGCGAGAGGAAGGGCGCGAAGACGCCACAGGCCACGAAGACGCCCAGCACAAAGGCGGCGAAGATGGCGGCGCGCTTCTTCTTGAAGCGGGCGAAGATCAGCTGGCCCTGCGAGGCGGTGAAATAGGCCTCGCCGCGCCTGGACGCTTCGGCGACAGGCGCCGCCGGCTCGCCCTGCATATCGGTCGCGATCATCCGCTCCTCCCTACATGAGCCCCGCGCGGACGCGCGGATCGATGACGGCCAGCACGATGTCCGTCAGAAAGTTGACGGCGACGATCGACGCCGTCAGCAGAAAGATGATGGCACCGGCGAGCTGCTGATCGTTGGAGCGGGCGAGTGCGTCGAGCAGCAGCGACCCGGCTTCGGTCAGCGTCAAGACCGCCGCGACGATCGGCAGATCGTTGAAGATCCGGTTGAGGTCGAAGCCGATGGAATTGACCACCGGACCAAGCGAATGGCGCGCCGGATAGCGCCACAGCAGCCGCGCGCCGGAAACGCCCCGCGCCCGCGCGGCCGTGACATAGAGCTTGTCCTTTTCATCCGACAGCAGCGCGCGCACGGTCTGCAGCTGGATCGCCGTCGCGGACCAGGCGAGAATGCCGATGGGCAGCCACACCCGGCTCATCAGGTCCAGCACCTTGTCGAGCGACCACGGCGCGTCGCGGTATTGCGCGCTGAACAGGCCGGCCAGCGTGTCCTGGAACAGCACGGTCGAGGCGAGCATCACCCCGAGCGCCAGGAGAAAGTTGGGCAGCGCCAGCCCCAGGTAGCTGACAATGCGCAGCCCCGTGTCGAAGGCGCCGCCGCGCATGGTCGCCGACAGGATGCCGACGGGAATGGCGATCAGATAGGTGAGCACCAGAGCCGCGACGCAGATGCCCAGCGACAGCAGGAACTTGTCGCCGATCAACTGGTTCACTTCGACGCGCCACAGACAGCTCTCGCCGAAATCGCCGCGGGTGAAGACGCCCCAGACCCAGCCGCCCCAGCGCTCAAGGAAGGGACGGTCGAGCCCCATCCGGATTTCCTCGGCGCGGATGTCGGCCTCGGTGATGATCTGCCCCTGGGTGGACTTGTAGGCGATGTAGCGCTCGGCGCAATTGCCCGGCACCAGTTCCATCAGCGAGAAGACGATGAAGGAGACGAGCAGCAGGGTCAGCAGCGCCATGCCGGCGCGCGTGGCGATGAAGCGGACGAAGGCGGCCATGGATCGAGTTCCCCACGATGCGCGGCGACTGGACGGGAAAACCGGGTGCGGGGGAAGCCCCCGCACCCGACGTCGGATCGCGGTCAGTCCCGGGCCAGGAACCACTGCTGGGTCCGGTAGGGATAGGCCCGGTAGTACTCGTAGGACGCGGTTTTCGGCGTCTCGAAGTTGCCCAGGTCGTTCGAGCGGTAGATCGGGCTCGGCGCGACCACGGTGCCGATGAAGAGGAACGCATCGAGCTGGGCCTGGATCAGCTCCGCACCGAGACGGTTGGAGGCGTCGCTGCCGATCTCATGCGTCTGCCACTCGGCGACCTTGGCCGCCATCTCGCCAACCCATGCCGGCGGCTCCACGCCTTCCGCGCCCTCGGTCTCGAGGTACTGGGCCCACAGCATCGCGTTGCGATGGCCGAAGTAGTCGCCGAAGGGCGGGACGAAGAGCTTGTTGTCGCCCTGGACGACCGGCAGCGGCTGCCCCTTGTCCCAGGCCAGGACATCGAGTTCGTTCGCCGACTGGGCGGCACGATACTCGTCCGAGGTCACTTCCTTCACCACGGTCTCGACGCCGATGTCCGACCAGTTCCGGGCCACCAGTTCGGCGACCGTGGTCGGGATGCCCTGCGTGGAGAACTGCAGGTTCAACGTCAGCTTCTTGCCGGAGGGAAGATCGCGCAGGCCATCGCCGTCACGGTCGGTCAGACCGATGCCGTCGAGCAGGGCGGCCGCGCGCTCGGGATCGAAGGCGGTCGCGTAGCGCGCCTGGTCCGCGCTCGCGAAGGGCGGCAGCGGATCGAAGGCGAGGTACTGACGCGGCTCGCCGAGATCGAAATAGGCCACCGAGTTGATCTCGGCGCGGTCGATGGCATGGCTCATCGCCACCCGGAAGTCGCGTTCGTTGAAGAGCGCGCGCTTCTCCGGGTCGTTCGCCGTGACGTTGAAGGAGAAGGTCGGCATCGAGATCTGCGGCCGCAGGTCGACCGTGTAGTCGCCGGCTTCCTGCTTGTCGAGCAGCGTCGGAGCGTCCGGCAGCGCCACGGACTGTGCCTTGTAGTCCACCTCGCCGTTGATCAGCTTGAGCAGACGGACTTCGTTGTCCGGGGCATAGGTCTCGGCGATCTCGCTGACGTAGGGCAGCTGGTTGCCGGCGGTGTCCACCATGTGGAAGAAGGGGTTGGCGACCAGACGGCGACCTTCGGTCGTGTCTTCCACGACGATATGGCTTTCCAGCGTCGGCACGACGGCGGCCGGCAGCTTGGCGACGGCCTCGGGCGCCTTGAGACGCGGCGAGGGCACGTCCTTCCAGTCGGATCCGCTGTAGTAGAGTGCGATCAGCTCGTAGCCGGTCTCGAAGCCGAGCTCCTGCGCCAGCTTGTCGGCGTCGGGATTGATGTCGGGATGGAACCTGCCGAGGAAATGGCGCGGCTGGAAGGGCTGGGCGAAATCGGTGGCGAGGGTCGCAAGCAGGCCCGGCTTCGGCGCCGCCATGCGGAACACCACGGTGACATCGTCGACCGCCTCGACCTCGATGGGCTTGCCGCCGGCGACCCACAGATCGCGCGGCTTCTCGACCACGTTCGGGTTCATCGTCATGTCGTTGTACCAGAAGGCAACGTCATGCGCGGTGAAGGGCTGGCCGTCCGACCACTTGTGACCGGCGCGCAGCGTGAAGGTCAGTTCGGTGAAGTCCTCGTTCCAGGCCCAGCCCTTGGCGATGTTGGGAACGATGGTCACCAGATCGTCGGAGAAGCGCACCAGATTGACATGGCGCAGCGACAGGACTTCCGACGTGCCGGCCTCGGTGGCGTTGGACAGGCCGTTGAACACGCCGCCGTAGCGGCCGATCTCGGCATAGGGCGCGACGACCAGCGGCTCGCGCGGCAGGCGCTCGGCCAGCGGCGGCAGCTGCGACGGGTTGCCGGCGATCCGGGCGTTCAGATCGGCGATTTCCGGGTTCTCGGCGAAGGCAAGCGTGCAGCTCGCCGCGGCCTGGAACTCGGCCAGTTCGAACTGCTGGGGGTAGGTGCTCTTCAGACCGCCCATGTCGGCGACGGTGACGGCCGGGCAATCGGCGTGGGCGAACGCGGTCAGCGCCAGCGTCGCGACGCCGGCAAGCAGGATCTTTTTCATTGCGGGCCTCTTCGGGGCAAGGATGGCATCCGCACGGAGGTGGCGCGGACACAGGCCTCATAGGGTCCCGACTTGACAGCGACGTGACATCTATTATGGACGTACCATAACGATAATTTCACACTTATAACTAGACAGCATCCGGGACCGACGTCCGCGGGCCTGGGACCTCGCCCGGCCATCCGACGTACCAGGACATCGCGCCACGACCAGACATCGCGCCACGACCAGACATCGAGACAGGGCCAGACAAGACGACGGAAAGAAACCATGTCCCGCCGCTCCGCCTCCGCCAGCACGGTGGAGAAAAAACCCGCCGTCGCGCCCGGCGACGAAACCGCCATTCGCCGGTTGCGGGTGTTTCTGGCGGTGGTCGACGCAAAGAGCTTCTCGCGCGCCGCGCGACGTCTCGGGGTCAGTCAGCCGGCCGTCACGCAGCAGGTGCGCGCGCTGGAGGACAGTCTGCGCACCCAGCTGTTCACACGCCATGGCCGCACGGTGGCGCTCAGCGAGGCCGGGGTGCGGGCGGCGCGCGTGGCGCGCGATCTGGTGCTGCAGATCGACGGCGCCTTCACCGAGCTGCGTGGCGTGACCGCGCAGCCGCAGGTGTTGCGCATCGGGTTTTCCGCGCCGCAGATCGCCATGCCGGTCGCCAGCCGGTTCAAGGCCAGCTACCCGGCGGTGGATCTCGAGTTCGTCGCCGCCAACACCGGCACGCTGCTGGATCAGGTGCGCTCCGGCGAGTTGGACGTCGCATTCGTCGGACTGGAGCGACCGGTGTCGCGGTTTCATTGCCGCTTGATGTTCCACCAGCCGCTGATCGCCATTGTCCCGCCCGACGATCCCTGGGCGGACCGCGGGTCGATCCCGCTTCAGACGCTGTGCGCGCGCCCCTCGATCGTGCGCGAAACGGGATCGTTCACCCGGCAGGTGCTGATGGACGCGGCGGCGCGCGCGGGGCTCAGGCCCAAGATCTCCTATGACGTCGCATCGCGCGAAGCCGCCTGCGAGGCGGTGGCGCAGGGCCTCGGCATCTCGACGGTGCTGAAGCGCGAATGCCCGCACGACAACCGTCTCGTCCGGCTTGCGATCGACGACAACGCGATCCAGGCGGGGGAGTATCTGGTGGCCGGCAAGACGGCGGCACGCCTGCCGCCGGTTTCCAACCTGCTCTACATCCTCGACCTCTGGGACGAGGAGACGGCAGGCGCGGCAAAGGGCACCCGGGCCCCTGCCCGCGACCACTGACACGCCGCCCGGCACGCCGCGCGGGCGGGGCCCCGCACGCGCGACCCGTCAGGTCCGGGCTTTTTCGAACGCGCGCCAGGCCTCTTCGAAGCGCGCGAAATCGAAGCCCGGCGCCCGTGCCGCATCGAGCACGATGCGCTCCGTCGCCAAGAGCTTGGCGATCGCCTCTTCCAGCCGGGCGATCTCCCCTTCCGGGATCGCGACGGCGCCGTGCCGGTCGGCGTGGATCAGCGCGCCGGGACGCACGATCATCCCGTGAACGGTCACCGGGATGTCGATCTCCGTGACATGCACGAAGCCGTGGCTGACGCCCACCGATCCGGCCACCACGGGAAACCCCTTCGGCAGATCGCCCAGATCGCGCATCACGCCGTTGGTCAGCGCGCCGGCCAGACCGAAGCCCTTGTGCACGGTGGTGTTGATCTCGCCCCAATAGGCGCCGATGCAATTGGGATGGTCGATGTCCTCGATCACGGCGAGCGAGGGGCGCGGACCCTCGGCCATGTAGCGATAGTAATCCATGCGGCGCGCGCGCACGACCTCCGGCGGATCCTGCGGCGGAGCCAGGGCCGAAATGCGGGCCGTGCGGGCAAAGCCCACGATGGGCGGTTCATCGGGGGCCGAACACTGCATGGTGCCGCGCGTGAAGTCACTGAAGCCGCGCTTGCCCTGCGCCACCTCGATGGCGTTGCACACGGTCGGCGTGTCGACGCGCCGCAGCACGTCGAGAAGCGAGGAAGACAAGGTTGTCATGCGGCCTCCTGCAGCCAGCGAACAAGCGCCGCCGTGGTCGTTTCGGGTTGTTCGAGGGTTGGCAGGTGGCCCGCCGCCTCGACGATTTCGAAGGTGCTGTGCGGCACAAGCGCGTGCAGCAGCTCATGGCGCGACACCGGACAGAGCCGGTCGTCGCGCCCGCACAGGACCAGCGTCGGCGCGCGATAGGCCCGCAGCGTCTCGCACTGGTCGATGCGATCGCGCAAGGCCTTCGACTGCGCGACGAAGACCTCGGGACCGAGCGCGCGGGCCATCTCCAGACACAGGTCGGAAATGCCGTTGGGATCGGCGGGGTCGTGCAGATAGTTCGGGATCATCACATCGCGCATGACGGCGTCCAGCCCGCCGGCCTCGACCGCCTCGATCTGGGGCCCGCGACGCGCCTTCACCTCCTCCGCCTCCGCCAGCGGATTGGTGTCGAGAAGCGCCAGCCGCGCCACCCGTTCCGGGGCCTGGCGGACCAGTTCCATGGCGAGGATCCCGCCCATGGACAGGCCGGCCAGCGCGAAGCGCGGCGGCGCGCAGGCGAGAATGTCGCCGGCCAGGCCGGCCATCGTGTCCCGCCCGGCGACGGGCATCGTCATCACCGGCGCAAGAGACGACACGGCGGCGATCTGCGGCGCAAAGAGACGCGCGTCACACATCATGCCGGGCAACAGAACGAGGGGCGTCATGAAACCTCCAGCGCGGGAAAGCACGCCCGGATGCCGAGACGCATCCGGGCTGGCGGCGACGCGCCGGTCTCCGCCGCGTGGCCGCCAAAGTCGTCAGCCCACCCAGGTCGGGCCGGCCGGATCGTCGGTCGCCGTGACGCGATAGAGGCCGGCCTCGCCGGTCATCGACGGCGCGATGGCATGGGCCTCACCCGGGTTGAGCAGGCAGGTATCGCCGGGATTGAGCACCGTCTCGCCGCAGGCGTGACGCAGCTTCCAGTGTCCGCGCACCGGCATCAGAACCGTGTGCCTGTCGCATGTCGTCATCTCGTCGGGGATCGAGCCGCGCGTCAGGAAATCGACCGCGAAGCCGGGCCGGTCCCGGAGAAGCGCATCCGGGCCGATGACCCGTGCCGGCCTGTTTGCCGCCAGCGCCAGCAGGTCGAGATAGCGCGCGACATAGTCGCGCACGACCTTCTCCACCGGCACTTCCGGGAACGCCTTGAGAGCCTCGTCGTCGAGCAGCGGCATCGGCGCGACGCCCTCGGGCAGGGTCTCACCCTTCTTGCTGTCGTACAGGACGCCGTTTTCCCCCAGCACGAGGCCATGCGCGCGCGCGTCCTCGATCACCTGCGGCGCCCAGGTCACCCCGCCGCCGGCATCGTCGCCGCCGAGGATCGCCATGATCATCCCGTAGTCGGTGCCGATATTCTCGAAGCCGCGGAAGATCCCGGTCGGAATGTTGAAGATATCGCCTTCCTCGGCGATGAACTCCCCGGCGGTGCCGTGGCGTCCCCAGAAGAAGCGCCACCGCCCCTTGAGCACGAAGAACACTTCCGCCGTCGTGTGGCTGTGCAGCGAATTGCGGCACTTGGGCGGCTGCCCGGCGGCGCCGATGTTGAAGCCCGGCGTCTCGCGGATATGGACGTACTGGTCCGGGCTTTCCGAGACGCCGCCGCCGATGATCGTGAAGTTTTCCTTCTGGTCGCTGCCCGGCGTATGGGCGTCGATGAAGGCGGTCTTGCAGGGGCGCAATTCGCCATAGCGAACGATGCGCGAAGCAATATCGGACATGATGTCCCTCTTTGTCTGGAATGGACCCGTCAATCGGCGGTCCAGCCGCCGTCGATCATCAAGGCCGTGCCGGTGACGAGTGCGGAGGCATCGGAGGCCAGGAACTGCACGGCCCCCATGATGTCCTCGACCTCTCCAACCCGGCCCAGTTTGATCTTCTCCTCGATCCAGGCCCGGCGCTCCGGCTGGTCGAACGTCGATTGCGTCAAGGCGGTGCGGATGAAGGTCGGGCACACCGTATTGACGCGAATGCCCGCCTTGCCCCACTCGATCGCCATCGACTTGGTGAAGCCCTCCACCGCATGTTTCGTGGCCGCGTAGACCGCGCGGTCGATGCCGCCCACATGGGCCATCTGGCTGGAGACATTGATCAGCGATCCGGGTCGCCCGGCCGCCAGCAAGCCGCGCGCCACCGCGCGCGTCAGGAAATAGGCCCCCTTGAAGTTGAGCGCCGACACCGCGTCGAAATCCGCTTCGGTGGTTTCCGTCGCGGGCCCATGCCGGGCGAGCCCGGCCGAATTGACCAGAACGTCGAAGGGCCCTGCCGCCTCGATGGCCGCCTCGCTCGCCGACACATCCGCGACGTCGAGCGTCATCGCCTCGGCGGACTGTCCCGCCGCCCGCAGCGCGGCCACCAGCGCCGCCAGCCTGTCGGCGGAACGCGCCGCCACCACCGTGTGCGCCCCCGCCTGGGCCAGGGCGGCCGCGCACGCGAGCCCGATGCCGGAGGAGGCACCGGCGACGAGCGCGCGCTTGCCATCGAGCCGGAACCCCGGCGCGACCGGCAATGGGATCTGGGAAGCCTCGTTCATGTCTCGCTCACTCCCGGTTTCGCCTGCGCGTCGTCCCGCGCTCGACCAGAACGCTGTCGATCTCCACCCGCGTGCGCTGCAGCGACTTGCCCTCGATCAGGCGGATCAGCATGTCGACGACGGCGTCGACCATCTCGTTGGCCGGCTGGCGCAACGTCGTGAGATCGAACATCCGCCAGGCGGCCATCTTCACGTCGTCGAAACCGACCACCGACACATCGGCCGGCACGCGCAGGCCAAGATCGTGGATGAGCGCTTCCATCACCGCGAACGCCATGTGGTCGTTGCCGACGAAGACGGCGTCCGGCCGGTCCGTCCCGCCGAAGATCTCGCGCGTCGCCGCCATGGCGGTCTCGCGATCGTAGCGACCGTCGACACAGGCGGCCGGTTCCAGGCCGTGGCCGGCGAGCCCGTCGAGGAACCCCCGCATCCGGTCGACGCCGGTCAGCGACTTCTGCCACCCCGAGATATGCGCGATCCTGCGATGGCCGAGCCCGACGAGCAGGTCGGCCGCCTTGCGCCCGCCCGCGTAGTTCGTCGCCGTCACCGCCGGAATCGAAAGGTCGTCCTGCCCCCGGTTGAACAGCACCAGCGGTATCCCGGCGCCTCGGATTTCCTGCGTCAGCCGCAACGTCGTGCTGACCGACGCGAGGATGATGCCGTCGACCTGATGGGCCAGGAGATCCTCGACCGCCAGATCGACACTGTCTTCCTCGTTCGACGCCGTGAAGATGATGATGTGATAGCCAAGCCCCTTCAGCGCGCGAGAGAGCAGCTCGATGGCCTCGGCGTAGAAGGGATTGTCCAGATAGGCGACCACCAGGCCGACCACATTGGACCGCCCCTTGATCATGGCGCGCGCCAGCGTGTTGGGCCGATAGCCGAGCTTTCGGGCGGCGGCCTCCACCCGGGCGCGCAGCTCCGGCGAGACCCGAGCTCCGGCCGTGAAGACGCGGCTCACAGTCGGCTGGCTGACGCCGGCCGCGCGCGCCACATCCACGGAGGTGACCCGGTTCTCGCCCATCGCCTGCCCCCGTCCTCAGCCGCGCACGGCGGCCGCGCCGCCATAGGGCACATTCTCGCCCCCGTAGCGACGCACCCGCAGATTGCACTGCTCGGCATGGCCGACGAAGCCTTCCAGCAGGCACAGCCGCGAGCCATAGGCGCCGATTTCCGCCGCCGCCGCGTCGGTGGTGATCTTCTGGTAGGAATGCGTCTTGAGGAACTTGCCCACCCACAGACCGCCGGTGTACCGGCCGGCCTTCCTGGTCGGCAGCGTGTGGTTGGTGCCGATGACCTTGTCGCCATTGGCGACATTGGTGCGCGGACCCAGAAACAGCGCGCCGTAGCACGTCATCTTCTCCAGGAACCAGTCGTCACGATCGGTCATCACCTGAACATGCTCCGAGGCGATGTCGTCGGCGACCGCGAGCATCTCCTCATAGGTGTCGCAGACGATGACTTCGCCGTAGTCTTCCCAGCTCACGCGCGCCGTCTCGGCCGTCGGGAGAATGCCGAGGATGCGCTCGATCTCCGACAACGTCTCCTCGGCCAGCTTGCGCGAATTGGTGACCAGAACCGCCGGCGAGTTGTAGCCGTGCTCGGCCTGCCCCAGCAGATCGGTCGCGCAGATTTCCGCGTCCACCGTTTCGTCGGCAATCACCATCGTCTCGGTCGGTCCGGCGAAGAGGTCGATGCCGACGCGGCCGAAGAGCTGGCGCTTGGCTTCCGCCACGAACGCGTTACCCGGCCCCACCAGCAGATGCACCGGCGCGATGGTGTCGGTGCCGATGGCCATGGCGCCCACGGCCTGGATGCCGCCCAGCACATAGATCTCATGCGCGCCGCCCAGATGCATGGCGGCGATCACCGCCGGGTTCGGCTCGCCGTTGAACGGCGGGGTGCAGGCGACGATGCGCGGCACGCCGGCGACCGAGGCGGTCGCCACCGACATATGCGCGCTGGCGACCATGGGGAACTTGCCGCCGGGCACGTAGCAGCCGACCGACTGCACGGGAATGTTCTTGTGACCGAGGATGACGCCGGGAAGCGTTTCCACCTCGATGTCGGTCATGGAGTCGCGCTGCGCCTGGGCGAAGACCTTCACCTGCTCCTGGGCGAAGCGAATGTCGGCCATGTCCTGCGGGCTGACCTTGGCGATCAGCGCGTCGATCTCGTCCCGGGTCAGCCGATAGCTGGCGCGGTCGTAGCCGTCGAACTTGTTCGCCAAGTCGCGCACGGCCACGTCGCCGCGTGCCTCGATGTCCCTGAGCGTCGCCGCCACGACATCCGCGGTGCGCGCGTCATCGGCGGCCCGGTCCCCTTCGGGCTTGCCGCGCTTGAGATACTCGATGGTCATGAGGGAGTCCTTTCGTTTCCGCCGCGCCTTCAGGCGCTCGCTTGCTCTGCCCGCCGGGCCGGATGGCGGGCGTCAGCGCCCGTATCCGAGCAGCGTCTCTGGCAGCACCAGCGACAGCCACGGCACAAAGGTGATGATGAGAAGGGCCACGACCATCGCCGCCACCCAGGGGAAAATCCGTCGCGCGATCCGGTCGAAGGGAATGCCGCCGACCTGCGCCGCCATGAAGAGATTGGCGCCGAGCGGCGGGGTCACGAAGCCGATGGCCAGCGCCACGATCATGACAATGCCGAAATGCACCGGGTCGACGCCAAGCTGCAGCATGATCGGCAGCAGAACCGGCGTCAGGATGACGATGGCCGCCAATGTCTCCAGGAAGGTGCCGACAATCAGCAGCAGCACCAGCGCGGCCAGCAGCACGACGTATTTGCTGTCGGTCAGCGACAGCACGAATTGCGCCAGCTCGGTCGGGATCTTTTCCAGCGCGATGATGCGTCCGAAGGCGACCGAGGCGCCGATGATCACCAGCACCGACGACACCAGAAGGGCCGATTCCAGCATCATCTTCGGCACGGCCTTCAGCGGCAGCTCGCGGTAGACGAAACAGCTGACCACCAGCGCATAGACCACGGCCACGGCCGAGCTCTCGGTCGGCGTCACGATGCCGGAATAGATGCCGCCCAGCACGACCAGAGGCATGGCCAGCGCCAGCTTCGCCTGATTGAGCGCCGCCAGCAGGCTGCCGCCTTCCATCGGCTCGGCCCGCCCTTCATGCAGCGCCCGGCGGCGATGCAGGATGTTGTAGACGATCAGCGTCAGCGCGATGACGATGCCCGGCACGATGCCGGCCATGAACAGGGCCGTCACCGAGACGCCGGCCGCCACCGCATAGACGATCATCACCACCGAGGGCGGGATCATCACGCCAAGACCGCCGGCGCTCGCCACCATCGCCCCGGCGTAGGCCCGGTCGTAGCCGCGCTCCACCAGCGCGGGAATGAGCGCGAGACCGATGGCCGCCACGGTGGCGCTGCCCGTGCCGGAAATCGCCGCGAAGAACAGACACGACATGATGGTCACCGTGCCGAGATCGCCGGGCGCCCGCCCGAAGGCCCGATCCGCGACCGCGATCAGCCTGCGGGAAATGCCGCCCTGCGCCATCAGGCTGCCGGCGAGCGTGAACAGCACCACCGCGATCAGCGTGAAACTGTCGATCCCCGACACCAGACCGAGGGCATACATGTCGAAATTCAGGAAGGGGATATAGGCGATGGCCAGCAGGCTCGCCGCCCCCAGGGCGATGCCGATCGGCACGCCGATCAGCAGAAAGAGAAAGAAGCTGCCGAAGAGGATCGCGGTTGTCATGATCAGATATCCGTTTGCGGCCCGAGCCGCATGTCGCCGGCCACCACGACCCGCCACAGCGACTGCAGCAGCCGCAGGCTGCTCAACGCGCCGGAGAAGACGATCGCCATGTAGAGGATGCCGAGCGGCCACTCGGTCGAGGACAGGATCTTGCCCCAGCCGAACGCCTTCTGCGTGATGACCACGCCCAGCCAGCAGACGACCACGGAATAGATCAGAAAGATCAGCTCCGACAGCGCGAACACCCAGCGCTGAAGCGCCTGCGGCATCATGTCGAGCAAGACGGTGACCCGCATGTGCCGCCGCTCGCGGATGGCATAGCTGACCCCGAAATAGACCATGTAGACGAAGCAGAAGCGGGCCAGTTCATTCGCCACCGCAATGGAGGTGGAGAAGGCGAAACGCGCCACGACATCGGCAAAGACAAGCGCGATGATCGCGCCCAGCATCGCGACAATCACGGCCGGCTCGAACCATTTCTCAAGCGCGCGCATCGCCCCCTCCCCATTGCCCGACGGGTGCCCTCGAGACCGCCGCGCGGATTACCGCGACACGGCGGCCATGAAGGTGTCGTAGAAGTCGTCACCGACCTTGGCGCGGATATCCGCCTCGATGGCCTTGTTCATGACCTCGCCGAGACGCGCCTTGTCGGCCTGCGGCAGTTCGTTGACCTTCAGGCCCGCCTCCTTCAGCTGCTCCAGCGTTTCGGCATTGGCGGCGGCGGTGAGGTCGCGCTGCTTCGCGAGCGTCTCGCCCGCAACCTCGCCGATCAGCGCACGGTCTTCCTCGTCGAGGCTCTGGAACCACTCCAGATTGGCCATCCACAGTTCCGGCCAGTAGATGTGGCCGGTCAGCGACACGTAGTCCTGAACCTCGAAGAAGCGTTCCACGATCATGGAGCTGAGCGCGCTTTCCTGCCCGTCGATCAGACCCTGCTGCAGCGAGGAGTAGATCTCGCCCCAGGCGAGGGGAACGGGCACGGCGCCGACCGAACGCCAGGCCTTGATCGCGATGGGATTGTCGGCCGAGCGCATCCGCAGACCCTCGAAGGCCTCGAAGCTGTCGAGCGGCGCGCGGCTGTTGGTGAAGCTGCGGAATCCGAGCTCCATGAAGCCCATGTTCTTCAGGCCGCGCTCTTCCATCGCCGCGGCGAGCACCGCACCGGCCTCGCCGTCGAGAAGGTCCCGTGCCTCCTGCTCGTTCTTGAACAGCAGGAACTGGTCGAGCACCGCCAGTTCGTCCACTGCGGCGCTGAGATGCACCGAGGCGCCCGTGGTCATGGTGATGTTGCCGGACTGCACGAGCTCGGTCATCTCCTTGACGCTGCCAAGCTGGCCGCCGGGATAGATCTCGACCTCGATGCCGCCGTTCGAGCGCGCTTCCAGCTCGGCCTCGAAATAGGCCAGCGCCTGATGGATCGGCGAGCTTTCCGGAGTGGCATGGCCGATGCGGATCGTGGTGTCCGCAAAGGCCGGCGCGGCCGCGAGGACACCAACTCCCAATGCGATGACGGATGCGATTTTCACGAGCGCTTCTCCTCCTCAAGACGCAGATTCAATGTTTGTGAATTCGTATTCAAGGACTCAAATCATATAATTCGAGCACCTGCAAGCGCATTTTGAATACGTATGCAATCCTCTGATGCGCCTGGCCGCAAAATCGGCAGGGCACCGGTTGGCGCGACGGCCAAGAATCATGGATCGGATCAAGGATGGGACCAAAGACGGGAACAGCAACGGGATCGCCGGAGTAACGGGATCGCCGGAGTGATGCCCGGGCGCTCGCCGAAGCCGACACAGGCGTGGCGATCGGCACAGGCACCGATGTCGCCATGGAGGCGGCCGATGTGGTGCTCATGTCCGGCAGTGTGACGGGCGTTCCGGCCACATAGCCGGCGCGGGGTCTTTTGAGACGCGGGCGATTATGCAACCCTTGCGCGGCCGCATGTGGCGACCGCCGGCGAGATTACGGGAGGGATCATGGTCGATATCGCGAGTCTCGGCGCGATTGGTGTCGCGTTCTTCGTTGCCGCGGCGGCGCCCGGCCCCGCGACGCTCGCTCTCGCGACCGTCTCCATGCGCGCGGGGCGCCGGTCGGGTCTGGCCTTCGGCGCGGGTCTTTCGCTCGGTCTGGCGGTCTGGGGCGTGGTGGCCGCCACGGGTCTCGGGGCGCTGCTTCAGGCCTCCAGCCATGCGCTGTCGGCCCTGAAGCTGCTCGGCGGCGCCTATCTGCTCTGGCTCGCCTTCACCTCGGCGCGCGCGGCTTCCCGTTCCAGGGGTACCCCGTCCGATGTCGGCGACACCCGTCGCGGCTTCCGTCGCGGACTGCTGCTCAACCTCTCCAACCCGAAAGCGATTCTGGCCTGGATGGCGGTGCTGGCGCTCGGGCTCGGCGACGGCAACGCACTCGACGCGGTCGCGCTGGCCACCGGGCTGTGCATGGCGCTGGGGTTGCTGATCTACACCGGATATGCGGTGGTCTTCTCCACGCCGCGCGCCATGGCGATCTACCGCCGCGCCCAGCGCGGGATCGAGGCGGCCGCGGCGGGGCTCTTCGCCCTGGCCGGCGTCGGCCTCATCCGCTCCGCCTTCGCCCGAAGCTGAGCGCCCCGCAGGGCGACGGGCCGGCCACGCCGTGTGCGACGCCCGTCGTCAGGCCGCCCGTGCGCGCAGACCGGACGGATTGCCTTTCAGCGCGCCGGCCCGCTGGTCATGTGGATCGAGCCGGCGGATCACCGCCAGATCCTCCACCGTCGGCGCCGGCGTCTCACCCAGTTCCGGCGCGCGCAGCAGTTCGAAGCCGGTGTTCGCGGCAACCTCCTCAAAGCTCACGCCCGGATGCAGCGACAGGACGCGCGGGGCATGGTCCGGCCCGCCGAAATCCATCACGCACAGCGGCGTGACGACACGTCCGATCCGGATGTCGGGGCGTCGCGCGCCGGCCGGCCAGAGCCGGTCGCTGTAGCCGGCGCTGCACACGACGTCGACCTCGCCCGGCACGAAGGTTCGCCGGTCGTGGGTCGTCACCAGCATGGAGTTGCAATGGCTGATGCTGTTGCCCGGGAACCCGCGCACGCCGAGCATCTGCACCTTCGGCTTCCGGAAATCTCCCAGACACGAGATGTTCGCCTGGGCGAAGCGGTCGATCTGCACGGGCGTCACCATTGCATGCCGGCGACCGGACCAGAGGCTTTCGAAGATACGGCCATAGGGAAACCAGCCCGCATGTCCGGGCCGGTCCTCCGGCGCGCAGCCGAGCGGCACCGGGTCCTCCACGGCGAAGGCCTCGCCGTCGGTCAGCAGAAGCTGATCGTTGAGGCGCAGCTTGGCGAGACCGGCGGCGATGCGCGGCAGCGTGCCGATGCCGTTGGCCATCACCTCCCCGTCGTCCGCCCAGGCCCGGGCCGCGGCGACGATCATCAGTTCCGCCAGGGTGAACGTCTCGGCAGTGGTCATGGCAGCGCCTCACAGGTTCGGGATCGACAGGTTTCGGATCGCCTCGGCACCGCCCACCCGGTCCAGATAGGTCGGTTCGTCGGCGCCGACGAAGTCGCGCATGTAGGCCGCCCAGCCATCCTCCCGGCGCGCGCCGTCGCAATAGGCCTTCAGATGCGGCATGTCCCAGCCATAGGCGTCATGCGCCGTCGTGGGATGGGCGCCGAAGGGGGCCGCGACCACCGTCTCCACCAGGGAGCGGTCGAACAGGCTTTTCTGCGCGCCCTGGGAATGCGTCCGGTCCAGCCGCTCGCACACATCCTCCGCCGACACGATCACACGGTCGGCGGCGCGCGCGATCAGATTGTCGAAATAGGGGTCGTGCCCGTCGGTCTGCACGTTGCCGCGACGGTCGGCCCGGCTGACGTGGACCAGGGAAACGTCGGTCCGCAGCGCCGGCATCGCCACCAGCACCTCGCCGTCGCCATAGGGCGAGGCGACCAGGCGAAGATCGGGATTGTGGGTCA
Organism: Stappia sp.; assembly: GCF_040110915.1. Classification (NCBI taxonomy): domain Bacteria; kingdom Pseudomonadati; phylum Pseudomonadota; class Alphaproteobacteria; order Hyphomicrobiales; family Stappiaceae; genus Stappia; species Stappia sp. Next base: position 249,913 of record NZ_CP157793.1, on the reverse strand, counting down.
GCACATCGGTGCCCATGCCGAGGCGGGTCGGCGCGAAGGGCACGCCCTCGGCCGCCGCCCTCAGGCCGAGCAGGAACATCCCCTCGTCGAGTTCCATCACCTCGATCGCCCCGGCCTCGCGCGCCTTTCGGAAGTAGGGCTCCAGCGGGATCTTGTCGAGCGACACGAAGCCGTAGATCACCTTGCGCACCTTGCCGGCGGCACACAGCATCCCCACTTCCGGACCGCCATAGGCCACCAGCGTCAGGTCCTTCAGATCCGACCGAAGGATCTCACGCACCAGCGCCATCGGCTTGCGCCGCGCCCCCCAGCCGCCGACGCCAATCACCATCCCGTCCCGCAGACGGCCGATGGCCTCGCGCAGACTCTTCCGTTTGTCCATACCCAGAACCCGTACTCGCCGTTGTCGTTTCGCGGACGGTCGTCCGCCATGTCCCGGAGAGGCTAGAGCCGCGCGGCGTCTCCTTCATCGTCCAACAGGACGACCCCGACAGCGAAAGCTCAGGTCGCGAGAAACGCATAGCGCTGGAGGGTGTCGGCCACGCAGGCCGGCTTGTCCCCGCCCTCGACCTCGATCTCCATGCGCACCTTCGTCTGGACCACGCCCTCGCCGACGGGCCTGGCGTCGAGCAACTCGCCACGGGCGCGGATGCGCGACCCGACGGGCACCGGCGCGGGAAAGCGCACCCGGTCGAGACCATAGTTCACGCCCCAGTCCAGATTGTCCGGCATGAAGAGATCCGGCAGAAACAGGTTGGTCAGCGACAGCGACAGGAACCCGTGGGCGATGGTCCCGCCGAACGGCCCCTCGGCCGCGCGCTGCGGATCCACGTGCAGCCACTGGAAATCCCCGGTGGCCTGCGCGAACAGGTTGATGCGCTCCTGGTCGATGGTCAGCCAATCGCTGGGACCGAGCGTGCGGCCGATGGCGGCGATGGCCTCGTCGGCCGAGCGAAAACGGAATGTCATGCGCTCTTCCCCCTCACGCGTGCTGACTGGACACGGAGACCACTTCGCCGACCATGTAGGAGGCATAGTCGCTGGCCAGGAACATGATCACATTGGCCACCTCCCAGACCTCGGCGGCCCGGCCGAAGGCCTCGCGCGCCGCAAGCTGAGACAGCACCTCCTCGGGCGCCGAGCGTTTGAGGAAGTCATGCATGGCGATGGAGGGGGAGACGGCGTTGACGCGAATGCCGTGCTCCGCCGCTTCAAGCGCGCTGCAGCGCGTCAGCGCCATCACCCCCGCCTTGGCGGCGGCGTAATGCGCCTGCCCCTTCTGCGCCCGCCAGCCGAGCACCGAGGCGTTGTTGACGATGGTGCCGCGCCGGCGGGACATCATCGCCCGCAATCCCGCGCGGGTCATGCGGAAGGTGCCGTTCAGCGTCACGTCGAGCACCCGGTGCCAGTCCTCGTCGGTCATCTCCACGACCGGTTTGACGCCGCCCAGACCGGCATTGTTGACGAGCACGTCGATGCCCTCCATCGCCGCGTCGGCCTTGCCGATCAGGCCCTGCACCTGCTCCTCGACGGTGACATCGGCGAGTTGGCCGGCCACCGGGGTCTGCGGCGCGATCTCCTGCAAGGTCGCCACCGCCTCCTCGAGGCGGCGCGGATGAATGTCGGAGATGGTCAGCGCCCGCGCGCCTTCTTCCAGCGCGCGGCGGGCGGTGGCGAAGCCAATGCCCTGTCCGGCGGCGGCGGTGATCAGAACCGACCGTCCCGCGAGCAGTCCATGGCCGGGAACATACGGCGGGGCGACGGCCGGGGCGCGGTCAGGCGAAGTATCAAGATCCATGTCGGGTCATCCTCGGGTCTTCGAGAAATCGGCGGGACGGCCCTCGGCGACGAAGGCATCGCGGGCCGCCTGGGAATCGGCCATCAGATAGGCCTGCGCGGTGAAGCCCTGCTCCCAGCGGTAGTGCGCCTCGAGATCGGTCGCCTCCACCCCGTTGAGGGCCTCCTTGGCCAGCGCGATCATCGTCGGGCTCTTGGCGGCGATCTTCTCCGCCAGCGCCCGCGCGGCGCCGGCAAGCTCGTCCCGGGGCAGAACCGCCTCGATGCCGCCCAGGCGATACGCCTCGCGCGCGTCGACCGGCTCGCCGGTGAAATACATCCGCCGCACCTTCTGCAGCGGAAACAGGCGCCGCAGATGCGCACCGCCGCCCAGCGCCCCGCGGTCCACCTCCGGCACGCCAAAGCTGGCGCACTCCGACGCAAGCACGATATCCGCCGCGCCGCAGATGCCGATCCCGCCGCCGAGCACATAGCCATGGGCGGCGGCGATCGCCGGCACCCGCCCCCGGTGGATGGCGCGGAACGTGTCGTAATTGCCCCGGTTGACCTCGACGATCCGCTCCGGATGGCGCTGCAATTCCTTGATGTCGACGCCGGCGCAGAACCCGCGCCCCTCCGCGCGGATCAGAAGCACCCGCACCCGGGGATCGGCGTTCAGCGCGTCGACCGCTCGCGCCAGCGCGGCCCAGCCGGCGCTGTCGAAGGCATTGACCGGCGGTCGGTTCAAAACGATTTCGCCGATATGGTCGGCGACCTCCACGGCAAAGGGCGTGCTCATGCCATCGCTCCCCGTTCCGGCGCGTCGCAGGGGCCGGGATCCATCCGCCGCAAGGCGGCCAGCCGTTGCATCGCCTGCGTGACAATCCCGGCGATCAGCGCCTCGCAGCTTTGCAGCTCGCCGATCAGCGCCGCGACCTGCCCGGAGGGCAGCAGCCCGCCCCGGGTGTTGCCGGCGACGAGACCCTGTTCCACCAGGCGCGGCAGGTTCGGGGCCATCACGGTGGCGGCGAAGCCCGCGTCGCCGGCCCGGAAGGCGCGCAGCGCCAGCCGCAGCATGTCGGCATGCCCCATCCCCTGCGCGCGCCCCCAGGACAGGGCATGACGCAGGCTGGCGACGAAGCGCGCCGGGGCGCGCATCCCTTCCATGCGGCGCAGTTCCTCGTTGTCGATAAAGCGCTGCGGCAGACCGTCGACCGCCTTCGACACCCGGATCGCCGCCGGATCGGCGGTCTTGAGGTAGCGGGCGAGCGTTTCCGGATGCACCGGGCTTTCCCGGGTCAGGAGAAAGCGGGTGCCCATGGCGATGCCGTCCGCGCCCCAGGCGAGCGCGGCGGCCAGCCCCCGCCCGTCGTAGAAGCCGCCGGCGGCGACCACCGGCACGTCGACGGCATCGAGCACCTGCGGCAGAAGCAGCGAGGTCGGCACCGATCCGGTATGCCCGCCCCCTTCCCCGCCCTGCACGGTGATGATGCTGGCGCCCAGTTCAACCGCCCGCACGGCGTGTTTCACCGCACCGACGGTCGGCATGCACTCGATCCCGGCATCGCGGAACCGGGCGATGGTCGCCGCGTCCGGGCCGCGCCCGTAGCTCACCGCGCGCACCCGGTGCCGCAGGATCGCCTCGATCACTTCCTCCGCATTGGGCTGGAACATGTGGAAGTTGACCCCGAACGGACCGTCCGTGGCCGCCTTGACGGCGGCGATCGCGGCGTCGATTTCCCCCGGCGGGATCGAGGCGGCGGCCAGAAAGCCGAACCCGCCGGCATTGGTCGTCGCCGCCACGAGGTTCGGGTCGGCCACCCATCCCATCGCCGTTTGAACCACCGGATAGCGGCACCCGAGCGCCCGCGTGAGGCGTGTTTCCAGCCCTTGCCCGATCATCTCCATCGCCTCATGTCCCCGTCTCCCCCGGTGTCTTCATGTGTCGGCAGCGCATCGCCGGACCGCCCGCCCTCAGTTCGCACGCCCTCAGTTGAAGACGCGCCCCCCGTTCACGACGAGCGTCTGGCCGGTGATGCAGCGGGCCTTGTCGCTGGCCAGAAACACCGCCGCGTTGGCGATGTCCTCCGGCTCGCAGAGTTCGCCCAGGGGGATCGCGTCGCGGGCGCGCTCATAGGCGTCCTTGGGGATGCGCTGCATCGCGCGCGTGTTGGTGGGACCGGGGCAGATCGCGTTGACCGTCACCTTGTGCGGCCCCAGTTCGCGGGCGAGCGCGCGGGTGAAGCCGAGCACCCCGGACTTGGCCGCCGCATAGTCGACGGTTCCGATATCGCCGTTGAGGGCGGAGTCCGACGATATCGAGATGATCCGCCCCGCTCCGCGCGCCCGCATCCCCGGCACCACCTGGCGCGAGCAATGCAGCGTGGCGCCGAGCGAGATATCGATCACGAAATCCAGCGTGTCGCCTTCCGCCAGATAGAACTCGGAGTAGCGTTCCCGCGCCGTCTGGCCGAGATTGTTGACCAGCGTGTGCACCGGCCCGAGCTCCGTCTCGATCCGCGCGAAGCCGGCGGCGACATGCGCCCGGTCCAGCAGATCGCCCTCGATCACCATGACCCGCGCGCCGCGCGCCCGCGCCTCCTCCGCCGTCGCCATCAGGGCCTCGCCGTCGCGGTCGAGCAAGGCCAGATCCGACTGTTCGGCCGCGAACCCGAGCGCGATCGCCCGGCCGATGCCATGCGCCGCCCCGGTGACGGCAACCACTTTTCCCCTGAAATCCCCCGTCATTTCGCTCCCTTCCTGCGATCTCGTTTCGTCATGTGTCATGAGCCATGCCGCGCCGCCCCGAGCCCCACCCCCGGTGCTCCGTCGCTCCTCCGCCCGCGCCGTGGCACCCCGTCATCGCGGCGCGCCCCGGGCCTGTCCACGCGGCTCGCGCGGCATGCCAAGGCCCTGTTCCGCAATGATATTCAACTGGATCTCGTTGGTGCCGCCGTAGATCGTCTCGGCTCTGGAGAACAGATACATCTGCTGCAGGCGGGCGATCTCGGGCTCTGTCGCGTGCGCGGCCGCCTCCGGCCCCAGAACGTCCATGGCCAGTTCGCCAAGCCCGCGATGCCAGTTCGACCAGTCGTATTTGTAGCCAAGGGCCTCGGCCCCCGCCTCGCCGCGCTCGGCCGCGCCGAGGATCTGCAAGGCGCCGTGGCGCATCGCCCGCAATCCGGCCCAGGCGCGCCCCAGCGCCTCGGCATGCTGCATGGGCTCGGCCACCCGGCGCGCCAGCGCGACGATCGCCTCCAGTTCGCGCGCGAAGCCCATTTGCTGACCCAGGGTCGAGATGCCGCGCTCGAAGCCGAGCAACGCCATGGCGATGGACCAGCCCTCGCCCGGCGCCCCCACCGCGTCTTCCTTGCGCGCCACGGCGGCGTCGAAGAAGACCTCGTTGAACTCGCGGCCGCCGTTGATCTGCCGGATCGGCCGGATGTCGATCCCCGGCTGGTCGAGGGGCATCAGCAGCAGGATCAGGCCGTCGCGGCCGCGCGATCCTTCCTCGGCCCGGGCCAGCACGAAGATCCAGTCGGAAAGATGCGCGAGCGAGGTCCAGGTCTTCTGTCCGTCCACGATCCAGTCCCCGGACGCAGGATCGCGGCGGGCCCGGGTGCGCAGGCTCGCAAGATCCGACCCGGCCCCCGGCTCCGAATAGCCCTGCGCCCAGAAGACAGTGCCCTGCAGGATCCCGGGCAGGAAGCGCGCCTTCTGGTCCTGCGTCCCGAAGGCGGCAAGTGTCGGCGCCAGCAGCCCCTCTCCGATGTGCCCCAGACGCCCCGGGCCGCCCGCCCGGGCATATTCCTCGTTGAAGATCACCTGATCGCGCACCGACATGCCGCGCCCGCCGAGCGCCTTCGGCACGCCCAGACAGGTCCAGCCGCCCGCCGCCAGACGCCGCTCCCAGGCCTTTCGCAAGTCCGGGAGGGCATCGCCGTCGCCGGCTCCGCCGCGCCCGCGCAGAGGCGCGAAATCGCCGGTGAGGTTGTCCGCCATCCAGATGGCCACCGCCTTGCGCAGCGCGGCCTCGCCGCCGCCCTCGGCCCCGCCGAGCGGAAGCGCGGAAAGCCGCCGGTCGATCAGATCCCCGCCGCACGCCCGGAATGCAGCCTCCGGGGGACCGCACAGGGCCCGCATGGCGGTGGCGCGCTTGAAGAACAGATGCGGCGCATACTCCCAGGTCATGCCGACGCCGCCGTGAAGCTGGATTGCCTCGGCACTTGCGGCGAACAGGGCCTCGCAGGCCATCGCCTGGGCGACGCGGGCCTCGGCTCCCGCGACCGCCGCCGCATCCCCGTCGCCCGTGCCGGCTCCGCCGTCGAGACGGTCGAACGCCAGCGCCGCGCCGTCGATCAGCGCATCCACCCGGTTCAACCGGACGAAGAGATCCGCCATCCGATGCTTGATCGCCTGATAGGAGGCAATGGTGCGGCCGAACTGGCGACGCTCGGCGATATAGTCGCGTGTCAGCGTGAAGGCGCCGCGCGCCGCGCCGCTCATCTCGGCCGCGCGGGCGAGCCGCGCCCGGTCGTTCGCCTCCCGGCACCGGCGCCGGAAACCGGCGCCTGCGTCCAGAACGGCACTGGCGGTGAGGCGCAGGCCGTCCAGGCGCAGCCGGCCCGTCGGCTGCGTCGCGTCCATGGGCGCGCAGGCCTCGCGGCGGTCCGCCAGCGCCTCGGCGTCGAGCGCGAAGAGCAGCGGTTCGCCCGCGCAGAGCGCCGGGACCAGCACCAGATCCGCCTCCATCAGATCGGCGAACGGACCGCCCCGGCCCGCCAGCACATAGGTCTCGCCGGCGCGCTCGGCGTGAAAGGGGGACGTGTCCCAGCAATCGCCGGCGCGCGTGCCGCCCTGCGGGACCACGGCGCGCAGGCGTCCCTCCGCGATCCGCGACAGCCACGAATCGCGGCCCGCGCCCGGCGTCGCCGCCGCCAGGATCTGCCCGGCGACCGCCACCGTGCTCACGTAAGGAACCGGCGTCAGCACCCTGCCCAGTTCCCGCGCGACCGCGACCAGCGCGCGCATGTCGGGACCCAGGCCGCCGCATGCGTCGGGCAGGCCGACGGCGGTGACCTGCAACTCCGCGGCCAGCCCCCGCCACACGGCGCCCGCCTCGCCGCCGTCCGAGACCCGGGCCGCCGGCTCCAGCCCGCCGGAGCGCTCCAGAAAGCGCGCCACCGCATCTCGGATCATCGTGTGTTCATCGCTCGATAGCGTGTCCATGGGTCTTCCCGGATCTGCCTTGTTCCACCGTCCATCAGCCACGCCGGACGCCGTGCCGCATCGTCCATATGCAGGATGGAGCCTTGACCGACGGCGCGCAATCCGGCGCCGCTGCGCGCGGCGCGCGCATGCCCCGCGCGTTCGGATGCCGACACATGCGAATGCGGGCACACAAAAAAGGGCCGCCTGGCGGCGGCCCTCCTCCCGGTCTGGCACGGCCGTGCCCGTGGGTTTCCGTCAGTCGCAGTGGGCGCGTCGGGTCAGCCCGTCCTCGCGCGGCGCGAAGGCATCCTCGACCACCGTCAGCGTTTCCGACGACGGCAGGAAATGGGTTTCGCTGCTGGCCTCGAAAGTTCCCAGCATGTTGTCCATCGAGGACGCATTGGCCTCGATCCAGGCGGCGATCCGGTCGCCGTCGGTCGAACCGGCCCCTTCGATCGCCGCCTTCAGGATGAAGGGCTCGATGTAGTAGGGGATGATCGAGGAACTGCCGCCGAGCCGCTCGAGATCGCTCACCGTGTCCTTCGCGCGCTTGTCGAACCTTGCATAGTCGGAGGCCCCGACCGGATCCCCCTCGCAATAGGTCATGCCGACGAATTGCACGCTGCGGACACCGTCGAAGGCCTCCTCGCCGAGAACCCTGGCGTTTCCGACGGCGAAATTGGTCATCGTCAGACTGCCGAACACCGGCACGTCCCACCCGATTTCATCTCGGTTCTGCAGGAACTTGCGGGCATCGTCTCCGAGCGAGTTGATGATCAGCACGGCCTCCGCGCCGCTCGAGCGCAGGGAGAACAGCTGCGGCGTCATGTCCTCCGTGCGGAAGGCGAATTCCTGCACCTCGACCGGCTCCAGCTCGCGCGTTTCCAGATAGCGGATCATCTGCGCGACGGCATCCTTCGACATGCCGCCATTGTCGGAGATGATCGCCAGTCTGGTCAGTCCCAGAACATCGAGCGCATAATCGATGTTGGGGATCATCTGCGCGAGACCGGTGGGCGAGTTGGAGAAATGATAGGGCGCGGCCTGGGGCGTCAGCGTCGCCGAGGACGCCGCCGTGATCTGCGCCAGGTTCGCCGCCGTCGTGACGGCGGTCACCGGGATCACCTCCTGACTGGTCACCGGGCCGACCATCGCCGCGATCCGCTCGTTCTCGATCAGCCGCCGCGCCTCGCCGACCGCATGGGTCGGATCCGTCAGCGTGTCGGCCAGAATGAACTCCACCGGCCGCCCCGCGATGCCGCCTTGGGCGTTGATGTCCTCCACCGCCATGCGCCAGCCGATCTCCGCCACCTTGCCGATGGAGGCGCCGGTCCCGGTCAGGGAGACCATGCCGCCAAGCTTCAGCGGTTCCGCCGCGCGACCTTGCGTCGATACGAGCGCCATCGCCATCGCGGCGCAGAACCCGAGCCACCTTCCATTCCCGATCATGGTGTCTTCCTCCTTCAGACCTTTGGTGTTGGTGTCGTCTCCGGCTCTCTCGCGCCGGGGCGCGCTGGCGGCGGGGCTTGGCCCCGCTCCGTCAGACCGCGACGCCGACGCGGCCCGCCAGTTCCTCCCGCAGGCGCTGCTTCTGCACCTTGCCCTGCGCGCTCATCGGCAGGGAGGTGCGGATCTCGACCGCGCGCGGACATTTGAAGTTCGCCATGTTCGCCCGCGCCCAGGCGATGATCTCCTCCTCACTCGCCGTCTTGCCGGGACGCAGGATGACGAAGGCCCGGCCCACCTCGCCGAGACGCTCGTCGGGGACGCCGATCACCGAGACGACGCCGATCGCCGGATGACCGCTGAGAATGCGTTCGATTTCCGCCGGATAGCAGTTGAATCCGCCGGTGATGTACATGTCCTTCAGCCGGTCCTCGATGCGCAGATTGCCGTTCGCGTCGAGGACGCCGATGTCGCCGGTATGCAGCCAGCCGTCGGCGTCGATCGTCTCGCGGGTCGCGACCGGATCCTCGAAGTATCCCTTCATCACCGAGTAGCCGCGGATCACCACCTCGCCCGGCTCGCCGTCCGGCACGAACGCGCCGTCCGCCCCCATGATGCGCACTTGCGTGTCGGGCATCGCCCGGCCCGCGGTCCTGGCGATCACCGCATCCGGATCGGATGCGTCGCACATGGTGCCGAAGCCGCCGCACTCGGTGAGGCCATAGCCGCTCACCACGCCCTCGAACCCGAGATCCTCCCGCATGCGCCGGACGAGAACGTCCGGCACCGACGCCCCGCCGGTCACGCCGAGGCGCAGCGTCCGCGTGTCGAACGCGGCCAGCCCCGGATGCTGCAGCATGCCGTGAAAGACCGCCGGCGGACCGGGAATGACGGTGATGCCGCTGTCCTGCACCCGCCGCAGGATTTCCTCCGCGTCATAGGTCAGATGCGGGATCAGCACCGCGCCGCGCATCATCGAGACGATGGCGCCGCAGCGGTAGCCGAAGGCGTGGAAGAACGGCGGGATGACCAGCACGCGGTCGTGCTCGCGGATCCCGACCCTCGTCGCCCAGCCGTCGATGCCGCGCAGGCACTGGCGATGGGCGTACATCACGCCCTTCGGGTAGCCGGTGGTGCCGGAGGTGAACAGCATGTCGCACAGGTCATCCGGCCCCACCGTGGCCTCGCGCGCGGCCTGGTCCGCGTCGGAAATCTCGTCGCCGGCGGCCAGAAACGCCTCCCAGTCGCGGTCGCCGCCGCGCGGACCCTCGAAGACGACGACCTCCCGCAGCCGCGCCCGCGTGTCCGGCTTCAGCTGATCGGGATAATAGCGGTCGAGAAAGTCGCCGACGGAGAACAGAAGCGACGTGCCGCTGCGCTTGACCAGATCGGCGATCTCGCCGCCCTTGAAGCGGGTGCTCGCCGGCACGAGCACGGCGCCGGCGCTGACGAGGCCGAGCGCGGTCACGAACCAGCGCCAGCCGTTCGGCGCCCAGATCATCACCCGGTCGCCCTTCTCCACGCCGGCCGCCATCATCGCCTTGGCCATCCGCCGGCGCATGGCGTCCAGTTCGACGAAGGACAGTGTCATCCCGGCGTCCTCGACCGCCAGCCGGTCGCCATAGACCCGCGCGGCGCGGGCGCACAGCGCCGGGATCGTGGTGAACCTCCATTGGTCGTCTTCTGCTATCATTTCGTCACCCGTCGCGGGGCGCGCGATGCGCGCCGCTCGCCCTGAAATTGCGTGAACGCCCCGATCGGACGCAACTCCTGCCGCTCTCGCCGGTCTTGCCGCGCGCGGAGAGCGGGGCGGCGCGGGAGCCGGGCCGCGCGGACCCGTGTCCCGCACCGCAAACGCGCGTCAAACGTGCGCGTCTGCCGTTTCCTTCAGGACGACCTCCGGCGATGTGGCCACATAGAGACCGTCGATGGCGGCGGTCTTCTGCAGGAAGGTCAGACCGTTGAGGGCGTCCATGAACTCCATGGTCTGCTGCCGCGTTTCCTCGCCGACCTCGGCCGCCCCGCGCCGCATGTCGACCCCCAGGCGCAGCTTCTCCGACACCTTCTTCGCAACCACCTCGCCGTATTGCCCGTCGCGGACATCGTCGAAATCGGCGCCGCCGGAGACGATGCTCACGAAGGCCTTCTTCATGTCGCCGTCGGCATAGTCCTTCGAGGTGAGACGCTGCGCCTCCCAGAAGTATCCGTCCTGACCCCGACCGAGGTCATAGAAGGACGAGACGAGCATGAGGAACCGGAGGTAGGCCTGTCGATAGCTGGTCTCGAAGAAGTTGACGGCCCGGTCCTCGGCGACCTCGCCCTTCAGCACGCTGGCGATGCAGGCTCCGGCGATCAGGCTGGACACCATCGCCAGATGCACGCCGCTCGACAGCAGCGGGTCGAGGAAACAGGCGGCATCCCCGCACATGAAGTAGCCGGGGCCGGAAAACCGGTCGGAGGTGTAGGAATAATCCGTCTCCATGCGCACCTCGCGGCGCGTGGCGTTGGCCAGGATGATCTGCGCCTCGGGGTGTTCCGCGAGCGTGCGGTCGTAGATCTCCTCGTTGCTGCGACCGGCCGCCCGCTCCTTGCGCAGATGGTCGTGTCTCAGCACGATGCCGACGCTCACGGTGCCGTCGTGCAGCGGAATGAACCAGATCCAGCCGGCCTCGATGGAGATGATGCGCGTGGAGCCCTCGGGCAGATCGTCATAGTTCAGGTCGCAGCCGGTCCAATAGGACCAGATCGCCACGTTCTTGAAGGCTTCGTGGAACTGCCGGCTACGGGTGTACTCGGTGGCCATCACGCCGCTGCGGCCCGAACAGTCGACCAGATACTTGAAGCGGATCGTGCCCTTGCTGTCCTTGGTCCGGTCATGAAAATCGGCGCTGACGGCCCGCCCGTCCTCGAAGTTGATCTTCGTGACCTTGACGTTCTGATGCACGCTGGCACCCGTCTCGCCGGCGTGGTCGAGCAGCAGTTCGTCGAACTCCGAGCGCTTCACCTGATAGGAATGCGTCGGCGCGCCCTCGACCTCATCGAAGCGAAACGACCATTTCTCGTTGCCCCAGTTGAAGTAGCCCCCGGGCTTCTCGACGAAGCCATGCGCCTTGATCTTCTCTCCCGCGCCGATGATGTCGATCATCGGCATCAGGGAGGCGAGCAGGGATTCGCCGATGTGATAGCGGGGAAAGGTGTCGCGCTCCAGGACGTTCGTCCTGATCCCGTTCTGCGCCAGGATGGTCGCCACCGTCGATCCCGCCGGTCCGCCTCCGATGACGAGGACATCCGTTTCATACTGTTTCATCTGAGCCTCCTGGAGAATTTCGTCGTCTGAAACCGGATCCCCAAGACATCGGGGACCCTTTTCCTTTCAGGACCATGGTCCGCAAGACGGGGACGCCCGGTCGCGACGACGGCAGTCGCATCGTCTGTCCGCGCGGCCTCGGGGCCGTGCCCGTTACCAGAGCGTGGGGCCGAGCTTGCGACAGGCGATCGAGCGCGCCTTGTCGTCGGGAAGATGGCCGAAGAAGTTGAGATTGGTCACACAGATGCTGTCGTCGCCGAAGGCGAGGCTGGCCGGCGCGCCGAGCGGCGCCTGCAGCGGTTCGCCGAGCTGTTCGCGCCGGCCCGCGTCCGGGCTCACCTTCCAGATTTCGCTGCGCAGGGTCTCCGTCAGGTAGAAATTTCCCTGCGGATCGACCTCCAGGCCGTCCATGTTGTCGTAGCCGAAGGTCAGCATCTCCGCCTTGCCGGCGCTGCCGTCGGCCTCGATCGGCACCTTGACCAGCATCGGGATCCCGCCCGTCACGCCGAACAGCGCGCTTTCATCCGGCGCCAGGGCAATGCCGTTCACGCCGACGGGATATCCGCTCAGCGATTTGCCGGCCGGGTCGAACAACGGGTCCTTCGACCACAGCACCGCGGACTTTTCCTCGGGGTCGATCTTCCAGATCCCCTTCAGGCTGAGATCGGACAGATAGATGCTGCCGTCGGAGGCGACCACCGGATCGTCGGGAAAGCAGAACGGATAGCCGTCCGCTCGCGTCACCACGGGCTCCACCTTCCCGCTCGACAGGGTCACCGCGTAGAGACCCGACCGGGTCACGGTCGCATCGCCGCAGGCCTCGACGGAAAGCTCGGCCTCGGCCGGCCAGGGAAAGCGCTTGGAATACTCGGAGAAGGCGACATAGAGCGTGTCCTCGCCGTCCCAATCGATGCCGACGGTGCTGCCCTTGGCCTCTCCGATCACCGTCCGCAGATCGGCGATCTGCTCGACCGTGCCGTCGGCGGCGACCTGCATCACATGGCCGGAGTGAAACAGGCTGACGTAAAAGCCGCCCTCTCCGTCGTCGACGAGGCCCTCCGGCGCGTCATCGAATTGCGCCAGAATGCGCCACTCGGAGGCGGCAGCTGGGCCCGCCAGAAGGGACGTGGACAGAAAAAGCGTGAAAAACAAACCGAGGCGACGTGACATGAACTCCTCCCTTTGCGCAGCATGCAATTCAGGATTGGTCCGTTTCCGCTTTACCGCATCGTCTGTTTGGGTGAGCGGTCCGGCAGCCCTCCGGCTCGTCTATTCGGGTGATTGTCCGCGTCCACTCCTTGCCTAGGGTGCCGGCCCCTGGCGCGTTCTGTGAAGAGGTCCGAACCATGCCCGAAGCCTATATCGTCGATGCCGTGCGCAGCCCCGTGGGCCGCAAGAAGGGGGCGCTGGCCACGCTCCACGCAGCCGATCTCGGGGCGCACCCGATCAAGGCGCTGATGGCACGCACCGGCATCGACCCGGCCGCCGTCGACGACGTGATCTATGGATGCGTGGAAACCATCGGTCCGCAGGCCGGCGACATCGCCCGCACCTGCTGGCTGGTCGCCGGTCTGCCCGACCATGTGCCCGGCGTCACCGTCGACCGGCAGTGCGGCTCCTCCCAGCAGGCGCTCCATTTCGCCGCGCAGGCCGTGATGAGCGGCACGCAGGATCTCGTAATCGCCGGCGGCGTGCAGAGCCTCAACACCATCCCGATCGGCGCGGCCATGACGGTGGGCGCGCAATTCGGCTATCCCGATCCTTTCAGCACCTCGCCCGGCTGGCACGCCCGCTACGGCGATCAGGAGGTCAGCCAGTTTCGCGCCGCCGAGATGATCGCCGAGCACTGGAACTCCTCGCGCGCGGAGATGGAGGCGTTTTCGCTCGAAAGCCACCGGCGCGCCATCGCCGCCATCGACGGCGGCCTTTTCCGCAATGAGATCGCCCCGCTCGACGGGTTTTGCGTGGACGAGCCGCCGCGGCGCGATACCTCGCTGGAGAAGATGGCCGGCCTCGAACCGCTGATCGAGGGCGGACGCGTGCATGCCGGCGTCGCCAGCCAGAACAGCGATGCGTCCGCGGCGCTGCTGATCGCCTCGGAACGGGCGGTCCGGGACCATGGCCTGACGCCCCGCGCCCGCATCCACCACCTCTCCGTGCGCGGCGCCGATCCGGTCTGGATGCTGACCGCGCCGATCCCGGCCACGCGCCACGCGCTGGAAAAGACCGGCATGAAGATCGCCGACTTCGACCTGTTCGAATGCAACGAGGCCTTCGCCTCGATCCCGCTGGCCTGGATGAAGGATCTCGACGTTCCGCATGAAAGGGTCAACGTCAACGGCGGGGCCATCGCCCTCGGCCATCCGCTCGGTGCCACCGGCGCGCGGCTGATGACCTCGATGCTGAACGAGCTGGAACGCCGCAAGGGCCGTTTCGCCCTGCAGACCATGTGCGAGGGCGGCGGCCAGGCCAATGTGACCATCATCGAGCGCCTTTGAGCCATGCGCGCCCGCAAGATCCGATCCTCCCGACACAGGAGCCTGACGCCGTGATCGCATCCAACCTGTCCGATGCCGACATATGTCTCGACGGTCGCGTGGCGATCGTCACGGGCGGAACCCGCGGCATCGGAGCGGCGATCGCCCGCGATCTTCTCGCCGCCGGGGCCGAGGTCGTCGTATGCGGCCGCAGCCAGCCGGACGGCCTTCCCCGGGCCGGCGACCGCACGGCGCGGTTCCTGCCCTGCGACGTGCGCAAGCACGAGGAGGTGGCCGGCTTCGTCGACGCGGTCGGCCGGGAGTTCGGTCGCATCGACATTCTGGTCAACAATGCCGGCGGCTCGCCGGCGGTGGATGCGGCGACCGTCTCGCCGCGCTTTCACGAGGCCATTGTCGCGCTGAACCTGACGGGCCCCGTTCATCTGTCGCAAGCGGTGACGTCCTGGATGCGCGGCGGCCGCGACGCCGGTTCCATCGTCAATATCGCCAGCGTCTCGGCGATCCGGCCCTCCCCCGGCACCGCCGTCTACGGCGCCGCGAAGGCGGGGCTTCTGGGTCTCACCCGCAGCCTCGCCGCCGAGTGGGGCCCCGACATCCGCGTCAACGCCATCGTCGTCGGCCTGGTGGAAACGGATGGGGAGGTCGAGGCCTATGGCAGCGAGGCCGCCCGCGCCGCGATTGCCGCCGCGCTGCCGGCCCGGCGGATGGGGCGTCCGGAGGACATCGCCAAGGGCGTCGTGTTCCTGTGCAGCCCGATGGCCCGCTACATCTCCGGCGCGACGCTGGAGATCCATGGCGGCGGCGAAAAACCGCTGTTTCTCGATCAGGTGGAGCGGCTCGGCGGGCTTTGACCTGCCGCCTCCCCCGCACAGGGGCGGGCGTCGCCCGCTCCCGCCGCGTCCCGGTCCTATTGGCCGTAGACCGGTTTGGCCGCGGGCTTTTCCGCCGTCAGGGCCGCCACTGCCGCGCCGATCTCCTCCGCCTGCCATCGCCTGCCCCGATCCCGGCACGGGCCGTCGGCCCAGCCCCGGGCCAGCGACAGCCGCCCGCCGAGCAGTTCGAACACCTCGCCGGTGACATCCCCCGAACGCGCGGAACAGAGCCAGGCAATCAGCGGCGCGGTGTTTTCCGGCGCATAGAGATCGAAGTCCCCGTCCTTGCGCGACATCGCCGCGCCGAAGGCTTCTTCCGTCATGCGGGTGCGGGCCTGCGGCGCGATCGCGTTGGCGGTGATGCCGTAGCGCGCCAGTTCGGCCGCCTGCACCAGCGTCAGTCCCGCGATGCCCGCCTTGGCGGCGGAATAGGCGCTCTGGCCCATGGAGCCCTGCAAGCCGGCGCCGGACGTGGTGTTGACGATGCGCGCGGCCACCTCGCGCCCCGCCTTGGCCTCGGCCCGCCAGTGGTCGACCGCATGACGCGTCGTGCAGAAGTGGCCGCGCAGATGGACCCGCATCATCGCATCCCACTCCTGCGGGGTGGCCGACACGAACATCCTGTCGCGCACGAAGCCGGCGTTGTTGACCACCGCATGCAGGGCCCCGAAGCTGTCGAGCGCGGCCTCGACAATGCGCTTGCCGGCGTCCCAATCGCCGACGTCCTCGCCGTTGGCGATCGCCCGTCCGCCGCCGGCGGTGATGTCCGCCACGACCTGCTCCGCCGGGTTCAGGCCGGCTTCTGCCGCCTCGCCGTGGTTGCCGACCCCCAGGTCGTTGACCACCACGGCCGCCCCCTGGCGCGCCAGCTCGAGCGCATAGGCCCTGCCGAGCCCCCGTCCCGCGCCGGTGACGATCACCACGCGATCCTCGCAAATCCCCATCATGCCGTCCTTTTCATTGGCGTCGTGTCCGTCTCCCGGACCGGCTGCGGGAACAGCCGGTCGGGCCCGAGCGGGGCGGAGAGCACCCGTTCGGCAACCCGCTGGCGGTGATACTCCGGCCCGCCCCAGCGCCCGGTGAGCGACAGCGCGCGCTTCAGATAGAGGTGCACGTCGACCTCCCACGAATAGCCCATCGCCCCATGCACCTGCAGCGCGGTGCGGGTGGCCAGTTCGGCCGCCTCGCCCGCCGCCAGCAGCGCATGGGAGATGCGCGCCCGCGCTTCCATGTCCTCCGGCGGGGCGCCCGGTTCCGGGGGAACGAGCGCGGCGGCCGCATGCACCACCGGGCGAGCGAAGGCGATCTTCACCTGCGCGCTCGCGAGATGGTGCTTGATCGCCTGATTGGCCCCGATCGGCCGGCCGAACTGGTGTCGTTCCTTCGCATAGGCGACGGCAAGGTCGACGCTCGCCTGGGCGAGGCCGACGAGCTCTGCCGCCGTGAACACCGCGCCGCGTTCGGCGGCCCGGGCCAGCAGCGTGCGGCTCGCCTGCGGCCCGGCGATCCGCACGCCGGCCTCTGGCGGCGCGCTCACCGTGAAGAGCTGGCGCAAGGGGTCGATGCCGGGTTGCTGAACCCGGACGGTGTCCGCGCCCGGCACCAGACGCAGGCCGTCGGGCCCCGGCAGGACCACCGCCTGCGCCGCATTGGCCGCGACCACCCAGGGCGTCTGCGGATGCGCCAGCGCGAGGAACGCGCCGTCCTCCAGGCCGCGCGCCAGCGCCTCGCCGGCGGCCGTGCCCTCGCACGCACTCAGGAGCGGCAGCACGACGCCGGCGTGGTCGACGAGCGGCTCGGGCAGGCAGGCGTAGCCGCAGGCCTCCGCGATCTGGACGAAATCCGGGCCGCCAAGCCCCAGGCCGCCGGCCTCTTCGCGAACCAGCACGCCGGCCACGCCAAGCGCGAGAAGCTTGCGCCAACGATCCTGATCGAAACTGCAGACGGCGCCGATCCGGCTGCGAAGCGCCGCCGATCCGCATTCGCGCAGCAGCGCGTCGCGCACCACGTCGGCCATCATCGTCTGTTCCTCGCTGAAGGCGAAGTTCATGGAGCGTCCCTCCTATGCGCGCGGCAACCCAAGCAGCCGTTCGGCGATGATGTTGCGCTGAATGTCATTGGTGCCGGCGTAGATCGGCCCGGCCAGCGAAAAGAGGTAGCCGTCGAGCCAGCGCCCGACGTCGCCGGCCGCCGGCGCGGTGGGCAACAGCTCCGCCCGCGCGCCCAGGATCGCCAGCGCGGTCTCGTGCATCGCGATGTCCATCTCCGACCAGAAGATCTTGTTCAGGCTGGCCTCGGCGCCGATGCCGCCGCCGGCGATCAGCCGCGACGCGGTGGCGTAGACCGAAAGCGCATAGGCCTCGGCGGCCATCCAGGCCTGCGCGACCGCGTCCCGCTGGGCCGGGCCGCAGGTCTCGCGGTTGGCCTCGTAGAGCTCCACCAGCCGCCGCGCCGTCATCTGGAAGCGGGCCGGGCTTCTCAGCATCAATCCGCGTTCGAAGCCGGCGGTGGCCATGCAGATCCGCCAGCCCTCGCCTTCCGCCCCCACCCGGTTCTCCACCGGAACCCGCACCTCGTCGAGAAAGAGTTCGGCGAAGCCGGTCTCGCCGTTGATCTGGGCAATCGCCTGACGGCGGACACCCTCCGCGTCGAGCGGGAAGAGGATCAGCGACAGGCCCTTGTGCCGTTCGCTGGCGGGGTCGGTGCGGAACAGGCCGAAGGCCCAGTCGGCCATCACCGCCCGCGACGACCAGATCTTGTGTCCGGACAGCAGATAGCTGTCGCCGTCGCGCACCGCTTTCGCCCGCACCGCGGCGAGATCGGAGCCGGCCTGCGGCTCGGACCAGGCCTGCGCCCAGATTTCCTCGCCATTGGCCATCGGCGGCAGGAAGCGCGCCTTCTGCGCCTGCGTGCCATAGTCGATCAAGGTGGGGCCGAGCAGGAAGATGCCGTTCTGGTTGACCCGCTGCGGCGCGCCGGCGGCGTAATATTCCTCCTCGAAGATCAGCCAGCGGATCAGGTCCAGCCCGCGGCCGCCATAGGCCTCCGGCCAGGTGACCATGCCCCAGCGGCCGGCGTTGAGCCGGGCCTCCCACTCCCTGTGCGCCTCGAAGCCCGCCCGCGTGCCGTCGAAGGAGGGGAGCGGTTCGTCCGGCACGTTGGCCGCCATCCACTCCCGCACCTCCGCGCGAAAGGCCAGTTGATCGTCCGTATAGCGCAGGTCCACCGTCAGCCTCCGTTTTCCGCCTTGTTCGCCGCCGCCATGGCGGTGCCGTCGAGCCCGGCCAGCCTGTGTCCGGTCGCCAGTTCGTTCTGGGCATGGGCGAAGTGATGCATGTGGTAGACCGCATCCATGCCGGTGCGCTTGCCGCGCAGATCCTCGACATGGTTCACGGCCTGCTTGATCAGCCAGGTGCCGAGCGGCGGTCGCTCGGCGAGCTTCGCGGCGAGCCCGTCCACCTCGTCCCGCAGCGCCTCGCGCGCCACCACCCGGTTGACCATCCCGAAGCTTTCCGCCCGCGCGGCACTCATCCGCTCGCCGAGCAGCAGGAATTCCTTGGCGACGCGCGGCGGCAGCTCGAACGCATGCGCGAAATACTCCACGCCGGGAATGCCCATCCGCACCACCGGATCCTGGAAGAAGGCGTCCTGCGACGCCACGATCAGATCGCACACCCAGGCGAGCATCAGTCCGCCGGCGACGCAGGCGCCCTGCACCATGGCGATGGTCGGCTTCGGACAGTCGCGCCACCGCCGGCACATGCCGAGATACACCTCGTGTTCGCGCGTATAGAGGAACTCCGCGCCCGACCGCCCGACATGATCGGGCAGCAAGAGCCGCCGGTCGAAGCTGCGCTCGACGTCGCGGCCCGGCGTGCCGATGTCGTGTCCGGCGGAAAAATGCTTGCCCTCGCCGCCCAGCACGATCACCCGCACCGCGTCGTCGTCGACCGCCCGCCTGAAGGCGTCGTCGAGCGCATAGG
Source organism: Stappia sp. (assembly GCF_040110915.1). NCBI lineage: Bacteria > Pseudomonadati > Pseudomonadota > Alphaproteobacteria > Hyphomicrobiales > Stappiaceae > Stappia > Stappia sp. The sequence continues at coordinate 230,820 of NZ_CP157793.1, read as the reverse complement.
TCATCTGTGCGTTCTGGGCATTGTTGTAGGCGGGCCTGTTCATGGTGATCCAGGCGACCGCGCCCTCGACCCGGTAGAGGACCGGCTGGTCGGTTTCATACTGCGGCGGCGGGCTGTCGCGATCCGGCATGGCGCGCTCCTGTGGCTTCGCTGTCTGGTGCCATCAGGGATACCGCGCCCGCCCGCCCGCCTCATCGTCCGATGGGACGACATCAGGCGGACGCGCGGCGCGGCCGGCGATCAGCGTCCGGCATGGGCGCTCTGGCGCGCCGCATGCATGCTCGAAAGCTTGCGGTCCAGCTCGCCGGCGGGGCACTCCAGCAGAACCTCGCCGCGCTGGACGATCATCGCGCGGTCCGCGTAGGGAAGGCTGATCTTCACGTGCTGGTCGACGATGACGACCGCCGTTCCGCTCTGCGCCCAGCGCCGCAGGAACGCCAGGATCGGCGGCAACAGCGCCTGCGCCACCCCGAGCGACGGCTCGTCGCACAACAGCACGCGCGGCCGGGCGACGAAGGCCTGCCCGAGCGCCAGGATCTGCTGCTGGCCGCCGGACAGATCGCGCGCCAGCGCCCGGGAGCGCTCCTTGAGGATCGGGAAGACCTCGTAGATCTCTTCCAGCGAGTGCGCCAGATTGGCCCGGTCGTCGGGACGGGCGGCCACCCCCATGCGCAGGTTGTCGTAGACGGTGAGTTCGGGAAAGACGCGGTGCCCGTCCAGAACCAGCCGCAAGCCCGCGCGCGCCGCGGTTTCCGGCGCCATGCCGGTGATCGGCTTTCCGTCCAGCTCCACGCTGCCTTGCGAGGGTTTGATGAAACCGGCGATCGCGCGCAGCAGCGTGGATTTCCCGGCTCCGTTCTCGCCGCCGATCAAGAGGATCTCGCCGGGCTCGGCCCGGAGCGAGATGCCGCGCAGCACCGGAATGTCCCCGTAGCCGGCGACCAGGTTGCGAACGTCAAGCATGGCTGCCTCCGACGAAGAGATGCTGAACCGCCGGGTCCTTGGCGAGCGCCTGCGGCGGCCCGGAAGCCACGACCCGGCCCGTCTCCAGAACGGTGATGCGGTCGGCGATGTCCCAGACCAGGTCGAGATCGTGCTCCACCAGGATCACCGCCATGCCGAGCCGCGTGCTGAGCTGGCGCAGCAGGCGGGAGAACTCGGCCCGCTCGGCGGGCGCGAGCCCCGCCGCCGGTTCGTCGAACAACACCAGCGCCGGATCGGCGAAGACCACCCGGATCACTTCCAGAAGACGCCGCTGGCCATGCGCCAGCAGGGCCGGATTGTCCTCGCCATAGGCCTCGCGAAAGCGCTCGGCGAGCCGGGCCATCTGCGGGTCGAGCGGCGTCGCCCGGGCATCGAGGCCAAGCTGCATGTTGGCCCATACCGACACGTCGGTGAAGATGCGCGGGGTCTGGAAGGTTCGACCGAGCCCCATCCGGGCGACGCCGGTGGCATTCAGCCGGGTCACGTCGCGACCACGAAAGCTGTAGCTCCCGTCATCCAGCCGGCTGAACCCGGAAACGATGTTCAAAAGACTGGTCTTGCCGGAGCCGTTGGCCCCGACCAGGCCATGCACCTCGCCGGGGCGCACCTCCAGATCGACCCTGTCGAGCGCCACGACCTGCCCGAAGCGCTTGACCGCGCCCCGGACCTCGAGAATGGGAGGCGCGTCCGCCGGGGCCGGGCGCGGCGCGACCGTCTCCAGGGTTTCGGAGAAGGGCGCGAGGCGGAAGCCCTGCTCGCCGCCGCCGCGCTGGAAGCGCTTGCGGCGCCACATCTCGACGGTGCCCACGAGGCCGTCGGGAAAGGCGATCACCACCGCCAGCGTCAGGAACCCGTAGATCAGCAGCCGGTATTCGACGAGCTGCACCAGCAGCACATTGGGCACGATGTAGATCACCCAGATGCCGACGATCGGTCCGAGCAGTTGCCCGCGCCCTCCGACGACCACCACGAAGAACAGGGTGAAGGACAGTTCGATGATGAAGGCTTGCGGGCTGATGAAGCCGACGGTGGGCACATAAAGCGCCCCGCACAGGCCGGTGCCGGCCGAGACGATCATGAAGGCGAGCGCCCGCATGGCGCCGGGGCGCACCCCGAGCGCACGCGCCGCCTCTGCGCTTTCCGCCGCCAGACGCATGCGCCGCCCCAGCCGCGCGCTGCGGATGCTGTAGTGCAGCAGAAGCGCGGCGATCGGCACCGCCGTCACCAGCAGCGTCAGCCCGCTCAGACCGAACACCAGGGGTTTCGTCAGGGCCGGAATGTAGAGGCTGATGCCGTTGATGCCCCGGGTGACGCCGTCGAACTGGATCAGGAGCTGGGGAAAGACGATTGCCGCGCTCAGGGTCGCGAAACCGAGGTGGAAGCCCTGGACCCTGAGCGCGGGCAAGGCGAACAGCAGCCCGCCCAGCATGGCGGCGCCGACCGCCGCCACAACGCCAAGCGCCAGCGGCGCCCCGTGAATGCCGCTGGCGATCGCCAGCCCATAGGCGCCGAGACCGAGGATCGCGCCCTGGCCGAAACTCTTCTGCCCGGCGTCGACGAACAGGAAGTTCTGCAGCACGGCGACCGCGATCAGGATGTTCACCAGCTGAAACGTGTGCTCCCAGTAGGAATTGCCCAGAAGGCTCGGCCCGATCCCGGTCAGCAGGATCAGCAGGATGCCGAGGCGAAGCTGAAGCCCGTCGGAGCGGAAGCGCCCGCGTGCGGTGGGCAGGGACACCTGCGGCCCGGCGGCCTCGGCGAGACTGTCGTTCTGGCTTGCCATGGTGCTACACCCTGCGCGCGGTCGCGCGTCCAAACAGGCCCTGCGGCCAGAACATCAGGATCACGACGAGCACGATGAGCGAGGCGAGGTCCTGATAGGCGCCGCCGACCTTGTACGCCATCAGCATCGCCATCACGCCGACGAGCGGGCCGCCGATCAGGGCGCCGGTGTTGTTGCCGATCCCGCCGACGACCGCGGCGATGAAGCCGTTCAGCACATAGCGCAGCCCGGCGTCCGGGCTGACGGAGATGATCGGCGCCACCATGAAGCCGGCGGAGCCGGCGATCATGCCGCTGATGCCGAAGGCGAGGAGTTGCAGTCGACGCACGTTGAGCCCGGCCGCGCGGGCGGCGTCGAAGTCCTGCGACAGGGCGCTGATCGCCAGTCCGGTGAAGGAATGGCGCAGGAACCAGGACAGCAGGAGATACCAGCCGATCATCACGGCGATCGCCAGCAGAAAGGCGCCGGGCGTCTTGACGCCGAAGATCTCGAACGCGGGCGTTACGCCGCCGACGGAATAGGCGAACGGCCCGTAGATCAGCATCAGGATCGCCGCGATGATCACCGAGACCGAGACGGTCGAGATCATCCAGCTGTCCTGCTCGGTGGTGTTGCCGCGCAGCGGCAGCAGCGTCAGCCAGCCCTGCATCGCCACGAAAACGGCGATCACCACGCTGGTGACCGCGAGCATCGCGAGCCACATCGGAAAGCTTGCGTTGTTGGCCAGGAGATAGGCCGCGAACCCCCCGAGGATGAAGATGTTGCCTTGCGCGAAATTCAGGATGCGCGTGGCGTTGTGAACGATGTTGAAGCTCATCGCGATGATCGAGAACAGCGCGCCGATGGCCACGCCTCGCACCACGATGATGGCGATCTCACTGAGCATTTTCCTCCCCCTTAACTCCCGGCACTCAAGGCCTTCGGCGCTCTTTTCGCGAGCATTTCGGTCTGCGTTCCCGAGATACCGGCCCGTTTTTGTCCACCCGACGTCCGGCCGTCCGACGTCCGCCCTCCTCTTGCCGTCCGCCCCCCTCTCCGCGTCCGGGATTCGGCCGCTTTGAAAACCCGACAGCGGCGCGAACGGCCGGCGCCCGACGCCCGTCGGACCCGTCGGACGACGAACGCGTATCGTCACAGCATGCTTGGAAAGTGCGGGACAGGCATCATGCAATCGGACGACGAAGCCGCTTGCGCGCCCCGTCCCGCGGCCTCGAGCGGCGCGGCCGTGGCTATCCCAGAAGCTGCCTCAGGACGGCGACATCGTCGCTCAACGCACGCACCCGGGCGCGCGCCTCTTCCAGCCGACGCGTGTTCTGGTCGTTGGACAACAGGCCCGCCAGAGCGAGATCCGCCATCGCCTCGCCGATCTCCTGGGCGCTCAGGCGGCCGTCGGGCCGATACCAGCGCGACGTCCAGTTGGCCATGCCGATCACCGCGAAGGCGGCGATATGGGTGTCCACCTGACGGAATTCGCCGGCGGCGATGCCCTGCTCGATGCAATCGACATAGTAATCGTAGATCGCCCGGCGCGAGCTGTTGTAGTCGGCGAGCAGATGGTCGGGGATCTGCGCCTCCAGCCGCGCCAGGCGCACGAAGCGCGCACCGCTGGACAGCCGCCGCACCACCCCGTCGACGATGGCCACCCGCAGCCGTTCGGCCGGGCTGTGCGTCGTGTCGTCGGCCAGTTCCCGCAACCGGCTCAAGGGTTCCAGCGCCTCCGTGTCGATCAGCGCCGCCAGGATCTCGTCCTTCGATCCGAAATAATGGTAGATCGCGGAGCGGCCGAGACCGACCTCGCTGGCGATGGCCGCCATGCTGCAGCGATCGTAGCCCTTCTCGTCGAACATGCGCGCGGCGATGTCGAGAAGCTGTTCGCGCACCAGTTCCTTGCGCGGATTGGTGTCGCGCCGCTCCGCCTTCGGCTGACGCGCCTCGCCGCGCTCGCCGGCGCCATCGCCCCCGTTCCCCATTTCCGTCTCTCCCCGGCGGTCCTTCGCCTCGATACATACAGCAGGTTTTCTACCATCGGTGACGCGCGAAGCGGAACCGGCCCCGCGCCGCGCCTGCCCGCCGTCAGCAAAAAATCTCGAACAGGCCGGCCGCCCCCATGCCGCCGCCGATGCACATGGTCACCACGCCGCGCCGCGCCCCCCGCCGGCGCCCCTCGATCAGAAGATGTCCCGACAGACGCGCGCCGGTCATGCCGAAGGGGTGGCCGACCGCAATCGCGCCGCCGTTCACATTGAGCTTCTCCGGATCGAGACCGAGGCGGTCGCGGCAATGGACCGCCTGGCTGGCGAAGGCCTCGTTCAGTTCCCACAGATCGATGTCGTCCACCGTCAGGCCATGCCGGTCCATAAGCTTCGGCACGGCGAGAACGGGACCGATGCCCATCTCCTCCGGCGCGCAGCCCGCCACGGCGATCCCGCGCAGGGCGCCGAGCGGCGCAAGCCCCAGGCGCTCCGCCCGCCGCCCCTCCATCAGAACCAGCGCCGCCGCGCCGTCGGACAGCTGGGAGGAGTTGCCCGCCGTCACGAAACGCCCCTCCTCGACCAGTTCGCCGTTGGAATAGACCGGCGCCAGACCGGTCAGGCGCTCCAGCGTCGTGTCCGCCCGCGCGCCCTCGTCCCGCTCCAGACGCACGTCCTCATGACGCGTCTCGCCGGTCTCGCGATCCTTCACGAGCTTGCGCGTCGGCAGGGGGGCGAGTTCCGCGTCGAAGCGGCCGGCGGCCTGCGCGGCGGCCGTGCGCTGCTGGCTCTGCAGCGCGAAGGCATCCTGCGCGTCGCGGTCGACGCCATGACGGGCGGCGACGAGTTCGGCCGTCTCGATCATGGGCATGTACATATGCGGCCACCGCGCGGTCACCGCCCGGGAGCGGTTGCGATGGGTGTTCTTGTGGGCATTCTGGGTGAGGCTGATCGATTCCACCCCGCCGGCGAGCACCGTCTCCATCCCGTCGAGCACGATTTGCCGCCCCCCGATGGCCAGCGCCATCAGTCCGGACGAGCACATGCGGTCGACCGTCATTCCCGGCACGGTGTCCGGAAGGCCGGCGGCGGCGGCGGTCAGACGCCCGATGTTGTAGCCCTGCGTGCCCTGTTGCGCCGAGCATCCCATGACGACGTCGTCGACCTCGCCGCCTTCGACACCCGCGCGCTCCAGCGCGGCGCGCGCGGCGTGGCCCGACAGCGCCGGCGCCTCCGTGTCGTTGAAGGCTCCCTTGTAGGCTTTCGCGATCGGCGTTCTCGCCACCGAGACGATGACTGCTTCGCGCATGACAACTCCCTGCCCGGATTCTCTTGCCGGGCGCGGCACTGCGCACGCCCGGGACGGTCCCGGCCTTTTTCAGGCGGACCGGCACGAGGCGCATCGTCCAAGAGGACGAGCGGCCCCTCGACCACCACCTGCCGAATATTCAACGCTCAACCGATAAATTGACACTACGTCGATTAATCGGCATGATGGTGAAAATGCCGACACGGATCGGGCAACGCAGCGGTCGGGCCGGGAGCCCGGGCCCGGCGACAAGATCCGGCGCAAGGCATTGCATCGCGGGAGGAAGCGACATGTTCGACACGGGACGGCACACCGCCGAAATTGCGGATCTCATCGAAAGCATCTACGACACGCTCACCGGCGGCGGCACGCTGCGCCAGTGCCTGATGCTGGTGCGCGACGCCACCGGCGCGATGGAGGTGACGCTCGAGATCGAGACCCGGGGCGCCAGCGTTCGCCACCGTCGCCTGACCTCGAGCGCGGCGGAAGTCCGCGACGAGACGGCGCGCGACGCGGGCCAGCGCCAGGAGCTGTTCGCCACCACCGGCGCCCGGATCACCGCCGACTGCGGAGATCCGCAGGAGGACCACTACCGTCTGCATCTGACGCCGAGCCACGACGGTCAGCCGTTTTCGCCGGACGTTCAGCCGCTCGCCGAGGATCTCCTGCGGCACATGCGCCGCGCGCACCGGCTGGCCGCCCGCATCGACCGGTCCGAGCAGGAGCGCAACGTCTATTCCGGCACGCTCGACCGCCTGGCCGTCGGCGCCATCTTCCTCGATGCTCAAGGCCGGGTCATTCACACCACGCGGGTGGCGCGCGACCTGATCGACAGTCAGGACGGATTGCGGCTGTCGCGCGGCACCCTCGCGGCGGCCGACGCGCTCGACAACCGCGCCCTGCAGGCCGCCATTCGCAGCCGGCTCGCGCCCGCCGAGGCCGCGCCCCGGCCGCATCCGCAAACGCTGGTCGTGTCGCGCCCGTCGGGCGCGCGCGAGCTCGGGCTCATCGTGCACAGCCTGAGCAGTGCGCCCGAAGCGCCGGGCGGCTTCGCCGCCGTGGTGATGATCCGCGATCCGGACCAGGGCGGCGAACCGGAGCGCGCGATCCTGCGCAATCTTTTCGCGATGACGGCGGCGGAAGCGGAAGTCGCCTGCAGCCTGACCTCGGGCCTGTCGCTGGACGAAACGGCGCAATCCCTCAACATCAGCCGCAACACGGCCCGCACGCATCTGCGCTCGATCTTCTCCAAGAGCGGCATCAGCCGGCAGACGGAGTTGATGCGCCTGATGCTGAGCAGCGCGGCCATGCTCGGCATGACGCCGATCGCCAGCCCGGACGACTAGAGCAATTTCAGCAAAAGCTGGAGACTTTTGCGCTCGCGAAATTGCGTAAAAACAAAGACATAGAGTATTTTGCGTGATTCGACATTCACGAGAAATGATCCAGAACGGCCGGCGCGACGGTCGGCCTCGCCCGAACGGCTTGTGTGCGGCGGGAGAGGCGTCGGCCGACCCGCCGCGCGACGGGCCGGCCGGACGGTCAGCAATCGCACTCCACGAAGCGACCGTCGCCGCAGGTCGCGCAGATCTCGGCGATGCGCGCCTTCAGGGCACGGCGCGCCCTGTGCAGACGGACTCCCAGATGGTTGAGGGTCACGCCCTGCTCGGCGGCGACCCCGGCGCGGGGCTCCTCCTCCAGATCGATGCGGCGGATGAGATCGGCGTGATCGTCCCTGAGCCGCTGAAGCGCCAGAGGCACGCACCGGCACAGCGGGACGGCCTCCGCCTCGGGCTCGTCCCGGTCCGCGCGCGGTTCGCGCGCATAGGCCTCCTCGCCGCGCCGCCGGCTCGCCCGCCGGCGGTAGTGATCGATCAGCGTGGAGCGCAGAACGCACTGCAGCCAGGCCTCGGCCTGGGCGCCGTCGTCCGGCGCATCGTGGTGCCGCAGCACCTTCAGACAAAAATCCTGATAGGCGTCCTCCACGTCTTCCGGCCGACTCAGGCGCCAGCGCAGGTATCGGACGTAGAGGCTTCGGTTCTCGATCAGGCGCAGATGCGCCGTTCTTGCCGCGCCGGAGGGGCGGACGGATACAGACATGGACGGATCTCCAGGGATCAGCGTGACACAGGGCCGACGGCGGGTCGCACGCCGCGTCGGCACGGATCGATCAGCTTGCCGCCTGGAGACGCGGCGGTCGGAAATGGGAATAGGCGCGCGACCGCGGTCCGGGCGCCCCTGCAAGGCGCACCGGACGCTCGGCACGCAGGCCGATCACCGGAGCGAGCGGCGGGGGCGGAAGGATCGCCACGCAGGGCCCCACGATGCGGCAGCAACGATCGGCCGTTGCGGCCGGGCGCAAGGGCCCCTCGGTGCCCGGGGATGGCGCCGCACGCGCCAGAATGTGCCGCGCAGAGCGGCCGGCCGGCGCGTTCGACCGGGACACCGCCGGGTGATCCGCCGCGATTGCGGCATCGATCATCGGGGGACTGGCGGCGGGCCGCGTCGCTCCGCCGAGCACCACCACGAGCATCGCGGCCAGGGCGAGGCTCCACCCGATGCGCCGCGTCGCCTGCGCCCATCCGGACGTTTTCAAGGTCCTTGGCGACACCATTTCGTCCCCGTGCGATCCCTGTCAGACCGGGCGGCGACGGGGCGACCGACGTCCGGTCTCCTGCCCCGCCGCGGCCCGATATCGGGAACGTGGCGACACTCTGTGTCGATTTCGGGATCCGGGCGGAACGGTCACGGGATCGTGATGACCCCGCGCACGCCGCCGGAGGCGGCGCACCCGGGGAGCACGGGCCGGGCGGCCCGGACGGTCAGTCGTCGCCCGTCGTCGCGTCGCCCTGCCGCATCATGGCGCCCGGCCGGCCCTGCTGCGCCTGCGTGGCCCGCATGGCCGCGCGCCGCTTCTCCATGCGCTCCAGACGCTTGGCCGGCGCGACGATTTCCTCGCCGGTGACCCGGCCGTCGCCATCGGCGTCCAGCGCCTGAAAACGGTCGACCATGCGTGCACGGATCATCGCCGAATGCAGCGCTTCATACTCGTCGAGCGACAGGGTGCCGTTTCCATCGGCATCGTAGGTTTCGAGCTGACCGGCAAGCCCGCTCCGCAGTTCCTCGGCGCCGAGGGTCCCGTCGTCATCGGCATCGAAGGCATCGAGCCACATGCGGCCCATCATTCTTCCCATGGCTCCCTGGCCCATCATGCCCCCCTGGCCCATCATATCTCCCATGGCCCCCTGGCCCATCATTCCTTGCATGCCACCCTGGCCCATCATTCCGGCGCCCATCATGCCGCCGCTCATCATGGCGCGGTGCATCCGATGCATCGCGGGCATCATGCCCTGCCCCATCATTCCCGAGCGCATACCCTGACTCCTCATGCCGGAATTCATGCCCTGGCCCATCATGCCGGAGCCCATGCCCTGGCCCATCATGCCCATTCCGGGCATGTCCGATTGACCGCTCCCGCCGGGGCTTTGGGCCCAAGCCGGCGCGGCCGTCGCCATTGCGAGGGCAAGAGCCGTAGTCAGCGCGAGCGCGGTCATCGATTTGCGTTTCATCGGTTACCTCATGCGTTTCGAACCGGAAGCGGGAAACGCCCCGCTCCTCTCTTCTTCAGACGCATTCAGGCTTTCGAAATTACAGGCCGGCGCCGGCCGTGTGCAGCGCCCCGAGGCGCGGTCAGCTGACATCGAACCATGTGGTCATGCCGGCGGCGGCATGTTCGAGCATGTGGCAGTGGTAGAGCCACTTGCCCGGATTGTCGGCGACAAAGGCGATCCGGGTCGTCTGGTCCGGGCCGATCAGGAAGGTATCGCGCCAGGGGCGTCCCTCGTCGATGTCACTGCCGGAGCGCTGCAGGATCCGGAAATGATGCCCGTGAACATGCATGGCATGAATGAAGGCCGTCTCGTTCACCGTTTCCAGCACGATGGTTTCGCCGCGCCGGGCCGCGAACAACGGCGTTTCGGGCATGTTCGCCACGCCATTGAAGGCCCAGGCCTGACGGGTGCGGCGGAAGTCGCCGCCGCGCATCTCCTCGCCGCGATAGGTCACCGGACCGATCGGGCGCATCGCGCCGCCGGTCATGCGCAGGCGCACCGTGCGCGCGCTCGCGAGATCGGGCTCGGGAAGCGGGTTCGGCCGCACGACAGGCACCTCGCCCGCCCGCTCCGCCGGCGCGTCCGGCGGCTCGCCCGCCCGGATGCGCGCGAGCGGAAGGGGAGCGGCGCCGGACACATCCTCCAGCGGGATCTGCGTTCCCGCCTCGGGCACCACCAGAAGATCGACGCGCTGCGCCGGCCCCAGAAGAAGCGGCGCATAGGCGAGCCGCACCGGCTCGGGCAGCGCCTGCCCGTCGTAGGCAAGCACACGAGCGTCGAAGCGGTTCGGATCGAGCGCGAATATGCGCGCGTTGGAGGCGTTGATCAGCCGCAGCCGGCAGGGCATGTCCGCCGGCACCGTCAACAGCGGATCCACCCGGCCGTTGACCGTCACGCGGTTGCCGAGCCGCCCGGCATGGCTCCAGTCCATCAGCGACCCGAGGCTGGCGAGATCCAGCCGACCGTCGTCGCCCACCACCCAGTCGTCGAGCATGAGCGTCAGATCCCGTTCCGGCGGGAAGGCCGGGACCTCCTCCTCCACGATCAGCGCTCCGTAGAGCCCGCGCGCGACCTGATTCCAGCTCTTGTTGTGGGCGTGGTACCAATAGGTTCCGGCATCGGGCGCGACGAAGTCGTAGGCGAAGGTCTCCCCCGGCGCGATCGGCGCCTGTGTCAGCCCGGCGACCCCGTCCATCGCATTGGCGAGGCGCAGGCCATGCCAATGCACGGAGGTCGGCTCTTCCAGCCGATTGGTCAGGCGCACGCGCACCCGGGCGCCGCGGGTGACCCGAATCTCCGGACCGGGCGCGCTGGCATTGTACGTCCACAGATTGGACGGCAGCGCGTCAGCCGCGCCGATGGGCGCGCGCGACGGCCCCGCGACAAGATCGATAACCCCGCCGGCCGTCGCCCGCGCATCGCGCGCCAGGGCGAGGCCGGGGGCCCGGGCGGCGAGCAGCGCCGTGCCCGCCCCCGCGAGAAATCCGCGTCGTGACAAAGCCATCATGCGGCCTCCGGAACGGTGAAGGAGGTGGTCATGACCGCGGTCATCGCGAACACGGCCACAAACGCGAGCGCTTCCAATGCGAGCGCCCGGCGGAAACGGAAACCGGCCTCGGCGCCGCCCGACGCAAGCGCCGGCACGAAGCGCCACTTGTTGAGCGCGGCGATGCCCAGAACGAGCGCGACCAGCCCGAGCTTGGCGAGCAGCACCTGTCCGTAGCCCGCGGTCACGAGCGGAACAAGACCGCCGAGCAGCACATAGGCGAAGCCCGCCCCCGCCAGGACCAGCACGGGCACGACGACACTCGCCTGACGCCCGAATCGCTCGGCAATCTCGGCTGCCCGGCGCCTGTCGTCTGACGCGCCGGCCAGGCGGTAGAGCGGGGCCAATGCCCCGACCCAGTAGGCGAGCGCCAGCAGGTGGATCGTCACCAGCCCGCCGAGCGCCCACTGCGGCGCCCGCGTGGCATGGCCGGTCAGGGCGAAGGAACCGGCGACAAGCACCGCGCCGACAAGCGTCGCCGGACCCCGCAAGGGGCGGACCAGGGCGGCGAGCAGAAGGAGGCCGAGCCCGGCAAGGCGGACGCCGGTCGAGGCGCCGAGCGGTCCGTCCAGGCTGATCATGAGGATGTCGGGGTCCGTCATGCCGGCCCACTCGTCCAGCATGCGCCCGCCCTGCACCATCACGCGGACCACGGTGGCCGCGATCGCGAGCAGGGTTGCGCCGATCGCCAGCCGGCGAAGTGCGCCGGCCACCGCGACGCCAACGCGCGGCATCGCGATGGCAAACAGCAGCGAGCCCACTGCAACGAGACTCGAGGCATAGAGAACCAGCTTGCTCGCGGCCGCGAGCAAGCTCCAGGTGTCGAACAGATCGGTCAAGGCTCACTCCCCCGCGACGGAGAAGGAGAAGCCGCCGGTCATCACATGCCCATCCGCCCCGAGCGCCCGCCAGCGCACGCGATACAGGCCCGCGCCATCCAGATCGGGCGTCAGGGTGATGGTCTCGATCTTCGCGCGGGTGGGAATGGCAACGCCGATGTCGTCGCTGCGGCCGCCGCGCTCGCGGACGATGTCCACCTTCATCAGCCGGGCGGGATCGGAAAAGCGCAACTCGAGGCGTTCTGGCGCCGACGCCAGTCGGGCGCCGTCGGGCGGCACCGTCCCGCTCTTTTCGGCGTGCGCCAGACCCGGCGTCGCCGCCAGGCCGTTCGTCAGGCCGGCGATCACGCCGGCAGTCACCACAGTCGCAATTGTCTTCATTGCATGTCTTCCAGATGTGTCCGCGACGGGCGCCTTTCGCACAGACCTCGCGCAAGAGCCGTGCGCACGCCCAAACGGGGCGTCGGCAGGCCGGCGCCGGGTGACGCGCCGTCGACGGTGTCGGGGATCGACCCGCGCGCGGCCGAACCACGGCGCGGGCAAGCTCACACGCTCTGGAAGCGGACGCGTGGCGGAGGCAGGTCGACGGACGTTGCCCGCCCCGGCGCGAGATCGCGCAAGGGGCGCGGCTGCCGGCAGCCGTGGCAGATGGCGGAGGCTGCTTCTGCGGCGCTCACCGGCAGCGCGGGCGCGCCGCAATGAGAGACGAAAATCGACGGAGCCGTGGTCGTGCAGTCCCGGGACGGACCGACCGTCTGGCGCGGGGCGGCAGGGCGGAGCGCGGTCTGCGAAGCATCGCCGCGACGGGACGCTGGCGCCGCGCCGGGCGCACCCTGAACCGCCAGCACCGTGCCGCCCTCCCTTGCGGATTGCGGGACGCCGGCGCCGCCGTGCGCGGCGACCGTGCCGACCAGCATGGCAAGCCCGGCCGCGAAAACGGTCAGGACAATCGAGAGGCGGACGATGGCGCGCGGCAAAGCGGGCATGACCTTCCTGGGCACAGGGAGCGACGGTCGCGATCTCGCAACGCGATTGTGGCCAAAGTCGGTCGGCCGTCCCGGTCGGAATGTCGCAGCCCGTTAGCGGCTGCCCCGCGGGGCCCCGCTCACTCCCACTCGATGGTGCCCGGCGGCTTGGAGGTCACGTCGTAGACGACACGGTTGATGCCCCTGACCTCGTTGATGATGCGCGTCGCGGCGCGGCCGAGGAACTCCATGTCGTAGTGGAAGAAGTCGGCCGTCATGCCGTCGACCGAGGTCACGGCCCTCAGTGCACAGACGAATTCATAGGTGCGCCCGTCGCCCATGACGCCGACCGTCTGGACCGGCAGCAGCACGGCGAAGGCCTGCCAGATCGCGTCGTAGAGACCCGCCTTGCGGATCTCGTCGAGATAGATCGCGTCGGCCTTGCGCAGGATCTCCAGCTTCTCGCGGGTCACGCCGCCCGGGCAGCGGATCGCGAGCCCCGGTCCCGGGAAGGGATGGCGGCCGACGAAGGCGTCGGGCAGGCCAAGCTCGCGGCCCAGTTCCCGCACCTCGTCCTTGAACAATTCGCGCAACGGCTCGACGAGCTTCATGTTCATGCGCTCGGGCAGGCCGCCGACGTTGTGGTGCGACTTGATCGTCACCGACGGCCCGCCGGTGAAGGACACGCTTTCGATCACGTCCGGATAGAGCGTGCCCTGCGCCAGGAAATCGGCGCCACCGATCTTCTTGGCCTCGGCCTCGAACACCTCGATGAACAGCCGGCCGATGGTCTTGCGCTTGATCTCGGGGTCGCTCTCGCCCTCCAGCGCGCCGATGAAAGTGTCGGCGGCGTCCACATGGACGAGCGGGATATTGTAATGTTCGCGGAAGAGCGAGACGACCTGATCCGCCTCGTTCATGCGCATCAGGCCATGGTCGACGAAGATGCAGGTGAGCTGGTCGCCGATCGCCTCGTGGATGAGGACGGCGGCGACCGCGCTGTCGACGCCGCCGGACAGGCCGCAGATCACCTTGCCGTCGCCGACCTGGGCGCGGATGCGGGCCTTGGCGTCCTCGCGGAAGGCCGCCATCGTCCAGTCGCCGGCAAGGCCCGCGATCCTGTGCACGAAGTTGGACAGGAGCTTCGCGCCGTCCGGCGTGTGCACCACCTCCGGGTGGAACTGCACGGCGTAGAACCGCCGCGCCTCGTCGGCGATGGCGGCAAAGGGCGCGCCATCGGACACGGCGACCGCCGTGAAGCCCTCGGGCAGCGCCGTCACCCGGTCGCCGTGGCTCATCCACACCTGATGCCGGCTGCCGACCTCCCACACGCCCTCGAAGAGCGCGCAGTCGCTGACCACATCCACATAGGCGCGACCGAATTCGCGATGGTCGGAGCCTTCCACGCCGCCGCCGAGCTGGGCGACCATGGTCTGCTCGCCGTAGCAGATGCCGAGCACCGGCACGCCGGCGTCGAAAACCTTTTGCGGGGCGCGCGGGGTCGTCGCCTCGGTCACGCTCGCCGGGCCGCCGGAAAGGATCACCGCGTTCGGGCGAAGCTCCTCGAAGGCCTGATCGGCGGACTGGAAGGGCACGATCTCCGAATAGACGCCGGCCTCGCGCACGCGGCGCGCGATCAGCTGGGTCACCTGGGAGCCGAAGTCGATAATGAGGACGCAGTCTGTCATGCGCCGCTTCTACCCAAAGCGTCGCGGGTTTTGAACCGAAATCTGCGCGCCCGTCGCCGGGCTGCCGCAATCTGGCGCGAAGACTGCGGATAACGTCGCCCCCGCCGCCTGCCACGGCGGGCCATCCTTTGACCCGCCGCCACCGCACCCGTAGGCTCGGCAGGCGTTCGCGGCCACGAGTCGCGGCCGCGAAGGGGGCCGGGCGCGAAGATTTCGCGCAGGAACCACGCGGGCGGGGATCCTCCACACTCGCGCGCGCGTTTTTCAAGGGAGCCGCGTCATGCGGACAGATCGTCCATGAGTTCACAGCCCCCCACCTTCGTGCGTCCCGGCGAGAAGGACATGGACCAGGCGCTCGCCGACGCGGCGGCGCAGGAGGCCAGTGGCGATCCGGATGGCGCGCTCAGGGTCTATCTGGAGCTGGTGCAGCGCGACGACCGGGCCCATGAGGCAAAGTACCGGGCCGGCACGGCGCTGATGCGGCGCGGCGATCTGGACGAGGCGGTGACCTTGCTGCGCCAGGTGTCCTTCGCCTGCCCCGATCACGTTCCCGCCCGCGCCAACCTGGGCAACGCGCTGCTGTTGCTGGAGCGCATCGAGCCGGCGCGCGATGCCTTTCTGGCCGTGCTCGAGCGCGCCCCGGACAACCGCAACGCGCTCTACGGCCTGGCCACCGTGCTGATGCGTCTGGGACGGCCGGACGAAGCCGCCCCCTTCGCGCTGCGCCTGAAGGAGCTGCTCCCCGGGTCGGCCGCCGTGCTGACGCTGGATGCCGATGCGCAGGCCGCGCTGAACCGGGTCGCGCCGGCGATCGCGCAATACCGCCAGGCCCTGCGCATCGATCCGGCCTACGGGCCGGCGCTCACCGGGCTGGCCGAAACGCTGTTCCGGCAGAACCGGCTCGACGACGCGGAAGACTACGCCCGCAAGGCCGCGCACATTCAGCCCGAGTCGGCGTCCCTGCAGGCCCTGCTCGGCCGCATCCTGCTGGCGCGCGACGATCTGTCCGGGGCGCTGGCCGCCTTCGATGCCGCCCAGACCCGCGAGCCGGAGAATCCCGACCACGCGGTGCAATTGTCCTCCTGCTACCGGCGCGCCGGCGATCTCATCGGCGCCCTGCGGCAGGCGCGCTATGCCTGGGAACTCGATCCCACCGGCAAGGCCGCGGCCAATGCGCTCGGCACGGCGCTCGCGGCCGCCGGCGCGGCGCAGCGCGCGCGCACCGTGCTGATGTGCCAGGGCCAGCGGGACAAGGTGCCCGACGGCTTCTGGGAGGAGGTCGAGGCGCTGATCGTCCACCTGGACACCCAGGCCCGCACGGCCGCCGCGAAGCGCGACGCGCAGGAGCGCGCGGCGGAGACGGAGCCGGCGGCAGACCTCGACGGCGCGCACGGGGTCGCGGCTCTCCCGGACGCGGATCCCGATGAGCGGGAGGCCACCGACGCGGAGGCCATCGAGGCGAATGCCAACGAAGCGGGCGCGACGACGGCCCGGCGCAAGAGCCCCGCGCCGGATGCGGACGAGCCGGAAACCCTGCCGCTCTTTCCCGACGACCCCTGACCGATCCCCCCGACCGATCCCCCCGACCGGCGTGCCCACGCACCTGCACGGAACGCGTGCATGGCTCCCTCCGACCTGATACATTCTGGTGAATGAATATGTCGGGGAGGACGAGGATGATCACGCGCAGGACATTCGGGCGCGGCCTGCTGGCCGCCGGCGGCATCGCGGCAGTCGGAGCGGGGGGTGGCGGAGGTGCGTCCCGCGCGCGGGCCGCGACGCTTGGCGACGACGGGCTCTACAAGCAGGACTGGTTCGTCGAAAGCTTTCTGGAACTCTCCGACGACATCGCCGAGGCGCAGGACGCGGGCAAGCATTTCGTCGTGATGTTCGAGCAGGCCGGCTGCCCCTTCTGCCGCAAGACGCATGAAGTCAATCTCCAGCGCGCGGATTACCTGCCCTATCTGAAGGAGAATTTCGCGATCCTGCAGCTCGATCTGTTCGGCGCCCGCGAGGTCGTGGATTTCGACGGCGAGGCAATGGAGGAGCGCGCGCTCGGCCGCCGCTGGCTCGTCAATTTCACGCCGACGATCCTGTTCTTCCCGATGCAAGCCGACACGGTGATCGGCCAGCCCGGGCGCCAGGGCGAACTCGCCCGCATCCAGGGCTATCTGCCGCCCTTCTACTTCTACCATTTCTTCGAATGGGTGCGCTCCGGCGCGCATGAAACCCAAGGCTTCCAGCGCTACGCCAACGACCGGGTCAATCAGCTGCGCGAGCAAGGCACGGACCCGGACGCCTGGCGGCTCGGATAACCCGGATGCCGCTGCAAAACCGCGTCGCGCCGGATGGCGCCCTGCATGCCACGCCCCATCGCGGCACGCTCATGGGCAATCGCGGCGGGCGGCTGCACGATCCCGCGACGCGGCGGCTCCTGTCGCAGGGGTGGCGCTCGATCCGCTGGATCGCCTGCACCCTGTGTTTTCGCAGGCGCCATCGCGACGTGATGGGGGCGGGCTATACGGAATTGTTCTTTCTCGACGAGGTGACCGCGCTCGCCGACGGCCACCGCCCCTGCTTCGAGTGCCGGCGGGCCGACGCCCTGCGGTTTCAGGCGGCGTGGCAGACCGCTCACGCGCTGCCCACGCCCCCGCGCGCCAGCGAGATGGACGCACTGCTGCACCGCGAACGGCGCACAGGTCGCACCAAACGCACCCTGCGCCGTCCCCTGTCGGACCTCCCGCCGGGCAGCATGATCCGCATGGGCGACACCCCTCTGGCGGTGCGCGAGACCGGTCTGCTCCCCTGGTCCTTCGCCGGCTATGGGGCGCAAATCGCCCGACCGGCATGCGAGACGCTGGTGGAGCTTCTGACGCCGCCGGCGGTCGTCGCCGCCTTGCAGGCGGGGTACCGTCCGCTGTGGCACGCCAGCGCCGGCCCGTGCTGAACGCGGCGCCTATTCGGCGGCGTTCATCTGCACGGAGACATTGCCGATCGCGGCCTGGATATGGGCGCAGAGCGCGTCATGCACCGGATCGGTGGCCCCTGCGGCGCGCACCAGCGTGATGTCGCAGGGCGGCAGCGGCGGAAAGCCGTCGCCCTCGCCCAGAATGCGCATGCCTGAGCGCACCGCGCTTTCCGGCAGCACGGCGACCGCGAGCCCCGCCTGCACCGCGCCGATCAGCGCGGCGGCGCTCGACGACGTGTAGGACACGACATGGCGGCGGCCGACGCGATCCAGCGCCGCCACCGCCTGCGCCCGCCAGGAACAATTGTTCGGGCCGAGCGCAAGACGCAGCGTCTCCTCGCAATGCAGGCACAGCTTGGCCGGCGCAACCCAGTGCAAGGGCTCGCGGCGGATCACGTCGCCAGCGATATCCTTGCAATCGTCGGAGGTGATGATCGCGAGATCCAGATCGCCGCGCCGGATCAGATCCACCGTGGACAAGGATCCCTGACACTGCACGGCGATCTCGATCGCCGGGTTCAGCCGGGCGAAGGCGGCCAGCACCTGCGGCAACAGACGTTCGGCATAATCGTCGGGCAGGCCGAGCCGCACCCGCGCGACCGTGGTGGGCTCGGTGAACTGGCACAGCGTCTCGTCGTTCAGCCGGATCATCCGCTGCGCAAAGTCGATCAGCCTGTGCCCGTCCTCCGTCAGGCGCGACTGGCGGCCGTCCTTGACGAAGATCGGCCGCTCCAGCCGTTCCTCGAGCCGTTTCATCTGCATGGAAACGGCCGACTGGGTCTTGTTGACCGCCTCCGCCGCCTTCGTGAAGCTGCCAAGCTCCGCGATGGCCAGAAACGTGCGCAACTGGTCGATGTCCAGAGCATGCGGCATGGATCGCGTCTCCCGTGTCTCGACGCCTTTCGTCGAGGCCCTGCGTCAAGGCCTCCCGGCGGGCCATCAAGGCCAGGCCCTAATACATCACCGATTGAGATCAGTATCCATTCAAAACATTCGATTGTCTCATTATTAAGCCTGACTTACCGTTCCAGTCATCGCAACAGCAAACCCCGCACCGACCTGTCCGGTCGTGCCGCTGACACCAGGCGTTTCCCCGCGAGGCGCCGGAAAGGAGACTGACGCCATGTCGCAGACCTGTGACCCGCGCGCGCCCGCCGCGCCTCCCTGCCCTCCGTCCCGCGGATCCGCGCTCCAGGCCGGACGCGGCGCGCTTGTCGCCGGCGCCGCGCCGGTGGCGGGCCTCATCGCCACGCTGTGGCGGCGCTACCGCAACCGGCGTCAGATCACGCGGCTTCTCGACATGGACGAGCGCATGCTGCGCGACCTCGGAATCGAACGCGCCGACGTTCAGGCCGCGCTCTACGGCGACCACGGGCTCGATCCGAGCGTGAAGCTGAGCCTCTTGCGCAACCGCTCGGCCAATCGCGCCCGGCCGGCCCGGCGTCCCTGACCACACCTCGAGTGCGCCCGGGCCGGCGACCGGCTGCCCGTCGGTCGCCCGCACATCGGCAATCCTGCGCTGATCGTCTTGCCAACGACCCGCGCGCGGCACGCCCCTTCCGCCGCGCGCCCGGTCCGCAAGGCCCTGTCGGCCCCTCGCCGACGCACCTGGCCCGCCCTTCGGGGCGGGCTTTTTTTTGGCGCGCCACGTTTTTTTTTGCGCGCCACGTTTTGTACGCCACGGACGAGCGAAGCCCGGCATCCCCGGTCAGGAGAGCCCCCGCGGGATCCGAATCAGGAGCGGGTGCGCCCCTCCGAGGACACCTTCTCGAAAAACGTCTCGAAGCCGCGGATCTGCGTGTCCTGGATGTCGCGGCCGAGCGCGATCCAGCGATCCAGCAGGGCGGCGTCGCGGTCCGTCGGCGCGTCGTTCGGTGCCTCGTCTGCGGGCGCGTCGTCTGCGGGCGCTTCGGCGTTGGGCGCATCGTCGTTGGGCGTGACGGAGGCCTGTTGGCCCGGGCTGTCGGTGTCCGGCGCTTTCGTTCCGGTCGCGGGCGCGGCCTCCGGGCGCCCCGGTTGCTCGAACAGGCCCAGATAGCCGTCCCAGAAGGAGCGCATCGCCTCGGTGTAGGGCGCCATCATCCGCATGGGATTGGGCGCCGGTTTCGGTCGCCCGCGCGCATAGCCGGCGAGAAAGGCGTCCAGCAGGTCCCGGGCCGGCCCGCCGGTGAACTGGCGCGCCACCTGGCCGAGCGCGAGCGTGGCGACGACCGGCATCAGCGTTTCCACGCCGGGGCGCTCCAGACCGGTCTGCCGGGCCACGAAATCCGCCAGCGCGCGCTGCGTCTCCGCCGTGCCGAAGAACAGCGCCAGCGGCTCGCCGACCAGACCGTCGGGATCGGGCAGCGAGCGGATGCGCCCGGGCCCGGGCATCAGCGCCATCAGCGTCTCGAGGCTGGACGGCGAGGTCGCGAAGCGGCGCAGGCCGGCAAAGGCGGCCGGCATCAGCGCCTCGGCCGCGCGCAGGATATCGCCCTCGCTCCAGCCGAACTGCCGCTGCATCCGCTCGACCACGGCAGCCGGGTCGAAGGCAGCGGGATCGAAGGCAGCCGGAGATGGAAATCCGTCGCTCATGGCGCGCCCTTCCTGGTTGCGGGGCCCCATCATCGGCGCTTGCACCGGGTCGGTCAAATCCGTCACCGCGCGGATGCCGCGCGGGTTGACGGCCGGATCTCAGGGATCAGTAGGCGTAATCCGCGAAGGCGCGGGCCAGATCGCCCTTCCACTCGCCGTGATAGCGGCGCAGCATGACATCGGCCGGCGACAGTCCGCTCGCCAGCGTCTCCTCGACAGCCGCGAGATGCACGCGCTCGTCCTGGCCGCCGTCGTTGATGCGCGCGCGCCGCTTGAGCCCCTCGCGGGAGAGCGCCGCCATCTCCTTGGCGATCTCCAGAACGGTCGTCCCGCGGAACGGCGTCTCCAGACCGCCGCGCGGCACCGCGTCGCGCAGGGCCGCGCGCTCACCGTCCGTCCAATCGCGCACCATCTGCCACGCCTGATCGAGAATGCCGGGATCGTAGAGCAGCCCGACCCAGAGCGCGGGCAGCGCGCAGATGCGCCGCCAGGGGCCGCCATCCGCGCCGCGCATTTCCAGATATTTCTTCAGCCGCACATCCGGGAACAGGGTCGAGAGGTGGTTGTTCCAGTCGCCGAGCGTCGGCTCGGGGTCGGGAATCACGCCCTTGAGCGCGCCGTTCATGAACTGGCGGAAGGTCGTGCCGGTCACATCGTGATAGGCGCTGCCGCGCTTGACGAAATACATCGGCACGTCGATCGCCCATTCGACATAGGCCTCGAAGCCGAAGCCCTCGTCGAAGGCGATGGGCAGCCCGCCGGAGCGGTCGTTGTCCGTGTCCTTCCAGATCTCGGCGCGGAACGACCTGAAGCCGTTCGGCTTGCCGTCGGTGAAGGGCGAATTGGCGAAGATCGCGGTGGCCACCGGCTGCAGCGCCAGACCGACCCGCATCTTCTTGCGCATGTCGGCCTCGTCGGCGAAGTCGAGGTTCACCTGGATCGTGGAGGTGCGATACATCATGTCGAGGCCGAGCGTGCCGACCTTCGGCATGTAGCGCGTCATGATCTCGTAGCGCGACTTGGGCATCGCCGGCACGTCCTCGCGCCGCCAGGTCGGCGTCATGCCGAGACCGAGGAAGCCGATGCCGAGCGGTTCGGCCACCTGCCGCACCTGCGCCAGATGGCAATTGGTCTCGCGGCAGGTCTGGTGCAGGTTTTCCAGCGGCGCGCCGGAAAGCTCGAACTGCCCGCCCGGCTCGATGGAGATCGCGCCGCCGCCGACCGGATCCGCCAGACCGATGATCAGCCCGTTGTCGTCGATCCGTTCCCATCCGAGCAGGCGCTCCATGCCCGACAGCACGGCCTCCACGCCGCGTTCCCCGGCATAGGGAATCGGCGACAGATCCGCGACGTTGAAGCCGAATTTCTCGTGTTCGGTGCCGATGCGGAAGTCGCTGGGCGGCTTGCATCCGGCCTCGAGCGTCGCGGCGAGCTCCGCCACCCCGCCAACCGGGGTGATGTCGATGGTGTCGCGGGCCATGATCGGTAATCCTTCGAATGGTCGGCGCGCACCATACTCAGCCGCCTGCGGCAAAACAAATGCGATTTTTCGTGATCCGACGCCAAAGGCCGGGTCGCCGAAAACCGTGAGCTCACTCCCAGTCTCCGACGACCGCCTGCACGAGCGCAAGGGCCGCAACGGCGGCCGTATCGGCGCGCAGCACGCGGGGGCCCAGCGGGATCGGCGTGACGGAGGTTTCGGCGCGCAATCGCGCGCGTTCCTCTTCCGAAAACCCGCCCTCCGGGCCGATCAGCACCGCGAGCGGCCCGCGCGCGAGCGTCTCCAGCGCCGGCAGCGGGTTCTGCGTTGCCTCGCCCTCGTCGCAGAAGATCAGCCGGCGCGCGCCCTCGGCCGCCGCCCAGCCGGCAAGCAGCTTGTCGAGCGCGACCGGCTCGCGGATCTCAGGGATACTCAGCACCCCGCATTGCTCGCAGGCCTCAATGGCGTTGGCGCGCATGCGTTCGAGATTGACCCGCGCCGCCTGGGTGTGGCGGGTGATCACCGGCCGCAGCACGCCCGCTCCCATCTCCACCGCCTTTTGCACCATGTAGTCGAGACGCGCGTGTTTCAGCGGCGCGAAGAGGTAATGCAGGTCCGGCGCCGCGCCTTGCACGCGCGTCCGCTCCCGGCAGACGAGCGACGCCTGCTTGCGCCCCTCCACCTCCAGCTCGGCGCGCCATTCCCCGTCGTGCCCGTTGAAGACGAGCACCGCATCGCCCGCCTTCAGCCGCAACACGTTCAGCAGGTAATTGGCCTGGGCCCGCTCGACGGCGACACGCGCCGCCTCCCCGAGCGGCGCCTCCACGAACAGACGCTGCATGCGAAACTCGTAACGCGGCATTCGATTCCCGATCCCTTCGATGTCCGTTTCCCGGTGCCCGCGTCCCCGCTGCGGATGGTCCGTGGCCGCATGGCGCCGCGCCTGTCGATAGCCCCGCGCCGCCCCTTGACGGGGCTGCCCGACTGGGGTCCCCTCACAGGCCGGTTCGACGCAGCGGGGACGGTCTTGGCAGACAGCAGCAACATCGCCGAATACTCGGTGTCAGAGATTTCCGGCGCGATCAAGCGCACGATGGAAGACACCTACGGCTATGTGCGCGTACGCGGCGAGCTGGGTCGCATCTCGCGCCCCGCCTCGGGTCACGTCTATCTCGACCTCAAGGACGAGCGCGCCGTGCTGTCCGGCGTCATCTGGCGCGGCCAGGCCAGCCGGCTCAAGATCCAGCCCGAGCAGGGCATGGAGGTGATCGCCAGCGGCAAGATCACCACCTTCCCGGGTCAGTCCAAGTACCAGATGGTCATCGACACGCTGGAGCCGGCCGGCGTCGGCGCGCTGATGGCGCTTCTGGAGGAACGGCGCAAGACACTCGCCGCCGAGGGCCTGTTCGCGGCCGAACGAAAGCGCCCCCTGCCGGCGCTGCCGCGCGTCATCGGCGTGGTCACCTCGCCGACCGGCGCGGTCATCCGCGACATTCTCCACCGCATCTCGGACCGCTTTCCGCTGCATGTGCTGGTGTGGCCGGTGCGGGTGCAGGGCGAGACCTGCGGCGCGGAGGTCGCCAACGGCATCGCAGGCTTCAACCGTCTGCCGGAGGGCGGCGCGATCCCGCGCCCGGATCTCATC
The DNA here is from genome assembly GCF_040110915.1 of Stappia sp. NCBI lineage: Bacteria > Pseudomonadati > Pseudomonadota > Alphaproteobacteria > Hyphomicrobiales > Stappiaceae > Stappia > Stappia sp. Next base: position 207,458 of record NZ_CP157793.1, on the reverse strand, counting down.
ATCGTGGCGCGCGGCGGCGGGTCGCTGGAGGATCTGTGGGGCTTCAACGACGAGGCCGTGGTGCGCGCGGCGGCCGCCTCCGACATTCCGCTGATCTCCGCCGTCGGCCACGAGACCGACTGGACGCTGATCGATCATGCGGCCGACCTGCGCGCCCCGACGCCCACGGGTGCTGCGGAGTTCGCCGTGCCGGTGCGCGCCGAACTGCTGGCGAGCGTCGACGATCTGGCCCGCCGTCAGGTCGCGGCGCTGCTTCGCCTTGCCCGCACGCGGCGCACGGAGTTGCGCGCGGCCGCCGCCGCCCTGCCCTCGCCGCGCGACCTTCTCGCCTTGCCGCGTCAGCGCCTCGACACCTCCGGCGAACGGCTCGCCCCGGCGCTGAACGCGACCCTGCGCGACCGGCGCAACCGCTTCACCGCCGCGACCGCGCGGCTGTCCCCGCATGCGCTGGCGCGCGGGCTCGGAATCGCCCGCGAGCGGCTTGCCGGGTTTGAGGGACGCCTGGCGCGTGCCCACGCCCAGCGCCTCGCGGCGGAGCGGGCGCGGCTGTCCGCCTCCGCCAAGCTGCTCGACAGCCTGTCCTACAAGAACGTGCTCGCGCGCGGCTACGCGCTGGTGCGCGACGCGGACGGCCAGCCGATCCGCTCCGCGAAGGGCGTCGTTCCGGGCGCGCGGATCGGGATCGAATTCGGCGACGACAGCCGGCTCGACGCGGTCGCCGGCGGCGACGGCCCCGCGCCCGCGCCCTCCGACGACGCGCCCGCGAAACCCGCCGCGAAACCGCGCCGGGCCAAGGCGAAGGCTGCCGCGGCGAAATCGGCCCCGACGCAGGGCACGCTCTTCTGACAGCGCAGGATCTGATCGCCGAATGCAAAAAGGGGCGCCGCGCGGGCGCCCCTTTGTCTTGTCGCGACGTTTCCTCGCTGGCCGTCACATGATCGACGGCAGGAAGGTCACGATCGCCGGGAAGGCGACGAGGCCGCCGATGGTCAGCACGTCGGCGACGAAGAACGGGGTCGCGCCGCGGAAGACTTCCTGCACCGGAATGTCGTCGCGCACCCCCGCCACCACGAAGCAGTTGAGCCCGATGGGCGGGGTTATGAGACAGAGCTCCGCCATCTTCACCACCAGGATGCCGAACCAGATCGCGCACATTTCCCCCGACATGCCGAAGGCGCTGTCGGCCGCCGACACGCTCTCGCCGCCGTTGAGCGCGATCACCGCCGGATAGACCACCGGCAGCGTGAGGATCAGCATGCCGATCGCATCCATGAACATGCCGAGCACCGCATAGGCGCAGAGGATCAGGATCAGCACCAGCCAGGGCGAGAACTCCAACGACACGATGAAGTCGCGGAAGGCCTCGGGAAGCTGGGCGAAGCCGAGAAAGCGCACATAGACCAGCACGCCCCAGATCAGGGTGAAGATCATCACCGTGAGCTTGGCCGTCTCGTGCAGCGCCTGCCACAGCTGCTTGCCGCGCATGCCGTTGACGACGGCGGAGACGAGCACGACGAAGGCGCCGAGCGCACCGGCTTCCGTCGGCGTCGCATAGCCGAAGTAGAGCGAGCCGAAGATGATCACCACCACCGCGATGATCGGCAGCGTGCCGGGCACCGAGGCGAAACGCTGGCCCCAGGTGAAGCCGCGCACCGGCGGCGCGTCGCCCTTCCACATCGCAAGCCCGATGATGATCGCCACATAGACGACGGCCGAGAAGATGCCCGGCAGGAAGCCGGCGATCAGCAGCTTGGCCACCGATTGCTCGACCAGGATCGCGTAGATCACGAGGATGGCCGAGGGCGGGATCAGCGAGGCCAGCGTGCCGCCGGCCGCGACCACGGCCGCCGACAGGCGCTTGGAATACCCCACCGCCAGCATCTCGGGGATCGCGACGCGGGCGAACACGGCCGCCGTTGCGACCGATGCGCCGGAGACGGCGGCGAAACCGGCGGTCGCGAAGACCGTCCCCACCGCCATGCCGCCCGGCAGCCAGCCGAGCCAGCGCTTCGCGGCCTCGAACAATTGCCGGGTGAAGCCGGCATAGAAGGCGAGGAAGCCGATCAGGATGAAGGTCGGCAGCACCGACAGCGAATAGGTGACCGACTTGGAATGCGGAATGGTGCCGGCCATCTTGAGCGCCACGACCACGCCGCGCTCGAAGCCGAGCTTCTGGGTGAAGATCGCGATCAGCCCGAGAATGCCGACCAGAGCGGCGGCGAAGGCGACGCGCATGCCGAAGATGACGAGGACGAGAAGCAGGCCCGTCATGATCAGGCCGATATCGAAGGGGGTCATCGGCCGCGTCCTTCCCTGGTGGTCGTGTCGTCGTCGGAGCCGAAGGTCTCCTCGATTTCGTGACGGGCGACGTCCTCGATGTCGGCGATCACCGGCACCGCGATCGGCTCGGCCCCCGGATCGCGCACGAGACGCCAGTAGCCGTAGATCTGCAGGGTGAGGCGGGCGAGCAGGAGCGACAGGGCGACCGGCACCACGAGTTTGGACGGCCAGGTCGGCAGGCCGATGTCGATCGAGCTGTCGCCGATGGTCCAGGAGCGCTCGAAGTGGAACCAGGAGCCATAGACCAGCGCCGCGACGACGAGCCAGATCAGCACCACGCCGAGCAGCTCGAACACCCACAGCGCGCGCCCCGACAGCTTGCCGAGGACCAGTTCCATGCGGATATGGCCGCCGAGGCGCTGGCAGTAGGCGACGCCCATGAAGGCGAAGACGGCCATGGCCTGCTCGGTGATATCGATGAACCCGGGAACGGGCAGGTTGAAGCCGTTGCGGCCGATGATCTGAAGGACCGCAAGTAGCATGAGCACGAGAATGCTTGCCGCGGCCACCATGTTGAACGCGTTCTCGACCTTGAGCAGCCACCCGTCGAAACGGATGTATGTGCCCGGCCGTTGCCGCGATGCGGAGGCGGATGTCATGACGATCTCCAACCGGTGCGCCGACACGGCGCCGGATCGGGAAACAGGGCGAAAGCGACAGGGCGCAAGACGGAATCGATATGCGGTGGCGCCGGTAAGCGGATGCGCCGGAGCGGTGTCCGTGCGTCGCGACGTCCGTGCGTCACGACCGGAGCGTCGCGATCGACGCCCGACCCGCACCAGGCGGACCGTCGCGGCCAGCGACCGAGACGGGTCGTCGGTCCCGGCTGTCGAGACGGACAGCGCGTCCTTCCCTCGGCGCGCGACGCGCCCCCGATACCGGCCGGCGCGTCGGACGCGCCGGCCGTCGTCCCGTCGAGGCGGGAGCGGTGCCGGATCAGTTCAGCTTGGACTGAACCAGCTCAAGCAGCTCCTTGCCCGGAATGCCCTTGGCGTCCATCTCCGCGACCCAGGCGTCCCAGAGCGGCTGACCGGCCTTCGCCTTGAAGGCGTCGATCTGCTCCTTGGGGAAGGTGACCTGCTCGATGTTCATCTCCTCGAGCGTCGGGTACCACCTGTCGTAGACCTTCTCATAGGTCGCCAGATAGTGGTCGATCGCCGGGCCGACGGAGGAATCGAAGGCTTCCTTGAAGTTGTCCGGCAGCGCGTTGTAGGCGTCGATGTTGACCACGACCGGGCAGTTCACCGTGCCGGGGTTCAGGTTGGTGGTCCACCAGTTGCCCGCTTCCACCGTATTGAACGACAGATGCGCGTGCGGGGCGAAGGAGGCTGCCCTGACGGTGCCCGAATCGATCGCCTGGAAGGTCTCGGACGCCGTCACCGTGGTCGGCACCGCCCCGATCGTCTCCATCGCCGTGCCGACACCGCCGAGCGCGCGCACGCGCATGCCCTCGAAGTCCGACACCTGGGTCGGCGCGTCGCCCTTGCCGACGAAATTGTACTGCGGCATCGGCGAGGACATCACGAGCCGGGCGTTCCAGCGCGCGAGATCCTTCTCGACCGCCGGATGGGCATAGACCGCACGGTCCAGCTCGACCTGCGTCTCCAGATCCGGCACGCCAAGGAAGGGCAGTTCCAGAACGGTGAGCGTCGGGTTCTTGTCGGCGTGGTAGGAGGCGCAGAACTGGGCCATCTCGAAGGCGCCGATCGAGATGCCGTCGAGGTTCTCGCGCGACTTCGACAGGGATTCGCCATAGGCGAGATTGAGCTTGAACTCGCCGTTCGTCTTCTCGCTGACCAGTTCGGCGAGCTTCTCGACATGCTCGGTGAAGGCGCGGCGCTTGCCCCACAGCGAGACGTTCCACTCAAGCGCGATGGTCTCGGCGGCGAAGCCGAACGTCAGAACGGTGGCCGTGCCAAGCACGGCCAGTTTGCGGCCTGCATGCATGAATTGATCCTCCCACAGGATGTTGTTCGCGTATCCCGCGCCCTCCGACGCGAGCCGGTTTTAACTGCGCAAACACCATGCCAGTTTCGCCCCCCTTCGCTCAAGGGGCACGACTGACGCAACGTCGCGGGTATCGACCGCCGGATTGCGGGCCGTTCGCGCCGCCGTTGTTCGATTGCCCCGCCCCACTCTTCGGCAACTTCTTGCCGAGATCGTCGGCGGATCGGCAAGAAGTTGCCGAAGGGCGGATTCTCCCCGTCGGACGCAAATCGGGGCCGCGCGGTGTCCCGCACGGCCCCGTTGCGTGTCCCGGGGGTGTTCGAAGGATGCGTTGGAGCCCGCGTCAGGCGGCCCGAACGGCGGCGAGGAAGTCTTCCACCCGTGCCTTGAGCTGCTCGGACTTGCTGCTCAGTTCGCCGGCGACGGCCGTGACCTGGGTGGCCGCCGCGCCGGTTTCTCCGGCCGCGCGCGTCACCTCCAGGATGTTGCTGCTGACCTCCTGCGCGCCTTCGGACGCCTGCTCGACGTTGCGGGCGATCTCGCCGGTGGCGGCCGTCTGTTCCTCGACCGCGGAGGAAATCCCGAGCGCGATGTCGTTGATCTCCCCGATCACGGCGCCGATCGACTGGATGGCGGCCACCGCGCCGTCCGTCTCGGACTGGATGCCGGTGATCTGCTTGCCGATGTCCTCGGTGGCCTTGGCGGTCTGGCTGGCCAGTTCCTTGACCTCCGCCGCGACGACGGCGAAGCCCTTGCCGGCTTCACCTGCGCGCGCCGCCTCGATGGTGGCATTGAGCGCCAGCAGGTTGGTCTGCTCGGCGATGTCCGAGATCAGCTTCACCACGTCGCCGATCTTCTGGGCGGCGAGCGCGAGGCCCTGCACCTGACGGTCGGTGTCGGCGGCCTGCGACACCGCGCCCGATGCGATCTTCGACGAGGCATCGACCTGACGGGCGATCTCCTGGATCGAGGTGGTGAGTTCCTCGGTCGCGGAAGCCACAGTCTGGAAATTGTTCGAGGCCTGTTCGGCGGCGCTGGCGACGTTCGTGGCGCGGTGATTGGTGTCCTCCGCAATGCCCGACATGGACACGGCGGTGCTTTCCATTTCCGTCGAGGCGCCGGCGACCGCGTTCAGCAGTTCCGACACGCCGGCGTCGAAGTCCTGCGTCAACGTCTCGATGCGGCGGGCCCGCTCCTCGCGGGCGGCGCTTTCCGCCACCTCGCGCGCGGCCAGTTCCTCGGCCTTGATCATGTTTTCCTTGAAGACCTCGACGGCGGCCGCCATGGCACCGACCTCGTCGCCGCGTCCGGTCCCGGGAATGTCGGTCGTCTTGTCGCCCTTTGCGAGCCGGCCCATGGCGCCGGTGATGGCCTGGATCGGACGCGAGATGCCGGTGCCGATCAGCCAGGCGGCGAGACCGCCGATCAGGAGGCTGAGGACGGCGGCGCCGGCGGTCACCGTCACCGCGGTCTTCATCGCCGCGCTCGTCTGCGGTCCGAGCGTGTCCTGCTCGCTCTTGATGTCCAGCTTCATGGCCTCCAGCGCGCTCGCCACGCGCGGCCCGATGGCCCCGAGCGTGCCGTCGATCACCGCGTTGCGCTGCGCGATCGCATCGTGAACGCCGCGCAGGGCCGCGACATAGGTTTCGCGCAGATCACCCAGACCGGCGGCGGCGGCGCGGCGTTGCGGATCGGCAAGCGCTGCCACCATCGCCTGCTGCGCGGCCTGCATCTCCTCCGCCTCGCGCATCGCACGGTCGAAGGCGACCTGCTCGTTGGTGACCAGAAACTTCGAGGCGTACAGGCGCAGCATGAGCAGATTGCGTTGCGCCGCTGCGACCCGATAGGCGCCGGCGAGGTTTCCGTCCGCCTCGGCCCCGGTCATGATGCGGGCCAGGGTGGCCTCGATCTGCGGACCGACCTTGTCGAGCGTTCCGAACACCAGACCGTCGCGCGTCGACTGAAGGCGAACCACCTCGTCGAAGGCCTCCAGATAGGCGTCGAGATCGCGGGCCGTCTGCTCGACCACGGCTTTCTTCTCGGGGCTGTTGACCAGGCCGGCCAGACGCTCGTTGAGCTCCTGGGTGCGCGTGGCGCGCTCCTGCACCCGGGCGATCGCTTCCTGCGAGGCATTGTTGGTGAACCCCAGGACCGCCAGGCGCGCCTCCAGCAGGTTGGCCTGCACCTCACCAGCATAATTCGTCTGGATCGCGGTCGCGCGATAGCGGGACAGGCCATCCTCGCCGCGCCACAGATTCACGCTTCCCGTGACGCTGATCCCGAGAAGACACAGCAGGACGAGACCGAAGCCGCCCATCACCTTTGTCGATATGCCGATGTTGGCCAAGAATTTCATCGCAACCCCCGAAAAAACGAGCCCCAGGACCGGGGTGCCCGCGGATTTCACGCAAGCGTCTTCCGCCCGCCGGACGACGACGGGCATGACGTGACGGTATGGAGGCACAGCGATCAAAATTGTTTCTTGAACAATTTCGCACTTATATTAATTCAGAATTTATATAAATAAGATAATCCTTTAGCCCGATCCGCCTCGACGACCGGGACGCAAGGGCTGCATCGTTCCCGTAACTGTGTCGATCTGTCGGCACAGATTTGCGCAAGGCCCACCGCAGCCCGGCAAGGCCCGTCGTCGCGCTTTGCCGGGGCGCCATGGCTCGCCCGCCGTTTCCGGTTCCGCCCCTGACGAGAATTGTTCAGCCCTGGCGGGAAATGCCCAGCCGGCTCATCTTTTCGTTCAGCGTGCGGCGCGGCAGGTCGAGTTCCTCCAGAACCGCCGCGATCGATCCGTCATGGCGGGACAGGGCGTCGGCGATGATCCGCCGTTCGTGGGCTTCCATCAGATCCTTGAGGCGACCGCGCGCGACCGCCCCCGTCCGGTCGCGCGCGCCGCTCGCCAGCGTGGACAGGGACACGGGCCCCATGGGCGTGGCCAGCACGAAGCGCTCAGCCAGATTGCGCAACTCGCGCACGTTGCCCGGCCACGTGTGGGAGGCCAGAAAGGCGAGGTCCTCGTCGCTCAGCACCGGTCGCGCGCTGCCATAGTCGGCCGCGAAACGGTTGAGGAACCGGTCGAACAGGAGATGCACGTCGCCGCCGCGCTCTCTGAGCGGCGGGATGCGGATCTCCACCGCGTTGAGCCGATAGAGCAGATCGGCGCGCAGGCGGTTGTCCGCCACGGCCGCGTGCGGGTCGGTGTTGGCGGCGCTGACGACGCGAAGATCGACCGGCACCGGTCCGCGCCCGCCGAGACGGTCGACCTCGCGCTCCTGGAGCGCGCGCAGGAGCTTCGGCTGGAGCGCCAGCGGCATGGAGACGATCTCGTCGAGAAACAACACGCCGCCGTCCGCCTGTTCGATCCGCCCGGGTCGCTCCCGGTCGGCGCCGGTGAAGGCGCCGGCCTCATGGCCGAACAGTTCCGCCTCGACCATTGTGTCCGGCAAGGCGGCGCAATTCACCGCAACGAAGGGGCCTTGCGCGCGCGGCGAGAGTTCATGCAGGGCGCGCGCCACCACCTCCTTGCCGGTGCCCGTCTCACCGATGATCAGCACCGAGGCCTCGGTGGCCGCGTAATGCGCGATCTCCTCGCGCAGCCGCCGCATCTCCGGGCTTTCGCCGATGAGCCGCGCCTCCAGGCCCTGCAAGTCCTCCAGCCGGCGCGTGAGCGCGCGGTTTTCCAGTACGAGCCGGCGATGGTCCACCGCCCGACGCACCACCGCCGCCACGACGTCCGGGTCGAAGGGCTTTTCGATGAAATCCGCCGCGCCCTGGCGCATGGCCTCCACCGCCATGGCCACATCGCCATGACCGGTCAGCAGCACCACCGGCAGATCGGGATCGATCTCCTTCGCCCTGCGCAGCAGATCCAGCCCGCTGGCGCCCGGCAACAGCACATCGGAGACGATGCAGCCGGGAAACTCGGCGGTGATCCTGTCCAGCCCGGTCTCGGCATCCACGGCCTCGATCGGCGTGAACCCGGCCAGCCGCATCCACTGCCTGAGGCCCGCGCGCATGGCCGGGTCGTCATCGACGACAAGCACCGGCGGGGCGCCCTCCCAGGCTCTTTGCGTCTCGCTTCCTTGCGTCTCGCTCACGTTTCGCTCACGCCTCGCTCGCCTCACGGGCTGCGGCCTCGCCGTCGCGCTGTGGCGCCCGCGCGTCGCACCCGGTCGCAGGCAGCGCCAGAACGAAGGCCGCCCCGCCGCCCGGGCTTTCCGAAACCGTCAGCGTTCCGCCGAGGTCATCGACGATCCGGGCGGAAATCGCAAGCCCGAGCCCCAGGCCGCCGGCCGCCTGCTTGGTCGAATAAAACGGCTCGAACACCCGCGTCTGCGCATCCTGCGGAATGCCCGTGCCGTTGTCGGAGATCTCCACGCGGACCTGGCCGCCTTCCGCCCAGGCACGGGCCTCCACCCGGGGTTCCCCGACGCCCTGGCAGGCGTCGATCGCATTGCGCAGCAGGTTGACCAGCACCTGTTCGACGCGCAAGGGCGCGGTGTCGGCGCTCAGGGCCGTGTCGGGCAACTCCAGATGCAGCTCCACGCCGGTTTCCGCGATGCGCGGCTGCACCAGCTTGGCGCTCGTCTTCACGCAGTCGCGCAGGTCCACCGTCTCGATCCGCGATTCCGCCGGACGCGCGAAGCGCTTGAGATCCTGCGTCAGCATCGCCATGCGCTTGCGCAGCGCATCGATCTCGTCGAGATTCTCGCGCACCGCACCGGTCTCGCCGCGCTCCTGATAGAGCCGCGCGCCGGAGACGAACATGCCCAGCGCGGCGAGCGGCTGGTTGAGCTCATGCGCCACCGCCGCCGACATCTCTCCCACGGCCGCCAGCCGGCTGGCGCGCTGCAGGTCGGACTGCGCCGCGCGCAGCTCCGTCTCGACGCGGCGGCGTTCCTCGACTTCCTCGGTCAGCCGCCGGTTCAGATCGCGCAAGGCGGCCGCGTCGCGCCGCAGGCCGGCGGTCACCCGCCGCAGCCGCCAGCCGCGCACGACCAGCAGCGCGATCGCATAGAGCAGGATGAGCGTCACCGCCCCCGCCCAGACCGCCCCGCGCGGCGCCAGCAATTCGTGCATGGGGGTGAAGTAATGGATCGTCCAGTTCAGCAGACCGACCTTGAGGCGGGTCTGGCGAAAGGCCGTGCCGTCGATGACCAGTTCGGTGGCGCGCGCCGGCCCGCGCTGCAAGGTGGCGAGCCGCACGCCGCCGTATTGCCGGTTTTCGCGGATGGCGGCGACCACCATGTCCTCGAGCGGCGCAATGGAGGCGTAGCGCCAGGTGTCGCGGGCGCTCAGGAAGACCACGCCATGCACGTCGCTGAGTGCGACGAGTTCGCCGCCGTCGCGCCAGCTGCGCTCCAGCCGGTCCATGTCGACCTTCACCACGACGACGCCGCGCGGCTCGCCCTCCGGCGTGGCGCGGGCGAAGAAGAAGCCCGGCTTTCCCGTCGTCGCGCCGACCGCGAAGAAACGCCCCTCCTCGCCGGCCATCGCGGCCTCGAAATAGGGGCGAAACGCATAGTTGCTCCCGAGGAAGGAGGAAGCCGTGTCGAAGTTGCTGGTGGCGACCGTCCGTCCTTGCGCGTTCATGACATAGAGCGCCTCGGCGCCGGTCGCGGCCGCCAGTTCCTTCAGGAAGCGGTTGGTCGCATCGACCCGGCCGGGGTCGACCAGCACCCCGACCGCCCTCGGGTCGCGCGCAAGCACATAGGGAAGATAGCGATACTGCTCGAGTTCGCGCAGGATCGACTCGCGATAGAGCGTCAGCCGCTCGCGGGCGCGGGTGTCGCTGTCGGCCTGCACCCGGCCCTGCACCCAGTCGGCGAGAAAGACCGCCGCCACCAGGACAAGCACGGGCGGCAGCGCCCAGGCCCAGCGCAACCAGAAAACGTTTTTCCGCCATATTGCACGCTCTGACATATCCGTCGTGGACTTGCCCGGGCTGCGGTCATATGTGTTTCGTATCGTCATGGCCGTGTTCGGCAGGCGGTTTGCGGGGAGGCGCGCGGAGCGATCCGAGTGCGGCGGCACGCGCCGGAGCGGCGTCCTGCCCGACGGCGCGTTGCGGGGCAAGACGATCCGCGATGCGGGACACATCACCGGCCCCACATTGACCGGCCCCATAATGACCGGAAAGGACGCCAATGCAATTTTCGTTGAGTGAAGAAGAAACCCTGATCCAGGACACGGCGCGCAGGCTCGCCGAGGACCGGATCGCCCCGCTTGCCGAAGAGCTGGACCGGGGCGAGGGCCGGGAGGCCTTTCTCGCCAATCTGCGCTGCCTTGCGGAAAACGGCTTCATGGGGCTCAACGTGTCGCCGGACCATGGCGGCACGGGCGCGGGCACGGTGGCCTTCGCCCTCGCGGTGGAGGAGATCGGCCGGGCCTGCGCCTCCACCGGCGTGACGGTGTCCGTGTCCAACATGGTCGCGGAGGTGATCCAGGCGGTGGGGTCGGACGAGCAGCGGGCGGCCTATCTGCCGAAGCTCACCGACGGCACCTATTCCGCCGGCGCCTTCTGCCTGACGGAGGCCGGGGCCGGCTCCGACCCGTCCGCGATGAAGACGAAAGCCGTGGCCGACGGCAATCACTATGTGCTCAACGGCGCGAAGCTCTACATCACCTCGGCGGAATACGCCGGCGTCTTCGTCGTTTGGGCGGTGACCGATCCGGACGCCCCGAAAGGCCGTGGCATCAGTTGTTTCCTGGTCGAGGCCGACACGCCGGGCGTGGTCGTCGGCAAAGCGGAAAAGAAGATGGGGCAGACGGGATCGGCCACCAACGAGGTGCTGTTCCAGGACTGCCGCGTGCCGGCGAGCGCCATGATGGGCACGCTCAACGACGGCTTCCGCATCGCGGTCGGCGAGCTGGCCGGCGGGCGCATCGGGATCGCGGCGCTGGCACTCGGCATCGCGCGCGCCGCCATGGAGCGGGCCAAGGCCTATGTCGCCGAGCGCCGGCAGTTCGGCAAGGCGATCGCCGACATGCAGGGCGTGCAATGGATGATCGCGGACCGGGAGACCGATCTCGAGGCGGCACGGCTGCTGATCCTTCAGGCGGCAAGCCTCAAGGACGCCGGCAAACCCTTCGGCCGCGAGGCCTCGATGGCCAAGCTCTTCGCCTCGGAAGCCGCGCAGCGCGCCACCTACACCGCGCTGCAGCTGCACGGCGGCGCCGGCTACATCCAGGACTATCCGCTGGAACGCTTCGCCCGCGACGCGCGGATCACCACGATCTACGAGGGCACCTCGGAGATCCAGCGGCTGATCATCGCGCGCGAGGCGATGAAGGCGGTGTGACGCAGGACGGGTCGCGAGAGCGGCCCTGCGGCGAGACCGCCTTGCGTCGCTCAGCCACCACAAAAACGGCCGGCGCCGACGCGCCGGCCGCGTTTGAAAGACGCGCCCGCCCCGTTCACGCGGGACCGGCGCCCGCGCAAGATCAATCGGACGGCAGGATCACCGCGTCGATGACGTGAATGACGCCGTTGTCCGCCTTGATGTCGGCGGTCACCACATTGGCGCCGTCGACGGTCACACCGCTGCCGGACTTCACGACCTCGATGGTGCGGTCGCCGCTGCCCTTGAGCGTTTCGACTTCGCTGGTCCCGTCCGCGATCATGTCGGACGTCACCTCGCTGCCGACGACGTGGTAGCTGAGAATGGCCGCGAGCTGATCCTTGTTCTCCGGCTTCAGCAGGTTTTCCACCGTGCCCTCGGGCAGGGCGGCGAAGGCTTCGTCGGTCGGCGCGAAGACCGTCAGCGACCCGGTCGTGGCCAGCGTCTCGGCGAGACCCGCAGCCTCCGCGGCGGCAAGAAGCGTGGAGAACGAGCCCGCTTCCTTCGCGGTTTCGACGATGTTCGCCGCATTGGCGGCACCCGCCATGGCAAGAAACGCGGCAGCAGACAGACCGATGATCGATTTACGCATGAAGATGCCTCCGTTTTTACATTACGAAAAATTCACATTGGCGCGCCCGACCGGATGTCAGGCCGGACACGACGGGTTCTACGCGCCACGGAGACTTCAGTTTTATTCGTTTAATTCAAAATCAACCCTGATTTGCATTTGATCCGCAACCGACCACGCCGCGTACGCGCGTCCCGCGATGCGGTTGTGGCGCCTGCGGGAAAACCCCACCTCTCTTCACAAGCAATTGATCCCGGTCAAGGATCGGTCATGATCCTCGTCCTAACGTCCGGGTCTGGATCGGCCGGAGGCGGATGCGTGACGGATGCGCCCGGCCGGATAACGGAGGGATATCCATATGGCGATCAAGGACATCACAACGCTCGTCGATCTGAGCGGCAAACAGAAGACCGCGCAGGTGGCGCTGGAACTCGGCACCCGCACCGGCGCTCATGTCACGGGGCTGACGGTCGCCTTCGAGCCGGTGGTCCCGGGCTTCATCGCGGCCCCCATGCCGCCCGACTACGTGGAGATCGCCCGCAACCAGGCGCTGAAGGCCGCCAAGGAATCCGGCGAGGTCTTCACCGAGATGGCCCGCAAGGCCGGCGCCTCCGCGGAGGTGCGCACGGCGGAGCTCATCACCGGCGGCTCGACGGAGCCGGTGCTTGTCCATTGCCGGCTCACCGACCTTGTCGTCATCGGCCAGGAGAACCCGGACGATCCGGAGCCCATGCGCGAGATGCTGATCGAATCGGTGCTGTTCGAGGCCGGCGTTCCCGTGCTCGTCGTGCCCTACATCGGCGGCGGCCTGCCGATGAAGAACGTCATGGTCGCCTGGGACGGCAGCCCGACGGCGAGCCGCGCGGTGCATGCCGCCCTGCCCATGCTGCAGATGGCGGAGAAGGTCACGGTCATGATCGTGGAGACCGGCAAGGCGGCCGCCGGCCAGCCGGGCGCCGACATCGCCACCTATCTCGCCCGTCACGGGCTCAACGTGACCATCGACGTCGTGCCCCGGCCGCAGTCGGGCGTCGCCGACGCGATCCTCAACTACGTGTCGGACAACGGCATCGACATGATCGCCATGGGCGGCTACGGCCATTCGCGCATGCGCGAGTTCCTGTTCGGCGGCGCGACGCGGGACATCCTCGCGGCGATGACCGTTCCGGTGCTGATGGCTCACTGACCGGCGCGTCTGCCCGCCGCGACACCCGGTCGCGGCGGACAGTCTCGCGGGGGCGCCGCGACACCTGGTCGCGGCGGACAGTCTCGCGGGGGCGCCGCGACACCTGGTCGCGGCGGACGGGGGCGCGGGAGTGCCATCGAACCGTCGTGAATCGGATACACAGTGCCCGGGGAGGCGTCGCCGAAAGGCGCCGAAGGATCGATGCCGTCGGCCAGGTGCGCGGACGGGCTGAAGCCGAAGGACGTTTCCCGTGACCCTGCGCAATCTCGAAGGCCTCTTCCGCCCGACATCGCTCGCCGTCGTCGGCCCCGACCGGATCGGCGAGGCCGCGCTGGACCTGCTGCTCACCCGTCTCGCCCAAGGCGGCTTTCGCGGTCCCATGACGGTCGTCGGCTGCGGCAAGGACGTGCCCGACGGCTTCCGGCCGAAACGCCGGCTTCAGGATCTCGACGCGCCGGCCGATCTCATGCTCTACGTCGGCGCGCCGTCCGAGGCCGCCGAGGCGATCCGCACCGCCGGCGACGCCGGCACCCGCGCCGCCATCGCCCTGTCGCCCGGTTACGACCGCTGGAGCGAGGCGGAGGTGACGGCCGCGCTTCAGGCGGCGCGCCCCAATACCTTGCGCCTGCTCGGCCCCGGCAGCCTCGGCGTCGCCGCGCCCGCCGCCCGCCTCGCCGCGCATCTGGGCGTGACCCACGCGCAGGCCGGCGACCTCGCCTTCATCGCCCGCTCCGGCACCATCGTGAACGCGACGCTCGCCTGGGCGGCGTCCAACAGCGTCGGCTTTTCCGCCGTCGCGTCGCTCGGCCAGCGCACCGACATCGACGTGTCGGACCTGCTCGACTGGTTCGCGCTCGACTACCGCACCCGCGCGATCCTGGTGCATCTGGAAACCATCGGAAATCCGCGCAAGTTCCTGTCCGCCGCGCGCGCGGCCGCCCGCTCCAAGCCGGTGATCGTGCTGCGCTCCGGCGCCAGCCGCGAGGCGCGCGGCGAGGGGCGCACCCATGCCGGACGGCTCGCCGTCCCGGATGCGGTGTTCGATGCCGCCCTGGCGCGGGCCGGTGTCCTGCGCGTCGACGACATCGACGAGATGTTCCAGGCGGCGGAAACCGTGACCCGGATCAAGCCGGGCGCCGGGCGCCGTCTGGCCATCGTCGCCACCGGCGGCAGTCTCGCCACCATCGCCGCCGACCAGCTGGAGCGGCAGGGCGGCGCGCTGGCCGATCTCGGGCCCGACAGTCGCGCGGCGCTGGCCGCGCTTCAGCGCCCCGGGCGCGACGGCGCCAATCCGCTGGCGCTGCACGAAACCTCCGCGCCGGCCGACTATGCCACCGCCGCGACGACGCTTCTGTCGGACCGGGCGGTCGACGGCGTGCTGGTGGTCGCCGCGCCCTCCGCCTTCGCGCCGGTCGCCGAAACCGCCGATGCGCTGGCGGCCGCCTATGCCGCCTATCGGCCGAGCTACGGGCGCAAGAAACCGCTGCTCGTGTCGCTGGCCACCGGCGCGCCGCTGCCGCGCCAGGCGCTTGATGCGGCGCGCGTGCCCTGCCATGGCAGCGCCTTCGAGGCCGTGCGCGCCTTTCTGCACCTTGCCCGCTACGCCGAGGGCCGCGACCAACTGATGGCCGCCCCGCCGAGCCTGCCGGACGATTTTTCCCCCGATGTCGCCCGCGCGCGGGAGCTGGTCCGCGCCGCGCTCGACGCGGAGCGGACCTGGCTCACCCCGCCGGAGGTGGCCGCACTGCTTGACGCCTACGCGATCCCGCAGGTGCCGACGCGCCTTGCCGAGACGCCCGAAGCGGCGGCGGAGATCGCGCGCGAGATGCTGACCGGCAGCGATCGGCTCGCGCTCAAGCTCGTCTCGCCGGACCTCCCCTTCAAGTCGGACGTCGGCGGCGTGGTGCTCGATCTCGACACGCCGGAGGCGGTGGAAACGACGGCGCGTGAGCTGATCGACCGCGTGTCGGCCGCCCACCCGCAGGCCCGGATCACCGGGATCGTGCTGCAGCCCATGCTGGTGCACAGCCACGCCAGCGAGCTGTTCGTCGGCATGGCGGACGATGCCACCTTCGGGCCCGTGCTGCTGTTCGGCCACGGCGGCACGGCGGTGGAGATCGTCGGCGACATCGCGCTCGCCCTGCCGCCGCTCGACCTCAACCTGGCGCAGGCCCTGTTGCGCCAGACGCGGATCGTCAAGCTGCTGAACGGCTTTCGCAACCGCCCGCCCGCGCATCTCGACGCCATCGCGCTGACCTTGGTCAAGATCTCCCAGATCGCCACCGACATTCCCGAAATCCGGGAGATGGACATCAATCCGCTGGTCGCCCATGGCGCGGGGGTCTGCGCGCTCGACGCCCGGGTCGCCATCGCCGAGCCGGCGCAGCGCGCCGGCCGCCACGGCACCTCGCGGCTGGCGATCGCCCCCTACCCCAAGGAATGGGAACGCACGCTGACGCTCAAGGACGGGTCCGACGTCTTCGTCGCGCCCGTGCGCCCGGAAGACGAGGAGCGTTACCGCCGCTTCTTCGAGCATGTGTCGGCGGAGGATCTGCGCCTGCGCTTCTTCGCCCCGGTCAAGGAGTTCAATCACGCCTTCATGGCGCGGCTCGTCCAGCTCGACTATTCGCGCGCCATGGCCTTCGCCGCCTCCGATCCGGCGACGGGCGAGATCCTCGGCGTGGTGCGGCTGCACGCCGACCCGGACCATCGGACCGGCGAATACGCGATCCTGGTGCAATCGTCGCTGAAGGGCGTCGGCCTCGGCTGGGCGCTGATGCAGCTCATCATCGACTATGCCGCCGCCGACGGCATCGAGACGATCAAGGGCGAGGTGCTGAAGGAAAACACCACCATGCTCGCCATGTGCACGGGGCTCGGCTTCTCGATCAAGTCGTCGCCCGACGACGACGCCATCGCCGAGGTCACCCTGCCGGTCGCGAGCGCAGCGGCCGGCGGCTGAGGCGCGCGGGCGCCTCTCGGCCGCGACTGGACCGCCTTACCCGGCGCGGATCTCGCTCAGGCTCTTCACCGGCGTGATCGCCTCCGGATCGAGCTTGAGGTGCAGCAGCGCGGGCTTGCCCGAGGCCAGCGCCCGTTCGAACGCCGGGCCGAAGGCCTCCGCCGTCTCCACCGTTTCCGCGTGGGCGTCATAGGCGCGCGCCAGTGCCGCGAAATCCGGATTGACCAGCGTCGTCGCCGACACGCGCCCCGGGAAGTCGCGCTCCTGGTGCATGCGGATCGTGCCGTACATCCCGTTGTCGACGACCACCAGCACCAGCGCCGCCTTTTCCTGCGCCGCCGTGCCGAACTCCTGCATGGTCATCTGCAGGCAGCCGTCGCCGGCAAAGCAGACGACCGTCCGCTCGGGATACTTCAGCTTGGCGGCGACGGCGGCGGGCAGGCCGTAGCCCATCGAGCCGCTGGTCGGGGCAAGCTGCGTGTTCATCTCGTGGAAGCGGTGGAAGCGATGCACCCAGGTCGCGTAATTGCCGGCGCCGTTGGTCAACACCGCGTCGCGCGGCAGGTGGCTCTCCAGCCAGTCCATGACATCGGCCATCTGCAGCGCACCGGGCACGCGCGGACGCGCCCCCGACCACGCGAGATAATCTGCATGGGCAGCCTCCGCCGCGCCCGGCCAGGGGCATTCGACCGGGGGCTGAACGGCCTCCAGCGCCGCGCAGAAGCCGTTGGGCGAGGCATGGATCGCCAGCGCCGGACGATAGACGCGGCCGAGTTCCTCCGCACCGGCATGCACATGCACCAGCGTCTGCGCCGGCACGGGAATGTCGAACAGCGTGTAGGACTGGCTCGGCATCTCCGACAGACGGCCGCCGACCAGAAGCACCAGATCCGCCTCGCGGATGCGCGCAGCCAGCGCCGGATTGATGCCGATGCCGACGTCGCCCGCATAATTGGGATGGTCGTGATCGAACAGCATCTGGCGGCGGAACGAACAGGCCACGGGGAGATCGAAGCGCTCGGCGAACCGCGTGAAGGCGGCGCGCGCGGGCTCGCTCCAGCGGCTGCCGCCGAGGATCGCGATCGGGCGTTTCGCCGCCCACAGCCGCTTTTGCAGATCGGCCATCTGGGTCAGGCCGGGATGGGTCTCGACCGGCACGAAGGGCGCAAGGTCCGGCACGCCCGCGCCTTTCGCCAGCACGTCCTCGGGCAGCGCCAGAACGACCGGCCCCGGGCGCCCGGAGGTGGCCGTGTGATAGGCCCGCGAGAGCATTTCGGGAATGCGCGCCGGATCCTCGATCTCGGCCACCCATTTGGCGATGCCGCCGAACATCTGGCGGTAGTCGACCTCCTGGAAGGCGTCGCGCCCGCGCATGCCCGTCTCGATCTGGCCGACGAAGAGGATCATCGGCGTGGAATCCTGCTGTGCCACATGCAGGCCGGCGGCGGCGTTGGTGGCGCCCGGGCCGCGCGTCACCATGCAGATGCCCGGCATCCCGGTCATCTTGCCCCAGGCCTCGGCCATCATTGCCGCGCCGCCTTCCTGGCGGCACACGGTCACGGGAATGCTGGCGTCATGCAGCGCGTCGAGCACCGGCAGATAGCTTTCGCCGGGAACGCAGAACACCCGTTCCGCCCCGAGTTGCTCGAGCGCGCGCACCAAAAGCGCGCCTCCCGGTGCCGTCGTCCCTTCCGCCTCCGAGATCCTGTCCATGACCTGCCTTTCCGGTTGTTTTCGCCCCGCCGATCCGCGTTCTCCGGATATAACCCCGGATGCGCGCCGCAATCAAAAGCAGGAACGGCGGCAACCCATTCCAAAACGGAATGAGCAACCGCCGTCACGGCATTATCGCGCGGTGCAGGTCCGGGACCCGGACGATCACAGATCCTGGACGGTCACCACCTGGAAGGTGTGCAGGTCGCCGTCCTCGTCGCGGATGGAGACGTATTCGCCGGGGCGGAAGGGGTGCGAGCCGAAGCGGTAGCCCGCCTCGTCGTCCTCGTCGCCGCCGATGTCATAGTGGAAGGCCCAGGAGCCGCCCGGACGGTGCAGCAGATGGCCGATGTCCTCTTCCTCGTCGGCCCAGAAGCGACGCACCCGGCATTCGTCGCGGTGCTTCTTCCATTGCACCGCGTCGATGTGATCCTCGGCATCGAGCGGCGCGATGAACTCGTAGCCGTGCCGCGACGAGCCGTTCGGAAATTCCTTCGTGCGGGCCAGGTTGAGCCGGATCTTCTTCAAGCCATGGTGTGCGGTCATGGGCGCACCGTCTCCTTCGTCACAGCATTGGATGTGCCCCCAGTGTCGCCGCCGCGGCGCCGGAAGCAATGCGCGAAATCAAAGTCCTGCCGCTTGTGCACCGGTGGTCGCACCGGCGCGGCCGCCCGTCACGACTCGCGCGCGTCCCACGCAGGCTAAGCCGGAGAAGAGGGAGCGGAGCGGCACGTCGCTTCGGATGCCCGGGAGCAGGAACCGCCTTTTCGGGGCTCCCCGATCCCGGCTTTCCGCTGCGCTCCAGCCGGGACGACGCGCAGGAGTACGCGCGGCCCGGCAGCGCAGACAAAAGGTGGGGCTGGAACACCAGCCCCCGCGCGGTCCGACCGCGCAAACAAAAAAGGCGGGGCTGGTGTTCCAGCCCCGCCAGGGGTCAACATCGGCTGCTTGGGAGGGAGACCAGACGACGTCGTACCCGTGTACGCTTTGCGAGCGCGGGCCGCGGCTCAGCCGGCGGCGCGGATGGCCGGGAGCGGCGCCTCGATGCGCTGCTCGGCCGTTGCCGCCGGACGACGACGGCGCACGCCCTGATAGGCGAGGCGATGGTGGAAATCGCAGTAGGAGCGGCCATTGTCCGCGTCGCGGCTGCAGAAGTGGAAATCCGGGTCGGCCGGATCGCCGATCGGCCACTTGCAGGAGCGGCTGGTCAGCGTCATCAGCGTCATGCGATCTTCGGCACTGACGTCGCTGTGCTCGATCTCGAACGCCGAGCGCTCGAGTTCCAGATCGTAGCGCTTGCGGTACTGGACGTCGGAGGCATTGTCGCGGGCCGCCGGCTTGCTGCCGACCAGCGCGAGCGAAGGCTTGCCCCGCTGGATACGCGGCTTGGGACGATGGCTCGTCGCCGGCGAGCGCTTCGGCAGCCCCATGCGGTGGGCCTTGCCGATCACCGCGTTGCGGGTGATGCCGGCCATGACATAAGCGATCTGGCTGGCGCTCAGGCCCTGCAGCCAGAGCTTGCGCAACAGATCTTCGCGTTCCTGGGTCCATGCCATAGTGATGCCCCTATTCTTCTGCTTCTTCTGCCGGCCAGCCCGTCACCAGAACGCGATACACAGGTGCCCTGTCCGGTGCCGCGCATGCCCGCGCCGCGCCGGTTCCCAGCCGTTCGTTTGTGCCTAAAGCGATCGAGACCGCCGTGATCCTCATGCCGCGGGTTCGCCCCGCGTGGTTCGTCGTCGGCCAGTAAGCTCGACCTCGACTATGCGTATTTTATAATTAACAAAACCTTAACGCGTCAATTTTTTCATGTTTTCAAAATGATTATTACTTCCTTTTCTCCAGTATTATTGAAGTGAGAGACCCAACAAGAATATCAATAACATCATTCTGAAATCTTTTATTCACCTCTGCTTTTTCCTGCTCAGGATGGGCGAAATTCATCTCACCGGAAACAGAAAACAAAAGCTTCTGGTTCTCTTTTCGCATGTCAAGGATCCCGTCCGAACACATTTTCTCGATCTTTCGGCGTACAGTCGAATAGGGAATATCGGTTTCCTCCGATATCATCTCAATATCCGCATCGATCTTGTTGGCATTCGCGATGGCAATCGTGGTCAGGATCATAAGTTGACCCAGATCCTTGACTTCGTATTCCTCCATGAAGCGGAACATGAGACTGAAGAACATCTCATAGAGACGCAGGATACGGTGCGCCTGGGTCGACAGCGCGTCGCCTGAGTCGGTCATCCCATCCCCCTTCAGTGTTTTGTTTCGTCAATTTGACGAAGCATGCCGATTCAAGGGCGCGTTTCAACGCGCTGCAACGCCCGGACGTAACCGAATCGACAGGTTACGCCCTGTAAATTGGGGGCAACCGCGCGTTTTCCACATATTTGGGCAAAACGCCTCTTGCCAAGCCTCAATCATTGGCGATGTCGAAGACGGTGCGCATGAGCGCGCGGACCATGTCCGCGGACATGTCCGGCGGAGCGCCTGGCGCGCCCGTGTCGTCGAGATGGGCCGCGTCCGCCGCCGGCGTCCATTGAAAGACGACCGACTTTCCCCGCCGCCCCTTGGACACCAGCCCGCGTTCCAGATAGGGGCGCAGGCGCCGCTCCACGGTCGAGCGGGAACTGTCCAGTTTCTCGGCGAGCAATTCGGCATCGACCGGGGCACCGCGCAGGTCGCCCACGGCCACCAGCACGAGCATGAGCACGTCGCTCACGTCGCGCACCTGCAGCCGGTCCTGCATCTGCAGCGTCAGATCGTAATAGGCTTCCAGCAGCCGGCGCAGGCGATAGTCGGCCGCCCCCGAGCCCGTTACCGAGCCGCTTCCTGCGCCTTCACCTGTGCCTTCTCCCGGCCCCTCGGCCATTGCGTCCCCGCCCCCGGCTTGCGTCCGGGGCCAGAGTGACGCGAAGGCGTGTGCGCCGCAAGCGGCGAGGCGGCCGGTGTCCGTCGGCCGTTCGCCACCTCAGGGACGAACGGCCCGCGCCATATGCGCGGCGACGGGAAAGGACAGCGACCCGTCCGCCGCCACATGCGGCGCGAGCGCCTGTTTCATGTCGGCGACGATCAGGTCGATCACCGGCTGCTTGAGCGTCACGCCGGAAAAGGGGAACCACCCCTTCACGTCCGACAGCACAAGGGCTTCCACGGAGGGAAACCGCGCCGTGATCGTATGCGTGCGGATGGTCGGCGCGGTCGTCCCGGCGGCGCGGAACACCGCCTCGAGATCGCCCTCGCGGCCGAGCGAGAAGGCGGCGCGCAGCGCCTGCGACAGGACCGGCCCGATCCACTCCCCGTACCGTGCGGCGATCGTGTCATAGACCGGGTTTCGCTCCAGGGCGTCGAAGACGAGCACCGTCAGCGCGCCGCCCGGCGCCAGCACGCGCCACATCTCCGACAGCGCGGCCTCGGGATCGTCGAACAGCATCACGGCGAACTGGCAGACCACATGATCGAACCGTTCCGCCTCGAAGGGCAGGCAAGCGGCATCCGCCCTCTGCCAGCCGATCTCCGGCGCGCCACGCCGCGCGATCTCCAGCATCGCCGGGTTGGCATCCACGCCGACGACGCCCGCCGGATCGCCGAGTCGCGCGGCAAGCTCCTGCGCCAGCACGCCCGTGCCGCAGGCCACGTCGAGAAGCCGCTGCCCGCGCAGCGGCGCGACTTCGTCTGCCGCTAGACGGGCGAAGCTGCGAAACACCGCCGCCACCAGCAAGTCGTCGAAAGCGGCGGCGGCCTGCGTCATCTCCGGCGCGGTCGTTGCGTCCATCTCCATCTCCCGCTGTCTCTCCCGCGGTGGCCGTGACCATCCGTGCCACCGTGTTTCACGCCAGGGGTCGGCGGCGCCCGCCACCGCGCCTGCGAGAGCGCGCGGGCGCGGCCGTCAGGGGGACGACCCGCGTGCATTTTCGGCGAGGATGAGCGAGAAGTGCAATTTCGGATTGCATTCATGAAAGACGATGCGCGACCTATCCGGCTGTTTGGCGGTCGCGCTCAGCCGCCGTCGCCTGCAGCGCGCGCGTCGGGCGCGGCGAGCCGGCGGGCGAAGGCTTCGGCCGGCAGCGCCGGGTCGAAGAGAAAGCCTTGCGCCTTGCGGCAGGCGATCTTCTTCAGAAAGGCCAGATCCGCCGGCGCCTCGACGCCCTCGGCCACCATGCGCAGTCCCATGCTGTGCGCCAGATCGACGATGGCCTTCACGATCACCTGGCCCTCGGGGTTGTCCGCGATCCCGACGATGTAGTCCCGGCCGATCTTGACCCCCTCGATGCGCAGGTCGCGCAACCGGGTCAGCGATGCGAGACCGGAGCCGAAGTCGTCGTGCAGGATCGTCACGCCAGCCGCGCCGAGGGCCTTGAACACGCGCTCGATCCGTCCCGGCTCGTCGCTCAACAGGACGTCCTCGCGGATCTCGAAGCGCATCGCTCCGCCTGGGATGCCAAGCGCCCGCAACCGCTGCAGGACGTCCTCCACGAAGCCCGGCGCCTGCAATCGCGCGGCCGAGACATTCAGGCTGACGATCCCGGGATCGAGGCCCCGCGACCGCCAGGCGCCGACATCCTGCGTCACCAGACGAAACATGGTCTCGTCAAGAAGCCGCACGCAGTCGGGGTCCTGGAAGGCGGCGCCGAACACGTCCGGTCC
Source organism: Stappia sp. (assembly GCF_040110915.1). Lineage (NCBI taxonomy): Bacteria > Pseudomonadati > Pseudomonadota > Alphaproteobacteria > Hyphomicrobiales > Stappiaceae > Stappia > Stappia sp. The sequence continues at coordinate 184,731 of NZ_CP157793.1, read as the reverse complement.
GAGCCAGCCGTCATCGGTGCGGATGCGCGCCAGCGCCTCGGCCCCCGCGATCCGGCCGCTGTCGAGATGGACGATGGGCTGGTAATGCGGCTCCAGCACGCCGGTGCGCACGGCCGTGCGCACCAGATCCACGGCGGCCCGACGACTGTCGAAGACCGTGCCCACCTCCGCGCTGTAGCCGCGCACCATGCCACGGCCGGAGCGCTTGGCCCGGTAGAGCGCCATGTCGGCGCATCTCAGCAGATCTTCCGGCGTCCCTGCATCCTCCGGCGCGCGCGCGACGCCCACCGAGGCGCCCACATGCAGGGTCGCGCCGGAGAAGACGATGGGCACGCGGATCGCGCGCAACAGATCTTCCGCACGCCGGTCCAGCGCTGCGTCGTCCGCCTCGACGGTCATCAGGATCGCGAATTCATCGCCACCGATGCGCGAACACAATCCCTCGTCCGCCGTCCAGTCGCGCAAACGCGAAGAAACGACGCGGATGACCTCGTCGCCCGCCTGATGGCCGAAGGTGTCGTTGGTCTGCTTGAAGCCGTCGAGGTCGATCAGGATGAGAGCAAGCGCGCGTCCGCTCCGCGCCGCCGCCGCGAGGTCTTCCGCCAGGCGCATGTTGAACCGCGCCCGGTTGGCCAGTCCCGACAGTGCGTCCACATGCGCGCTTTCCCAGAGCCGGCGTTCGGCCTCGTGCTGCTCCGTGACGTCCTGGATGACCCCGCTGATCTCGCGCGTCTCCGCCTCCGGGCCGGCCCCGGCCTGCGGCGGCGCGCCGGTCACCTCGCCGATGAAGCGAACGCGCCGGTCGCGGCCCCGTGCCGTGCGCAGCGTCGCCTCGATGAAGAAGGGCTCGCCCGTCTCCAGCGCCGAGGAGATCGCCTCGGTGACCTTGTCCGCCTCCGCGCCCGGATAATAGGCGATGGCCTCCGCAAGGCCCGGCGGATCGCCCACAGGCAGATCATGGATGGCGAAGACCTGCTCCGACCAGGTCAGCTTGCCCTCTGCAACATCGACCCGCCAGGCGCCGATTTCCGCCATGGTCTCGATCTGCCGCAGCAAGCGTTCGCGCCGGTCCGCCGCCGCGCGCTGGCGCTCGGCCGTAGCAGAGGCGCGATAGGCGCGCAGGAGCCCCTCGACCACGGTCGCAAGCCGGCGCAACCGGTGCAAGGGCACCTCCGCGGCCCGGCGCGGGACGGTGTCGATGACGCAGAGGGTGCCGATCGCATGCCCGCCGTCGGCATGAACCGGACAGCCGGCGTAGAAGCGGATGCCCGGCGCGCCGGTCACCAGAGGGTTGTCGCGAAACCGGGGGTCTGTCCGCGCGTCCTCGACCACCATCATATCGTCCTGCAGGATCGTATGACGGCAAAAGGCATTCTCGCGCGGCGTGCCGTCGATCTGCAGCCCGACGCGGGCCTTGAACCACTGCGCGCGCTCGCCGATGAGAGACACCAGCGATATGGGACACGACAGCATGTCCGCCGCCGTCTCGACAATCGCGGTGAAGGCCGGATCGTCCGGCGTGTGCCATATGCCGAGCGCGCGAAGCGCGTCGAGCCGCGCCGCTTCGTCTCCCGGCACGGGCTGCGTTGCATTCACCACTCCGCGCGCTCCTCAAGGATCGCCTGTCTGGGGTCGCCTGCCAGGGGGCGCCTGCCAGGGATCGCCTGCCAGGGATCGCCTGTGCGGGGTCCCCCGTCAGGGGTCGCCTGACCGCCGACCGCCCGGCGATGCATCCACCGCGCCGGCCCGCCTGACGACCCGTCCGTCGTGCACCGAGCCCGTCGGTCATCGGGGGTATCTCGGTTCGACGCCCCCCGTTTCAAGACCTGCCGGCGCGCATCGGCCCGCGTGGTTAGCAAAGCCTTGCGTGCTCGTTCTGCCTCCCCCGGGGCTGGCGCCCGCGCAGCCCGCGGTCGCTTTCATCGAAGGTCGAGTTTGCGGCGAGTCGCGCGCCCGAGAAAGCGCGGCCCGACCCGGCGAGTGGAAAGGCGGGCGGCGCGGTCCGCGTCCGTCAGGCGGGCGTGGCGAAGACGTCCTTGATCCGGTCTTTCATCCAGCGGTGGCCGGGGTCCTGTTCGCAATCGCGATGCCACACGAGATGCCATTGCTGCGCCGGGCGCTCGAGCGGCAGGTCGAAGAGCTTGAGGCCGAAGGCGGTCCGCAGGCTTTCGGCCATCGAGCGCGGCAGCACCGCGAAGAGATCGGTGCGCGCGACGAGCCCCGGCAGCGACCACAGACGGGTCACCGTGCAGGTCATCGTCCGCGCCACCTGCTTTTCGCGCATCTCGCTTTCGGTGTGCGTCGTGCGGCGCAGGCTCTCGTCCAGGCTGGCGAGACGCACGCGCGGCATGTCCTTCAGCGTGAAACGTTCGACCGCGCCGAACTCCGGATGATCGGCCCGGCACACCAGACAGACATCCTCGTCGAACAGATAGGCACTGGTGACATGCGCATCGTGAATGGGGTTCGGAACGATGGCGAAATCGGCGCGCCGCGACGCCAGCGTCTCGGCGATGTCGATGTTGAACAGCGGCGCCGTGCGAAAGGCGATCCCGTACCCCTTGTCGACGACGTCCGAGATCAGCGGAGGCAGCAGCTGAAGCTCGATCGAATCCGGCAAAAGCAGCGAGAAGACCCGGTCGCTGGTCACCGGGTCGAAGCCCTGCCCGACGTCGATCGATGTCTCGATGGCCTGCAAGGCCTGGCGAACGGCCGGCGCCAGCCGGTCGGCGCGCGGCGTGGGGACGTAGTCGCCGCCTTTCCGTTCGAACAGCGCGTCGTCGAGATGCTCGCGCAGGCGTCGCAGCGCATTGCTGACCGCCGATTGTGTGACCCCGAGCTTTTCCGCCGCGCGTGTGTTGCTGCGCGTTGCATAGACGGTGTCGAACACCAGAAGAAGGTTGAGATCCAGCCGCCGCAAACTCACGAATTCGATAACTTTCGTCTCGAGAGAATTTCGGCAAAAATAACAAGGCTGAAGCCACGTTCAAGTGAACAATCAGCTGCAGGCCTGTTTTTTTGAAGCTGTCATTTTTCTTGTGAACCGGGCGTGTTTTTCAAGCTTATGGTGCAGCGCAAGAACAGCGCCGACAATCGAACGCCCGAGCCGGTCAACGGATCGCGAGCGATCGGGCGCACAGGCGCGATCGGGCGCACAAGCCGGCATCCGCTCCGGCAGGGTCTGGCAATCACGATTTTGCTGATGATGACCGGGATCTGAAAATGCTCGGGGAAACGGTCGAACCCGAGAAGATGGTACAGACGGTTGGATTTGAACCAACGACCTTCGGAGCCACAATCCGACGCTCTAACCAACTGAGCTACGTCTGCACTGTATTTCGGTGGCGGAACCTAGTTTGAAACCGCGCCGAATGCAAGAGGGGCGCACGCGCGCGGCGCTCTCGTCCACAGCCGGCGCGAAGCGCGCCTTGCGGCCCGGCACAGGGGCCGGAAATGGGGCCGGAACAAGAGGCAGCACAAGAGGCAGCACAAGGGGCCGCCCGGCAAAGAAAAACCCGGCGCCACAGGGCGCCGGGTCGTGCCGGACAGAGCCCGGCGTGTTGGGTCGCGGCCTTTTCCGCCGCGCAGGGCTTACGCCGCCTTGAAGTCCTTCGACGCCTTCTCGACGGCGTCCTTGACGGTCTCCGTCATCTCGCTGCCGAGCTTGGTGGACAGCTCCTGCATGTCCTTGGCCTGGGCGGTCAGCGTCTCGAACTGGCTGCGCGCGAAGCTCGTCTGCAGCTCGATCATGTCGGCGACGGACTTGACCTCGAACAGATCCTTCACGAACTGGAAGGTCGCGTCGGTGTTCGTCTTGGCGTTGTCCACGGCCTTGTGGTTGAAGTCGAGGACGCCGCGACGGGTCGTCTCGAAGCTGTCTTCCATCATGTCCGTGGCTTCCTCGGCCATGGTCTTGAACTTGGCGTAGGCGTCGCGTGCCTGCTCGATGCCCTTTTCCGCCATCTCGCGGGAAACGGACGGGATTTCCATCTTCGGCATGGTGAACGCCTCGAAATTCGGGAACGGGGTGACCGTCGACTCGGTCGTCTTGGCGGTCTTGGCGCGGGCCGTCTTCGGCGCCGGCGCCGCGGCTGCGGTCTTGGTTTCGGTCATGCTTTCAACTCCTTTGGCCGGAATGGATGGCGCCACCCTTGGCGCCGTGGCCGGAAAAGAACTTGCGACCACCACACGAAACGCATTGTGCTCGCCATCTACGATGGCCTTATCTAGCAAAGCTTATTGTGCAATGCAACATAAATTTTGCATCGCACAAAACACTCGATTTTCCAGAGATATAGAAAGCGCCGTCCCGCATGGGGACCCGGGATGGAGGCACCCGGACCGTCACGCCTTGCAGCCACTCTCGCGCCGGGCGCGCCAATGATCGTCGAGCGTGGCAAAGGTCGCGCGTGGCGAAGGTCGTCGACCGCCGCCTCGGGCCCGCCGCGCGCAGCAATGCGAGGCGGCCCGGCATCGAACCCGGCCTGGGCGCCGTCGCCGGTCGGGCGACGGCGCGCCGCGTGTCGTCAGGGCTTGCCGGCCTTGGACGCCTGCTGGGCGGTCTTCGAGGCCTTGTCGCCGAGGTCGCGGACCTGCTCGCCGAGCGCTTCCATCTGCTTGCGCATGTATTCGCCCTGCAGCTGGAGCATCTGCTGCGGATCTTCCGCGCGCACCATCTTCTGGGCCAGATCGAAGGCGGCCGCCACATGCTCCTCGGTGTATTCGAGCGCGGTGCGGCTGAAGTCGTCGGCGCCGGCCTTCACGGTCTTGGCCGATTCCTCGACCGAGCCGATCGTCTTGCGCATCGTCGCCATGTATTCGTCGAACGCCTTGCGCGCCTGCTCGACGCTCTGGTCGGCCATCTCGCGCATCTGATCGGGGATTTCGAAGCCGGTCTTGTCGCTCTTCGTCACGTCACTCTCCTTGATCTGGCCGTTGATCTGGCCGTTAGTCCGGCCACCGCCATGCAGGGTCCCGGCATCCGGGTTTTCGATGTCACCACCGTTCACCACACTGCGGACCAAGAACCCGTCGCAACGGGTCGATCCCCGCAGAGCCCTCGCCGACGGACATCCGTCGACAGGCTTTCACCGGTGACCGTCGCCGGGGCCCGCCACGGTCTTCCGGCCAAAGGCAACCGCGTGCCGGTGTCTAGCGATCCTAGATGAAATCCCGATGAAACGCATCCCGATCGGGCACATCCATTCGGCGCAGACGGGCGAGCATTCGAGGGACCCGGTGAGCGGTCGCGGGCGCGATCCCGGCCGCGCGTTCCGGGCGTCCGCGCTCCTGCGCGACGGCACGCGATGTTAACCAGCTTGCAAGAGTCTGGGCTGCAAGGGGGCCTGTGCCGTGGACGACTCGACGCGAAACCGATATTTACGCTTTATTTACTGCGTAATGAGTTTGCCCGATCGGCTTGCGGACTTGGCAGACTGGCTGCAACGGCGGAGATGATGTGTCCATGACCAGCCAAATCACCAGCCAGGTGAGCACCTTCATGGCGTTGAGCGGCCTCGCCGCGACCAACGCTCTCCTGGACGATCCGCGCCCGGCCTGGGTGTGGGGCGACGACGGCAAGTCCATCCTGTGGTCGAATCCGGCCGGCGCGGCCTTTTTCGGCGTCCGCTCGCTCGCCGGTCTGGCGGATCTGTCGGGCCTGTCGCGCGCGCCTGCGCGTCCGCATATCGCCCGGGTGGCGGCGAGCGGGGCGGAGGATCGCGACACGACCGAACGCCTGCGCTTCTATCGCGGGCTTCGGGTGATGCTGCTCACCTGCAGCTGCCGCCGCCTCGCGCTGCCCGGCGGGGGCAGCGGCGCGCTGATCATCGCCAATGACGCGCCGACCGCCGCCCGCGGCGCGCCCGCGGCCACCGATCTTGTCGCGCTCGTGGACAACGCGGCACTCGGCGCGGCCATGCTGTTTTCCGCGGACGGGTCCCTCGCCGCCCATGTCGGCCCGCTCGACCCGCCCCCCTTCGACACGGTGCGCGCACGCCTGCAGAGGGCCAAGCATGTGCCCGTGCGCACCGACCTGCCGGTCGGCGACGCGCACCATGCGGCCGCCATCCTGACGCTCGACGGCGGCGAGGTGCTCGTCACCCTCGCCGCGCAGCCGTTGCCGGACAGCGCCCCGGACACGGCCCCGGGCACCGCCCCGGATGCGGGTACGGACGAACGCGCCGAGACGCAGGACGGCGACGCGCCGGACGAGAGCGAACGCCCCACGGCGACGCCCGACGACACGACACGCGATGCGCCCGCGCCCTCGCGTCGGCGTGGCTGGAGCGCGGCCGCCGGCGGCCTGTTCGGCTTTGCCAGCGCCACCCGCTTCCTGTCGCCCTCGCCTTCCGCCGACCGTCCGACCGCCGACGCGCAGGAAGCCAACACGCCCCCTCCGAGCGTCGACACCACGCCGGAGGAGACCGTGGCGGCGTCAGAGGTGCCCACCGCCGACGTTGCCGCCGACATGGCGTCGGAGCCCGCGCAAGAGACGCCGGAAACGCCCGACGGCGGACCGGAAGCCCCCGACGTCGGCGATGCGGCCATGGCCTCCGAGACCGAACCGCCGGTGGACGATGTCCCGACGGATGTCCCGGCCGAAACCGCGGACAGGACCGGCGCGGATGCGCCGGTCACGCCGGAGGCGGAAGACGCGTCTGCGGAGCGGGTCGCCGCGCCGGAGGACACATTCGGCACAGATGACGACGCCCATGGCGACACGCCGGAGAATGCGCGCGCCGAGGCGCCTTCCGTCGCCGACGCCACGCAGGACGCGCCCGAGGACGCATCCGAAGACGAGACTTCCGAGGATCAAGCCGGCGACGGCGACGCGGCGGAGCCCGGCCCGGATGCGGAGGATCTCGACGCGGTGTTGAGCGCGGATACCGCCGATTCCGGCTTCGTGTTCGCGCCGCGCGGGCGCCCGGTGCGCTTTGCCTGGAAGATGGATGTCGACCGTCGCTTCACCTTTCTGTCGCCGGAGTTCGCCGAGGCGCTCGGCCCGGAAGCGGCGGATGTGGTCGGGCTCACCTGGGACGAGGTGGCCGAGCGCTTCGATCTCGACCGGGACGGACGGGTGGCCGCCGCGCTCAAGCGCCGGGATACCTGGAGCGGGCGCTCCGTCGACTGGCCGGTGAGCGGCGCGGCCCTGCGCGTGCCGGTCGACATGGCCGCGCTCCCGGCCTTCGACCGCTTCCGCGTGTTCGAGGGCTTTCGCGGCTTCGGCGTTTGCCGCACGGCCGATGCGGTGGACGATCCGGATGCGCTCGGGCGCAGCCTGACCCGCGAGCCGCCGGCGCAGGCGGGGGCCGCCCTGACCGCCGGACTTGCGGCGGATGTGACCGCACCGGACCACGGAACAGCCGACGAGACGGGCGACGATACGGACGGCGAGCCGGGTGAGGCGCACGCGGAGCCTGCCGCGACCGAAGACGATCGGACCGGGGATCTGCAGGCCCCGGACGAGCGCGCCGAAGGGGGGCCGGACGCCGATCTCTTCGCCGACGCGGGTGACGCGCCCGCGAGGGATGTCGAGGCTGCCGACGCGGAGAGCGTGGGAGACGACGCCAACGCCGGCATGATCGCGGCCGGCGCGGATGCGCTCGCGGACGACAGCCCGACGCCTCTGGCGGACGACGCGCCGGCGCAGCCGGAAGAGCACGCTGAAGATCGCACGGAGGCAACGCCGGACGCGACGGCCGGGGCCGACGAGACCGACGCGCGCGACGACCACGCGGCGGCGGACGACGACGCGACGGCTCACCCTGAGGCCGACGCCGGCGAACCCGAGACGGCCGAAGGGGTCGATGCGGCCGACGCGGCAGACGCGCCGGGCGAGCACGCGGAGATCGATGCCGGGATCGAGGCAGGCGGCATCGCCGCCGACGACGACGGGACGCAGGACGCGACCGTCGACGACACGCCCTCCAAAACGGTTGCAGAAACGCCCCCCGCAACACCGGAGACGCCGCCGCTCACCCCGCCGGCCGAAGATCCGGCGCTGGCCACCTCGCGCCTGTCCCGGCCGGAGCGCGAGGCGTTCCGCAAGATCGCCGAAACGCTCGGCCGCACGACGCAGGCCCCGGCCGACGCCACGTCACCGGACGCCGGCGGGGGCATCGAGCGGACGGTCGATCTTCAGGCCGCCGATCTTCAGGCCGCCCTTGAGACGTCCGGAGAGGCGTCCAGCGAGACAAGCGGGGAGACGGATCGGGACGCGGACGGACAGAGCGACGAGGCGCCCGCATCCCCGGATGCGGCCCCGGATTCGGCCCCTGACGCGGCAAATGTACATCGCCTGCCGCTGCGGGCGACGGGCGCCGCGTCCGGCGACGCAGCGGATGCGGATCCGGACCTCGATCCCGAGACCGACATGGCGGCGGGCATTCCCGACACGGTGCGCACCCGCCTGCTCGACCGGCTGCCGGTCGGCGTGGCGATCGTCGCCGGCGACCTCGTCGGCTACGCCAACGCCACGCTGCTCGACCTGCTCGGTTTCGCGGACCTCCGCCAGCTCAACGACGCGGGCGGGCTCGACGCGCTGTTCGCCGAGCCGGAGCACTGGCCGAGCACGGTCCCGGGCGCCGAGACCGAGCGCACCATGCGCCTCAATCTCGCCGACGGCAGCACGCGTCCGGTCAAGGCCCGGCTGCATGCCGTGCCATGGAACGGCGAAACGGCGCTGATGATGTCGCTGCTGGACCGCCACGACCCGGCCCAGGAGGCCGCCCTCGACAAGCTGCACGAGGTGCAGACCGCGCTCGCCAGTGCCGAGGCGCATCTGTCGGAGATGGATGCCGTTCTGGAAACCGCGACCGACGGCGTGCTGATCCTCGACGAGGCCGCCGGCATCGTGAAGGTGAACCGCTCCGCCGAGGCGCTGTTCAACGCCAGCCGCGACGACATGGTCGGCGAGGATCTCACCAGCTTCCTTGCCCCCGAAAGCCACCGCGACGCGCGCGACTATTTCGACGGGCTGGCCAAGAACGGCGTCGCCAGCGTTCTCAACGACGGGCGCGAGGTGATCGGCCAGGTGTACGGCGGCGGCCTCATTCCGCTGTTCATGACCATCGGCCGCGTCGGCGCGGCCCCCGACGGCCTGCATTACTGCGCCGTGCTGCGCGACATCACCCAGTGGAAGACGGCGGAGGAGGAACTCACCGACGCCAAGCGCCAGGCGGAGACGGCCAGCTCCAAGAAGTCGGATTTCCTCGCCAAGATCAGCCATGAGATCCGCACGCCGCTCAACGCCATCATCGGCTTTTCCGAAGTCATGATGGAAGAGCGCTTCGGGCCCATCGGCAACGACCGCTACAAGGGCTATCTGCGCGACATCCACAATTCGGGCTCGCACATCATGAGCCTGATCAACGACCTGCTGGATCTGTCGAAGATCGAGGCGGGCAAGCTCGACCTCACCTTCGAGGCGGTGTCGGCCAACGACATCATCCGCGAATGCGTCGCCCTGATGCAGCCGCAGGCCAACCGCGAGCGCGTGATCATCCGCGCCAGCCTGCCGGGCTCCGTGCCCTCCATCGTCGCGGACGGGCGCTCGATCCGCCAGGTGGTGCTGAACCTCCTGTCGAACGCCATCAAGTTCAACCAGCCGGGCGGTCAGGTGATCGTGTCCACCGCGCTGGAGGACAGCGGCGAGGTGATCCTGCGCGTGCGCGACACGGGACTGGGCATGAGCCAGAAGGATCTGGAATCGGCGATGGAGCCGTTCCGGCAGTTGCACACCGCCCGCCACGGCGGCGGCACGGGCCTCGGCCTGCCGCTCACCAAGGCGCTGGTGGAGGCCAACCGGGCGAGCTTCCGCATCGATTCGGAGCTCAATCAGGGCACGCTGGTGGAGATCACCTTCCCGCCCCAGCGGGTGCTGGCCGAATAGGCCGGCCAGATCGCAGCGCGCCGATTGACGCGGGCAGGACGCGCGGGCCACTCTGCGGGCTCCCGCCTTGCCGCTCGGCCCGTGCCGTTCAGCCCTTGCCGTAGAGCCCGTGCCGTCCAGACCATCCCGGAGACCGCCATGCTGACCCTCGCCGCCATCGAGGACGCCGCCGATATCGTCTATCGGGCGATGCGTCCGACCCCGCAATACGCCTGGCCGCTGCTTGCCGAAGCGGTGGGGCGCACGGTCTGGGTCAAGCATGAGAACCACACGCCGACCGGCGCCTTCAAGGTGCGCGGCGGTCTCGTGCTGCTGCGCGACATCGCCGAACATGCGCCGCGCGGCGCCGGTGTGATCTCCGCCACCCGCGGAAATCACGGCCAGAGCCTCGCCTTCGCCGCGCGCCGCTATGGGCTCGCCTGTCACATCGTCGTGCCGCAGGGCAACTCGCGCGAGAAGAACGCCGCGATGACAGCCTTCGGCGCCAATCTGATCGAGCATGGCGAGGACTTCGACGCCGCCAAGGCCCATGCGGCGATGCTGGCCGAGGAGCAGGGTCTGATCATGGTGCCGAGCTTCCACGCCGATCTGGTGCGCGGTGTCGCCACCTACGGTCTGGAGTTCTTCCGCGCCGTGCCCGATCTCGACGTGGTCTATGTGCCCATCGGGCTGGGCTCGGGCATCTGCAGCCTGATCTCCGCGCGCGACGCGCTCAACCTGACGACGAAGATCGTCGGCGTCGTTTCCGACAAGGCGGACGCCTATGCGCGTTCGCTGGAAAGCGGACGGCTCACCGAGACGTCGAGCGCCGCGACCTTCGCCGACGGCATGGCGGTGCGCTGTCCCGACGAGACGGCGCTCGCCATGATCCGCGCCGGGGCGGAGGACATCGTGCGCGTCAGCGACGACCAGGTGGCGGACGCCATCCGCCTCTACTACCGCACCACCCACAACGCCGCCGAGGGCGCCGGCGCCGCGCCGCTCGCCGCGCTGATGGCCGACCGGGTGCGGGGCGCGACGCCGGGCGTCATCCTGTGCGGGCAGAACATCGACACGGACAAGATGGTTACCGTGCTGCAGGGCGGCACGCCGGCGCCCTGAACGCCGGCACCCTGAACGCCGGCACCCTGAGGGGCACCGCGCTTCACTCCTAGAGCCGGTCGCGCAGCGCGAACCAGCTCATGGCGAGCACCAGGATCGGCCAGCGCAGCGCCCGCCCGCCCGGGAAGCGCGGGGTCGGCAGCGCCGAAAAGACATCGAAGCGGTCGCTGTCGCCCAACATCGCCTGCGCGGTGACGTGGCCGCAAAAGCCGGCCATGGCGACGCCGTGCCCGGAAAAGCCCGCCGCGACATAGACGCCGGGCCGGCTGCGCGTCAGGCAGGGCAGGCGCGACTGGGTCACGCCGAGCGTTCCGCCCCAGGCATGTGAGACGGGCACGCCGGAAAGCTGCGGGTAGACATTCGCCAGATGGCCGCGCACGAAGCGCTCGATATCGGGCGGAAAGCCCCGGCGATAGGTTTCGCCGCCGCCGAACAAAAGCCGGCGGTCCTGCGTCAGCCGCCAGTAGTAGACCACGAAGCGGCTGTCGGAGACCGCCTCGCGTCCGGGGATCAGCCGGTCGGCCTGCTCCTGCGACAGCGGCTCGGTCGTCAGGATGAAATTGTTGATCGGCATGACGCGGGCCTCGCTGTCCGCGTCGATCCCGGCGAGATAGCCGTTGCCGGCGAGCAGCACATTGTCCGCCTGTACCGCGCCCTGACCGGTGCGCACCTCGACGCCGCCGGCATGATCGACGAGCCCGGTGACGGGGCTCGCCTCATGGATCGCGCCGCCGGCCGCCTCCAGCGCGTCGGCGAGCCCTTGCGCGAGCTTCAGCGTGTGCAGGTGCCCCGCGCCCGCGTCGCGCACGCCGCCGAAATAGGCCTCCGTCCCGATCGCCGCACCAAGCTCCGCACGCGTCAGCGGCGCGAGCTTGTCGTAGCCGTAGTCGCGGGCGAGCTTCTCGGCGTAGTCCCATTCCTCGGCGACGAAGTGTTCCTTGTGCGCCGCCTCGATCAGGCCGGGCATCCACTCGCAGTCGATGGAATACCGCTGCCGCCGGTCGTGCAGCAGCGCCTTGGCGTCCTCCGCCATGGTCCACAGGTGGCGCGCCGTGTCCTTGCCGAAGGAGGCTTCGAGGAAATGCTGGTCGCGCCTCTGTCCGCTGTGCAACTGCCCGCCGTTGCGCCCGCTTGCGCCCCAGCCGATCCGGTTGGCCTCGAGCAGAACGACGGAGCGCCCCGCCTCGGCGAGCGTCAGCGCCGCGTTGAGTCCGGTGAAGCCGCCGCCGACCACGGCGACATCGGCCCGCACCGTGCCCGCGAGCGGCGCCCGCAGACCGCGCTCGGGCACCGTCGCGGCATAATAGGACGGCGCATGCGGATGCAGCAGATCGGTCATCGGCGGCCCCCTTGCCTCAGGCCGCGATGCGCCCGTCGCGCTTCAACGCCGCATAGGTGTCGTCGAGCGTGCGTTCGGCGCGCGCGACCAGGTCGTCGGCTTCTTCATGGGTCAACACCAGCGGCGGCGAGATCACCATGCTGTCGCGCACGCTGCGCATGACCAGCCCGTTCGCGAAGGAGATGTCGCGGCACAGGGTGCCGACCTCGCCGACCGGCTGGAAGGCCCGGCTCCGGTCACCCTTGGCCGGCACCAGTTCCAGCGCGCCGATGAGCCCCACCATGCGCGCCTCGCCGACCAGCGGATGATCGCCCAGCGCGCGCCATTTCTTCTGCAGATAGGGCCCGATGTCATCGGCGACCCGGCCGACGAGGTTCTCGCGCTGGATGATCTCCAGATTGGCGAGCGCCGCCGCGCAGCAGGCCGGATGGCCGGAGTAGGTGTAGCCGTGGAAGAACTCGCCGCCCTTCTCGATGAAGGCATCGGCGACGCGGTCCGACACCATCACGCCGCCGATCGGCAGATAGCCGGAGGACAGCCCCTTGGCGATGGGCATCAGATCCGGCTCGACGCCGAAATATTCGGACCCGAACCAGGTGCCGAGCCGGCCGAAGCCGCAGATCACCTCGTCGACGACGAGCAGAATGTCGCGCTCCTTGCAGATGCGGGCGACTTCCGGCCAATAACTGTCGGGCGGGATGATGACGCCGCCGGCGCCCTGGATCGGCTCGGCGATGAAGGCCGCCACCGTGTCTCCGCCCAACTGGTCGATGGCGCGTTCGAGCTCGCGCGCCGCCTTGAGGCCGAAATCGTGCGGGCTCATGTCGCCGCCCTCGCCGAACCAGTAGGGCTGGGCGATGTGGTGCACGCCCGGCAGCGGCAGGTCGCCCTGTTCGTGCATCGCCGTCATGCCGCCGAGGCTGGTGCCGGCGAGTGTCGAACCGTGGTAGCCGTTCCAGCGGCCGATGATCGTCTTCTTTCTCGGTTGGCCCATCAGGTCCCAATAGGTGCGGACCATGCGGAACACGGTGTCATTCGCCTCGGAGCCGGAGGAGGTGAAGAACACGCGGTTGAACTGCGGCGGGGTCAGTTCCGAGAGCTTTTCGGCAAGCGCGATCGCCGGCGGGTGGCTGGTCTTGAAGAAGGTGTTGAAATAGTCGAGCTCCAGCATCTGGCGATGCACCGCGTCGGCGATCTCGCGGCGGCCATGACCCACCTGACAGCACCACAGGCCGGCCATGCCGTCGAGATAGCGGTTGCCGTCGCTGTCGGTCAGCCAGACGCCGTCGGCCTCAGTGATGATGCGCGAGCCCTCGCGATTGAGCGCGCCGGTGTCGGTGAAGGGATGGATGTGGTGCGCCGCATCGCGCGCCTGAAGATCCTTCGTCGGATAGAGGTTGGATGCACCGGACATGGCGTGCTGATCTCCCGATTGCGGCGGCGCCGGGGGCGCGCGCCGTGAAACACTGTCGAAAAGGCCGGACGCGGTGAGGCGGCAACGCCTCACACGTTGAGGAGCAGGTATTCGCGCTCCCAGGGGCTGATCACCGCCATGAAGGTCTCGAATTCCTCCTGCTTGATCGCCCGATAGGTCGCCACGAATTTCTCGCCGAAGACCTCGTTGAGTTCCTCGCACTCCTCGAACATCGCCACCGCCTCCAGCAGGCCGCGCGGCAGCGCGTGCATATGGTCGCTGGAGTATCCGGTGCGCGGTTCGTCGGGGGTGAGCTTCTGCATCATGCCGAGATAGCCGCAGGCAAGCGAGGCGGCGATGGCGAGATAGGGATTGGCATCCGAGGAGGGCACGCGGTTTTCCAGCCGGCGCGCCGCGGGCTTGGCGTTGGGCACGCGCAGTCCCACCGTGCGGTTGTCATAGCCCCAGAAGACATTGACCGGCGCCGTGCTGTCGCGGGAAAAGCGGCGGTAGGAGTTCACGTAGGGCGCCATGATGCAGGTCACCGCCGGCAGGAAGGCCTGATGCCCGGCGATGAAGGACAGGAACTCGCGGCTCGCCTCCCCGTCCTTGTTGGAGAAGATGTTGTCGCCGGTCTTCTTGTCGATCACCGACTGGTGGATGTGCATGGACGAGCCGGGCTGGTTCGACATCGGCTTGGCCATGAAGGTGGCGTACATGTCGTGGCGCAGCGCGGCCTCGCGGATGGTGCGCTTGAACAGGAACACCTGGTCCGCGAGCTCCAGCGGATGGCCGTGACGCAGGTTGATCTCCATCTGCGCCGCGCCCTCCTCGTGGATGAGCGTGTCGATCTCCAGCCCCTGCGCCTCCGACAGGTCGTAGATGTCGTCGATCAGATCGTCGAATTCGTTGAGCGCCGAGATCGAATAGGACTGACGCCCGACCTCGGGGCGGCCCGAGCGCCCGGTCGGCGGCTCCAGCGGATAGTCCGGGTCAGTGTTCGGTCGCACGAGGTAGAACTCGATTTCCGGCGCGACGAGCGGCTCCCAGCCCTCGTCCTCGTAAAGTTGCAGGACGCGCTTGAGCACGTTGCGCGGCGCCGTCTCCACCGGAATACCCTCGCGGGTATAGGCGTCGTGGATGAGCTGGGCGGTCGGATCGCTTTCCCAGGGCACGGTCGTGAGTGTCGCGTAATCGGCCTTGAAGAACAGGTCGCCGTCGGTCGGATTGTGCTGGAAGCGCTGGTCGTCGGGCGGATAGTCGCCGGAAATCGTCTGCGCGAAGATCGACGAGGGCATCGTCATGATGGGGCCGGAGAAGAATTTTTCCGTCGGCATCATCTTGCCGCGCGCCACGCCGGCGAGATCGGGCACGATGCACTCGATATCCTCGATGCCGCGCTCCGAAAGCCAGATCCGCGCCTCGTCGAGATCGGCGACGCCGCGCAGGCTGTCGACCTTCGGTTGCGCCTTCTTTTTTTTGCTCACGATTGTCACCTGTCCCAACGCGGCGTGGCGACACCGGTCGACCACGCACCCGCGCATTTGTGATCACATTTTCGCCGATGTCAATCGGCGGCCCCGGCCGCGCACAGCGCGCCCCCCTCATCGAGAAGGTCCATCCCGCAGCGGATGTCCCCGGCCACCGCGGCGCGCAAGGCATTGGCGTCGCCCGCCCGAACCGCCTCGATGGCCTCCTTGTGGTGGTCCTCCAGCGCGGCCGTTCCCACCCGCCCGTATACCGTTCGCATGAAGGGCGCAAACTGCAGCCACAGGCTTTCCACCAGCGGCAGCAGAACCTCGGACCCGGCCGCGCGATAGATATAGAAGTGAAAGGCGAAGTTTTCGCGCATGTAGGTCTCCGCATCGCCGCCGCGCAGGCTGTCGTCGACGCGGTCGTCGATCCGCCGCAGGACGTCGGCGTCGCGCGCGCCGAGCCGCGCGCCGGCGGCCAGCGCCAACTCCGGTTCCAGCAACAGCCGCGCCTTGAGCAGTTCCGCCAGCCGCTCCGCGGTCATCGTGGGCACCTGGATGCGGCCGTTGGCGCGGATTTCCAGCGCCTGGCCGGCGGCGAGCGAGCGCACCGCCTCGCGCACCGGCATGGGGCTGACGCCCAGATCCTGCGCCAGTCCGCGCAGGGTCACCGACCGCCCCGGCACGAAGCGCCCGCTCAGCAACGCCTCGCGCACCGCGCGCTCCACCCGGTCGCGGGCGGACGAGCGCCCGGGTCGGTCGGGGGCGGGCGGCCCGGGCGGCGGCGTATCCGCAAGCGCCTTTCCACTGTCGGCCATCGCTGCCGTCCTTTCCTGGGCCCGGGGTCGCGTGCCCCGGAGCCTTTCATGTCGAAGGGGCCCACCCTGACAGGCCGCTTGACACTCCCGCACCTACGTGATCACATTTTTCAGTTCGCGGCAATCGCGCCCCGTCCACCCGCCCCGCGCGGCAGGCCTCACAACCTGTGTTGCACGCCTGTGCCACACTCAAGGGAAGACCGGGAGGGGGATCGGGACGGGCGCGCGCGAAACACCCCTTCGGCCACCTCGGGCGCCTTCGGCACCCCGCGGCTTCAGGCCCTGTTTCAACGCCTCTCCGGCCCGGCCCCGGCACAGTCCCGGGCCCGGCGCACAAAGGACCGTCCGATGTCGAGTTTTTCATGCTGACCTCCAGTCCGACCGGCACTGCGACCGGCGCCGCCACCGGCTGGACCCGCCCGGGCGACGACGCGGCGCGGCAGGAAGAGCTTGCGCGCTTCGAGGCGGAGCATCCCGATCTCGACACGGTCGAGGTGATCCTGCCCGACAGCAACGGCGTGCTCAGAGGAAAGTGGCTTCCCGGAAGCGCCCTGCGCAAGGTTTATGAGAACGGCGTGAACCTGCCCTTTTCGCTCTTCGGCCTCGATGTCTGGGGCCGCGAGGTCGAGGAAACGGGCATGCACATCGAGACCGGCGACAAGGACGGCGTGTGCTGGCCTGTGCCCGGCACCTTGAAGACCGTGCCCTGGGCCGCGCGGCCGACGGCGCAGGTGCTCCTGTCGATGCACGACCGCGACGGCGTTCCCTTCCTGTGCGACCCGCGCCACGTGCTGGCGCGCATGACCGACCGGCTGGCGGAGCACGGCCTGACGGCCACCGCCGCCTTCGAGATGGAATTCTATCTCTTCGAGGATCAGGACGACGGCGACTGGAGCGGCGATCCGACGCCGGTGTTTTCCACCCATCTCGGCCCGGCCCGGCAGAACATGTATGCGCTGTCGGATCTGGAAGCCTTCATGCCGCTGGTCGACGAGATCCGCCGCTCCGCCGACGCGCAGGACATTCCCGCCGACGCGGCGGTGTCGGAAGCCGCGCCGGGGCAGTTCGAGCTCAACCTGCATTACCGGCGCGATCCGCTGCGCGCGGCCGACGATGCGGTGCTGCTGCGCCGCCTCGTCGCCGGCGTCGCGCGCAAGCACGACCTCAAGGCGTCCTTCATGGCCAAGCCCTTTGTGGAATGGCCGGGCAACGGCATGCATGTGCATGTCTCGCTGGAGGACGGCAGCGGCAACGTCTTCGCCGATCCCGAGCACGGCGAGGCGCGTCTCGGCCATGCCATCAAGGGCCTGCTCGACACGATGCCGGTGGCGCATCTCCTGTTCGTCTCGACCTTCAACGGCTTCCGCCGGATGCAGCCGGGCTCCTATGCGCCGACCTCCATCTGCTGGGGCCACGACAACCGCTCCGTGGCGCTGCGGGTGCCGGCCTGCACGCCGGAGGCGGCGCGCGTCGAGCATCGCATCGCCGGCGCCGACGCCAATCCCTATCTGGTGCTGACCGGTGTGCTCGCCGGCATGCTCGCCGGCATGCGCGGCAAGGCCGCTCCGCCCCCGCCGGTGGTCGGCAATGCCTACGAAAAGACCGCGCCGCATCTGACGCCCTGGATGGACGAGGCGATCGACGCCTTCGCCGCCTCCGACGCCATGAAGGAGGCGGTCGGAGAGGAGATGCACAAGGTGCTGGTCGACATCAAGCGTCATGAACTCTTCGCATTCGGGCGCGAGATTTCGACGCTCGAACGCCAGACCTATCTGTGATCGCGTCCTTGATCGCGGGGGACGGCCTTCGCGCCGGGGGCGCACGTTTTTTCAGGGGGATGCGCGCGGTGTGCCCTTGAGCCGCGGCGCGCGTTGCTTCTAGGCTGGGGCGAGGTGCGCGGGCGCGTCGTGTGCCCAACGGACGAGACGGACGGAGGTGAGGAATGATGAAGAAGCTGCTTTGCGCGGGTGTGGCGATGGCCGCCGTCCTCGCGGCCACGAGCGTGTCGGCCCAGGAGCGCACGGTGCGCGTCTACAACTGGTCCGACTATATCGACGAGTCGATCCTGGAGGACTTCACCAGGGAAACCGGCATCAAGGTCGTCTACGACGTCTTCGACAGCAACGAGATCCTCGAAACCAAACTGCTCGCCGGCGGCACCGGATACGACGTGGTCGTGCCCACCGGCACCTTCCTCGGCCGGCAGATCCAGGCCGGGGTCTTCGGCAAGCTGGACAAGTCGAAGCTGGAGAACATCGACAATCTCTGGCCGCAGATCATGCAGCGGATCGAGAAGTTCGATCCGGGCAACGAACATGCCATCAACTACATGTGGGGCACGACCGGCATCGGCTACAATGTCGAGATGATCAAGGAGCGCATGCCGGATGCGCCCGTCGACAGCTGGGACATGATCTTCGATCCGGAGGTGGCGTCGAAGTTCGCCGATTGCGGCATTCATCTGCTCGACACGGCGGACGAGATGTACCCGGCCGCGCTCAACTATCTGGGCCTCGATCCGGACAGCAACAGCACCGAGGACTTCGAGAAGGCGACGGAGCTTCTGCTAAAGATCCGGCCCTATATCCAGAAATTCCACTCCTCGGAGTACATCAACGCGCTCGCCAACGGCGACATCTGCCTCGCGGTCGGCTGGTCGGGCGACGTTCTTCAGGCGCGCGACCGCGCGGCGGAGGCCGACAACGGCGTCACTGTCGCCTATTCGATCCCCAAGGAAGGGGCGATGATGTGGTTCGACAACATGGCGATCCCCGCCGACGCGCCGCACCCGGAGGAAGCGCATATCTTCCTCGACTACATCATGCGGCCCGAGGTGATCGCCCGAGCGACGAATTATGTCTTCTACGCAAACGGCAATCTGGCCAGCAAGGAGTTCGTCGATCCGGACGTGCTCAACGACCCGGCGGTCTATCCGTCCGACGCGACGGTCGACAACCTCTTCACCACGACCACCAAGGCGCCGCGCGCCATGCGCGTGCGCACCCGCGAGTGGACCAAGGTGAAGACCGGCCAGTAACGGCGTATCGGGCCCGGCCGCCGGCCGGGCCCGTCACCCATCAGGGGCGTGGGAGGGGCATCCTTGGCGAAGAAACCGATCGGGCCGGTACGGCGGGACTTTCAGCCCTGGGACGACCCCAGCGCCACGCCCTACATCGAATTTCGAAACGTCACCAAGCGGTTCGGCGATTTCACCGCCGTCGACAACCTCAGCCTCAAGATCTACGAGCGCGAGTTCTTCGCGCTTCTGGGCGGCTCGGGCTGCGGCAAGACGACGATGATGCGCATGCTCGCCGGCTTCGAGACGCCGAGCGAGGGGGAGATCCTTCTCGACGGCCAGAACCTCGCCGGCGTGCCGCCGCACCGCCGCCCGGTGAACATGATGTTCCAGTCCTACGCGCTCTTCCCCCACATGAGCGTGGAGGCGAATGTCGCCTTCGGGCTGAAGCAGGAGGGCATGGCGAAGCCGGACATCGAGACGCGCGTCGCCGAGATGCTCAAGCTGGTGAAGCTGCAGGACTTCGCGAAGCGCAAGCCGCATCAGCTCTCCGGCGGTCAGCGCCAGCGCGTGGCGCTCGCCCGCTCGCTCGCCAAGAAACCGAAGGTGCTGCTGCTCGACGAGCCGCTCGGCGCGCTCGACCGCAAGCTGCGCGAGGAGACCCAGTTCGAGCTGACCGACCTGCAGCACGATCTCGGCATGACCTTCGTGATCGTCACCCACGACCAGGAAGAGGCCATGACCATGGCCGACCGGATCGCGGTGATGGACAAGGGCCGCATCATCCAGATCGCGACTCCGGCGGAAATCTACGAGTTGCCCAACTCGCGCTTCGTCGCGGATTTCATCGGCGATATCAACATTCTGGAGTGCAAGGTCGCGGGCCGCGAGGGAGAGGTGACGCGGCTTGCCGCCAGCACGATGGCCTGCGACATCGAGGTGGCGCAGCCGGTGGACGCCGGCATCGGCGACACCGTGTGGTTCGCCATCCGCCCCGAAAAGGTGCGCATCGGCTTCGACGAGCCGGAGGGTGCGGTCAACCGCCTGACCGGCGAGATCTGGGACATCGGCTATCTCGGCGACGTGTCGATCTATCACACGCATATCGTCGACGATCAGACCGTGCGCGCCACCGTCGCCAACCGCAGCCGGGTCGTGGAAAAGCCGATCGGCTGGGAAGACCGCGTGTGGCTGTCCTGGGACCGGGACGCGGGCATGGTGCTCACCCGCTAGGCGGGGCGGCTTACCAGGGAAAAGGGGGAGCGGGCATGACGGATCGGACCGATAGTGGCGCTGCGGCAGCCTTCGCCGTGCCCGCGCGCAAGCGCAAGGCCCGGCGCGGAGCGGCCGGCTGGCTGCTGATCGCCATCCCTTACGCGTGGCTGCTGGTGTTTTTCCTCGCGCCCTTCTTCATCGTCTTCAAGATCTCGCTGTCGCAGATCGCGGTGGCGATCCCGCCCTACACGCCGACCATCGACCTTGCGCAGGGCTGGGAGAGCCTGCGCAGCGCCCTCGCCGCCTTTTCCTTCGAGAACTACGTCTGGCTGACGGAAGACGACCTTTACTGGAAGTCCTATCTCTCCAGCGTGTGGATCGCCGGCGTGTCGACGGCGATCACGCTTCTCGTCGGCTATCCGCTGGCCTATGGCATGGCGCGCGCGCCCAAGGCCTGGCGGGCGACGCTCCTGATGCTGGTGATCCTGCCGTTCTGGACGAGCTTTCTCATCCGCGTCTACGCCTGGATCGGCATCCTCAAGAACGAGGGGCTGCTGAACCAGCTTCTGATGGCGCTCGGGCTGATCGACGATCCGCTGACGATTCTCAACACCAACATCGCCGTCTATATCGGCATCGTCTATTCCTACCTGCCCTTCATGGTGCTGCCGCTCTACGCCAATCTGGAGAAGCTCGACACCAGCCTGCTGGAGGCGGCGAGCGATCTCGGGTGCCCGCCCTGGCGCGCCTTCTGGACGATCACCGTGCCTTTGTCCGTGCCCGGCATCGTCGCCGGCTGCTTCCTGGTGTTCATTCCCGCCGTCGGCGAATTCGTGATCCCCGATCTGCTCGGCGGCTCCGACACGCTGATGATCGGCAAGACGCTGTGGACCGAGTTCTTCGCCAACCGCGACTGGCCCGTGTCGTCGGCCGTCGCCGTCATCCTTCTTCTGCTTCTGGTGGTGCCGATCGTGCTCTTCCAGAACCAGCAGCAGCGCAGCGCGGAGAAGGATCGATGACACGCGCCGCCGCCAAACGGGAGCCCTCGTGATGCGTCAGGGACCGAGCTGGTTCAACGTCACCTCGCTGGTACTGGGGTTTTCCTTCCTCTACCTGCCGATCGTGCTTCTGGTGATCTACTCCTTCAACGATTCCCGGCTGGTGACGGTGTGGGGCGGCTTCTCGACGCGCTGGTACGTGGAGCTTCTGGACAACCAGCAGTTGCTCGACGCCGCCTGGGTCACGGTGCGCGTGGCCTTCACCTCGGCGAGCGTGGCCACCGTGCTCGGCACGCTGGCGGCCATCGTGCTGACGCGGTCGGGGCGCTTTGCCGGACGGACGCTGTTTTCCGGCATGGTCTACGCCCCGCTCGTCATGCCGGAGGTGATCCTCGGGCTGTCGCTGCTGCTGCTCTTCGTCGCCATCGACCAGGCGCGCGGGTTCTGGACGATCATGATCGCCCATACGACCTTCGCCATGTGCTATGTCGCGGTCGTGGTGCAATCGCGGCTCGCCGGCTTCGACCGCTCGCTGGAGGAGGCGGCGCAGGATCTCGGCTGTCCGCCGCTGCGCACCTTCGTCTCGATCACCCTGCCGCTCATCCTGCCCGGCGTGATCGCCGGCTGGATGCTGGCCTTCACGCTGTCGCTGGACGATCTCGTCATCGCCAGCTTCACCACGGGGCCGGAGGCGACCACGCTGCCGATGAAGATCTACTCGCAGGTCCGCCTCGGGGTGACGCCGGAGATCAACGCCGTGTGCACGATCCTCGTCGCGGTGGTCACCGTCGGCGTGATCGCCACCTCGATCGCCACCAAGCGCCATGAAGTGCGCCGGGAACGCGACATGCGCCGGGCCGAGGCGCAGGCCTGATCCGCGCGGTTCGCCTGCGAGCGGCCTGGAGCGGCCCGCCTCAATGCAGGCGCGGCGCGGGGGACACGGCCGGCGCCTGTCCGGCGTCGCCGCTCCGGGCGGACGGCCCGAGATGCAGGACGGCGCTGCCGAACATGTCCTTCAGCCGCAGGCAGGCGGCGCCGAAGCGGGTCACCGGCCGGCAATAGGTGTGCAGCGCGAGGCTTTCGGCGCCGAAGCGGGCCTTGTAGCCTTGGGTGCCGTTCCCGAAACAAAACTCGCGGATCCCGGCCTCGCGCGCGCGCTCCAGCAGGCAGTCGATCAGAACGATGCCGGGCGAGTATCTGATCCTGTCGCCGGAGGTGATCGAGTTGAGCACGCCGGTCATCTGACCGCGGTCGTGCAGCGCGGCCGTGGCGGCGAGGATCTCGCCGTCGAGTTCCAGCGCGGCGAGCCAGGCCCGGTCCGCGCCCCCGTCCTCGCACAGCAACGCGTGATAAAAGGCGCGGATCTCCGGGCTGTTGAGACTGTAGTCGACCCCTGAGCGCGCGAGCCGGTCTCCGGCCTGGGCGATCAGCGTTTCGAAGATGCGTTCGCGCTCCGGCGGGGTCTCGGCGAAATGGATGCGCAGGTCGCCGATCTCCGCGAGCTTGCGCCGCTTGCGTCGCGCCTCGGCATAGACGGAGCGCTTGGCACGCGCCCGCGCGTAGGCCTCGCCGGTCAGATCGAAGGCGAAGATGCCCTCGTCGGCCGGCTCGATGTCCGCGACGCCCGCAAGCGGATTGGCGTGACCGCGCACGCGCGAAACGACATGCTTGATGCGGACGATATCGGCCCCGAGCCCGCCGACGATCTCCGGCCAGGCCTCGGCGAACTGCGCCGCCGCCGGACTGTCCGGCACGAAGACGGGGGCCGCCACGTCGCACAGGCCGCGGTCGGGCACCTCGGCGACCATCACCGGTCCGCGCCGGTGGATGAAGAATGGCAGGAGCAGCTCGGCCGGGCCGCCCGCGACGGAGCGCAGCAGCGCGACCTTGATCTCGCCATGCCAGCCGGCGGCGACGGTGTTCAGAAAGCCGGCGATGGTGGCGCAGGACTGGAACGGCGTTCCCACAGCCGTCTCCGGCAGCTGCCGCCAAAGACGCTCGAGATCGGCGCCATCGCGCACCGCATGGAGCTCCACGCCGACCCGGGCCCTGGCAGTCCGACCCGACGTCTGAGGCATTCCGACCATTTTGCCATCTCCGCACGACCAACGGCGTTCCGCGTCCGCGCAGCCGGAGGCGCGCGGCGGACCCGTCACAAGTGCGGATAAGTCTGGCCGCAAGCGCCTTGATATTTCGTGAAAGGCGGGGCTCCCGCGCATCGGCTGCGCGACCAAAAAAGCGCATCGGCTGCGCGAGCAGAAACCGCGCATCGGCTGCGCGACCAAAGAAATGCATCGGCTGCGCACACCAAAATGCGCATCGGCTGCGCGGGCAAGGATCGCCGAATGCAGGGCGACGGCGGAGCCGCGCGGCTCAGTGCACCGGCTGTGCGCCGGCGTCGGTGAGGTCGGGAAGCAGACGCGGCGCCAGCAGCGTGCCGCTCAGGAAGACCGGCACGCGCGCTGCGCCGGACGCGCCTGCCTCTCCCGGCGACGCGGGGTCCGGCGCCTCGGAGGCGGGGCCCGTTGCGGGAGCCGTCCCGGCATCCACTCCGACAACCCCTCCGGCAGCCCCTCCGGAAGCCGGCGCCGTCGCCGCCGTGCTTTCCTGAGCAGGGTCCGGCGCCGTTTCCGGGGAGGCGGGCGCTGCGTCCGACGCGGGGCCGAGGCTGCCTTTCAGCGCCAGCGTCCAGCCGTGCGGATCGATGGCGCCCGCCAGACGCACGTCGTGGCGCGGCGTGCGCGCGTCGAGACGGGTCACGCCGATGCGCCTTGGGCCGATATCGAGGGCGAGGTCGACCGTTTCGAGCCGCGACGTGCCGCCGGGGGTCCGCACCGCCTCACGCGATTGCAGATGGGTGAGCGCGGCATCGATATCGGCGCCGCGGAGCTCGACCTCGCGCAAGGCGAGTTCCGCCCGGCCGCTGCTGCCGCGCAGGAGATCGGCGAGGCTTGCCCCGCGCGCCGCGAGATCCAGCATCCCCGACCCCTGCCCGCCGCGCATCTCCGCGATCCTTGCCAGATAGGGCAGCCCGGCGAGGGCGAGGTCGCGCGCCCGGGCGCGCAGGGTGGCGTTGTATCCGACGTCCTGATCCGGCCGCACCCGCGCCGCCAGCGTGACGACCCCGCCGGCGATGCGCGTTTCGCTGACCTCCAGCGACGCGTCGCCATCCTGCAGCAGGAGAGTCAGCGCGGCCGGTCCGGTTTCGAGTTCTCCGAGCGTGAGCGATCCCGTGGACAGTCTGAGATCGACATCCATGCGCCTCAGCTTGCCGAAGAGCGGACGCTCCGGATCGGGCACGGAGGCGTCGCCGGTCGCCAGCGCATGGACGAGATCCTGCAGATAGGCCGTGCCGTCGAACGCGTCGAAGGCCAGCGTCGCCTGAATGCGGGGACGCACCGGTGTCAGCGCGAGCGCCAGGCGTCCCTCGCCGGTGTTGCCGTCGAGTTCGAGCGTGGCGGCTTCGAGATCGAGGCCGTCCGGTCCGGCGATCCCGCGCCCGCCGACCCGCATGGCGCCGAAGGAAGCCCAGCCCGGCAGCGGCTGCCCGATCCGCTGGGCGATGCCCCGCAGATCGCTGCTGGCAAGGTCCACCCGCCCGTCGAACCGCGGGCGCTCGCCCGCCGTCATCCCCGACAGCGTGCCATCGAGCTCGAGACGGGCAAGCGAGGAGGAGACGGTCGCCGCAAGATCGCTCGACCCCGGTGCGCTCAGGAGCGCGATATCGCCGAGGCGGGCCGATATCTCCACCGTCTGGTCGGCGATGCGGAACGATCCGCGCAGGCTCGCCCCCGCCCCCCGCGGAGCGATCGCTAGGGTCAGATCGCGCAGCAGCGGCGGCGTGTCCGCGCCGACGGCGAGCGCCAGGCCCTCGACGGTCACCCGATGTTGCAGAAGGCGATGAGCCACCCGCGCGCTCGACGTCGGACCGGCCGTTGCGGGCGCGGACGCCAGACGCAGCGTCCCGCCCTCGAGGCGCGCCTCGGCGAGCCGGATCTCGCCGACGAGCAGGTCCGACAGATCGAGACGGGCCGAAATGCGGGTGGCGGCGAGGGTCCAGGTGCCGTCCCGGTCGCGCAGCCGTGCGCCTTCCAGAATAAGGCGGGGCCGGGGGACGAAGGCCAGATGCGGCCGCGCGCCGACCTCGACGCGCGCCGCGAAGCGCGCGGACAGTTCGGCCTCGATGCGGGCGCGCACCGTGTCGCTCGACATCAGCGCGACCGGACCGTAGGTGGCGGCCAGTGCGACGAGGACGGCGAAGGCCAGGGCCAGTCCCAGGGCACGCTTCATGTCCGTCTTCCTCCGCCTGCCACGTTGGATCGATTCCTGCGGGGCTTTCCGCCCTGCGCAATAGGCGCTAACACACCACGGTTCAAGGTGAAACCGTCAGGCCGCGACACCCACGCGGACGGGAAGACGCTTGAGATGGAGACGCCGGGACGATATCACAAGGCGCCTGACGAGCGGTTCATGTGGGAGGCGTGGGCGACACGCATCCCGGTGCAAGGAGACCCCCATGAGTAAAGTATACCCCGACGCGGCTTCCGCGCTTGAGGGACTGACGTTCGACGGAATGACGGTGATGGCTGGCGGCTTCGGCCTGTGCGGCATCCCGGAAAATCTGATCGTCGCCCTGCGCGACTCCGGCGCCAAGGACATCACCGCGATCTCCAACAATGCCGGGGTCGACGACTTCGGGCTGGGGCTGCTGCTGCAGACGCGTCAGATCAAGAAGATGATCTCCTCCTATGTGGGCGAGAACGCCACCTTCGAGCGCCAGTATCTCAACGGCGAGCTCGAGCTGGAGTTCAACCCGCAGGGCACGCTCGCCGAGCGCTGCCGGGCCGGCGGCGCGGGCATCCCCGCGTTCTACACCAAGACCGGCGTCGGCACGATGATCGCCGAGGGCAAGGAGCACAAGGAGTTCAACGGCGAGACCTACATCATGGAAACCGGGCTCGTCGCGGACCTGTCGCTCGTGAAGGCCTGGAAGGCCGACAAGGAAGGCAACCTGATCTTCCGCAAGACCGCGCGCAACTTCAATCCGGAGATGGCGACCGCCGGCAAGGTCACCGTCGTCGAGGTCGAGGAACTCGTGGAGAACGGCGAACTCGACGCGAACGACATCCACACGCCGGGCATTTTCGTGGACCGCATCATCGTGGGCACCCACGAGAAGCGGATCGAAAAGCGCACCACGCGCGAAGCCTGAGGACAAGGAGACGAACGATGGCCTGGACTCGCGATGACATGGCGCGGCGCGCGGCGCAGGAACTTCAGGACGGCTTCTACGTCAACCTGGGGATCGGCATTCCCACGCTCGTGTCCAACTACATTCCCGACGGCATGCACGTCACCCTTCAGTCAGAAAACGGGATGCTCGGCATGGGCCCCTTCCCGACCGAGGAGGAGATCGACGCCGATCTCATCAACGCCGGCAAGCAGACGATCACCGAGCTGCCGCAGACGAGCTATTTCTCGTCGGCGGAGAGTTTCGCCATGATCCGGGGCGGCCATATCGACATGGCGATCCTCGGCGCGATGGAAGTCTCGGAAAAGGGCGACCTCGCCAACTGGATGATCCCGGGCAAGCTGGTCAAGGGCATGGGCGGCGCCATGGATCTGGTCGCCGGCGTGAAGCGCGTCGTGATCATCATGGATCACACGTCGAAGAGCGGCGATCCCAAGCTCCTCAAGGAGTGCACCCTGCCGCTCACCGGCGTGCACTGCGTCAACCGGATCATCACCAACCTCGGCGTGTTCGACGTGACCGAGGACGGTCTCGACCTGATCGAGCTGGCCGACGGGGTGACCGTCGAGGACGTGCTCGCCAACACCAGGGCGAAGGTGAACGTCAAGGTCGCCGCCTGAACGAAGACCGGCGCCGCGCACCGCCGCCACGCGCGGCGTCCAAGAAACCGGGCCGCTCGGCCCGGTTTTTTTGTTCCGAATCGAGATAAAGCCCCATCGGGGAACCCTTCTTTTACTCAAAAAACCTAAAATTCAACGAAAGGTAGAAAGAACAGAGCGACATATAATGAATAAACAGGTTCTGCTGGTGGAAGACACCGCCTTCTTCGAGCGGGTCATCCGTCGCCAGCTCGACGCGATCGAGGGTATGGAGGTGGTATCGGCCCCCAATCGCGCGGAGGCCGAACGGCTGCTGCAACGCGCCGACGTCGCCCCGGTGGTGGCGCTGCTCGACCTGACCCTGCCGGATGCGCCGAACGGCGAGATCGTCGACGTCGCCCTGGCGCGGGGCATCCCGACCATCGTGTTCTCCGGACGGTTCGACGACAAGCTGCGCGCCGCGCTGCTGGAGAAGGGCGTCGTGGACTACATCCTCAAGGAGAACCCGACCTCGCTCGCCTATGTGACCTCGCTCGTTCAGCGCATCTGTGCCAACCGGCAGATCGACGCCCTCGTCGTCGACGACAGCCGCATCGACCTGGAGGCGGTCGCGCGGCGGCTGCGCCTGTACCAGCTGCGGGTGCACACCGCGACAAGCTGCGAGGACGCAATGGCCAAGCTCGACGGATTGGAAAACCTCCGGCTTGTCGTGCTCGACTATCTGATGCCCAGGGTCGACGGCTTCGAGTTGCTGCGCAGCCTGCGCGCGCGCTACAGCATGGACAGGGTCGCGGTCGTGGGCCTGTCGGCACGCGCCGGGCCGGAGGTCATCGCCCGCTTTCTCAAGTCGGGGGCCAACGACTTTCTGCCGAAGAGCTGCACGCCGGAAGAGTTCATGCTGCGCATCTCGCAGAACCTCGACACGCTCGACCGGATCAAGACGCTCGACGATCTCGCCAACCGCGACCCGCTGACGGGTCTGTCCAACCGCCGCCATCTGTTCTCGCACGGCGCGGCGATGCTGGCGCGCAAGCGCGGCGCCGGTCTGCCGGTCCGCGTCGCGGCGATCGACATCGACCGCTTCAAGTCGATCAACGACCGCTACGGGCACGAGGCCGGCGACGAGCTGATCCGGTTGCTCGGCGAGGCGATCGACGCCTCGCTGCCGCAAGGCGCCTTCGCCGCGCGGCTCGGCGGCGACGAATTCTGCATCATTCTGCCCGACCTCGAGGAGCAGCCGGCGCGCGAGGCGCTCGACCGGCTGCGCGAGCGCGTGAAGTCACTGACCGCGCTCGCGGGCGATCTTGCGCATCTCGACAGCGTCACCTTGAGCATCGGTCTCAGCGACGGCAGCGCCCTGTCGCTTCAGGACGCGATCCGGGCCGCCGACGTCCATCTCTATGCCGCCAAGCGCAAAGGGCGCGACCGGGTGGTCGCCTCCTGAGACCGGGGACGGCGCGCGCCTCAGATGCAGCGCCCGCCGTCGACCTCCAGCGCCACGCCGGTGATGAAGGCGGCCTCGTCGCTCGCCAGCCACAGCGCGGCGCTGGCGATGTCGTCGGGCCGCGACAGGCGTCCGAGCGGGATCGTCGCCTGAAACTGCGCGCGTTTTTCGGGCGTGTCCTCGCCCAGGAAAAGCCCCAGCATGCCCGTGTCGCCCGCGACCGGACACAGCGCGTTGACGCGGATGCCCTGCGGCGCCAGTTCCACGGCCATCGACTTGGTGGCGGTGATCGCCCAGCCCTTGGACGCGTTGTACCAGGTGAGACCGGGGCGCGGCCGCAGGCCCGCCGTCGAGGCGGTGTTGAGGATCGCCCCGCCCCCACGGGCGGCCAGCATCGGCACCGCGACCCGCGCGGCCAGATAGATCGCCTTTGCGTTGACGGCAAAGATGCGGTCGAAGGTCGCCTCGTCGACCTCCAGCAAAGAGCCGTTGCGATGGGTGAAGCCGGCGTTGTTGACGAGAATGTCGAGGCCGCCGAAGCTTTCTTGCGCGGCCGCGCACATCGCCTCGGCGCCCGCCTGCGTGGCGACATCCGCTGACACCGCCCGCGCGGCGGGTCCGATCTCCTCCGCGACCCGGGCCGCGGCCGTCTCATCCAGATCCGCCACGATCACGCGGGCGCCTTCCTGCGCGAAGCGCCTGGCGATCCCCGCGCCGAAGCCCGCGCCGCCGCCCGTCACAAGGGCCACCTTGCCCGCCAACCGATCTCCCATGTCGCCTCCCCCTGGCGTTGTCATTCCGCCGGCCGCACCGGCGCCATCGCAGCCCTGAGCACCTCAGCCGTGATTGACGACCACGGTCTTGATCACCGAGAACTCGCGCAGCGCCTCGAACCCCTTTTCGCGGCCGTGGCCCGACTTCTTCACGCCGCCGAAGGGCAGTTCCACCCCGCCGCCCGCGCCATAGCCGTTGACGAAGACCTGACCGGCGCGCACGGCGCGCGCCACGCGCAGGCAGCGCGCCCCGTCCCGGCTCCAGACCCCGGCGACCAGCCCGTAGTCCGTGCCGTTGGCGAGCGCGATGGCCTCGGCCTCGTCGCGAAACGGCGTGATCGCCAGCACGGGGCCGAAGACCTCCTCGCGGGCAAGCCGCGCCTCGGCCGGGACCGGGCCGAAGACCCGCGCCGGCTGATAGAACCCCCCGGGCGGGCTGTCGGGCATGATCGTGCCTTCGCCGATCAGCGGGATCCCGGCCTCCCGCGCTTCGGCGACGAACGCGGCGACGCGCTGCGCCTGGTCCGCGCTGATCAGCGGTCCGAGATCGAGATCGCGGTCATGGGGACCGGCGACGAGACCGCGGAAGCGCTGGCGCAAGGCCTCCGCGACGCGGTCGAAGGCGCTCGCCTCGACCAGCAGCCGGCTGCCGGCCGAACAGGTCTGTCCGCAGTTCTGGACGATCGCGTTGACGACGACCGGCAGCGCCGCCTCGAAATCCGCGTCGGCGAAGAGGATCTGCGGCGACTTGCCGCCGAGCTCCAGCGTGCAGCCGATGCGGTTCTTGGCCGCCGCCGTCTGGATCAGCGTGCCGACCTCCGGCGAGCCGGTGAAGGTGAGAAAATCGAGCCCCGGATGATTGGCGAGCGCCGCGCCGGCCTCCTCGCCGTAGCCCGGCACCACGTTCCACACGCCGGCGGGCAACCCCGCCTCCAGGGCAAGCTCGGCAATCTTGAGAACCGACAGGCACGCCGCCTCCGCCGGTTTCATGACGAGCGTGTTACCCATGGCGAGCGCGGCACCGGCGACCCGCGCCATGATCTGCGCGGGGTAGTTCCAGGGCACGATGGAGCCGACGACGCCGTGCGGCTCGCGCAGCGTCATCGCCAGAAACCCGGACTGCACGGGGATCGTCTCGCCGGCGACCTTGTCCGCCGCGCCGCCGTAGAACTCGAAATAGCGCGCGGCCGCCGCGATATCGGCGCGCCCCTGGCGCAGCGGCTTGCCCGTGTCGCGGCTTTCCAGCGCGGCGAGCTCGTCCGCCTGCTCGAGTATCAGCTGCCCCAGCCGCGACAGGATCCGGCCGCGCTCCACGGCCGGCATTCCGGCCCAGGGGTCGCTCTCCAGCGCCCGGCGGGCCGCCACCACGGCGCGTCCCACATCCGCCGCGTCGCCGCGCGGCACGCGCGCGAAGGGTTCGCCGGTGGCGGGCGCGAGCATCTCGATCCAGCGCCCCGCCGTGGCGGCACAGCTTTCTCCGTCGATCACGGCCTTGAAATCCATCTGCGTGCCCATGCCGCTCCGTCGTCCCCTGCCGTCGCATTTCCTTGTCATACCAATGCGCTTCGCCCGGACGGTAGCCCAAGGCGTGTGCCCCGGCAATGCGCATCCCACGCCGCCCGCCTTGCCGGGATCGTGATCGTCCGCCCCCTTGCGGCGGGCGGTCCGTCGGGCACACTGACCGCCGCATGAAAGGATGGCATCCATGTTTCGATTCCTGATCCCGCCTGGTTTGCGCGCGCTCGTGCTGATCCTTGCGCTGACCGCCACGGCCGGTCCGGCACGGGCCGGCGAGCCGCAGACGGCGATCTTCGCCGGCGGCTGCTTCTGGTGCGTGGAATCCGATTTCGACCGTATCCCCGGCGTGCTCGAGACGGTTTCGGGGTACACCGGCGGCACGCTTGCCGATCCAAGTTACGAACAGGTCACCGGCGGTGGCACCGGGCACTATGAGGCGGTGCGCATCCGGTTCGATCCCGATCGGGTCAGCTATGCCGACCTTGTCGCGGCCCTGTTCCGCAGCATCGATCCGACCGATGCGGGCGGCCAGTTCTGCGACCGGGGCCCGTCCTATCGCAGTGCGATCTTCGTGCGCGACGCGACCCAACGCACGGCGGCGGCCGCCGAGATGAAAAAGGCCGAGACCGCTCTCGGCCGCGCCCTCGTGACACCGATCCTGGAGGCCGGAGTGTTCTACCCGGCCGAGGACTATCACCAGGACTTTTACAAGAAGAGCGCCAACCGCTACCGGTTCTACCGCTGGTCCTGCGGCCGCGACCGGCAAGTCAAGCGGATCTGGGGTGCCGACGCCTTCCAGGGCATTCCGGGCAAGCGTTGAGGGGACGGCCGGCCGTCAGCGCCCGCCGAGTTTCTCGTAGATCTTGCGGCCCGGGCGTCCGGTGACCTCCATCCCGAAGCGCGCCTCGGCCTGCCGGATGCCGGCGCGCGTCGCGGGTCCGACGCGCCCGTCCGCCTCGCCGATGTCATAGCCGGCCCGCAGGAGGAGCTTTTGCAACTGCAGCCGTTCGGCGCGCGACAGGCCGGGATCGTCGGTCGGCCAGGGCGTGGCGAAGGGGCCCGCGCCGCGCAGCCGGTCGGCGAGATGGGAGATCGCCAGCGCGTAGCTTTCCGCGACGTTGTAGGAATAGATCGCGTTGAAATTTTTGAAGACGAGGAAGGCCGGCCCGTTGCGCCCGGCCGGCAGCAGCAGACCCGCCGACGCCTCTCCCTTGAGCGCCGCGCCATCGAGATGGGTGACGCCGCGTTTGCCCCAGTCGCTGACGCTGGCCCGCGTCTTGCGGCCCGAGGGGCCGGAATAGCCGGCGGGCAGTTTGACCTCATAGCCCCAGGGCATTCCGTTTACCCAGCCGGCCTGTTTCAGGTAATTCGCCGTGGAGGCGAGCGCGTCGGGGACCGAGTTCACCAGATCGCGCTTGCCGTCGCCGTCGCCGTCGACCGCAAGCCGGCGGTAGGTGGAGGGCATGAACTGGGTCTGGCCGAAGGCGCCGGCCCAGGAGCCCTGGAGGTCGGCGAGCGCGACGTCGCCGCGATCGACGATCTTCAGGATATGGATCAGCTCGGAGCGGAAGTAGCGCGCCCGGCGGCCGCCGCACGACAGGTTGGCAAGGGCGTGCGGCACATGGAAATCGCCGCGAAACTGGCCGTAGTCGCTTTCCACGCCCCATACGGCGAGCACGATGTAGCCGTCGACGCCATAGGTCTTCTGAACCCGGGCCAGCGTCGCCTCGTGCCGCCGCAGCATCCTGGCGCCGTCCTCGATGCGCTCCTCGTCGACGAGGAAGGCGAGATAGTCCCAGATCGGCGTCTTGTATTCCGGCTGACTGGTGGCGAAGCGCCTGACCTTTTCGTCGAAGGCGGCGCCGGCGAGCGCCCGGTCGACGGTCGCGCGACTGACGCCTTCCTTCACCGCCTGCGCCTTGATGCGCTGCAGGCAGGCGGCATCGAGCGGCGCGGATATCGCGGGCGCCCCCGCGCCCAGCGCGATAACAAGCGCAAGCGCCAGCGCGCCAATGCCCCCCATGACCGGATGTTTCACCACGGCAGCCTCCCAGTCTCGCGCCTCGACCGGGCCAAGCATGCCCGCGCCATCGTGTCATCACGATGGCGCGGGCGAAGCGTCAGCACTCAGACCTTGAGGCTGAGCTTGCCGAAATTGCCGCCGGTGTAGAGCAGGTTGAGCGTGTCGACGAAGGCATCGACGCCGCCCTCGCGCACATCCTCGCGCAGCCGCAGCTTGCCCGCCTTCACCCACTGTCCGAGATCGGCGAGCGCGGTGGCGTTGTCCTCGGCGAAGTCGAAGACGATGAACCCCTGCATCTTCAGCCGCATGGTCAGCACGAAGCGGATGTTCTTCGGCCCCGGCGGCAGCGAGGTCGCCGTATAGGCGGAGATCAGACCGCAGACGGCGATACGCCCGAATGGGTTCATGCGCGGCAGGATCGCATCGAGAATGTCGCCGCCGACGTTCTCGAAATCGACGTCGATGCCGTTCGGACAGGCGGCGTCGAGCTGCGCGCCGAGATCGCCGGCCTTGTAGTCGACCGCCGCGTCGAACCCGTCCTCCTCGATCAGCGCCCGGCATTTTTCCGGACCGCCGGCGATGCCGACAGCGCGGCAGCCCTTCAGCTTCGCGATCTGCCCGACGAGCGAGCCGACCGCGCCGGACGCGGCGGAGACGACGACCGTGTCGCCTTCCTTCGCCGCGCCGACGCGCAGCAGGCCGAAATAGGCCGTCAGTCCCGGCATGCCGAGGCCGCCGATCCAGCTCTGAAGCGGGGCGATCTCCGGATCGACCTTCTGCACCCTTGTGCCGTCGGAGATCGCGTGCGTCTGCACGCCGAACAGGCCGACCACCTGATCGCCCTCCTTGAAGTCGGGATGGCGCGAGGCCTCGACCGTGCCGGCGGAAAAGGCGCGCATGACCTCGCCGAGGCTGACCGGCGGCACGTAGGACTTGCCCTCGTTGATCCAGCCGCGCATCGCCGGGTCGAGCGAGACATATTCGGCGCGCACGCGAAACTCGCCATCGCCCGGCTCCGGCACGGCTTCGTCGGCGATCTCGAAACACTCAGGCGTCACGAGCCCCGGGGCGGGGCGTTTCACCAGGCGCGCGACACGGTTCATCGTCATGGAAGAACGTCCTTGAATGAGAGGAAACAGAGAGGCTTGCGGGGAGGCTACGCAAACAGGCCGGGTCTGCGCAAGCGCAGTGCCTGAACCAGGATCAGCGTCTTGGCGTCGGCGAGCCGGCCCGCGTCGGCCTCGGCCGCGAGATCGGCAAGCGGCACCTCCAGCACCTCGATCCGCTCACCCTCATGCGCCAGACCGCCGCCGTCGTGCCGGCGGTCGGCCGCGGAAAAGGGAGCCAGAAACAGGCTGATGCGCTCCGTCATCGCGCCGGGAGAGGAAAACACCGTGCCGGCCGGCTCCAGATGCGCGAGCGCCACGCCGACCTCTTCGGCCGCCTCGCGCCGCGCCGCCGTCCCGGCATCCTCGCCGGCATCGATGTAGCCGGCCGGGGCCTCGGCAAGATAGCCGTCGTGATCGCCGCGCGCCAGCAGCGGCACGCGCAATTGCCGGGCCAGAAGCGCGATTGCACGGTGGGGGTCATAGGGCAGGACGGCGATCACATCGGCCCGGGTCTGAAACTCGCGCGACAAGACATGCGTCGCGCCGTCGGCGCTCCGTTCCTCCACGTCCATTTCGCAATAGCGCGAAAACCCCTCGTAGAGGGTGCGGCGCGCAAGGATGCGCACGCCGTCCCGCCTGCCTTCGGTATCCGTCATGATCTCGGTCCCGGCTGATTGCCCGTTCGGGCTTCGCCCGGGATGATCGCGGCGGGATCGCGCGACCGCAAGCCGCCCGACGGCCCTACCCGACGAAGGCGCGTTCGATGACGAATTCGGCCGGCTTGTTGTTGGCGCCCTCGGTCAGCCCGCGCGCCTCGAGCAGCGCCTTGGTGTCCTTGAGCATGGCCATGGAGCCGCAGATCATGCCCCGGTCGTCCGCCGGGTCAAGCGGCGGCAGTCCGAGCGCGTCGAACAGAGTGCCGTTTTCGATCAGCGTCGTGATGCGGCCCTCGTGCTCATAGGGCTCGCGGGTGACGGAGGTGAAGAGGCGCAGCCGTTCCGACGCCAGTTCGCCGATCAGCGGGTCTTCTTTTGCAGCGGCGACAGTTTCCTTGGAATAGGCCAGTTCGGCGACGAAGCGGCAGGAATGGGTGACGATCACCTCGTCGAACTTGTCGTAGGTCTCGGGGTCGCGGATCAGGCTCGCAAAGGGCGCGAAGCCCGTGCCGGTGGAGAACATGTAGAGCCGCTTGCCGGCGATCAGCGCGTCGTTGACGAGCGTGCCGGTGGGCTTCTTCTTCATCAGGACCTTGTCGCCCGGCTGGATCTTGGCAAGATGCTCGGTCAGCGGCCCGTTCGGCACCTTGATGGAGAAGAACTCCAGTTCCTCGTCCCACGACGGCGAGGCGATGGAATAGGCGCGGAAGATCGGCTTCTCGCCGACCATCAGGCCGATCATCACGAACTCGCCGGAGCGAAAGCGGAAGCTTTGCGGCCGGGTCATGCGGAAGCGGAACAGATCGTCGGTGTAATGCTGCACCTCGGTCACGGTCTCCGCCGTGGCGCCGGCCGGAACCGCGTCGGCGAGGTCGCCGGAAAGATTGACCACATTCATGCCTTGTATCCTTGCATCCGCAAACCCGCGCGCCGCGCAAGCGCCCGCGCGGCAGGTCACGCGAGAATAATCACCTCGTCGGCCCGGCACATCAGCAAAGGTCCGAACCCGACGCCATGGGAATTCGCAATCAGGCCCCGGAAATCGCCGGCCGTCTGGCCCAGGCGCGCGCGCCCGCGGGCCGCTCGGCCGCGTTGCCGAGCGGTTGCAGATATAGCGGGACGTCGACGTCGTGGCCAGCTTCGAGCGCGCGCCGTGTCGGGGCGTGGGCGACCTCGAAGGCATCGAACCCACAGCGGCGCATCAGCGGGATCTGGTCGAGCAGCACGTCGCCCGTGGCGCGCAGCTCGCCCCGGTAGCCGTGGCGCTCGCGCAGCAGCCGGGCGCTCGAATAACCGCGCCCGTCGGAAAATGTCTCGAAGGCAATCGCCACAACCTCCAGCCGGTCCAGGACCGGCGCCAGATCGCTGACGTCGTCTGCGGCGGTGACATGCGCGCCGATGTGCAGCCCGCGCGGGGCCTCCGGCGCCTCGGCGCGCGCCCGCGCGACGGACAGCAGGACATGGCCCGTGTCCGGCAGCGGCGCGTCGTCGTCGAGCAGGTGCCAGGCGTCGGCGACGAAGGCCCCGGCCTTGTACAGCGCCACGTCGTCACGAGAGATATCGGACATGATCAGATCCCCGCCCCCTGTTCGTTTTCCTGGGGCAGCGCGACATGGATGCCGCATTCCACCTTCTCCTGTCCGCGCCAGCGCCCGGCGCGCGGATCCTCGCCGTCCGCCACCGGTGTGGTGCAGGGCATGCAGCCGATGGACGGGTAGCCCTTGGCCACCAGCGGATGCGGCGGCAGGCCTTCCGCCCTGGCATGGGCGCGCAGGTCGCCCGGATCCCAGTCGGCGAGCGGATTGATCTTGACGCGCGGCCCATCCGCCTCGACCAGCGGAATGTCGGAGCGCGAGCTCGCCTGGAAGCGCTTGCGGCCCGAGATCCAGGCGTCGAAGCCGGCAAGCGCGCGGGCGAGCGGACGCACCTTGCGGATGTCGCAGCACGCATCGGTGTCGCGCAGCCACAGCGCGCCGGAGGGATCGTCGGCCGCAAGATCCTCCGCCGCCGGCGTCAGGGTGCGCACATCCGTCAGCCCGAAGCGCGCGACCAGCGTGTCGCGGTAGCGCAGCGTCGCGGGAAAGAGCTTGCCCGTGTCGATGAAGAGCACGGGGATCGTCGGGTCGACCGACGCCGCGAGATGCAGCAGCACCGCCGATTCCGCCCCGAAGGAGGAAACGAGCGCCAGACGGTCGCCGAATTCGGCGCGCGCCCCGGCAATCGCGGCCCGGGCATCCGCCCCGTTCAGGCGGGCGGCGAGGCGGGCGGCGAGGCGCGCGACACGGGCCTCCGTGTCGCTCTCCGTCCCGTCGTGCGCCCGCCGGTCGTCGGCGGCATGAGAGAGCGTGTCAAGCGGTGCCATAGAGCGCCTCCTTGAAGGGGTCGTCGCCGAGCCGGCGATAGGCGGTGAGGAAGTCCTCCTCCGGCGAGGCGCGCAGGCCGAGATAGGTGTCGACCAGCGTTTCCACCGCGTCGACGACCTCGTCGTAGGAAAACCCGCGCCCGACGATCCGCCCGATGGAGCTCGCCTCGTCGGCCGAGCCGCCGAGCGTGATCTGGTAGAATTCCTCGCCCTTCTTCTCCACGCCGAGAATGCCGATATGGCCGACGTGGTGATGCCCGCAGGCATTGATGCAACCGGAGATCTTGATCTTGAGGTCGCCGATGTCCTGCTGCCGGCCGGAGGCGGCGAAGCGCTCGGAAATCCGCTGCGCGACGGGAATCGAGCGCGCCGTGGCGAGCGCGCAGTAATCCATGCCCGGGCAGGCGATGATATCGGTGATCAGCCCGGCGTTCGCCTCCGCCAGACCCGCCTTCTGCAGCGTGGCGAAGACGGCCGGCACATCGGCGAGCCGCACATGCGGCAGCACGAGGTTCTGCTCGTGGCTGACGCGGATCTCGTCATGGCCGTAGGTCTCCGCGAGTTCGGCGACGACCTCCATCTGCGCGGCCGTGGCATCGCCCGGCGCCTCGCCGATGGGTTTGAGCGAAATGGTCACGCTGGTGTAGCCGGGCGCGCGATGGGGATGCAGGTTGGTCCGGGCGAAGGCATCGAGCGCCGTGTCCGCCGCGCGCGCCGCGTCGAACGCCGCGGTCCCTTCGGCCGCCTCGAAGGCGGGCGGGGCGAAATAGGCGGCGATGCGGTCGACCTCGTCCTTCGGCAGTTGCAGCACGCCGCCGCGGATATCCTCGAACTCGCGTTCGATGTCCGCCTTCAGCGTGTCGATGCCGGTCTCATGCACCAGGATCTTGATGCGGGCCTTGTACTTGTTGTCGCGCCGGCCATAGCGGTTGTAGACGCGCAGGATGGCCTCCGAATAGGCCAGCAGATCCGCCTCCGGCAGGAAGTCGCGGACCTTGCGCGCGATCATCGGCGTGCGGCCGAGACCGCCGCCGACGAAGACGGCGAAGCCCACTTGCCCCTGCGCGTTGCGCACCGCCTGCAGGCCGATGTCGTGCACCTGCACCGCCGCCCGGTCGTGCGGCGCGCCGGTCACCGCGATCTTGAACTTGCGCGGCAGGAAGGTGAACTCCGGGTGGAGCGACGACCATTGCCGCAGGATCTCCGCATAGGGTCGCGGATCGACGATCTCGTCGGCGGCCGCGCCCGCGAAATGATCGGCGGTCACGTTGCGGATGCAATTGCCCGACGTCTGGATCGCATGCATGCCGACCTCGGCAAGCTCGGACAGAATGTCGGGAATGTCCTGCAGGCGCGGCCAGTTGAACTGGATGTTCTGCCGGGTGGTGAAATGCCCGTAGCCGCGATCGTAGGTGCGCGCGATCTGCGCCAGCTTGCGCATCTGCCGGGCGTTCAGCGTGCCGTAGGGAATGGCGACGCGCAGCATATAGGCATGCAGCTGCAGATAGACCCCGTTCATCAGCCGCAGCGGCTTGAACTGTTCCTCGGTCAGGTCGCCGGCGAGCCGACGGCTCACCTGGTCGCGGAACTGGTCCACGCGCGCGGCGACGAACTGGGCGTCGAATTCATCGTAGCGGTACATTGTCTGGTCCTCGGGTCGGGTCTTGAGCCGGAGAGAGTGGTGCCGGGATCAGGCGGCGGACGGGTGCTTGCGCGCCTGCTTGCCCAGATCCGTGCGCGTCGTCGGGCCTTGCGCGCGAATGCGCTCGCGAAACCGCACCGGCACGAGCGCGCCGGACTGCGCCTGCGACAGATCGATCAGATAGGGCTCCACGACATGGCGATCCGCCACCGCCGCCGCGCCCTCCTCAAGGGCGCGCGCCGCGTCCTCGGGCGTCTCGAGCACGCGCGCGAGCGCCAATGTGTCGACCCAGCGCGTCTGCGGGTCGTCGCCATGGCCGAGCCACACCACCTCGCCGTCGAGCAGCCGATTGGCCGTCAGTGCCTTCATGCGAAAACCTTTCCTCGTTTGCGGGTCCGCGCCCGACGTGTCACGCCGCAACCGTCGCGCCGAGGCGCTCGCCCGCCGCCGGCGGGCACAGCGGCGCGCTGGCACTCAGATCGGCCGCGCCGACCACCTCCCCGATCACGATCAGCACGGGCCCCGACACATCGTCGCGGTCCTCAAGGGCGCCGAGGTCGGCGAGCGTGCCGGCGAACAGGCATTCCCCGTCCTGCGCGGCATTCTCGATCACCGCGACCGGCGTGGCGGCATCGAGCCCCGCCTCGGTGAGGCGGGCCGCCACGCGCGCGGCGACGCTGCGGCCCATGTAGACGGCGACCGTCGCGCCCTCGAGCGCCATCTGCCCCCAGGCCGGCAGCGTGGCGCCCGACTGGTCGTGCCCGGTGGCGAAGACGAGCTGCGAGGCCACGCCGCGCAGGGTGAGCGGGATCTTGGCGCTCGCGGCCGCCGCGAAGGCAGCCGTCACGCCGGGCACCACGTCATGGGCGATGCCGGCGGCGCGCAGCGCGGCAATTTCCTCTCCGGCGCGGCCGAAGATCATCGGATCGCCGGACTTCAGCCGCACGACACGCCGGCCCGCGCGCGCCTCGCGCAGCAGGATGGCGTTGATCTCCGGCTGCGGAACCGAATGGGCGCCCTTGCGCTTGCCCACGGCAATGCGCTGCGCGTCCCGCCGGCCCATCGCCACGACCGCGTCGGGCACCAGGGCGTCGTGGACGATCACATCCGCCTCCTGCAGCACGCGCTGCGCGCGCAGGGTGAGCAGGTCCTCCGCGCCGGGTCCCGCGCCCACGAGCCAGACGAAGCCGCTGTCCGCGTCATCGGCGTTCAGGAGCCGCTGCGCCTCGGCGCGGGCGGCGCCCGGCCGGCCGGCTTGCAGATTGGAGGCGACACTGCCGGAAAAGAACCGCGCCCAGAAGCGGCGGCGCGCCGCGCCATCGGGGATGACCCGGGCCACCGTGTCGCGGAAGGTCTCGGCGAGACGGGCCAGATCTCCGGTCTCGCGCGGCAGAAGCGCCTCGATGCGCGCGCGGATGTGGCGCGCCAGCACCGGCCCCACGCCGGTGGAGGTGATGGCCACGGCGACCGGCGCGCGGTTTACGAGCGCGCCGACGTAGAAATCGCACAATCCCGGGCGGTCGACCGCATTCGCGGGAATGCCGAAGATGCGCGCCGCCTCGACCACCGCGCGGTCGGCGTCTTCCTCGCCGCTCGCCGCGAAGACCAGCGCCGCCCCGGTGAGCAGCGCCGGACGGAACGGCCCGGGCAGATGCCGGCCGCCGGCCTTCTCCAGCGCCGCGGCCAGCGCCGGCTCAAGGTCGGGCGCGATCACCTCGATCCGCGCCGCCGTTTCCGACAGGAGACGGACCTTGGCCGCCGCCTCCTCGCCGCCGCCCACGACGACGACACGCCGGCCGGCGACCTTCTGGAAGGTGGGAAAGACATCGAGTTTGCGCTTTTCGGCCGCGTGCATCGGCATCACCCTGCGGTTGGACAACGGGTATCCTCACGCTAGCGAAGAGCCGCCGCCGACACCGGGCATCACGTTTCAAACAATCGCCGAAGTGCAAAAAATCCTGCTGCCCCGCCTCGCTTCCGAACGACGCGGACACCTCCCGCACTTCCCCGGGAGGCTGCCGCATGACGCCGCGGATGTTGCATGGCATTTCGCGACATTGTTTACTTCTGGTTGATTCCGGGGTGTGAAAACACGATACTCGCGTGCATCCGCAGCCCTTGCATTCGTCCAACCTTATTGAGCAACCGCCCAACGATATTGAGCAACGACAGTGGTCAAAGCGATTTTCTTCGATGTGTTCGGAACGGTCGTGGACTGGCGATCGGGACTCACCACCCTTCTCGACAAGGCCTTCGCCAAATCCGACGCCGAGATCGACGCGGGCGCGCTGGCGCGTACCTGGCACCGACGGGTCCATATGGAGTTGCGCGTGCGGATCGAGGCGGGCGCGGACTATGCGCCTCTCGATACGCTGCATGCGCAAGCGCTGACGGAGACGCTGGAGGATGCGGGACTGGCGCATCATCTCACGCGCGAGGAAACCGCGCGGCTGGCTCGCGGATGGGAGCGCCTGCCGCCCTGGCCGGACAGCACGCCGGGCCTGCGGGCACTGCGGCGCGACTATGTGCTGGCGCCCTGCACGGCGGCCTCGATCGCCATGACGACCTGGCTCGCCAAACACGCGAACCTGCCCTTCGACCTGATGCTCGGCGCGGACATCGCCCGCGCCTATCCCCCCGCACCGGAGGTCTTCCACGCCTCGGCCGCGATCATCGGCCTGGCGCCGGAGGAGGTGATGCTGGCCTCCGCCCATAATGCCGATCTCGCCGCGGCCCGCGCGGCCGGCCTGAAGACGGCCTTCTTCGCCCGCCCGCACGAACATGGCCCCGATCAGGCCAGCGACCTCGCGCCGGAAGACGACTGGGAGATCGAGGCCTACGACCTGCTCGATCTCGCCCGGCAGATGGAGACCGCCGGCTTCTGAGCCGGCGTCTTGCCGGGAGGCGCGCACCTCCGACCTTGCACGAACGGTCCGACCGGGTGCGCGCAGGCGTGAAAAAGCCGGCGCCGCGGGATCGCGACGCCGGCCATTCGAAGCGCGCGGGCGCCTGGGCCCGATCTCGCCTTTTACTTGAGCGGCTGAAGCACCGAGACGTAGTTGGCCACCGCGGCGCCGCCCATGTTGAACACGCCACCAAGTTCCGCGCCCTTGACCTGAATGTCGCCGGCCCGGCCGGTGAGCTGCATGGCGGTGAGCGCATGCATGGACACACCGGTGGCACCGATCGGATGCCCCTTGGCCTTCAGCCCGCCGGACGGGTTGACCGGCAGCTTGCCGTCCATCTCGGTCCAGCCCTCGAGGATCGCGCGATGCCCCTCGCCGGGCGCGGTCAGGCCCATCGCCTCATACTCGATGAGTTCGGCGATGGTGAAACAGTCGTGGGTCTCGACAAAGGAAAGGTCGTCAAGCGTCAGACCGGCCGCACCCAGCGCCCGGCGCCAGGCCTCGCCGCAGCCCTCGAAGGCGAGAATGTCGCGCTTGGACATGGGCAGGAAATCCTGCGCATGCGCCAGCCCGCGAAACGCCACCGCCTTGTCGCGGCCGAGCGCGGTCTCGACGTCGGTCAGCACCAGCGCCGCCGCGCCATCCGACACGAGCGAACAGTCCGTGCGCTTGAGCGGCCCGGCCACGAAGGGATTCTTCTCGCTTTCGGTGCGGCAGAAGTCGTACCCGAGATCCTTGCGCATCTGCGCGTAAGGGTTGTTGACGCCGTTCTTGTGGTTCTTGGCGGCAATGGCGGCCAGGGCGTCGGACTTGTCGCCGTACTTCTGGAAATAGCCTTGCGCGATCTTGCCGAAGACACCGGCGAAGCCGGCCGGCGTGTCGCCATCCTCCGGCAGATAGGAGGCCTTGAGCAGGTTCTTGCCGATCTCCGGCCCCGGCGTCGTCGTCATCTGCTCGACGCCGACGACAAGCACGACCCGCGCCTCCCGCGACGCGATCGCCCGCACGCCCGCGTGCACGGCGGCCGAGCCGGTGGCGCAGGCGTTTTCCACCCGCGTCGCCTTCTTGAAGCGCAGCGCCGGATCGGCCTGCAGCACCAGCGAGGCGGTGAAATCCTGCGTCGAGAAGCCGGCGTTGAAATGGCCGAGCACGATCTCATCGATGTCCGCCGGCTCCATGCCGGCATCGGCGATCGCGTCGCGCGCGACGGATACGATCAGGCTTTCGACGGTCTCTTCGGAATGCTTCCCGAACGGGGTATGGGCCCAGCCCACGATCGCAGCGGTCATGCTCTCTCTCCCTTGCTCCTCGCGCTCAGTCCTGCGCGCCCAATTCTTCGCGCCCGCAAAATCCGCAAGCCGGCCGGTCCTTGAAAACGACCGTCACCCCTGCGGCAAGCGCCCTTCAGGCGGATCGCGCGGGAGAATTCCACCTCCCGGCCGGGAAAGCAAGCGACTTATTTACGAAAACGTCAATCGACAGGATTTATTAATTTAATTTCAATATATTATCTGAATTCCTTTACTGGATCATAGTTCGCTCTCGACCACCGAAAGCTGTGGCGGCGCGGCGGTCGACCCGCGATAGACGAGGTCGACCGGCTGCACGCTCTGCAACTGCGCGAGAGGGGTGCCGGTGGCGAGCCGGATCGCGAACTCCCCCACCCGTTCCCCACCCTTGCGGATCGGGCTGCGGGTCACCGTCAGCGGCGGATCAAGCGTATGCGGGCGCAGGAAGGGCAGGTCGTCGTCATGGGCGATCACGGAGACATCCCCGCCAACGGTCAGGCCGAGGTCGCGGATCGCGCGATAGGCGCCGAAGGCGAGCAGCACGCTGGAGCACAGCAGCGCGGTCGGCGGGCGCGCCGCCTCCAGCAGTCGGCGGGCGAAACGATAGCCGTTTTCCTCCGTCATCGCGCCGCTGAAGGTCGCCGTGTCGGGCGCCGCGCAGCCCGCCGCCGCCAGCGCCTCCCGCCATCCGCACCGCCGGTCGTGCGCGAAGGTCAGATGCTCCTCCCCGTTGATCAGCGCGATCCGGCGATGACCGAGATCGAGCAGAAGACGCGTCGCCTGGGCGAAGGCGCCGCGATTGTCGATATCGGCGTAGGCATAGGGCTCGGCGGAGCGGGTGCGCCCGTGCACCACGAAGGGCAGACCGAGCGCCTGCAGCTCCGCGATGCGCGGATCCTCCCGCTCGGGGCCGGACAGGATCACCACATCCGCCGCCTGGGTGCGCTTGAAGCGGCGGTAGACGTCGCTTTCCAGCCCTGTGGTCGGGCTCACCGTCAGGTCGTAGCCCGCATCGCCGGCCTTTTCGGCCACGCCCGCGAGGAACTCGATGAAATGCGGGTCGAGCAGCAGGTTCCGGTCGACCGGAAAGGCGACCCCGAGCGCCTGCGCGCGACCCGTCGCCAAACGCCGGGCCCCGGAGTTGGGGCGATAGCCATGGCGCTCGGCCGCCGCGATCACCCGCTGGCGGGTCTCGGCCGCCACATCGGCATAGCCGTTGAGCGCCCGACTGACCGTGGTTTGCGACAGGCCCAGAAGGGCCGAAAGCTCGCGCAGGTTCACCTTCCGCTTTCCTCTGTTCCGGGCCTTGTCCGCAAGGCCCAAGGCGTGGTCGCCCCACGCCCCGGCCATCACAAGCCGGTTGTCTGTTGCCGATCGTCTGTCGCCCGCCGGTGTCGGCAGGATCCCCCGATGATCCGCGCTTCCCGACAGGCACCCAAAGCGCTTTGGATTTCCCGACGCACCGCCCCGGATCAGGTGTCGCGGGCACGGTCTTCCGCTCCGTGTCACCGGCGCCGTCTGCGGGCGTGGCGCGCGTCTCAAGCCGATCATACAGAGCGGAACGCCGCAATTTCCAGGGGTTTTCATGATGCAGCGCAAAGCGCGCAGTGTGCTGCGCACAATCGAAAGTCACAGAGCTTTCTTGACACACGCAGGCCGATTCGGCACGCTTTTGATCCAAAGCGCTTTGGACGCAGCGTCGGAACGTCTCGTCGTCACACCCTTTGGCGACCTACTGGGGGGCGACCTTCAGGGAGGCGACCTTCAGGGAGGCGACCTTCAGGGAGCGATTTACTGGGGCGACTTTCAGAGGGCGACCCACAGAGAGGGTGA
Organism: Stappia sp.; assembly: GCF_040110915.1. NCBI lineage: Bacteria > Pseudomonadati > Pseudomonadota > Alphaproteobacteria > Hyphomicrobiales > Stappiaceae > Stappia > Stappia sp. The sequence continues at coordinate 140,061 of NZ_CP157793.1, read as the reverse complement.
CGATCGGCACGGGAGAGACACGCAGAGATCTCACGACGTTTTTCAAAGCGCCCCGGCCGGGACAACCCGGCTCAGGGGATCCCGGACGGGGGCGCCACGATCCCCGGGGAACGACAGGGAGGACAAGACCATGACGCATGCAATAACCGTGCGGACCGCGCGGTTCGCCCGGCGGACCGTCCTGACGGCCACGGCGCTGGCCGCCCCGCTGGCCTTTCTGGCGCCGGGCGCGCCCTCGGGGGCCCAGGCGGCGGAGATCGCCATTTCCTGCGGTGCGGTCGGCATCGAGCTGGAACTGTGCAAGACCGGCGCGGAGGCCTGGGCCGAAAAGACCGGCAACACCGTCACCATCGTCTCGACACCGAATTCCACCACCGAGCGGCTGGCGCTCTACCAGCAGCTTCTCGCCTCCGGGGCCGATGACATTGACGTCTTCCAGATCGACGTCATCTGGCCGGGCATTCTGGGCACCCATTTCCTCGATCTGGCGCAATATTCGGATGGCGCCGAAGCGGCGCATTTCGCGCCGATCGTGGAGAACAACACGGTGGACGGGCAGCTTGTCGCCATGCCCTGGTTCACCGATGCGGGCGTGCTCTATTACCGCAGCGACCTGCTCGAAAAACACGGGCAGCCCGTGCCGGCAACCTGGCAGGAGCTGACCGAGGTGGCGCAGGCCGTGCAGGACGCGGAGCGTGCCGCCGGCAACGATCAGATGTGGGGCTTCGTGTTCCAGGGCAAGGCCTATGAGGGGCTGACCTGCGACGCGCTGGAGTGGATCGACAGTTTCGGCGGCGGCACCATCGTCGACGACGCGGGCGAGATCACCGTCAACAACGCGCAGGCCATCGCGGCGCTCGATCTCGCGGGCTCCTGGGTCGGGACCATCACGCCCGAGGGCGTGCTGAACTACGCGGAAGAAGAGGCGCGCGGCGTGTTCCAGTCGGGCAATGCGGTCTTCATGCGCAACTGGCCCTATGCCTGGTCGCTGGGCAACTCCGACGACAGCCCGGTGAAGGGCAAGATCGGCGTCACCGCCCTGCCCCGGGGCGGCGCGGAAGGCAAGAACACCGGCACGCTCGGCGGCTGGCAGCTCGCGGTGTCGAAATATTCGGCGCACCCGGAAATCGCCGCCGATCTCGTGATGTATCTGACCAGCGAGGCGGAGCAGAAGCGCCGCGCCATCGAGGGCAGCTACAATCCCACGATCTCCGCGCTCTATCAGGACGCGGAGGTTCTCGCCGCCGTCCCCTTCTTCGGCGATCTCTACGAGACCTTCACCAATGCGGTGGCCCGCCCCTCGCGCGTGACCGGCACGAAATACAATCGCGTGTCCAACGCCTTCTGGAACGCCTCGCATGACGTCCTTTCAGGCAAGAGCGATGCGACGACCGCGCTCGCCGACCTGGAATCGGAGCTGAAGCGCATCAAGCGCCGCGGCTGGTAAGCCCGGATCGCCCCGCCGCCGGCACCTGCGCGGCGGGGCGCCTTCGCCACATGCCGACGGCCACACGCTTGTGGCCACACACCGGTGGCCACGCGAAGCCCCGCATCGATCCCCGGCCGAGGAGCGTTCCCCGATGAGCGATATCGCGATCACGCGCGCGGATGCCGCGCCGGCCCGCCGGTCCCGCCTCTCCCGCGCCCGGCTGCGCTCCGCCTGGCTGCTCCTGACGCCGATGCTCGTGGTGCTGGCGCTGGTGGCCGGCTGGCCGCTGCTGCGCACCATCTGGTTCGGCTTCACGGATGCCAATCTCTCCGATCTCTCCGCCACGCAATTCATCGGGCTGGAGAACTATTACGCGGTCTACGACGGGGAGGCGTACGGGCTCATCGTGGATCCCACGTGGTGGAACGCGGTGTGGAACACGCTGTGGTTCACCTTCGTCTCGGTGTCGCTGGAGACCCTGCTCGGCCTGATCGTCGCGCTGGTGCTCAACGCGCAGTTCCGGGGCCGCGCGCTGGTGCGCGCCGCCGTGCTCATTCCCTGGGCCATTCCCACCATCGTCTCGGCCAAGATGTGGGGCTGGATGCTGCACGACCAGTTCGGCGTGCTGAACGACATCCTGATGGGGATCGGCCTCATTTCCCAGCCCGTTGCCTGGACCGCCGATCCGGATACGGCGATGTGGGCGGTGGTCATGGTGGATGTGTGGAAGACCACGCCCTTCATGGCGCTTCTCATTCTCGCCGGGCTGCAGATGCTGCCCTCCGACTGCTACGAGGCGGCGCGCGTCGACGGCATCCATCCGGTCAGGGTGTTCTTCAGGGTCACCCTGCCGCTGATCCGCCCGGCCATCATGGTCGCCGTGATCTTCCGCGCGCTGGATGCGCTGAGGATCTTCGACCTGATCTACGTGCTGACCTCGAATTCCTCCGACACCATGTCGATGTCGGTCTATGCCCGTCAACAACTCGTCGATTTCCAGGAGGTGGGCTACGGCTCGGCCGCCTCCACGTTGCTGTTCCTGGTGATCGCCGCCCTCACCATCATGACCATCACGCTCGGCAAGGTCCGCCTGAGCGGTGAGCCCAGGTAACCGAAGGGCAAACGGGGAGATACGCCGATGCGCCGCAGGCTCGTCAACCGGATCGGACTTTACGCGCTCGTCGCCGCGATCGTCGTCTTTTCGGTGTTTCCGTTCTACTACGCGATCCTGTCGTCCTTCCGCTCGGGCTCGGAGCTGTTCACGGTCGCCTATTGGCCGACCAGCTTCGATCCGGCCAACTACATCTCGGTCTTCGCCGAGCAGCCCTTCGCCCTCAACATCCTCAACTCGGTGGTGGTGGCCACCGTCGTCGTGGGGCTGTCGCTGTTTCTCGGCGTGACGGCGGCCTATGCGCTCGCGCGGGTGCACTTTCGCGGGCGCGGCATGCTGCTGTTCACCATCCTCTCGGTGTCGATGTTTCCGCAGGTGGCGGTGCTGTCGGGCATGTTCGAGCTGATCCGCTGGCTCGGCATCTACAACTCGCTGCCCGGGCTGATGCTCTCCAACCTGATCCTCACCCTGCCCTTCACCGTGTGGGTGCTCACCACCTTCATGCGCGAGCTGCCGAAGGAACTGGAGGAGGCGGCCGTGGTCGACGGCGCCTCGTCCTTCGTGATCGTGCGCCGGGTGTTCCTGCCGCTGATGTGGCCGGCGCTGGTGACCACGGGCCTGCTTGCATTCATCGCGGCGTGGAACGAGTTCCTCTTCGCCCTCACCTTCACCCTGTCCAACGACATGCGCACCGTTCCGGTGGCCATCGCGCTGATCACGGGCGCCAGCCAGCACGAATTGCCCTGGGGCAACATCATGGCGGCCTCCGTGATCGTCACCGTGCCGCTCGTCGCCCTCGTGCTCGTCTTTCAACGCAAGATCGTCTCCGGCCTGACCGCCGGCGCCGTCAAGGGATAGACCGTCCATGCTGACCACGCCCGCCGCCCCACCGGCTTCCTCCGCGAACCCGCAAAGCGCACACTCCCCGCAAGCCGCGAGCGAGGCCGACTGGTGGCGCGGGGCGGTGATCTATCAGATCTACCCCCGCTCCTTTCTCGACACCGACGGCAATGGCATCGGCGATCTCGCCGGCATCACCGCCAAGCTCGACTATGTGGAAAGCCTCGGCGTCGACGCGATCTGGGTGTCGCCCTTCTACCCCTCGCCAATGGACGATTTCGGCTATGACGTGTCCAACTTCACCGATGTGGACCCGATCTTCGGCACGCTGGAGGATTTCGACCGGCTGATCGAGGCGGCGCATCTGCGCGGGCTCAAGGTCATCGTCGACCTGGTGATCTCGCACACCTCCGACCGGCATCCCTGGTTCCAGCAAAGCCGGGCGAGCCGCGACAACGCGCGCGCGGACTGGTACGTGTGGGCCGATCCGAAGCCGGACGGCACGCCGCCCAACAACTGGCTGTCGATCTTCGGCGGCTCGGCCTGGGCCTGGGAGTCGCGCCGGCGCCAATACTATCTGCATAATTTCCTGACGAGCCAGCCGGATCTCAACTTTCACAACGCGCAGGTCCAGGACGCCGTGCTCGACGCGGCGCGCTTCTGGCTCGAACGCGGGGTCGACGGGTTCCGTCTCGACACGGTGAATTTCTATTTCCACGACAAGCAGCTGCGGGACAATCCGCCGCTGCCGCCGGGCAAGCCGCTGACCGGCGTCGACCCGTCCAACCCCTATGCCTATCAGGACCACATCCACGACAAGACGCAGGCCGAGAACCTCGCCTTTCTGGAACGGCTGCGGGCACTGACCGACAGCTATCCGCATGCCACCATGGTCGGCGAGATCGGCTCCGACCGCGACCCTTTCGCCACCACGGCCGCCTATACGCAGGCGGGCAAGCGGCTGCATATGGCCTATGGCTTCGACCTGCTGACGAACGATGCCTCGGCCAGCTACATCCGCCGCACCGTGGCGGCGATGGAAGCGGGCATCGGCAGCGGCTGGCCGAGCTGGGCCGTCTCCAATCACGACGTGCCGCGCGTCGTCACCCGCTGGGGCGGCACCCATCCGCCGGAGAGCTTCGCCCCGCTGACCGTGGCCCTGGTCACCTCGTTGCGCGGGACGCCCTGCCTCTATCAGGGCGAGGAACTGGGGCTCAACGAGGCGGAGGTCGCCTACGAGCACATCCAGGACCCCTACGGCAAGGAGTTCTGGCCGGAATTCCGCGGCCGCGACGGCTGCCGCACGCCCATGCCCTGGGACGGCAGCGACCCGCTCGCGGGCTTCTCGCATGTCGATGCGTGGCTGCCGATCCCGGAAGGTCACCGGGCGCGCAGCGTGCAGGCGCAGGAGGCGGATCCGGCCTCGCCGCTCCATCGCACACGCCGCTTCCTCGCCTGGCGCAAGACGCAGCCGGAGCTGATCACCGGCGCCATCGCGCTGCTCGACACGCCGGAACCGGTGCTGGCCTTCCTGCGCGGAGACGGGGCGACGCGCGTCCTTTGCGCCTTCAACCTGTCGGACAGCGAGCAGCAGATCGCGCTTCCCGGCGTGACGCCGGTCGCGACGCTGGAGGCGCCGGACTTCACCGGGCGCTTCGACGGCGGCGCACTGCAACTTGCGCCTTTCGACGCGGCCTTCGTGCGCGTCATCGACACTTAGGGGCGCACGCCCGGGACCGGACACGGACAAACCGCCGGCGCCGGAAGCGCCGCAGGGAGGGAGACAGATCGATGGCGGAGGTGATCCTCAGACAGGTGCGCAAGTCCTTCGGGCGCGTGGAAACGATCCACGGGGTCGACCTCACTATCCGCGACCGGGAGTTCGTCGTCTTCGTCGGCCCCTCGGGCTGCGGAAAGTCGACGCTTCTCCGCCTGATCGCGGGGCTCGAGGACATCACCTCCGGGGCGCTGGAGATCGGCGGCGAGGACGTCACCGACAAGACGCCCAAGGAGCGCGGCATCGCCATGGTGTTCCAGTCCTATGCGCTCTATCCGCATATGACGGTCTACGAGAACATGGCCTTCGGCCTGCAGCTCTCCAAGACCGGGCGAGAGGAGATCGAGCGCAAGGTGCGCGACGCCGCCGCCACGCTGGAACTCACCGACCTGCTCGACCGCCTGCCGAAGCAGCTCTCCGGCGGACAGCGCCAGCGGGTGGCCATCGGGCGGGCCATCGTGCGCAATCCCAAGGTCTTCCTGTTCGACGAACCGCTGTCCAATCTCGATGCAAGCCTGCGCGTGCAGATGCGCATCGAGATCGCCAAGCTGCACGAGCGCATGAGCGCCACCATGGTCTATGTCACGCACGACCAGGTGGAGGCCATGACGCTCGCCGACAAGATCGTGGTGCTGTCGGCCGGAAGGGTCGAACAGGTGGGCGCCCCGCTCGATCTCTATCATCGGCCGCAAAACCTCTTCGTCGCCGGCTTCATCGGCTCGCCGCAGATGAATTTCATCAAGAGCGAGGTGGTTGAGGTCGCGCAGGAGGGTGCGCTCATCGCCCTGCCCGGCGGCGGCACCGTGCGCGCGGCCGTGGACGGAAGCGGTCTGCGACCCGGCGATGCGGTGACGCTCGGCGTGCGGCCGGAGCATCTGGCCCTTGCCGGCGAAGACGACATGGCAACCGTCGGCGGAGAGATCGAGGTGGTGGAGGAACTCGGCGAAAGCCACTTCCTGCACGTGCGGCTCGCCGACAAAACGCTGATCACCGTGCGCTCGGCGGGAGACGCCGCCCATGCCGTCGACGGACGCGTGCGCATCGCGCTTCACGGCGGCGACTGCCATGTCTTCACCGCCGACGGTCAGGCGGCGCCACGCCTGATGTCCCACGCCTGATGTCATAGGCACGACGCGCCCGCGCGCGCGGCTTCACTGTACCGTTCGGCCACAAACGCAGCGTCCCGCGTGCGCCCTGATCCGCAGCTTCATGCCGTCCGGGGCACGACACGGGGTGATGATCGAGAGATTGCGTGATCGCGGCATGGCGCGAGGCTCTCCGACGCCGGCTTTCCTTGGGTTCGGCCGGAGCGGGGCACTGTGGAGCGGTCCGGAGTCTTCCCCCGCGCATCCTTCCGGACACAGGCGAAGCCGGAGATCCGGGCTCGGAGAGGCCGCGGCGGTTCGGCGTCGCACCGCGCTTTTCGTCTCGCGCCCCGTCAAGCCCGTGCCGCTCCCATGCCTGCAAGCGTTACATGCGCGCGGTCTCATGGCTTGAGGCACAGGGGGGAGTGACGCTCTTCGGGCGCGCACAATTCTGAGGCATCAAACACCGGAAACGGACGGCGCTTCGAGCCACAGCGCTTCGGACCTAAGAGCGCCTGAGCCCCGGCCTTCCCGTCGACACTTCGCGCGGATCGGCCAGCGACGGCGCAATCCTGAACTCATGAACAGGGAAATCCTGGACCGGACGGGCGGACGCGCGCCTGGTCGAGCGACGGCGGTGACAGCGCTCGCGGATGACACGCGCGAGACGCGGACCGACGGGACGGCCCGCCTTGCGACTCTGTGCCGCAAAACACGACGTCTGACAAAACACGACGTCTGAAATGCGCGGCCCCAAACGAAAAGGGCCCGGCGGAGACCGCCGGGCCCTCAATCCAATCCTTAAAGGATCAGATTAGAACGTGCGCTGCACGCGGAAGATACCGACGAGCGCGTCGTTGTCCGCAGCCGTGCCGGCGATGCCGTCGAAGCGGCCGCGGTACTCGAGCTCGGCACCGAAGTACAGGCCCGACACCGGACGCCACATCAGGTTACCCTGAACGTTCAGCTCCTGGAAGTCGTCGCCACCGACCGACTGGTCGAGAGCCGAGTAGCTGGCGGTCAGCGACGAGGAGATCGCCGGGGTCCAGAAGTGCGTGAAGCCCGCACCGATGCCCCAGGCGTTGGAGAGCTTCAGGCTGCCGGCTGCGTTGTAGTTCGCATCCGAGAACGCCGTGAAGTTCTGGTTGACGTAGCCCACGGCGCCGGACGCGTAAGCGGCCTGCAGCGAGAAGCTGTCGCCAGCGGCGATCATCGGCAGGTTGAAGGTCGCGCCGGCGCCGATCGCCCAGCCCACCTTGCTCTCACCGCCGAAGAAGCCCGGCTGGTTCAGGCCGTACACATGGGTGACGGCACCCATGATCTGGGCCGAACCCCAACCCTGGTCGACGCGCAGGTTGGCGACGAAGTCCGGGATCTTGTGACCGCCGTACTGGTTGCCGGCGAGCGGACCACCGATGACGCCACGACGAGCCGGGGACTCAACCGAGGCCGACGCCGAGAAGCCGTTGCCGAACTGGAAGGTGTACGCGAACAGGTTCACGTCGCCACGGTCCGCGAAGCCCTGGTTCAGAGCCGCGCCCCAGTTGTCGCCGGTGTAGAAGTCGAAGTACGAGCCGGTACGACCAGCGACGAAACCGCCGAGCTGGATGAAGGCTTCGTCAAGCGTCCAGGCAACGCCGCCGTAGGACTGGTCCACCGTCGCGTAGGTCGCGACATAGGTGCGGAGCAGGCCGTACTCGGTGTTGGTGCGGCTGTCGAAGTTCATGTACGCACGAGCGCGGAACGTCGTGGCGTCGTCGCTGCGGTCGTCCCAGTTCTGGCCGCCGCCGTCGAGGACGTCGTTCATGCGGGCTTCGACGCGGACGCCGCCGCCGATCTTCAGGCAGGTCTCGGTGCCCGGGATGTAGAAGAAGCCCGTGCCGAACGCGTCGCAAACGCGGACGTAGTCGACCGGCTCCGGAGCGACCGGAAGGTCGGCCGCCTGAGCGCCCGTGGCTGCCAGGGCGGCAGCGGAAGCGCCGAGCAGGATGCTCTTGATGTTCATTTCCTGACCTCGTCGTTGTTTCCTGCATGGGCCCTGGGGCCAACAGGAGAGGATGAGTTGAGCAAGCTTCCCCGCGAGCTCGAGTTTGTTCTAAGCGACGGGGGGCGCGGGCCGCAACCGGCAAATGCCCTCCAACGACACGCCCGGGACACAGTGTGTCTTTGAGGTGACACCCCGTTAAGGTCCCGTTAGGACTTTCGGCGCGAAAGGCGGCGTTTTCCGGGGCGTGGCCCGATGCCGGCCCGATGGCGGCGATGTTTCGGCGCGCGAGACGTCGCGAGACTTGATGCGCCTGCGCGCGACGCTGTAAGGACGACCCCGGGCGCTCGGGGTCGCGCCGTCCTTATAAATAGCCCATCACGGAATGTCCCATCGGACGAGCGCATGGCGACCCGGATCATAGACTTGCCCGACCTGGGCCCGACGCGCCCGAATCGGCGGGCGGCGAGGATTTCGCAATGCATGAGAGCCTGCCGATCTCCGTCTTTATAATTGCCCGCGACGAGGCGGACCGGATCGCGCGCGCCATCGACAGCGTGTCGGACTTCGCCGACGAGGTGATCGTCGTGGACAGCGGCTCGCGCGATGACACGATCGCGGTGGCCGAATCGCGCGGGGCGACCGTTTTCCGCAACGACTGGGCGGGCTACGGGCCGCAGAAGCGCTTCGCCGAGGACGCCTGCCGCAACGACTGGCTGTTCAATCTGGATGCCGACGAGGCGGCGACGCCGGAGTTGGTGGCGGAAATCCGCAAGCTCTTCGCGGCCGGACCGCCCGGGACCGCTTCCTTCTGGCAGGTCCGGATCAAGGATGTCTTCGCGCACGAATCGGGCCCGGCCCCCTGGGCCTATGGCTACAACCAGATCCGGCTCTACGACCGCAGGGTCGGCCGCTTCTCGGAGTCGCCCGTGCATGACACGGTGCGGCCGCCGGCGGGAGCGCGGCTCGGCCAGCTCTCCGCGCCCATGGCGCATCGCTCCATCCGCTCCATCGCCTTTCACGTGGAGAAGATGAACCGCTATTCCACGATGCAGGCCGACGACATGGCGTCGCGCGGACGCCGCCTTGCCCGTCACAGGCTGCTGACCGAATTTCCGCTGGCGTTTCTCAAGGCCTATCTCGTCCGCCGCTATGCGCTCTACGGCTGGTGGGGCCTCGTGATCTCCACCAATTTCGCCTATACGCGCTTCCTGCGGCTCGCCAAGACCTATGAGCGCGAACTCGCCGCGCGGGCCAGATCCGATTCGGGCGCCGCATGACCGGCGTCGGCCCTGCCTCTTCCCCCAGCGTGTCGATCATCGGCGCCGGTCCGGCGGGGCTGATCGCCGCCGATGTGCTGTCGGCGCGCGGCGCGCGCGTCACCATCTCCGAGCGGATGCCCTCGCCGGCGCGCAAGTTCCTGATGGCCGGGCGCGGGGGGCTGAACCTCACGCATGCCGAAGGCCGGGACGCGTTTCTCGCCCGCTACCGCGCGGCCGCGCCGCATCTCCGGTCGGCGCTCGACGCCTTTCCGCCCTCCGCGCTGCGGGCCTGGTGCGACGGGCTCGGCATCGAGACCTTCGAGGGCACGAGCGGACGGATCTTTCCCGACCACATGAAGGCCTCGCCGCTGCTGCGCGCACTGCTCGCCCGCCTTGCCGCGCGCGGCGTGACGCTGCGCACGCGCTGGCGCTGGACGGGATGGGACGCATACGGCAGTGCGACCTTCGACACGCCCGACGGACGCGTCACGGAGCCCGCCGCGGACGCCACGCTGCTGGCGCTCGGCGGCGCGAGTTGGCCGCGCCTTGGCAGCGACGCCGCCTGGACCGACATCACCGATGCGGCCGACATCGCCCGCACGCCCTTCGCGCCGGCCAATTGCGGCGTGTGCATCGCCTGGTCGGAGCATCTCGCACACCGCTTCGCCGGCACCCCGCTGAAGCGCATCGCGTTCCGCGTGGGCACGCGCGAAGCGCGGGGCGAGGCCGTCGTCACCCGCGCCGGGCTGGAAGGCGGGGCCGTCTACGCGCTGTCGGCCGAGATCCGGGAGCTGCTTGCCGGTGACGGCGTGGCGCGAATCGAGCTGGACCTGCGGCCCGACCTCGATCTCGACGCGCTGACCGCGCTGCTCGCCCGCCCGCGCGGCAAGCGCTCGCTGTCCACCCACCTGCGCAAGGTCGCCGGCCTTCCGCCGGTTGCCGTCGCGCTGGTGTCGGAAGCGGGCCCCCGTCCCGCCGAGCCCGGCGCCCTCGCCCGCCGGATCAAGGCGCTGCCGCTCGCCGTCACGGCCGTGAGCGGACTGGAGCGCGCGATCTCCTCGGCCGGCGGGCTCTGTTTCCGCGACCTGACCGACGACTTCATGCTGCGGGCGCGCCCGGGCGTCTTTGTCGCCGGCGAGATGCTCGACTGGGAAGCCCCGACGGGGGGCTATCTGCTGCAGGCCTGTTTCGCCACCGGCTGCGCGGCCGCGCAAGCCATCGCCTCCAGGCTCGGCTTGCCGGCGACGGAGGCGGAGCCTTTCGCATCCGGCCGGTCACCGGAGCGATGGGAGGCCCGCCGACCGGGCTGACGCCGAGTCGCCCCCGTCCCGCGACCGTCATGAAAGCGAACGACTTAGATTTTCGAAGCAGAAGCAATTGGCGATTACTATTCCTCTCAGATTGCAATCGCGCATTGATTGATCATTTACCCGGCGATGCTACGATTTAGTACGTATCGTTATTAATGACAGGGCTTGAGGTCGGAGCCCTTACGCAGGGGTTGCGCGCATGGCAACACCGGACTCGGCGACCCGGCCGACACCTTACCTCGAAGATCTGGCGGAGTGGGCCGGCCCTGGCGATGCACGCGCGGTTTCACCTGCCGGGCAGGGCGCGCATCCGGCACCGCTGTCGAGCCTGTTTAGTCTGTTGCGTCGGGTGTTCGATGCCGACACCGTCTGCGTCATCCTGCGCGACCAGGCGGCCGAGGCGCGCGTCTACCACGAAGGGGCGCATTCCGGGTTGATCGCAACCGCCCCGCACCTGGAACGCCTGGTCAGCGAGCACGACGCCCCGGTTGCCCTTGCCGACGTCGCCAACGCGCCGGAGACGGCCCTGCGCCGTCATCTTCTGACACTCGGTCTCGGCTTCTTCGTCGGCAGGAAACTCAGCGACGATGCAGGCCGCGTCCTCGGCGTGCTGTGCCTCGCTCACCCGCAGGCACGGCCTCTTCCCGAAGACGCAAGCGCCCTCCTTCAGGACGCCGGGCACCTGGTCGTTCGCGAAATCCAGCATGAGATCGCGGAACGGATCGCGCAGCGGTCCTGGGAGACGCTGGTGGAGGCCATCGAAACGCTCCCCGACGGCTTCGTGCTCTATGACGAAGACGACCGGCTGACGATCTGCAACGAGCAATACCGCCAGTCCTATCCGCAATCCGCCCATGTCATCCGGCCGGGCAACACATTTGAGGACATCGTGCGCGAGGGCGTGCGCTGCGGGCAATATGCGCAAGCCGTCGGCCGCGAGGAGGACTGGATCGCCGAACGCCTCGCCGCGCATCGCGCTCCGGACGGCCCGGTCGAGCAGGAAATGCCGGACGGGCGCTGGCTGCGCGTGCTGGAAAAGCGTCTGCCGGGCGGCGGCACGGTCGGGTTTCGCGTCGACATCACCGAATTGAAGCAGCGCCAGCACGAGCTCTACGACCTCGCGCACCGGGACGAGTTGACCGGCACCATGTCGCGGCGCGCCATTCTCGCGGCGGCGCGGCGCGCGGCCGCCGGCCCGGCCGGGGACCGAAGGCCGCTCGCGCTGCTGATTCTCGACATCGATCACTTCAAACGGGTGAACGACCGATACGGACACTTCGCGGGCGACGATGTGCTGAAGGCCTTTTGCACACGCATCACGCATCTGCTGCGCGAAAGGGATCACTTCGGACGGCTCGGGGGCGAGGAGTTTCTCGCGCTCCTGCCGGACACGAACCTGGATGCGGCGGTGGCGGTCGCCGAGCGGTTGCGCGCCGCGCTGGCCTGCCGCCCGGTCGAGGTCAATGGCCAGTCCATCCCGGTGACCGTTTCGATCGGGGTGACCGCCTTCACCGGCGGCGAAGCCATCGACGACGCCTTCGCCCGGGCCGACCGCTTTCTCTATCAGGCGAAACAGGACGGGCGGAACCGGGTCGTCGCCGGCGATGCGCATCCGGCACCCCCTCGGCACAGCCCCCCTTGAGGGACCGCGCCGACGCCGGCCCTCTGCGCCCCGCTGTTCGGCGGCCCGCTCGACAAGGCACTGAGATTGCGCAGCTTCCTCACCCCGTCGGCCGCGCAGCGGAGGGCAGACCGCGATCTTCTGTGGGTGAACGATGCGGTTCGGCCTTGCTGCGTTGACGACTTTCGCATATAGTGTGCGCGTTGGACTTTCGTCCGGCAACAGCGGGCTTGAAAATTCGAACCCCGGTTAAGAAAGTTTCGGTATGCGGCGCCATTGGCCTCCGGTCGATCCCGTCGAGCAGAACTGCCTTTCCCGTTTCAGAATGCCACGCTCGCGCAAGCAAGTGCGCTTACTTGCGCTCTTTACGACTAGACACGGGACAGGAGTTTTCCCATGCGCCAGACCGGCACCCTCAAGTTCTTCAACCATGACCGCGGTTTCGGCTTCGTGACCCCGGCCGAAGGTGGCAAGGACGTCTTCGTTCACATCACCGCGTTCGAGCGGTCCGGCCTCGCCGTTCCGGCCGAGGGCACCTCGCTGACCTTCGTCACCGAGGAAGACCGTCGCGGTCGCGGCATGCAGGCCGCCCAGCTCGAGCTCGCGTAATCCACGCAAGCTCTTGAGCAGATGGCCCTGACGGGCTTCAGCGCCGCCGGCTTGCCGGCGGCGTTTTGCGTTCGAGCACCGGATCGGCCCACGCGGCGACGATCCGCATCGCGCCCGCCCCTCCTGCTTCGAGGCGCACGACCCCGACATCCTCCGCCCCTCCCTGCGCCCCTGTCGCCCCCCTGCGCGACGCGTCGGGTGCGGCGCCGGGATCAAAAACGTGAGCCTCAGGGACAAGATTTTTTCGTCGCCCGTTGACGACACCCCCGATCCGACGCATATCTAGTTTCATGCGCCTTACTCAACAGACCAATTACGCGGTTCGCACCCTGATCTACTGCGCCGCAAACCCGGGCCGCCCGAGCCGCGTCGCGGATATCGCGGCGAGCTTCGAGATGTCCGAGACGCATCTGTTCAAGATCCTGAAGGTGCTCGTGGACAACGGGTTCGTGCGCACCATTCGCGGCCGCAACGGCGGCCTCGTTCTGGCCAAGCCGCCGGAGGAGATCACCGTCGGCGCCGTCGTGCGGGCCGCCGAGGAGAGCTTCCTGCTGGCGGAGTGCTTCGAATCCGGGCGCAAGGACTGTCCGCTGATCACCTCCTGCGGCTTCAACGGGTTGCTGCACGAAGCGCTCGAGGCCTTCATGAACGTGCTCGACGCCCACACCATCGCCGAACTGGCCGAGGACCGGACCGAGATCCGCTTCCTGCTCAACATTGCGCCCGAGGTCACGAGCGAAGCGACGGCCCGCAAGCTCCAGGGCGCCTGAGCGGTCAGGCGACCGCCGCTCCCGATATCGGGTGGTTCAGCTTCTTGGATTCTGAGTTTTCACGGCTGACGTGCCTCATGGACGTTGTCCAGAGGTCGCGACCTTCCGGGCTGCGCCATCGCAGCCGGGTGCGACCGGATGTCCCCTGGCTCGCAGCGACGCGCCGCTGTCTGCCGTCGACCCGTCAACGACCCAAGACCACGAAAAAGGCCGCCGGAGGAGATCCCCCGGCGGCCCGTGTCCTTGCACGCGAGGCGCGGCTTACTTCATGTCGGAGATCGCCTCGAAGGCATCGCCCGAGACCTTGAACAGGGCATAGGTGCCCGGCACGTCGCCGGCTTCGTTGAAGTTGTGATCGCCGGCCGCGCCCTTGTAGTCGATGGCCGTGCCGGCCGCGATGAGCTCCTTCGCCTTGGCCCATTCGCCCGGGCGGATCGGCTCGCCCTCGCCGTTCGAGACCTCGCGGAGCGCCGCGGCCACCTTGGCCTTGTCGCCGCCCGCCTTCTCGATCGCCAGCGCCATCAGGAAGGCCGCGTCATAGGAGGTGGTGGTGAAGATCGCCGCCGGGTCGCCACCGGCCTCGGAGAAGGCGGTGTTGAACATTTCCAGCGCCTCGGACGCCTCGCCGACCGGGGCCGAGGCGAGGAACGTCGTGAGGTTTTCAGCGCCCAGCTCCTTGATCGGCGCATCCGACTTCATGCCGTCGCCGCCGATGAAGTTGGTGAAGAAGCCGTTTTCCAGCGCCTGACGCAGCATGGTCAGGCCCGAGCCGTCGCCATAGTCGAAGATGACGAGCGTATCGGCGCCGCCCGAGGCAAGCTCGGCCAGGTTGGAGCGGTAGGAGGCCTTCTCGCCCTCGTGCGCGGCGAAACCGGCGATCTCGCCGCCGCCGGCCTCGAACTCGGCGCGGAACGAATCGGCCAGGCCCTTGCCGTAGTCGTTGTTCAGATAGGCCACCGCCACCTTGGTCGTCCCGCGCTCGAGCACGGTGCGCGCCAGCGCGCGGCCCTGATAGTCGTCGGAAGGCACGGTGCGGAACACGGTGTCCTTGTCGTCGAGGCCGGTGATTTCCGGCGAGGTGCCGGACGGGGTGATCACGGTCACGCCGGCGGGGATGGTGACCGAGTTGGCGGCGGCGAGCACCGCGCCGGAGCAATGCGGACCGACGATGCCGATCACGCCCTCGATATTGACCGCCTTGGTCGCCGCGTCCGTGCCGTTTTGCGGATTGCAGGCGCTGTCGCCGATGACCGCTTCCAGCGTCTGGCCGTCGAGAATGCCGCCATTGTCGTTGACCTGCTGGATCGCGAGCCGGGCACTGTCGACCATCGCCGGCGCCATCGCCGCGATCGGCCCCGAAATGCCGCCGATGAGGCCGATCTTGACGTCGGCCTGGGCCGGCGCCGCCAGCGCCGTCGCGCCAAGCAGCACCCCGGCCAGAGCGGTACGGAACTTGTTCATCACTCACCTCCACTTGATGGTTCGACCGGCCGGCGGTGCGCCGTCCGGCTTTCGGGAGCCGTTTTGCCCGGCTCCGTCTGGGCGACAGTCTCAACCGAAACGTGCCTGCCCCACAAGAGCGATCCGGCGATTACCCGCCGGATTTCGCATCGCCTTTCGCCCCGGTCCCGCCGGGCCCGCCGGCGTCGGCACCGGAGCCGGACGCATGGCCCACCTGGGGTTCGGGCAAGAGCCCTTCGGAGCGGAACCGCAGCACCAGCTGCAGCATCAGGCCGATCAGGAAGACGCGCAGATATTTCGCCTGCACCGCATATTCATGCGGCAGCTGGTCGGTGACGATCTCCGACAGCGACCAGATCGTCCACACCACGGCGACGCCGAGGATCGCGCCGCGATTGTTGCCCGAGCCGCCGAGGATCAGCATGATCCACACGAGGAAGGTCGCGATCATGGGATCGATCGCCTCCGGCGTGATGGTGCGGTTGAAATGGGCGAAGAGCGCGCCGCCCAGCCCCATCAGCGCCGAGCCGAAGATAAAGGCCTCGAGCCGCCGGTAGGGCACGTCCTTGCCCATCGCGCGGGCCGCGTTCTCGTTGTCGCGAATGGCGCGCATCATCCGACCCCAGGGCGCGGTGATCTGGCGCTCGACCATCAGATAGGCAATCAGCAGCACGCCGGCGACGATCGCCAGATAGGCGAGCTGCGAATAGACATAGGGCAGGTCGCCGAAGGGCCGCGGGATATCGGTGATGCCGCGCGCCGAGTTGGTCAGCCAGTCCTCCGACTTGATCACCAGACGGATGATCTCGGCCACGCCGATGGTGGCGATGGCGAGATAGTCGGAGCGAAAGCGCAGACAGATCTTGCCGATCGGCCAGGCGATCAGCCCGGCCACGACCATCGCCCCGATCCAGCCCGCGACGACCGGCAGATCGAAGCCGCCGAGCCGTCCGTCGGCCGGCGGCGAGGTCAGGATCGCGGAGGTATAGGCGCCGACCGCGAAGAACCCGGCGATGCCGGCGTTGAACAGCCCCGTGAAACCCCACTGGATGTTCAGCCCCAGCGACAGCAGCGCATAGATGCAGATGAAGATCGCCATGAAGACGGCGTAGTTGGCAAGTCCGAGCCATTCCATCGGGCCGCCTCCCTTACAGAACCTTGCCGCGCAGCAGCCCCGTGGGGCGCACCAGCAGCATGACGAGCAGGATCGCGAAGGCGGTCGCCGCCTTGTATTCGGACGGCAGGATCAGCGTCGACATCTCCTCCGCGATGCCGACGATCAGCCCGCCGATCACCGCGCCCTCGACCCGGCCGACGCCGCCCAGGATCGCGGCCGCGAACATCGGCAGCAGCATGGTCCAGCCCATCATCGAGCGCAGCTCGTAGTTGAGCCCGAGGAACACGCCGGCCGCCGCGCACAGCCCGCCGACGATCACCCAGGTCAGCATCACGACCTTCTTGTTGTCGACGCCCGACAGCAGCGCCAGGTCGGGATTGTCCGACATGGCGCGCATCGCCTTGCCCCACTTGCTGCGCTGCAGGAAGAGATAGAGCGCGGCGACGATGCCGATCATCGCCGCGACGGTGACGATCTCGCGATCGCGCAGGCGCAGGCCCCACCAGTTCTCCGCCCTTGCGATGCCGCCGGTGTAGGTCTCCGCATCGACGCCCCAGACCACCTGCACCACGGAGCGCACCATCAGCGCAACGCCGAGCGAGGCCATCACGGTGATGATCTTCGGCCGTTCGCGCAGATACTCGTAGAAGGCCTTGTCGAGCACGACGGCGGTCGCCGCGGTGAGCACCATCGCGATCGGCAGCGCCACATAGGGTGACACCCCGCCGAGCGTCACCGCGCCGAGCGCCAGGAAGGCCCCGAGGGTCGCCAGGTCGCCATGCGCGAGATGCGCGTAGCGCAGGATCGCGAAGACCAGCGTGATGCCGACGGCGCCGAGCGCGTAGATCGATCCGACCACGATCCCCGGCACCACGTAGAAGTTGATGATTTCCATCGCGCCCATCGCGCTCACCCTCCGAGGAACATGTCGGCGACGTCGCGGTCGGCCAGAAGCTCGGCGCCCGTGCCCTCGTGCCGGTTGGCGCCGGAGGCCAGCACATAGCCGCGGTCGGCGAAGGCGAGCGCCTGCTTGGCGTGCTGTTCGACGAGCAGGATGGTCACGCCGGTGTCGCGCACGTCGCGGCAGATCTGGAAGATCTGCTCCATGTATTTCGGCGACAGGCCGGCGGTCGGCTCGTCCAGGAGCAGGAGCGTCGGCTCCAGCATCAGCGCGCGCCCCATGGCGACCATCTGCCGCTGCCCGCCCGAGAGATTGCCGGCGAGCGCCTTGCGCCGCTCCTTGAGATCGGGAAACAGCGTGTAGACCCGGTCGTAGGCGGCGGAAAGATCGCCGGAGCGCAGGAAGGCGCCCATTTCCAGGTTCTCGTGCACCGTCATTTCACGGAACACATTGCTGACCTGCGGCACGTAGCACACGCCCGCCTCGACGATGCGGTTGGGCGCCATGCCGGTGATGTCGGTGCCGGCGACCTCGATGCGCCCGCCGCGGATCTTCAGGAGGCCGAAGATCGCTTTCATCGCGGTCGACTTGCCGGCGCCGTTGGGGCCGACGATCACCACGATCTCCTTTTCCGCCGCGCGCAGCGAGACGCCCTGCAGGATGTTGGCGTCGCCATAGCCGCCGACGAGATCGGTCATGACGAGAATGTCGTTCGCGGGTCGTGTCATGCGGCATCTCCGACCACTTCGCCGAGATAGGCTTCGAGCACCCGCGGGTCGGAGCGCACCGTCTGGAAATCGCCTTCGATCAGCACGCGCCCCTCGGCCATGCAGATGACGGGATCGCAGAGCTTCTCGATCATTTCCATGTCGTGTTCGATCAGCACGAAGGTGTAGCCGCGCTCCTTGTTGAGGATCGCGATCTTCTCCTCCAGCTTGCGCAACAGCGTCCGGTTGACGCCGGCGGCCGGCTCGTCGAGGAGCACCAGCTTCGCGTCCGTCATCATGGTGCGGCCGAGTTCCAGAAGCTTCTTCTGCCCGCCCGACAGATTGCCCGCGCGCTCATGCGCGAGGTGGGTGAGCTCGAGGAAGGCGAGCGTCTCCTCGGCCCTTGCGCGCACCTGCGCCTCGCGCTCGCGCACCCGGCCGTAGGCGAACCAGTTGGCGAACAGCCCCTCGCCGGCCTGACCCGGCGGCACGGTCATCAGGTTTTCCAGCGCGGTGAGGCGGTGAAACTCATGCGGGATCTGGAAGGTGCGCACCAGACCGCGATGGAACCGCTTGTCCGTCGGCAATTTGGTGATGTCCTTGCCGAGATAGCGAATCCTGCCGGCACTCGGAGGAAAGGCACCGGCGATCAGATTGAACAGCGTGGTCTTGCCCGCTCCGTTCGGACCGATGAGGCCGGTGATGGTGCCCTCGTCGACGGTGAACGAACACCCGTCGACGGCGCGAAACCCGCCGTAGTTCATGACGAGGTCGTCGACCTCCAGCATGTGCGTTTGCACGCCCATCCGCTCCCTCGCAAGGTTTGGCGGTCCGTTCGTGCGGCCGCCTTGTGGTTGTCGCCCCTCTGCGCCGCCGCCTCAGGACGCACACGTCCGGAGAACCGCGCGCACCGGCGCTGCGTCAAGTCCTTCTAGCTTCAATGGCGGCGCGATCAACTCATAATCCCCAAATTCCGCAAGGGTCAGCGCCAGATTCTCCAGAATCCGCATGTCATGACGACGGACTGCCATATGGGCGGGCAGATCCTTGGAGGTCTCGGGATCGACCGAGGGCACGTCGACGCCGATCAGCCGCACGCCGCGCGCTGCGAGCAGCTCCACCGTCTCGGGCGCGAGCGCGCGAAACCCTTTCGGCCAGCGTTTCGGGTCGAGACCGTCGGCCAGGCGGATGAGAATACGCGGCGGCGCGCCGTCGAGCCGGTCTTCGATGTCCTGCGGAAAACAGAGAGGCCCGTCGCCGCGCCCGTCGATCAGCCGCGCCGGGCCGATGTAATCCTCGAGCGCGAGCCGGTCGATGGAGGCGCCGGCGGGATCGTAATGCAGGGGCGCGTCGGCATGGGCGCCGCAGTGGGTCGACAACGAAACACTGGTGACATTGACCGGACAGCCGGGGCCGATCTTGAAGGTCTCGCGCACCTCATAGGGCGCATCGCCCGGAAAGACCGCCATGCCGGGCGTCAGCGCCGGCGTGATGTCGATCAGGCGGGGGGCGTTCGGTCGAGACATGGCGCGGGCTCCTCCCTCTCGCGCGGCATGCGGCATCAAGGGCGCGGCGCTACAGGTCGGCGCGAATGTCCCACAATTCCGGAAACAGCACCACGTCGAGCATGCGGCGCAGATACTGCACGCCGGACGTACCACCCGTTCCCCGCTTGAAGCCGATCACCCGCTCCACCGTGGTCACGTGATTGAAGCGCCAGCGGCGGAAATAATCCTCGAAGTCGACGAGCTTCTCCGCGAGATCGTAGAGATGCCAATGGGCGCGGGGGTCGCGGTAGACCTCCAGCCAGGCGCGATGAACGCTGTCGTTCTTCTGATAGGGAAGTGCATGATCACGGGCCAGATGATCGGCGTCGATCGCGAAGCCGGAGCGCGCCAGCAGCCGGATCGCCTCGTCGTAGATGCTGGTTTCCCGGCGCATCTGGTCAAGCCAGTGATGCAGGCGCGGGACATGGGCGTGGGGCCTGAGCATCGCCGCGTTCTTGTTGCCGGCGAGAAACTCGATCGCCCGGTACTGATGCGACTGGAAGCCCGACGACTGGCCGAGATCCTCGCGAAAGTCGGTGTATTCGGACGGTGTCATGGTGCGCAGCACCTGCCAGGCGCCGGTCAGCTGCTCGAAGATGCGCGCCACGCGCGTCAGCATCTTGAAGGCCGGCGGCAGATCGTCGGCGGCAATGCGCGCCTTGGCCTCGACCAGTTCATGGATGATCTGCTTCATCCACAGTTCCGACGTCTGATGCTGGATGATGAACAGCATCTCGTCATGAGCGTCCGACATCGGATTCTGCGATGTCAGGATGCGGTTGAGGCACAGATAGTCGCCATAGGACATGCGTCCGTCGAATTCCATCTGCGCGCCGTCCTGCGACGGATCGTAGGGCGACAGAACGCGCTCTTTCCTCGTTGTCTCGTCGCTCATGTCACCTTCGCCCGCTTGTGAAACTCCGGCCGGTCCCAGGACCGCGTCGTCACGATATCCTCCAGGATGTCGCAGGCGGCCAGCACATCGCCATGCGACAGGTAGAGCGGCGTGAAGCCGAAACGCACGATGTCGGGGGCGCGGAAGTCGCCGATCACGCCGCGCGCGATCAGCGCCTGCATCAGCGCGTACCCCTCGTCGAAGCGGAAGGACACCTGGCTGCCGCGCGCCGCCGGATCGCGCGGGCTGGCAAGCTCCAGGTCGGGACAGCGGCGCTCGATCTCGGTTCGGAACAGCTCCGACAAGCTTTGCGACTTGGCCCGCACGACGGCCATGTCGACCCCATCGAAGGCGTCGAGCGCGGCATCGAGCGCCGACAGCGACAGGATCGGCGGCGTGCCGACGCGCATGCGCCCGACGCCCGCGTCGGGGCGGAAATCGAGGTCGAAGGCGAAGGGCGCCTCATGGCCCATCCAGCCGGTCAGCGGCGGGGTCACCGCGCCCTGATGCTCCGGCGCGACGTAGAGAAACGCCGGCGCGCCCGGGCCGCCGTTCAGATACTTGTAGCCGCAGCCGACGGCGAAATCGGCCTTCGCGCCCGAAAGATCGACGGGAATCGCGCCGGCGGAATGGGCGAGATCCCAGACCGTCAGCGCGCCGACCGCATGGGCGCGGGCCGTCAGGCCGGCCATGTCGTGCAGGCGGCCGGTCTTGTAGTCGACCTCGGTCAGCATCATCACCGCGACGCTCTCGTCAAGCGCGTCGGCGACATCCTCCGGGGCCACCACCTTCAGCTCGTGGCCGCGGCCGAGCAGGTCGCGCAGACCCTGCGCCATGTAGAGATCGGTCGGGAAGTTGCCGGTATCCGACAGGATCACCTTGCGCTCGGGCCGCAGGGCCAGCGCCGCGGCGAGCACCTTGAACACATTGATCGAGGTGTTGTCGCAGGCGGTCACCGTGCCGGGCGCGGCGCCGATCAGGCGCGCGATCCGGTCGCCGACCTTTTGCGGCAGATCGATCCAGCCGTGCGTGTTCCACGCGCGGATCAGGCTCGTGCCCCATTCGCTCGCCACCACCTCCGACAGACGCGCCGGCACCGCCCTCGGCAACACGCCGAGCGAATTGCCGTCGAGATAGATCACGCCCTCGGGGATCGAGAAGAGGTCGCGCCTGGCGGCCAGCGGATCGTCGGCATCGCGCGCCGCGGCGCGGTCCTTCAACGTGGAGTCGGGGGTCTGTGACGCGGTGATCGTGGGCATGTCTGTCTGTCCCTTGCGGAGCGGGCGGGACAGGGACCGCCCGCACGCCATCGTCGGTTGCAGATGCAACGGTAGCAAGCTGGACGCCGGCCCTCAAGAATTATATATAATCTTTGATATCATATTTTCGAATGGCGACCGACCGAGCGACATGGCGAAGATCGACGAAGCCTATCACCGGCTGAAGGCCGACATTCTGGCGGCACGGCTTGCGCCGGACACGCCGCTCGCCGTTTCCATGCTGACCCGGCGCACGGGGCTCGGGTGGACCCCGCTGCGCGAGGCCTTGTCGCGACTGGAGGCGGAAGGGCTCGTCGTGTCGTCGCCCAACAGGGGCTACCGGGTGGCGCCCGTGTCCTTCGACAGCCTGCGCGATCTGCAGGTGGCGCGGCAAACGGTGGAGGATGCGCTGCTGGTCCGCTCGGTGGAGACCGGCGACACGGACTGGGAGGGCCGGCTCGTCGCGGCCCATCACGCGCTGTCGCGCGCGCCCGTGCCCCGACCCGACCGGGCGACGGAGGATCTGGTGCTGTGGGAGACCCGCCACGACGCCTTTCACGCCGCGCTGCTGTCGGCCGGCGACAGCGCCACCCTCACCCGCTTTCATGGGCAGATCAGCGATCAGCTGCGCCGCCATCACCGGCACATGCTGGTCGATCCCGCGCTGCAGAGCGCCATGGACGCGACGGCGCGCACCACCTTCGACCGCCTGCTGTCGCGCATGCTGGGGCTCGCCCATCACACGCGGCTGATGGACGCCGCGCTCGCCCGCGATCTGGAGGGCGCGCGAGCGCTCTTGCGCGAGCACATCGGCTTCTCCAGCGCGGTCTATGCGTTCCTGCGCGAGCTGGGTGCCGGCGAGGCCACCGCGGCTGCCCCGGCGCGGCGCTGAAATCCGACAGGCATTTTCCCGATTGCGTCATTGCTGCACTGCGTTGATGACGCGCGTTCGATCAGCCGCCATGGTAGCGGCGATCCGCGCCCTCATCGGCAACAGACAGGGGGGGTGGGCGCGGCGACCAGGGAGGGTTTGCGTGTTCATTTCCGTGTTCGACATCTTCAAGATCGGGGTCGGTCCGTCCTCGTCGCACACGATGGGACCGATGGTGGCGGCCGGCCGGTTTCTGGACAGGCTGCGCGACCGGGAGCTCAGCCCCGCGCGCTTCGCCGTTTCGCTGCACGGCTCGCTGGCCTTCACCGGCAAGGGGCATGCGAGCGACCGCGCGATCTGCCTCGGGCTCGCCGGCCACGCCCCCGCGACCCTCGATCCCGATTGCGTCGAGGACGAAATGGCCCGGCTCGCCCGCGACAAGACCGTGACCGTCGCCGGCCTCGGCCGGGTCGCCTTCGATCCCGACACGGATCTCGTCTTCGACTACGGACCGCCCCTGCCCGGCCATGCCAATGGCATGATCTTCACCGCGCGGGACGCGCGCGGCACCGTTCTCTTCGAGGACACGCTCTATTCGATCGGCGGCGGCTTCGTGGTCACGGCCGCCGAACTCGACGCGCAGGACGACCTGATGCCGGCGAGTGGCGACGCGGAGGTGCCCTATCCTTTCGCCACGGCGAAGGAGATGCTGGCGATGGGCGCGGCGAGCGGCCTGACGATCGCCGACATGAAGCGGGCGAACGAGGACGCGCGCGCCGGGACCGGCGGGGCGGGGGCCGATCTGGACGAGCGGCTCGACGCGATCTGGTCGGCGATGGATGCCTGCCTGCAGCGCGGGTTGACCCGCGACGGCGAATTGCCGGGCGGGCTCAAGGTCAGGCGCCGCGCGCGCCAGATCCACGACAAGCTCACCGGGGAAGCCGGCAAGAACCGGCCTTTCCAGCACACGGTGATGGACTGGCTCGGCGTCTATGCCATGGCGGTGAACGAGGAGAACGCGGCCGGCGGCCGGCTCGTCACCGCGCCCACCAACGGCGCGGCCGGCGTGGTGCCGGCGGTGATGCGCTATTATCTCGACCATTGCCCGGACGGCTGCCGGGAGGGCATGCGCACGTTTTTGCTGGTGGCGGCCGCCATCGGCGGCATCATCAAGGCGAACGCCTCGATTTCGGGCGCGGAAGTCGGCTGCCAGGGCGAGGTCGGCTCGGCCTCGGCGATGGCGGCGGCGGGCCTGTGCGCCGCGCTCGGCGGCACCAACGAGCAGGTGGAGAACGCCGCCGAGATCGCGCTCGAGCACCATCTCGGCATGACCTGCGATCCGATCGGCGGGCTCGTGCAGGTGCCCTGCATCGAGCGCAACGCGCTCGGCGCGGTGAAGGCCGTGACCGCCGCCTCGCTGGCGCTGCGCGGCGACGGCACCCATTTCGTGCCGCTCGACAGCTGCATCGAGACCATGCGCCAGACCGGGCTCGACATGACCGACAAATACAAGGAGACCTCGCAGGGCGGTCTCGCGGTCAATGTCGTCGAATGCTGACCCGGCCTTGCTGACCCGCCCTTGAAGGATCCGGCTCACGCCGGCGGGAAAGCCGCCTCCATCTCGCGGCGGACCTTCACCGCCTCGTCGTCCGGATCGAGCGCCACGTCGTCCCATGTGAGCATCGCGCCCTCGGCCACATCGCGCACGAGCCGCACGTTGGCGGCAAGCCCCAGCGGCAGGCGCCCGGCCGCGAGCGAGGCGGCCGCCGGCTGCTGCTTGCCCCACACGCAGGCACCGCCCTCGCCGTCGAGCATCTCGCCGGCCTTGAGATCGCGCTTGGCGGTCGCCACCACATCGGCGACGAAGCCGCGTGGCGCGCCGGTCGGCTCGCGCCGCAGCACGGCCGAGGCCACCGACAGCCCCAGCTCCATGCCGATCATGTGGGTGGGCCGGTAGAGCGCGGCGAAGCGGCCCGTCTCGTCCTCCAGCATGTGATACTCGCGAAAGCACTGGCGGGCGTAGTCCGTCTCGCCCTCGATCACCACGAAGGTACCCATGGCGAGATGATGCGGCACGTCGGCGCCGGCGCGGGTGAGCGAGGACACCACTTCCGTCGTGCCCGACAGCGCCAGCGTGCCGCCGGCGTCCTTCGGCCGACACACGCGGGACAGTTCGAAACGGCTCGCCGGCGGGAAGGCGAGCCCGTCGGGTTGCGGCGCGAGCCCGGTCGCATTGCACACCGCCGTCATCTCGATGCCGGACTTGGTCCCGTCGAGAAAGGAGTTGAACATCTTCGGGTTGATGAGACCGCGGTCGGTGATGTCGAGATATTGCGTGAGCACGTCCCAGACCGTGTCCGGCGTGAGCTGGTGATAGGTCGGCAGATAGCGCGTGCCCTTGCCGGCGCAGACCACCGAGAACCCGCAGGCCCGCGCCCAGTCCACATGCTCGCAGATGAGCGCCGGCTGGTCGCCCCAGGCCAGCGAATAGACGACGCCGGCCCGCGCCGCGCGCCGGGCGAGCAGCGGCCCGGCGAGCACATCCGCCTCCACATTGACCATGATCACATGCTTGCCGGCGTCGATGATCGCGGTGCAGTGGCGGATGCCCACCGCCGGGTCGCCGGTCGCCTCGATCACCACCTCGATGCGGTCATCGCGCAGCACCGCGCCGAGATCGTCCGTCACATGGGTCTTGCCCGTTTCGAGCGCGGCGTCGAGCGTCGGGGCCTGCGCCTGTTCCTCCGGCCAGCCGCAGGTCGCAAGCGTCCCCTTGACCCGTCCCGGATCGAGATCGACGATCGCCGCCACATGCACGCCGCGCGTCAGCCGGGCCTGGGTCAGATACATGGAGCCGAACTTGCCGGCGCCGATCAGCGCGACGCGCACCGGCGTACTTGCTTCGGCCCGCGCGGCCAGCATGGTGGACAGGTTCATCGCGTTTCCTCCCTTTCGCCAACGCAGGATGCGCGACAAAACCTGTGTGATACAAGGAGGATATGGCTTCCTTCAGATCCCCACCCGAGAGGCGCATGACAGCTTCCCGCCCCTTCCTCATCCTGCTCGGCGGCGACCTTGCGCCGGGCGACCGGCTCCGCCGCCAGATCGCGGGCGCGCGCGTCATCGCCGCCGACGGCGGCATGCGCCATGCCGAAACGCTCGGCGTGACGCCGGAACTGTGGGTCGGCGATTTCGATTCCAGCGACGATCCGCTGCATGCGACCTGGGCGGAGGTGCCGCGACAGCCGCATCCCTTCGACAAGGACATGACCGACGGGGAACTGGCGGTCGAGGAAGCGCTGGCGCGCGGGGCCGACGCGCTCGTGCTCGCCGGCGCGCTCGGCGGCGCGCGCTCCGATCACGCCGTCCACAATCTGCTGCATGGCGCGGCGCTCGCCGCGCGCGGGCTTCCCGTGGTGATGACCAGCGGCACGGAGGAAGCCTGGCCGCTGGTCATCGGGCCTCAGCATTTCGATCTGCCGGCGGGCACGCTGTTCTCGGTGCTCGCCTTCACCGACCTCGCGGGGCTGACGCTCGAGGGCGTCGACTGGCCGCTCAGCGAGCGCGACGTGGCGCTCGGCCAGTCGCTGACGCTGTCGAACCGCGTCGCCGGCGACAATCACGCCGGGATCGACGTGACGCTGCGCGCCGGCACCGCCGTGCTGGTCGCCCGGCCGGGCGAGCGGAGCGAGGCCGTGCCGCACCGCCGCGATCCGAGATACTGACCGCGAGCGCTCAGGCGGTATCGGTGCTTTCGCGCGCCCAGCGCGCCATGCGCCGGGTGGAGACCGACACGGCGGCATAAAGCAGCACCGCGAAGGTCGCGAGCACGAAGAGCGTGGCGAACATCAGATCCGTCTTGGCCCGGCCGTTGGCGAGCAGCATCAGATAGCCGAGCCCCTTGGAGGCCCCGACCCATTCGCCGATCACCGCGCCGATGGGCGCATAGACCGCCGCCAGCCGCAGGCCCGACCCGAAGGCGGGCAAGGCCGCCGGCAGACGCAAAAAGAGAAGCGTGCGCGCCGGACGCGCGCCCATGGTCCTTGCAAGATCCAGCAGGCCCGGATCGGTGCGCCGCAGCCCGTCGTAGAAGGTCGAGACGACGGGGAAATAGATGATCAGCAGCGCCATGGCGATCTTCGACGCCATGCCGTAGCCGAACCACAGCGTCAAGAGCGGCGCCAGCGCAAAGACCGGCACCGCCTGGCTGAACACCATGATCGGCAGAAGCAGCCGGCGTGCACTCGCCGAGATCATCAGATGCAGCGCCGTCGCCGCGCCGAGGGCCGCCCCCAGCACGAGGCCGATCAGCACCTCGGCGATGGTGATCCAGGCGTGTCCCGCGATCAGCGCGGCATTGTCGATCAGACTGTCGGCGACGCGGGCCGGCCCCGGCAGGATGAAGGGCGGCACGCCGGTGATCCACACCACCGCCTGCCAGATCGCGAGCGCGAGCGCGGTCGCGACGAGACCGTCGCGGGTGCGTCGCAGGACATGCGGCCAGGCGCTCATGCCGGCTCTCCCTTCAGCGCCCGGAACAGGCGGACCTGCATCTCCATGGTTTCCGGCGCCTCGACCGGGCGCACGGGCGCGAGGTCCGGCGCGGGCACCTCCGCGAGCCCGGTCTCCGACAGGATGAAGATGCGATGGCCGAGCCGCACGGCCTCGGCCGGATCGTGGGTGACGAGCAGCACCGTGCGCCCCTCAAGCGTCTCGAAGGCGAGCTCCTGCATGTCGGCGCGCGTGCGCGCGTCGAGCGCGGCGAAGGGCTCGTCGAGCAGGACGACGGGCCGGTCCTCCATCAGCACGCGGGCAAGCGCCACGCGCTGGCGCATGCCGCCCGACAGGCTGGCTGGCGCCTTGTGAACGTCGTCGGTCAGACCGACGCGGGCGATCAGGCTTTGCGCGCGCGCCCGGTCGGCGGGCTCGCCGCGCAGCCGGCTGCCGAGCGTGACGTTGCCCATCACGTCGAGCCAGGGCGCCAGCAGATCGGTCTGCGCCATGAAGGCGACCCGGTTCGACACCGGCGCGCCATCGCTCGCCGTCATCTCCCCGTCGAAGGTGCCGCCCGTCTCAAGCCCCGCGAAGAGCCGCAGGATGGTCGACTTGCCGACGCCCGAAGGACCGAGCAGACACGTCCAGCGCGCGCCGTCGACGGGCAGGTCGAGCCCCGTGAAGAGCCGCCGGCCCGCATGGGCGAAGTCGCCGCAAAGCCGCAGCGACGGCGCCGGGGAGACTCTCACGCGCGTGTCCGTCACACATGCCCCCGCAAGCCCATCGACCAGAAGCCGACCTCCAGCCGCGTCGCGGCGCGGAAGCGCGCGCAGACCTTCGGCCAGCGCGGCGCGGCCTGCGGATCGGGGCCCAGCCGCGCGGCGGCCGCCGTTTCGATCAGCGTCCCCACCTTGGCGCACAGGTCCTGGTAGTCGTCGCCGGCATAGGTGTCGATCCAGGGCCGGTAGCGGGTGTCGGGCGCGGCCGTCCGCGCAAGACGCGCCCCGATCTCGCCGTAGCCGAGCACGCAAGGGGCAAGCGCCGCGATCAGATCGAGGAAATCGCCGGAGAGGCCCGCGTCGGTGACATAGCGGGTGTAGGCCATGTTCTCCGGCGCTTCCTCGGCGGCCAGAAGATCCGCTTCCGCAATGCCGGCCTTGCCGCAGATCTCCACATGCAGCGCCATTTCGGTGTTCATCAGCCCGTCGACGATGGCCGCCGCCAGCCGGGCTTCCTCGATGGTCTCCGATTTCACCACTCCGAGCGCCCAGGCCCGGGCGAAATGGAACAGGAAGATGTAGTCCTGCGTCAGATAATGCAGGAATGCCTTTTCCGGCAGCGTGCCGTCGCGCAATCCTTCGACGAAGGCATGATGCGTGTAGGCCGGCCACGCCTCGCCGGCGGCCGCGCGCCAGGCGGCGAAGACCGGCGAGCCGAAATCCGGGGCGGCGGGGGACGGCGTCGCGGCCGTCATGATATCCGTCACGGCCCCCGTCATGGCGCGGTCACGTCGATCGCGAGGTCGGACACCGGCACGATCTCCTCGATCAGCCCGTATTCCTTGAGGAAGGCCTGGTAGCGCACGTAGCGGCCGTGATCCAGCGCGGCCGGGCGCAACGCGAAGCGCGGGATCGTGTCGCCCCAGGCGCGCTCGTTGAGCTCGTCGCGCAGTTCCGGCGCGGTGTCCGCGTAGATCTCGTAGCTCGTGTCCGGGTGATTGACGATGTACTGCGTCGCCCGCTCCGTCGCCTCCAGGAAGCGGGCGATCTTGTCGGCGTCCATCGTGTCCGGGTTGGCGACATAGATCAGCTCGTCATAGGCCGGCATGCCCTCTTCCTCGATGAAGAAGCAGCGGCCCTTCACGCCCTCGATCTCCATCTGGTTCAGCTCGATGTTGCGATAGGCGCCGATCACCGCGTCGACCTGGCCGGACATGACGGAGGGCGCGAGCGACCAGTTGACGTTGACCATCTCGATGTCGTCGAGGGTCAGGTCGTGCTGGGCGAGCATCGCCTTGAGCAGCGCTTCCTCCACGCCGGCGACCGAATAGCCGACCGTGCGGCCCTTGAGATCGGCGACGCTTTTGATCGGCCCGTCGTCCTTGACCATCAGGCAGTTGAGCGGGGTGGCGATCAGCGTGCCGACGCGCTTCAGCGGCAGACCTTCGGCGACCTGGAGATGCAGCTGCGGCTGGTAGGAAATGGCGAGATCCGCCTTGCCGGCCGCGACGAGCTTCGGCGGCGCGGAAGGGTCGGCCGGCGCGACGATCTCGACGTCGAGCCCGGCCTCGGTGAAATAGCCGCGCTCCTGCGCCACGATGATCGGGCCGTGGTCCGGGTTGACGTACCAGTCGAGCAGCAGCGTCATCTTGTCGGCGGCGATCGCCGGGCGCGCGAGCGCCAGCGCCATCAGCGCGGCAAGGGCCAGAAGCGCGAAACGAAAGGAAGCGAAACGCATGGTCATGCCTTTCCTGTCTGGGAGTGCGGGGCGGCCGTGCGGGCCGGGTCGGTGGCCGCGATCCAGGCGCGGGTGCGCGCCTCAGGATCGGCGTTCAAGGTGATGTCGGTGACGACGGAAACGATGTCGGCGCCGGCTGCGAGCGCGCCGGGCGCGCGCTCCACGCTCATGCCACCGATGGCGACGAGCGGCAGATCGCCGACGCGCGCCTTCCACTCGGCGATCTTTTCAAGCCCCTGCGGCGCCCATTTCATGGCCTTGAGGATCGTCGGATAGACTGGGCCCAGCGCCACATAGTCGGGATCGGCGGCAAGGGCGGTGTCGAGTTCGGCGTCGTCATGGGTCGACAGCCCGAGGCCGAGACCGGCCTTGCGGATCGCCGCCACATCCGCCTCGGCCAGATCCTCCTGGCCGAGATGCACGAAGCGGCACTCCTCCTCGATCGCCAGGCGCCAATAGTCGTTGACGGCCAGCAGGCAGCCGTGCGCCCGCGTGATCGCCTCGGCGCGGGCGATCTCGGCGCGCAGTTCCGCCTCGGGCCGGTCCTTGATGCGCAGTTGGATCAGCTTCACGCCGAGCGGCACGAGGCGGGCGACCCAGTCGGCGCTGTCGACGATGGGGTAGAAGGGATCGAACCTCATTCGAGAAACGCCTTTCCGAGCACGGGAGTCGAGGGGGCCGCCATGTCGCGCGGCTCCAGCGGATCGGCGTCGAACGCCATGCGCCCGGCCTCCACGGCGCGGGCGAAGGCATCGGCCATCCTCGCCGGATCGCCGGCCTTGGCGACGGCGGTGTTGAGCAGCACCGCGTCGTAGCCGAGTTCCATCGCGGCCGCTGCATGCGACGGCACGCCGAGGCCCGCATCGACGATCAGCGGCAGATCGGGGAAATGCGCGCGCAAGGAGCGGAGGCCGTAGACGTTGTTGAGGCCGCGCGCCGAGCCGATGGGCGCGCCCCAAGGCATCAGCACCTCGCAGCCGGCCTCGACCAGCCGGCCGGCGACGCTCAGATCCTCCGTGCAATAGGGGAAGACCCGAAAGCCATCCTCAATAAGAATGCGCGCCGCCTCCACCAGCCCGAAGACATCCGGCTGCAGGGTCTCGGCATCGTTGATGACCTCGAGCTTGACCCAGGGCGTGGCGAAGACCTCGCGCGCCATATGCGCCGTGGTCACCGCCTCCTTCACCGTGTGGCACCCGGCGGTGTTGGGCAGCACGCGTACGCCGAGATCGCGGATCAGCCCCCAGAAATCCTGCCCCGCGCGTCCCGCACCCGATTCCCGGCGCAGCGACACGGTGACGATGTCGCAGCGCGCGGCGCGCACCGCCTCGGCCATCACCGCCGGCGAGGGATAGAGCGCGGTGCCGAGCAGCAGCCGGCTTTCGACCGTTTCGCCGTAGAGCGTCAGCATGGCTCAGCCTCCCTGCATGGGCGCGAGGATTTCGATGCGGTCGCCATCGGCGAGCCGCGTCTCGGCGCGCGCCTCGGCGGGCACGAAGTCGCCATTGACGGCGGTCGCGACGATGGCCTCGGCATAGCCGAGCAGATCGAGCGCCTCGGCGAGCGTGCCGGGCGCAATGTCATGCGGGGCACCGTTCACGATGAGGGACATGCAGAAACTCCGGTCGGGCATCGGGGGTGTCGAGAAGGCTCGCGGCCTGCGCGGCGAGCGCGGGCGCGAGCAGGAAGCCGTGGCGATAGGTGCCGTTGACGCGCAACACGCGGCCCTCGCGCAGCACGCGCGGCAGGTTGTCGGGAAAGGCGGGGCGCACGTCGACGCCGATCTCCAGCACCTCGGCTTCCGCGAAGGCGGGATGCAGCGCATAGGCCGCGCCCAGAAGCTCCAGCATGGCACGCGCGGTGATGCGCGTGCGCTCGTCGCTTTCCACCATGGTCGCGCCGACCATGAAGACGCCCTCCCCGCGCGGCACCACGTAAAGCGGGATGCGCGGATGCAGAAGCCGCACGGGCCGCGACAGCGCCACATCGGGGCTGCGGATCACAAGCATCTCGCCCTTCACGCCGCGCAGTTCCGCGATCTCGCCACGCGCGGCGAAACCGCGACAGTCGAGGACCGCATCGCCCGGCGCCTCGGCCGGATCGATTTCGGTCTCGGGCCGGATCGCGGCCCCCCGCTCGGTGAGCCGCGCGACCAGTCCGGCAAGTGCGGCGCGCGGGTCGACATGCCCTTCGCCGGCAAAGAACAGCCCCTGGCGGAAGCGCCCCGCGAGATCGGGTTCCAGTTCCGCGATGGCGTCCCCGTCGACCGGCGCATGCGCCTGCGTGCGCCTTGCGAAGCGGCGCAGATCCGCGCCGTCGCGCGGCTGCGCCAGCACGAGGCTCCCCTTGCGGGCGACCCCGTCGACCCGCGCCGCCCACCAGGCGAGCGCCTCGGCGCCGAGACGCACGACGGGTTCTTCCGCCGCCTCGCCCTCGCAAAAGGGGGCGAGCATGCCGCCGGCCCACCAGGAACAGGTCTGCGCTCCGCCGGGCGTGCCCCGGTCGAACAGCGTCACCTCGTGGCCGGCCTCCTGCAGCGCGGTGGCGCAGGCAAGCCCCGTGACGCCGCCGCCGATCACCGACACCTTCATGACACGGCCTCCCACAGACGATGGAAGTGGTGCACCGGCCCGTGGCCGGAGCCGACGTTCAGGCAATCCGCGCGGGCAATCGCCGCGTGCAGATAGGCATGGGCGCGCGTCACGGCCTCGGGCAGGTCTTGCCCCTTGGCGAGTTCGGCCGCGATCGCCGCCGACAGGGTGCACCCCGTTCCATGGGTGTTGCGGGTCTCGAGCCGCGCGGCGCTGAGGGCAAGCGGCTCGCCCTCGCCGGTCACCAGCAGATCGACGCAGGTCTCGCCGGCGCCATGGCCGCCCTTCATCAGGACAGCCGGGCCGAGGCGGGCGAGCGCGCGGCCCTGGCGTTCGGCGTCCTCAGCCGTTTCGGCCGGCGCTTCGCCGAGCAGGGCGGCGGCTTCCGGGAGGTTCGGCGTGATCAGCGTCGCGCGCGGCAGAAGCCGGTCGCGCAGCGCCGCGACGGCCGCCTCCTGAAGCAGGACCGCGCCCGATTTTGCGACGATCACCGGATCGACCACGACCGGCCCGCCATAGCCGTCGAGCGCCGCCACCACCGTGTCGACGATCTTCGGCGAGGACAGCATGCCGATCTTGATCGCGCCGACGTCGAGATCGTCGAGCACGGCCGCGATCTGCGCCGCGACGATTTCGTCGGGAATGTCATGGATGTGGGTGACGGCGCGCGTGTTCTGCGCCGTGATCGCGGTGAGCGCGCTGGCTCCATAGACGCCGAGCGCCGAAAACGCCTTGAGGTCGGCCTGAATCCCCGCGCCGCCGCCGCTGTCGGAGCCGGCGATGGTGAGCGCGATGGCCGGCACGGCCTTCGCGCGATCTCCCCCGGCGGTTCCCGCGCCGGTCTCCTGCGTCACACCGTGCATGCGTCCCTCGCTCGGCCGGCGGGAACGGGTTTCCCCGCGCCCGCGATACACTTCGGACGATCCGGGGGGAGCATGGCTTTCAGGAGAGCGACGACGGGAGGAGGCTCCCGCGCTGCGCGATCTGCGCGTCGATTCGTTCCCTACGCCGGCACGACCCGGATCAGGTTCAGTGGGTTGACGCGATTGCGCCTCTCAGCCCCGGGGGCACCCCAACGAATGTCTGTGCGAGGGAAGATAGGGACGCGGGCACGCCCCGTCAATCGGCGCAGATCACGCAAGCCGCGCGATCAACTCGGGAATGTGTTTCCTGAAGGCGAAGAAGCCCTTGGTCGCATGGGGCCAGGCGCGGGCATCGAAGGGCCGCAGATCCTGTGCGAGCGCGACACCCGCCGCTTCCAGCCGGGGCGCGAGCGCGATCAGGAAATCGCCCCCCGGCCCGACCGGCGCATGGCGGGTGACGAGGCGCGTCAGCCCCGACGCCCGCGCCCAGTCGACAACCGCGGCCACCGCGTCGTCGCCGGAAAGCCGGGGCGTCACCGCAGGGCCAGTCCCGGCGAGGCGGTCGAGCGTGTCGTCGACGGCGCCGGCCGCGAAGTCCCTCACCGCGTCGGCCACGGCTCCCGGCGACCTGTGGGCGGCCAGCGAGAGACCGGTGACCGCCTCGGGCCGCAGGCGCGCGGCGAGCTTGTCGGCGGCGACATCGTCGTCCAGCACCAGAAGGCCGGTTCCGGGCGCGGGATCGACCGGGCGCGGCATCGGCGGGGCGAGCGGCGGCGGATGGGGCGGCCCGTCAAGCGGCACGGCCGCCCCCGCCAGACCCGGCGTTCGCGGAAACCGCCCGTCGGTGTATGTCGCGATGTTGTCTTCCCGCGCCAGATAGGTCTTGCCGCGCGTCTGCAAGCCCGCCACCCAGCGCCAGGAGAGCGTGTTGGAGGCCGGGTCGCCGTCGAGCAGCCGACGCAGAAAGAGATCCGCGCCAAGCGCCCAGGGCAGTTCAAGCGTGAAGATCCAGATCGAGGCCGCCCACATGCGCGCATGATTGTGCAGATAGCCGGTGTCGGCGAGTTCGTGCATCCAGGCATCGAAACAGGCAATGCCGGTTTCGCCCGCTTGCGCGCGGGCGAGGTCGTCGGCAAGGGCGGAATCGTCGGCGGCGCGGGCCAGCGCCCGGTCGCGCTCCAGGCAGTAGTCCCGCCAGACGCTCGGGCGCAGTTCCAGCCAGCCCTTCCAGTAGGTGCGCCAGAACACTTCTTGCAGGAATTTCTCGGCCGCCTGGGCACCCTGCGCCCGCACGACCGCGCGCACCACCTCCTCTTCCGTGATCAGCCGGTGCCGCAGATAGGGCGACAGGCCGGAGACGTTTTCGTGTCTCCCGGGCCCCAGATCGACATTGCGGTCCCGGGCATAGGCCCGGCCGGCGCGCGGCAGGAAGGCGTCGAGCCGGGCGCGCGCCGCCTCGCGCGTCGCGGGCGGGAGCACTATGGCGTTGGCGGTCGTTTGCGTCATGAGGCGCGGGTGTCCCGGTTTGCGTGGCGGCGCGGGCGCGGCAGCATGTAGGGCGTCGCGCGGCGATAGCTCTCGAAGCGCGGGCCGAAGAGCCGGTCGAAGCGGCGTTCCTTGAACAGCGGCCCGGCAAGGCAGTAGGCGGTGAGCGTCCCACTCACCGCGAGTTGATCCGGCGTCCAGGTCGGCACGGTCCACAGCGTCAACGCGAAAGCCAGATAGATCGGCTGGCGGATGCGGGCGAAGAGGCCGCGCACCGGCATGTCGGGATAGACCGGCACACGGTTCAGGAGCAGCGACCACCAGCCGAGAACGCCGCTTTGCACCTCGGCGCCGGCATCGAAGGACGCCTTCATCAACAACAGCCAGCTTGCCGCGAAGAGCCCGATCATGACCGCATAGGCGAGCCCGTCCGCGCGCCACCAGACGATACCCGACGGCGTCCACAGCAGAAACAGCAGGGCAAGCTGCACCGAGGCGACAATCGCGAACGTCGTCGTGGAGAGCGTGCGGCCATGGCCCGCCGGCGCGAGGCGCGCGAGCAGGCGCTGCCCGGGGCGCGTGAGCAGGGCCGAATGCGCCAGCGGAAACTGCAGCAGAAGCACCGCGTTCGCGACAATCGCCCAGGCCCCCTCGAGCCGGCCGAAGCTGCCACTCATGCCCTCGTGCAGCGCCCAGATCATCGCCAGCACCGCAAGAGCGAAGATGAGATGGCAAACCACGCCATAGGCGAGCGCCGTCGCGACGCGGATCATGGTGCCGCCCCCCGGCTGCATCAGATGCGGATCAACATATGCGGATCGGTGCGCCGCTCAGCGCGGATCGGCTTCGGCGCGACGATCCGCCAGACGCACGACCGTGGCCGATGCCATGGGAATGGCCGCCGCCTCGTCGCGGATCGGCGCACTGCGCAGGGCCCGCATGGTCGCGGCGAAGCCGTCGAACACCTCGGCGCGGGCGCAGAGCGCTTCCGCCTCGCGGAGCAATCCGGCCTCGCGCAGATAGGCGGCCTGCAGGGTCATCATGCGCGACAGGGTCTGCGGGTCGAGCGTCCGGTCGAGATCGAGCATCGTTTCCTCCCGTATTGGATGCCCGGTTTACGCCGGCCGATGCGAGACGGTTTCGGCCTGCGACATTCTGGCATCCGTCACGGGGACGTGACGCCGCGAACGGCGGAACACCGTCCCGCTCCGCGCCTGTCTCTCGGCAGGATGCGATGTCCCGGGACATCGTCATTCTTTCCATCCCTGTTCAACAGGCTCGCCGCTTGTGCTTCCGCCCGGGGAAATCGAGCTAAAGAGAACAAATGAGTCGAGATCGGCGACGTAGTACGAATATGGCCACCGCAGCGCGGCCCACAGACGTGCTCCATCAAGGCGCACGATAGAGGCATCGTTCGGGGCAACGCCCCGAAGACTATTGGCCTTGACCCAGACTACATGGCGGCTTTCCGGATGAAGAGCGCCATAATTACACTCCGCCAGGCCGGAGCGCTTCAGATCGACATAGAGCCCCTCGGGGGTGTGGACGACCGGGTGGACGGTGTCGAAAAACGCGAACCGTCCGACGTCTTCCCGGTCCCGGTCAGAGACATAACCGATCGGAACAAGGCTCTGTCCGCTGCGTCCATGAACGGCCGGCAAGATCTCGTCAAAGGTCTCGGCAAGATCGAACGACAGTCGATAGGCCGTATCTTCCTCCGGCCTAAGGGACGCAACCCACTGTTCGACCCCCGGTACCTTCTGCCATTCGTCGCGTGAAATAACCCAAGCCGCATAACAAACAGGTCTGATACCCGGCCCCTCATGGCGCCCCTCCCATGGGCCAAAGCGATCGCGGTAGATCTTCGTACTCTCGATAGCCTTGCCGTCTTCGGGAAAGAAAAACGGCGTGAGATCCGGGCTTTCGAGGCGCGCCCGGCGCTCCGAGGCCTCGAACGCCGCCTCGTCCACCTTTTCCGGCGGATGAGCACGGACGAACTCTATCCGTCCGTTCTCGCCCGACAGGGCGCGTTCGCTGATGTGATACTCGATGTTGGCGAAACGCTCGGCATCCTCCACCCACAGGATCGGCAGCCTGGAGCCGGGCTTGAGCGTGCGGTGAGCCTCGGTGAAGGGCGTCGCCGCTTCCCAGGCATCGACCGTCTTGCCCTCCCAGGTGCGCCCCTCATCATCCAGCGCAGCCCAGAAACAGGCGGATATCACAGGGACATAGACAGCCGCTGTGCTGCCCGGCACCTTCGCGCCGATGACCGGCGGACTGATGTATGTTCTGCTGAAAGTCGCACTTGGCGCGACGGTCGAGCCGGTCACGAACTCTCCAGTGCATTTGATCACCCGCTCGATGGTGACCGGCTTGCCGTCGACCTTCACATCCACCGCATAGCGATAATAGGCGGGATAGGCCGGATTCTCCGAAACGCACGCGGCAAGGCCGAGCGCCGGAAGGGCGACGGCCAGCGCCAGACGACGCAGCCCTCGAAACCGACAGGAAAGACGCACCACCACACCACCCGCAAAACGCGAAACCCGGAAACGTCTCGCTTTTACGGCGTCTCGCGCGCGGCGTCGAGCGCGGGTCCGGCTTTGCCTTAAGCCGCCGTTACGACGCCGCTGTCGCGGAGCGCGCGCCGACGTCCCACCAAAGGCCCGTCATCAGCCGCAAGGCATCGCGGCAGGTCGCGGCGACCACATGCTCGTTCGGCGCGTGTTGCGAGCAGCCGCGATAGGAATGCGGCACCCAGACGGTCGGCAGGCCCAGCACCTCGGCGAAGGTGTCGTTGGGCAGCGAGCCGCCGAGATTGGGCAGCACATGCGGCCGCCTGCCGGCGGTATCCGCCACCGAACCCGCCACGAAGCGCACCCAGGGATGATCCGGGTCGAGGCGGGTGGCGCGGAAGAACGCGCGGTCCGCCGGTCGGATCTCCACGCCCGCGAAGCCCCGCGCGTCGAGATGGCGGCGCAGGGCGGGCAGGATGTCGTCCGGGTCCGTGCCGACCACATAGCGCAGCTGGCAGTGGGCGCGTGCGGTGCCGGAAATCGCGTTGACCGGCGCGTCCGGCACGCCGCTCGTCATGGCGAGCACGGCAAAGGAATTCCAGCCGAACACGCGCTCGGCCGGCGTCAGTCCCGGCTCGCCCCAGTCCGGATCGATTTCAGGCGCCCCATCGAGCACCACGGGAAGATCCTTCAGCGCCGCGCGGATCTCGTCGGTGAGGCTCGCCGGCCGCCATTCCGGCACCAGGATCGCCCCGCGCGCGTCGACGATGGAGGCCAGCGCATGGGCGAGGATCGTCGCCGGATCGGCCAGCAGCCCGCCCCAGTTGCCGGAGTGATGCGCGCCCGCGCGCTTCTCCACGATCAGGTCGAAGTTCACCCCGCCGCGCGCGCCCATGAAGAGCGTCGGCGTGTCGGGCTGCAGGCGCGGCCCGTCGGAGGCGATCAGCACGTCGGCGGCGAGCCGGTCGCGCTTGCTCCGGCACAGGGCGGCAAGCCCCGGCGAGCCGGTTTCCTCCGACATTTCCAGCAGGACCTTGACGTTGAAGCCGAGCGATCCGCGCTCCGCCAGAACGGCGGCGAGCGCCTGAAGGTTGATCAGATGCTGGCCCTTGTTGTCGGCCGTGCCGCGCCCGTAAAGCCGGCCGTCCTCCTCCACCAGACGAAAGGGATGCAACCCGTCGCGCCACTGGTCGGTCTGGGCGCGGATGACGTCGCCATGGCCGTAGGTGAGCACGGTCTCGAAGGCCGGATCCTCGATCCGTTCGCCGAAGAGCAGCGGCCCGCCGCGCGGATCGGGATTGTCCCAGACCTCGCAGGAAAAGCCGAGCCCCTCCAGCAACGGGCGCGCCGCCTCGTCCAGATAGCGACCGAGTTCAGCGCGCTGATCGGGCGTCTGGCTCTCGGTCTCGAAGGCAACGAGCCGCGCCAGATCGCGCTTGAAATCGCCCGCGTCGAAATAGCTCTCCGCCCGCGCGATTGCCTGCTCCCGTGTCACCATGCCCGCTCCTCCCCGTTGGATCCTGCTCCTCGGAGTAGGCGCAGACGGCACGACAGACAAGCCTTGCCGGCACCGGGCGGCAGCGCCCGGACGCGTGAGCCTTCAGCGGGGAAGCGTGTCAGGGGAAAAGTGGCGACCCTCGAAGCAGGTTTTGCGCACCTGCCAAACGCACGACCGTGCGTCGGCCGGTCAGGCCGCGCCCTTGCAGGCGTGAGGGAAGCGAACTGCCGAAATGGAAGACGTGGCGCACGGCACCGGGCGACCGTGAGAGCGATGTGGACGCGGCAGCCCTCCAAGGTCCTCCTTTTGCAGCTCGCCGGAGGTTCGCCGCTTCGTCGTCGCATTCCTTGAAATTTCTACAAGATCGAAAGGCCGGAATGCGGCTGGCGCGACGATACGCAGGTCCCTCACGTATGGAGTTCCTCCACGCGATGCGGCTTCATGGCCGGCGCACTGAAAGCGGCGGCGATTGTTTCGATCAGAAGTCTGACGCGCCGGGGCTGGACGGCGCTGTGCGGATAGACGATCTGGAGCGCCGTGGTGCCCGCGGAATAGGTGCCGAGAAGCTCGACCAGCGCGCCGGAGGCGAGATCCTGCTCGACGTCGCGAATCGACTTCAGCGCGATGCCAAGACCGTCTTTGCACCATTGGCGCACCAAGCCGCCGTCATTGGCGACGCGTCGGCCCCGGACCCGCACCCTGTGCGGCTTTCCACCCACGAGGAATGTCCAATCGCGATCGATGTTCTGCCCGAAGCGCATGACGATACAGTCGTGCCGCGACAGGTCGTCGGGATGCGCCGGAGTGCCGGCGGCCGCCAGATACGAAGGCGCGGCACAGACGATACGCCTGTTCTCGCCCAGCGATTTCGCCCGCAGGGTGCTGTCGGCCAGGAGCCCGTGTCTAACGGCGAAATCCATGCCCTGTCCGACCAGATCGACATAGCCGTCCGTCAGATTGAGGTCGATCGTGACAGCGGGATGCTCGGCCAGAAAGGCATCGACGATCGGCAGAATGCAGCGGCGGCCCAGGTCTTCCGGCGCGCTCAAGCGTATGTGGCCCGCAATCGTCTCCGAGCCCAGCCGGACACGGCTTTCAAGTTCCTCGGCCTCGGCCAACAGGCGACGCGCCCCTTCGACCAGCAATCGACCCTCGTCGGTCAGACTTATTGCCCGCGTCGTGCGCGTGAGAAGCGTGACGCCGTAGTACTTCTCGAGGGCGGCCAGACGTTCCGACACCGAAGCCGGCGACAAACCGACCTCCCGTCCGGCAGCGGCCAGCCCTCCCTTCTCGACGATGCGCAGGAACAGGTTGAGGTTGTCGAGGAGCATTATTCGTAGTTTCCGAATACCAATTTCGTTTCATAGCAAATTATCAAGACATGCCGCAAGGTGTATCTCCAGCGCTGAAACGAGGCGCATGCGCCTCGGCCATTCGGGTCTTCGACCGGAGGGGCACGGCGGGTTTCGCGCCAGGCCCGATCGGCCGGGCGTCCGGAATTCGACGACGGACCTCTCTGGCACCCCCCCCCGCGGCGGGCGATCTTCCGCGCCTCCGGAGATCCGCTGCTCGAAGCCGTCATTTCGCGAAACCGTTCCCGAGGAGGACGTCGATGCGCTTTACCGATCAAACCGTTTCCGTGGTCATTGGCGGCACGAGCGGCATCGGCAAGGCGGTCGCCGATGCGTTGTCGCAGCGGCCCGGCCGCGTCGAGATCGCCAGCCGCAAGACCGGGCTCGACATCGCCGATGACGCCATCGTCGAGGCCTGGTTCGAACGGTTCGGCACAATCGACCATGTGATTGTAACCGCCGGGTCTCAAGCGCCGGGCGGCAAGGTGACCGATGTTTCGCTCGAGGCGGCACGGGCTGCCTTCGACGTCAAGTTCTGGGGCGCGATCGCCGCCGTTCGGGCGGCCGCTCCGCATGTCCGCAAGGGTGGAACGATCACCTTGACCTCGGGCTTTCTGGCCCGCCGCGCGGTTCCCGGAGCCTATGTGAAGACCGCCATGAACGCGGCGCTGGAAGCCGTGGCGAAAGTCCTGGCGCGCGAGCTTTCGCCGATCCGGGTCAACGTCATAAGCCCGGGCCTGACCGACACCGAAGCCTATGCCGGCATGGCCGATGACGCACGCAAGGCCATGCTCGCGCGCGCCGCCGCAACCCTGCCGGCCGGCGCCCATGGCCAGCCGCAAGATCTTGCCGCCGCTTATCTTTTCGCCATCGACAACCCCTTCGTCACCGGCAGCGTCATCGACGTCGAGGGTGGCGCGCTCATCACCTGATTCCGGTACGGAGAGAACGACAATGTCCGATAGTCCGCTGTTCACCCCTCTCTCGCTCGGCGATATCGCGCTGCCGCATCGCATTGCCATGGCGCCGATGACACGCTCGCGCTCGGCCCAGCCCGGCAACGTGCCCACTGCCATGATGGCGACCTACTACGCGCAGCGCGCATCGGCGGCGATGATCGTCACCGA
Source organism: Stappia sp. (assembly GCF_040110915.1). Lineage (NCBI taxonomy): Bacteria > Pseudomonadati > Pseudomonadota > Alphaproteobacteria > Hyphomicrobiales > Stappiaceae > Stappia > Stappia sp. The sequence goes on along the minus strand of NZ_CP157793.1, from coordinate 99,122 downwards.
GGCCACCCAGGTTTCGCAGCAAGGCCAGGGTTATTCCTTCACACCCGGCATCCACGCGCCAGAGCAGGTCGAGGGCTGGAAGAAGGTCACCGACGCGGTCCACGCGGCAGGCGGCCGCATCGTCTCGCAACTCTGGCATGTCGGCCGGATGAGTCATCCGAGCTTTCATGTCGACGGTCTGCCTGTCGCGCCGTCGGCGCTGGCGCCCGACGCCAGCGTGTGGGTTGTCGATCCGGCGACCGGTCAGGGCGGGATGGTCCCCTGTCCCGTGCCGCGCGCCCTGATGACGTCCGAGATATCCGGCGTGGTCGATCAGTTTGGCAAGGCCGCCGGCAATGCGAAATCAGCCGGCTTCGACGGCGCGGAAATCCACGGCGCCAACGGCTACCTGATCGATGCGTTCCTGCGGCGTTCATCGAACCATCGCGCCGACCGATATGGCGGCAACCGCAATAACCGCATCCGCTTCGCCGTCGAGGTGGCCGAGGCGGTGGCCGGCCAGATCGGCGCACAGCGCACCGGCATCCGCTTCTCGCCCTTCATCACCCAGCGCAACATGAACGACGACGAAGCGCCCGCCACGATCCTCGCCCTGGCCCGCGAACTCGATCGCATGGGTCTCGCCTACATTCACCTGGCCGAAGCCGACTGGGACGACGCGCCGGTGACGCCGGAGAGCTTTCGCCGGGAGCTGCGCAACGCCTTCTCCGGCAAGATCGTCGTCGCCGGCAAATACACCAAGGAACGTGGCGAGAAGATCATCGCCGACGGCTACGCCGATCTCGTCTGCTTTGCACGCCCGTTCATCGCCAACCCGGACCTGCCCCGCCGCTTCCGCGAGAATCTGCCGCTTGCGAGCTTCGATCCGGAAACGTTGTTCGGCGGCACGGAGGACGGCTACACCACCTATCCGGCGCTGGAGCAGGCAACATGAGCGCGCCGCTTGACGCCGGCGAAATCGCCGCGGGCCGCGACAACGACCGCATCGGCACAAGGGTGGTGCTGGCCGAGGCCGGCATGCGCGTCTGGCACCTGATCCTGCGACCAGGCGAGACGATCCCGGCGCACCGGCACGACCGTCCGTATCTCTGGACCGTGCTGACTGATGGCAAAGGCCTTGCACGTTATGGCGACGGCCGGATCGTCGAACACGACTACAAGGCAGGCGAGACGAAATGCTTTCCCGACCTCTCGCCCGATACAGCGTTCGTCCACGATCTCACCAATATCGGCACAACCCAGCTCACTTTTGTCACGGTCGAGTTCGCCCACTGATCCGCGCACAATCGCAAGTGGAGTATTCCGATGAGAGCCGTTGGCCTGACCCGCTATCTGCCCGTCTCCAATCCGAATGCTTTCCTCGATCTCGATCCGGAAAACCGAGACCTCAAGGCCGCGACCTCCTCGTCGCGGTCAAGGCCGTCGCCATCAATCCGGTCGACGTCAAGGTCCGCTCGCCCAAGGACAAGGTCGAACACGAGCCGCGCGTCATCGGCTATGACGCGGCCGGCGTCGTCGAGGCGGTCGGCCCGGATGCGACGCTCTTCAAGGTCGGCGACGAGGTCTACTACGCCGGCGACATCACGCGACCGGGCACGAACCAGGAATTCCATCCGGTCGACGAACGCATCGTCGGCCGGAAGCCGGGATCGCTCGACTTCGCGGAAGCGGCGGCATTGCCGCTGACGACGATTACTGCGTATGACGCGTGCTTCGACCGGCTGAAGATCGATCGCGACGGCGCCGACAAGGGCAGATCGATCCTGATCATCGCAGGCGCCGGCGGTGTCGGCTCCATCGGAATTCAGTTGGCCAAACACGCCGGCCTCACCGTCGTCGTCGCGGCGTCGCGCCCCGAGACGGCCGCCTGGGTCACGGATCTCGGCGCCGATCATGTCGTCAACCACCGCGAGCCGCTTCCCCCCGCAGGTTTACGCTGCCGGGTTCGGGTTTGTCGACCATGTCGCGATCTTCAAGGACATCCGTCACTGGAACGCTGCCGTCGAACTCATCAAGCCGCGGGGCGCCATCGTCTCGATCGAAGACACCGACCAGCCGATGCCGATGGCCGGAATGAAGACGAAGGCGGCAAGCGTCCATTGGGAGTTCATGTTCGCCACGTCCACCCACCAGACGTCGGACATGATCGAGCGGTACAAACTCTTGTCATGGGTGGCCGGTGAGATTGACGCTGGGTGCCTGTGCACAACGATTGCCGACGTCCTTTCGCCGATCAATGCCGCCAACATTCGCGAGGCGCATCGCCGTGTCGAAACCGGCGCCGCAAAGGGCAAGATCGTCGTGGAGCGCTTCTAGACCGCGCGCAATCAGGTCTTTCACGACGCACACCAGATAACCGGCCGCAGCCAGGACAGCGCGGCGGCCCGGGTGGTCTCTGGTGGCTGGTGCAAGCGGTGCAGCCACCCCGCTTCGAAGGCGGAGGGGATCGAAACGGGTCTCGATCGCAGCATCACATCGATGCGGAAATCGGCCGCGTTTCGCGTTCTTCAACCGGATGGATTTCTTCAACCGGGTGGCTTCGGGGGAAATGGCGCACCGGGGAAGATTCGAACTCCCGACCCCCAGATTCGTAGTCTGGTGCTCTATCCAGCTGAGCTACCGGTGCTTGCCAAGACCGCTCGCATCCTTGAAAGGCCCGGTTGGGCTGGACGCTTGCGGCGGTGTGTCCGGCCGGCGGTGACCGCCCCCGAACAGGGCGCTACCTCTACTCCGGTCCCACATGGATTGCAAGCGACCGCGAACGGTTTTTGTCATTTTTCGCACACAGGCCCCATGCCTGTTGATAAGCCGCTGTCGGCAAGGTTCTGTCGACGGGGCGCGGGCGGTCATCCATGCCCGCCTTGCCCCCCGGCCCGCCCGCCGGCGTCCCTGCCGGCCCGGTCGCGCGCCGGTGCGCGCAGAACCTGAAGCCGGGCCGTCGCCGTCTCGTCGGCCGGCGCTGCGGCAGCGGGGGGTGTGCCCTGCCGCGCCCCGCGCGCCAGGAGTCGGATCTCGAAGGTCGCGCCCGGCGTCTCCGCGTCGACGAGCCGGATCGTTCCGCCGTGGCCGCGCACGAGTTCCGCCGCGATGGCGAGACCCAGTCCCGTGCCGCCGCGCTTGGCCGCCGACTGGAAGGGATGGAACAGCCGGTCGCGGATCGCCGCCGGGATCCCCGGCCCCGTGTCGCTCACGAGGATCGTCGCACCTTGCGGGGTGCAGGTTGCCGCGATCCGCAGCCGCCGGACGACGGCCGCGTCGCCCCCGGTCTCCAGAACCTGCACGGCGTTGCGGCCCAGATTCATCAGGATGCGGAAGAGATGTTCGGGATCGGCGTCGATTTCGGTATCGGGGGGCACGTCGATCTCGAAGTCGATGTCGGCGCGCGTCGACAGCGACAGGACGTCGACCACGTCGCGCACGATCACATCGAGGCGGACGAGCCGGCGTTCCAGCGGCGCCTCGCGCGCGCTGCCGTAGTCCAGCACCGACTGGGTGTAGCCCACCGCACGGTCGAGCGTCGCGACGATCTTCGGCGCCAGACGCTGCACCGTGGGGTCGGCGACCTGTTCGAGACGTTCGGAAAAGAGCTGCGCGGAGGCGAGCAGATTGCGCAGGTCGTGGTTGATCTTGGACACGGCGAGCCCGAGATCGGCCAGACGCTTGCGCTGATGCAGCGTGGCCGACAGCGCCGTCTGCATGTCCGCCAGCCGGTTTTCCGCGTCGCCCACCTCGTCGGCCCGGTTCGAGGGGGCGATCACACGGCCGGGATCGTCAGGGCTGTCCTGGAAGCGGGCCATCGCCTCGGTCAGCCGCTGCATGGGGCGCACGAAGAGCCAGCGCAGCGACAGATAGACGAGCGCCGCCGTGATCGCGGAAATCACCGCCGACAGCGCCAGGATGCGCCCGGAAAAGGCCAGCATCGCATCGCGCAGCAAGGCTTCGGGCATGACGATGTCGACGCGTCCGCCGAGCCCCATCTGCGAGGGGCCGGTCACGCGCAGGGTGCCCGTGCCGGGGCCGAGCAGGATCTGGAAGCTCTCCACGATCGACGACAGGGCATCGGCCTCGCCCATGTCGATGGCGCGGGTGATGGCGCCCGGCGCCCCCTCCATGGCGATCAGGCGGCGGCGCTGGCCGTCGTCGAGCGCAATGGCGCTCGCGCCGGTCGCGCGCAGCAGTTCGGCCTGCACCACCGGCGACACCATGTCGCTCTCCACCAGAATGCTCGCCGCGACGCCGGAGATGGTCAGCTTGTCGTTCAGCCAGGTGTTGCGGAAGTTGGCGATCGAGGGCACGAAGATCAGCACTTCGCTGAGCATCACGAAGAGCACGGTCAGCAACAGGAGCTTGCCCGACAGGCCGCCCCAGCGCTTGCGCCGGGCCCGCGTGCCGTGCTCCGCCGGGGCGCCCGCGCCGCCGGCCGCCGCGCGCGACGTCCCTCCAGACGCCTCTGGGGACGTTTGGGGGGACGCCTTGTAAGCCGTCCCGGCGTCGTCCGATGGCGGGTCAGCCCCAGCGCCTCGCGTCACTCGTTCCGCCTCCCGTGGGCGCGCCCCGGTTCGGGCGCGCTGGACCGGGTCAGCCGAAACGCGCCAGCAGCCGCACGAGACGCCGGACCCAGGGATTCTTCGCCCCGTCAGCATAATAGGAAATCGCCGCCCGTCGAACCGCTTCCGACAGCGAGGGATAGGGCGAGACGAATCCGGCGAGATCGCGGGCCGTCAGCTTGCGCGAAACGGCGAGCGACAGCAGGTTGACGATCTCTCCGGCCGACGGCCCGACGACATCCGCGCCGACGATCCGCCCGCGCTTCGCCACCACCAGACGCACCAGCCCCGCGGTCCGGCGCTCGGCCTGCGCCCGGTCGTTGCCGGAAAACGGGGCCTCCAGCACCTTGACGTGATGTTTGCCGAAGCGGGTGCGGGCCTGCGCCTCGGTGAGGCCGACATGGCCGATCTCGGGATCGGTGAAGGTCACCCAGGGCAGGATCGCGCGGTCTTCCTTCGCCGGCAGGCGGAACAGCAGCGCGCGGATCACGATGCCGGCGTGATAGCCCGCGACATGGGTGAACTGCAGGCCGCCGGCGACATCGCCGATGGCATAGACACGGCGGTTGGAGGTGCGCAGGTCCGCGCCGACCTTGATCCCGGCCCTGGTGACGCGAATGCCGGCCGCCTCCAGCCCCAGACCGTCGAGATTGGGTGTGCGCCCGGCCGCCACCAGCAGGTCCGAGCCCGCGATCTCCCGCGTGCCAGCAGCATCCTCCACCGTCACGCAGAGTGCGCCGGCGGTGCCGGACACGCCCGTGACCTTGGTCTCCTGAAGGATCTCGATGCCCTCCCCGCGCAACCGCTCGAGCACGATGGCCGCCAGATCCTCCGGCTCCTTCGCGAGCGCGCGCAGCGCCTCGATCACCGTCACCTTCGCGCCGAGGCGGCGGTGGGCCTGGGCGAGCTCGAGCCCGATCGGCCCGCCGCCGACGACGACGAGGTGCTCCGGGCAGGTCGTGCGCTCGAAGATCGTCTCGTTGGTGAAATACGGCACGGCGTCGAGCCCGGGGATCGGCGGCACGGCCGGCGACGACCCGGTCGCCACGACAAAGCGCCGGGCGCGGATCTCCGTGTCGCCGGCGACCACCGTGTCGGGATCGGTGAACCGCCCCGCGTCCTGGATGACCGTGACGCCCAGCCCCTCGAAGCGCTCGACCGAATCATGCGGCGCGATGGCCGCGATCACCGAATGCACGTGATCGTGCACGGTCTGAAAGTCGACATCGACGCGCGGGACCGACACGCCGAAGGTGGTCGCATGCCCGGCCGTATGCGCGGCCTTGCCGGCGGCAATCAGCGCCTTGGAGGGCACGCAGCCGTAGTTGAGGCAGTCGCCGCCCATCCGGCCCTTCTCCACGAGGACGACCTCGACGCCGAAGGCGGCGGCGGCGGCGGCGACCGAGAGGCCGCCCGAGCCGGCGCCGATCACGCAGATGTCGGGGGTCAGGACACGGGGCATGGACATCTCCTCGAGGCGGGACGCGGACGGGGCGAGAGCGATGGACGGGGCGCGGCCCCGCTGCCTTCAGGCGCGGGGCGTGTGGCGGCGCGCGCGCCACTTGCGCACCAGCACGGGGATCAGCGCGGCGAGGCCGAGAGCGGCAAAGGCCAGCACGAGTTCGGTGGTGACGAGCGCGGAGAGGTCGATCCGGCAGGTGCCGGCGGCGGCGCAGCCCGGATTGGCGATCTCCTGCGCCGCGATCACGCTGTCGAGCCCGGCGCCGATGAAGGCATAGGCGAAGGTGCCGGGCAGGATGCCGACGAAGGTCGCGACCAGATAGGGCCGCAGCGGCATGTGAAAGATCGCCGGCGCGATGTTCACGAGCCAGAAGGGGAAGATCGGCGCCAGCCGCAGGAACAGCAGGTAGTGGAAGGCATCCTCGCGAAAGCCGGCGGACAGGCGCGTCAGGAACGGCCCGGCGCGCACCTTCAGCGTCGTACCGAGCGAGGAACGGGCGGCGAGGAAGATCGCACCGGCGCCGAGCGTCGCCCCGATCGCCGTCAGCCCGCCGCCGAGCGCCCAGCCGAACAGGAAGCCGCCGAGGATGGTGATGAAGGAGGCGCCGGGAAAGGACAGGGCGACGGCGACAATGTAGATCGCCACATAGGCGAATGCCGCGAGGATCAGATTGTCGGCGACGAAGGCGGAGAGCGCCGCGCGCTCGCGGATCAGGTTCGACAGGCTGAGCGCCTCGTGCCAGCCGAGCGCATAGCCGAGCCCCATCACGCAGACGATGACGCCGAGCGGCAGCCAGCGCCGCCAGACGGCTTTTGCCGGCGCGTCCTGCGGCGTGCGGTCGGTCATCTCACCCTCTTCCCGTTCGACCCGTTCGGCCCGTTCGACGCCCGGCGCGCCGGCGGACGGACAGTCGCGGTCAGTTCGCATCGTTCAGCCCCCAGTCGTAGTCATAGCCCGCGATGCCGCGCGCGTCGGCGAGATCGGCGCGCAACTGCGGCGCGGCATGGCGAGACCAGTGGCGGAGCAACTGCCGTTCGGTCCCGAAATCCTCCGAGAACCAGCTGTAGATGCGCGAGGCGCGAATGCCCCGGCGCTCCACGCGCACCCCGCGCGGATGATTGACGAAGGCGCGGGCGCCGTCGTCCAGCATGCGCTCCAGGTCGGCGCCGGTGTAGGCCCGCGTCGCCAGATTCGGACAGCCGATGGAGGCGCAGTTGACCGCGTAATGCACGCGCGGGTCCGAATAGTGCTTGCGCAGGATGCCGTGCTCGATGTCGTCGAGCGACAGCCCCTGCCCGCCCACGGAGACGAGGTCCTTCTTCCACGGCCCGCGGGAAAAGAACCCGCCGCCGAGGTCGATGTCGCGGATCGAGGCGACGGGATAATGCGCAAGAACCACCTGCAGCGTCACCGCATTGTAGAGGTTGACCCAGAAGGCATAGGCGTCGGCCGGCGGCAGGGCATCGACGCGCGTTTGCGAAAGATCGGCGATGTAGCGGTCGAGCGCGGGCCGGCTCGACGCCTGAAAGGCGGCGTAGCGCACCCGGTTCAGCCCGTCGCGCCCGGGCACCACGTAGCGCTGCAGGAGATCGGTGAAGGCGGCGTGCGACGGCGCCTGCGCCCGCGCCGGACGGGGCCGCGCCAGAAGGAGCGCGCCGGCGCCGAGGATCAGCGCGCGCCGGCTCGGCCGCACCGCCCCGCCCCGGTCGTCTTGCAGTCTCTGCGCTTTGCGTGTCCGCATGGTCCGTGCCCGCTCCCGTACCCGGTTTCCTGCGTCGCCGATGCCGGGAGCCCCCGACCGTCCGCGACATTGCGTTCCAGACGCTGGACCCTATGCGTCCTGTCCGGCATCCGAAACGGGGATTCGCCCCCTCTCACCGGGAAGTGATACGCCGGTGCAAGGGCGTCACCCGGACGTGATGGCGGCTCACCCGCGCGTGTGGCGCAGCCCGGGGGCAAAGGCGCGCCGTGCCGCACCGCTTGTCGTTGACTTCGCTGGGGCACACCCGTATAAGCCTGCGAAATCCGGTCGTGCCGGTATTGCGGCGTCCGATGGCGTTTGCGGTTACGGCGTTTGTGGTTGCGCAAGAACCGCGATACGGATCACCAGACAATTCGACAATCAGGGCCGCGCGCCCCTCGCGCGCGGGAAGGTACAATGAAGCGCACATTTCAGCCGAGCCGTCTCGTCCGCAAGCGCCGTCACGGCTTCCGGGCCCGCATGGCGACCAAGAACGGCCGCCAGCTCATCGCCCGCCGCCGGGCCAAGGGGCGCAAGCGGCTGAGCGCCTGAGCGGGCGACTGATCGGGCTGGGGCGAAGGAGACCGTCGTGTTCCAGGCACCGCAGCCCGCGACCCTGCCGACGTTGAAGAAACGCGCCGAGTTCCTGGCCGTCGCCAAAGGCGGACGGTGCGCTCGGCGCGCTTTCGTGTTGCAGGCGGCCGAACGCGACGGCCCGGCCCGGATCGGCTACACGGTCACCAAGAAGGTCGGCAATGCGGTGGAACGCAACCGCATCCGCCGCCGCTTGCGCGCGGCCGTGCGCGCGACGCGCCGCAAGGCGCGCGCCGACGTTGATTATGTCCTGATCGGTCGACGGGCCGCGCTCAGCCAGGACTTCGAGGCGCTCGTGCGCGACCTCGCCCACTGCCTGGCCACGACGCCGACCGCCCCGTCGGACGAGCCGCGCAGGCGCCACGACCGGCGCGGCAAGGACCGCCGGGACCAACCATTCTCCGCTGCGAAAAACCGAGGGTGACCGCCGAAAATGGCCGATAACCGCAACACGATCCTGGCTATCGTTCTGTCCCTGATCGTTCTTCTGGGATGGCAGTATTTCTACGCGCAGCCGCAGATCGAGCGCCAACGGCAACAGGCGGAGCAGCAGACCAGCGAGATGGCGGCGGACGGCTCCTCCGCCCCCGTGCCGGAGGCCGAAGGTGGCGCCCCGAGCGCGGGCGGACCCGCCGGATCGGTGCCGGGCGCCGGCGACGCGGCCGTGCCGGGCGCGCCGGTCGAGCGCGACACGGCGCTCGCCGAGAACGCCCGCTTGCCGATCGACACGCCGCGCGTCGACGGGTCGATCAATCTCACCGGCGCGCGGCTCGACGACCTGCATCTGAAGGACTACCGCGAGACGGTCGACCCCGACAGCCCGACCATCGTGCTGTTCTCGCCGCGCGGCAGCGCCAAGCCCTATTACGCCGAGTTCGGCCTGACCGCGGATCCGGGCGCGGACATCGCGCTGCCGGATGCGACCACCCGCTGGCAGGCCCCGGCCGACGCGCGCCTGACGCCGGAAACGCCGGTCACGCTGACCTGGGACAATGGCGCCGGCCTCGTCTTCGAGCGCGAGATCGCGATCGACGAGAACTACATGTTCACCGTCGAACAGCGCGTGCGCAACACCACCGACGCGGCGGTGCAGCTCTACCCTTATGGTTTGATCGCGCGCACCGGAACGCCGGAGACGACCGGCTTCTACATTCTCCACGAGGGCCTGATCGGGGTCTTCGGCGAGGAAGGCCTGAGCGAGGTCGACTACGACGATCTTCAGGAAGAGGGGCGCATCCGCCCGCCGAAGGTCTCCGACGGCTGGATCGGCATCACCGACAAGTATTGGGCCGCCGCCCTCGTCCCGACGCCGGGCACCGGGTTTCAGCCGCAGTTCTCCTACGCGCCGCGCAGCGACAACTTCCAGGCCGACTTCCTCGGCGATCCGATGGTCGTCGAGCCGGGCGCCACGGCGTCCGCGACCTCGCGGCTTTTCGCCGGCGCCAAGGAGACCAACCGGATCGACGCCTATGAGGCGGAGCTCGGCATCAAGCAGTTCGAGCTCCTGATCGACTGGGGCTGGTTCTACTTCCTGACCAAGCCGCTGTTCCACGCCATCGACTGGCTGTTCCATCTGGTCGGCAACTTCGGCGTCGCGATCCTGCTCGTCACGGTCGGCATCAAGGCGGTGTTCTTCCCGCTCGCCAACAAGTCCTACGTCTCCATGAGCAAGATGAAGCTCGTGCAGCCGCAGATGACGGAGATCCGCGACCGCTACAAGGACGACAAGCAGAAGCAGCAACAGGCGCTGATGGAGCTGTACAAGAAGGAGAAGATCAATCCGCTGGCGGGCTGTCTGCCGGTGCTGATCCAGATCCCGGTGTTCTTCGCGCTCTACAAGGTGCTGTTCGTCACCATCGAGATGCGGCACGCGCCCTTCTTCGGCTGGATCCAGGATCTTTCCGCGCCCGATCCGACCTCGCTGTTCAACCTGTTCGGGCTGATCCCCTGGGACCCGCCGCAGCTTCTGATGCTCGGCATCTGGCCGATCATCATGGGCATCACGATGTTCGTGCAGATGAAGATGAACCCGGCCCCGCCGGACCCGACCCAGCAGATGATCTTCACCTGGATGCCGGTGCTGTTCACCTTCATGCTGGCGTCCTTCCCGGCCGGTCTCGTGATCTACTGGGCCTGGAACAACTTCCTGTCGATCCTGCAGCAGTATGTGATCATGCGCCGGCAGGGCGTGAAGATCGAATTGTGGGACAATCTCAAGGGGATGTTCAGCCGCAAGAAGGCCGAAAAGAGCTGAGCCGCGTCGGGCCTCCATGCCCGACGGCGCACCGCTTCCACGCAATCATCGAACCCCGGGGCCGGCCCCCGGGGTTTTGCGTTGGCCCCGCCCGCGTGAAGGTTCCGGGCGCGAAGGAGGAGACAGACATGCACGGCCCCGATCCCGACACGCGTCACCCCTTCGCCGGCGCGCAGCACACGGTGTTTCTCAAGACGGTCATCACCCGCGCGACCATCGAGGTGGGCGACTACACCTACTATCACGACCCGGAGCACGCGGCGGAGTTCGAGGACCGCAACGTCCTCTATCACTTCGACTTCGTCGGCGACCGTCTGGTGATCGGCCGGTTCTGCGCGCTGGCGAGCGGCGCGACCTTCATCATGAACGGCGCGAACCACGACATGAGCGGCTTCACCACCTACCCGTTCAACATCTTCGGCGCGGGATGGGAGACGGGGGCCGACCTGTCGGGGCTCGAGGCGGGTCTGCGTGGCGACACGACGGTCGGCAACGACGTGTGGATCGGCCGCAACGCGACGTTCCTGCCCGGCGTGACCATCGGCGACGGCGCCATCGTCGGCGCCCACGCGGTGGTCGGCTCTGACGTCCCGGCCTACGCCGTGGTCGCTGGCAACCCGGCGCGGGTTGTGCGATACCGCTTCGACGATGCCACGATCGCGGCGCTGCTGGAGATCGCCTGGTGGAACTGGCCGGTCGAGCGCATCACCCGCAATCTCGACGCCATTCGCGGCACCGATCTCGCCCGGCTGAGGGCCTGCGCAGGCTGAGCGCATCTCCCGGCCGGCCGTATCTGCCGCCTGTCTTTGCCGCCTGTCTTTACCGCCTGCATCCATCTACCGACTGCATTCACATGAGCGCTTCAGGAACGAACCCGAAATGACCAACACCGAGGATCGCGACGGCGCCAAGGCCCCGAGCGAAGAAGAGATCGAGGCCGGACGGCTGCTCTTCCGCAAGCCCTGGGGCTTCGTCACCAGCGTCGCAAGGCTCGATCAGCTGCCGGAGGAAGGCCTCGTCGAGGTCGCCTTCGCCGGGCGCTCGAACGTCGGCAAGTCCAGCCTGATCAACGCGCTCACCGGGGTGAAGGGGCTGGCGCGCACCTCCAACACCCCGGGCCGCACGCAGATGCTCAACTACTTCGGCGCGCCCGAGGCGCCGCTCGCGCTGGTCGACATGCCGGGCTACGGCTACGCCCAGGCGCCCAAGGCCCTGGTCGAGGCCTGGACCGATCTGGTCTACACCTATCTGCAGGGTCGGGCGCGGCTGCGCCGCGTCTTCGTACTGATCGACAGCCGGCACGGGTTGAAGGCGAACGATCTGGAGGTGCTGAGCCTGCTCGACCGTGCGGCGGTGAGCTATCAGCTCGTGCTGACCAAGGCGGACAAGATCAAGCCCGGCCAGCTGCAACGCGTCATGCAGGACACCGCGAAAGCCATCGCCAAGCGACCGGCCGCCTATCCGGAGATCATCGCGACCTCCTCGGAAAAGGGCGAGGGCCTTGCGCATTTGCGCGCCGAGATTCATAAACTGACACTCATGTGACACGACGCCCGCCACACGGCGCGAAAGCGCAAGTTCCGCGTGGTCGGGACGCGCGAATCATATTGTAAATTGCATCGACAGGCGTCGCGACTCCCGGCATTGTTAACGCAGCGTCAATGAAAGCCTGAATAGATTGCGGCAAAAGGGGTGGATACCGCATGCAGGATGACGGCGGCACACGCACCGGCGAAGAGCCCGTGGTCGAGGCCGTTGGCTTCGCACCGCAAGGGCTCGCGACTGCCGCATTCGACCCGACCCTCGCCGGGTTCGGGCTCGTCACCGACACGCCCGACCCCGCCTTCGACGAACTCGTCCGGATCGCGGCCCGCGTCACGTCTTGCGAAAAGGCGTTTCTGACCTTTCTTCAGAAAGACACGCTTCATGTGGTCGCCTCCGTCGGCAGCACCACACGTCAGGCGGAGGTGTCGCAGACCGTGTGCCGGGAGACCCTGCGCCGGCGCGATCCGCTGATCGTCACCGATCTCGGCGCCGATCCCAGGTTTCAGGATGTTCCCTATGTGGCGCCGGCGGACGGCGCGCGGTTTTATGCCGGTTTTCCCCTGCGTCTCGACAACGGCGTGTGTGTGGGAACGTTCTGCGTGATCGATCCGCACCCCCGCCCGCGCGGGTTGACGGAGCATGAGTTCGCGACCCTGTCGTCCTTGAGCCGGCTCGCCATCCGTGCTCTGGAAGGCCGCCGCCGCGACGCCCGTCTGCGCGACTATCTCGACATCGCCTCCGACTGGATCTGGGAGCAGGACAGCGCCTTTCGCTTCACCTATCTCTCCGAAGCCGCCGCCGACGTCGGCATCCGGATCGAGGAGTTCATCGGCAAGACCCGATGGGACGCCACCTGCGCGAACGGCGAGGCCGACGACGTCTGGGCCGAGCATCGCCGGATCGTGGAGCGCCATGAACCGTTCCGCGATTTCCGCTTTCGCTGGTTCGACGGGAGCGATGAACGCATCTTCTCCATCAGCGGCCGGCCGGTGTTTGCGCAGGACGGCACCTTCCTGGGCTATCGCGGCTCGGCGCGTGACGTCACCCTCGAGGAACGCGCACGGCGCGAGGTGGAGCACATGGCCCGCCACGACGCGCTGACCAATGTCGCCAATCGCGCCACCTTCGAGGAGCGCGTCGGCGACGCCTTCCGCGACTGGCAGGAATCGGGGGACGGCGCCACGCTGTTCCTGCTCGATCTCGATCATTTCAAACTCGTCAACGACACCCTGGGTCACACGGTGGGCGACGCCCTGCTCAAGGAGGTCGCCCGGCGCCTGACGAGCTGCGTCAGTTCCCAGGCGACGGTCGCCCGGCTCGGAGGCGACGAGTTCGCGGTGCTGGAACCGAGCCTCACGGCGGACGGCGCGGTGGCGGAATATGCCGCCACGATCTGCCAGGCCCTCGCCGAGCCCTACAAGATCGGTCACGACGAGGTCGATTGCGGATGCAGCCTCGGCATCGCGTCGCTGCCCGAGCACGGCGGCAGCTACAGCCAGCTGATGGGCAATGCCGACCTGGCGCTCTACGAGGCCAAGGCGAGCGGGCGCGGCCGCTTCGCGCGGTTCAACATGACGATGCGCCGGGAGGCGGATTGCCGCAACACGCTGGCGCGCGAGCTCTGCGAAGCCTTCGACGCGGGGCAGTTCGATCTCGTGTTCCAGCCCATCGTGCGCCTCGACGACGCCGGCATCATCGGCGCGGAGGCCCTGCTGCGCTGGGACCACCCGGAACGCGGCCGGCTGTCCCCGGGTGTCTTCATCGCCGCGCTCGATTCCACCCGCTACGCCGCGGACGTGGGATATTGGGTTCTGGAGGAGGCCTGCCGCGCGGCGCTGCCCTGGGCGCAGGCGTTGCCCGAGGGGTTCCGCCTGTCGGTCAATCTGTTCGCCGGGCAGCTGCGCGACCCCCGCCTGGTCAATCGCGTCCGCTCGATCCTGGAGCGCACCGGATACGACGGCCGCTGCCTCGACCTCGAGATCACCGAGAACATTCTGCTGACGCCGTCGCCGGATCTCATGCAGACCCTGAAGGCCCTGAAGCGGCTCGGGATCTCCATCGTGCTCGACGATTTCGGCACGGGCTTCGGCTCCCTGACCCATCTGCTGCAATTCTCGGTGGATCGCATCAAGGTCGACCGCGAGTTCGTGCGCGGCCTCGACGTCAACATCGACTACAACAAGGTCACCCACGCGCTGGTCAAACTCGCCGTCGATCTCGGTCTCAAGGTGACGGCCGAGGGCATCGAGACCGAGGAACAGAAACGCTTTCTCGCCAGGATCGGCTGCACCGACATGCAGGGCTATCATTTCTGCAAGCCGGTTCCCGCCGGCGACATCCCGCAGCTCATCGCCCGCGCGCTGGAGGCGGGGCACATGCACCCCGCGCAACGGCCCGAGCAGTTGCGGGTCGGTGTCGCCTGATCCCCGCACGCGATCGAGCCCCCGCGATTGAGCACGATGGGCAAACCGGATATAGACGGACCGTGACCGTCGGACGGGTGCTGTCGACAGCCGGCCGTCGTCGTCATCGTGTCGCCGCGATCCTCCGTTCCCTTCGGGTCCGAACGCGCATCCCTGCCTCGGATCCCCACGCCCAGCCGCCCGCGAAAGTTCGAAACGCCCATGTCCGACTCCGTTCCGGCCAGTCCCGCCCCCTCCTCCCAGGCGCCCGCCAATCCGGCGCAGGTCATCGCCAAGGCGCTGCCCTATATGCTGCGCTACGACGACCAGGTGGTGGTGGTGAAATACGGCGGTCACGCCATGGGCGACGCCGACCTCGGCCAGGCCTTCGCCCGCGACATCACGCTGCTGCGTCAGGCGGGGGTGCAGCCGGTCGTGGTGCATGGCGGCGGACCGCAGATCGGCGCCATGCTCGACCGGCTCGGCATCCGCAGCGAGTTCAAGAACGGCCTGCGCGTGACCGACAAAGCAACCGTGGACGTGGTCGAAATGGTGCTCGCCGGCGCGATCAACAAGGAAGTGGTCCATCTGATCAATGCCGCCGGCGGCAAGGCCATCGGCCTGTGCGGCAAGGACGGCAATCTGGTCACGGCGGAGAAGCTGCACCGGCGGGTGCGCGACCCGAATTCCGCCATCGAGCAGATCCTCGATCTCGGCTTCGTCGGCGAGCCGCATGAGGTCAATCCGACCGTGCTGCGTCTCGTCATGAAGGAAGAGCTGATCCCGGTCGTCGCCCCGGTCGCGCCGGGCCGCGACGGGGAAACCTACAACATCAACGCCGACACTTTCGCCGGCGCCATCGCCGGCGCGCTCGACGCCAAGCGGCTCCTGTTCCTCACCGACGTTCCGGGCGTGCTCGATGCCGACGGCAAGCTCATCAAGGAGCTCTCCGTCGCCCAGGCCCGCGCGCTGATCGAGGACGGCACGATCTCCGGCGGGATGATCCCCAAGGTGGAGACCTGCATCGAGGCGATCGAACAGGGCGTGGAGGGCGTCGTCATCCTGAACGGAAAGGTGCCGCACGCCGTGCTGCTCGAGCTCTTCACCGACCAGGGCGCCGGGACCCTGCTGCGCCCATGACCGACCGCGCCAACGCCGCCGGCACCCCGGGTGCCGTTTCGGGCGACCCCGCGACGCGCGAGGGACGCCACGCGCACGGGCAGGATCTCAGGGTCTTCAAGGGCGTCGAGGCCTGGGTCTTCGATCTCGACAACACGCTTTATCCGGCGAGCAGCGATCTGTTTTCCCAGATCAACACGCGCATCTCGGACTATGTCGCCCGGGCGCTCGATCTGCCGCGCGATCAGGCCTATCTGAAGCAGAAGCAATACTACAAGGATTACGGCACCACCCTGCGCGGGCTGATGATCGAGCACGACATCGATCCGGACGCGTTTCTGGAATACGTGCACGATATCGACTATTCGCCGGTCGATCCCAACCCGGCGCTCGGCCGGGCCATCGCGCGGCTGCCGGGCAAGAAGTACATCTTCACCAATGGCGACCGTCCGCATGCGGAACGCACCGCCGCGCGGCTCGGCATCTCCGAGCACTTCGAGGACATTTTCGACATCGTCGCCGCCGGGCTGCTGCCCAAGCCCAATCTGGACACCTACCGGATGTTTCTGGACAAGACCGGCGTGTCGCCGGTGCGCGCGGCGATGTTCGAGGATCTCGCCCGCAATCTGGAAGTCCCGCACCGGCTCGGCATGCGCTCGGTGCTGCTGGTGCCGGAAGGCACGCGCGCGGTCTTTCGAGAGGAATGGGAACTGGAGGGCGACAGCGCCCCGCATGTGGATTTCGTCACCGAGGATCTCACCGGCTTCCTGACCGCCGTGCTCGGCGCGATCGACGCGCCGCAGGCCTGATCCACGGGCCAGGGCGGAGATCCGGGGGCATGCGGCTCAACCTCGTCCAGCGTCTCGGCCGCCCGGCCACCGCCGCCTCGCGCACCGAACGGGCGCTGCATCTGGCGCTGCCGTGGGTCTATCGCCGGCTCGGCAAGGGCGTCTTCGCCCGCGCCACGGTCGAGTTCCTCGCCTTCGGCATCAAGCAGGCCTATGCCTGCCTCTACGGGGCGCTGCTGCTCGCGCTCATTCTCGGCACGCGGTTTTTCTATCCCGCCGATGCGCCGCTGGCGCGCTACGACTTTCTGTTCCTGGCGGCGGTCGCGATCCAGATCTGGCTGCTGTGGGCGAAGTTCGAAACGCTGGACGAGGCGAAGGTGATCCTGATCTTCCACGTCGTCGGCACGGCGATGGAAGTGTTCAAGACGGCGGCCGGCTCCTGGATCTATCCGGAGGAGAGTTTTTTCCGCATCGGCGGCGTGCCGCTCTTTTCCGGCTTCATGTATGCCGCCGTCGGCAGTTATCTGGCGCGCGTCTCGCGGATCTTCGATTTCGCCTACACGCAGTATCCGCCGATGTGGACCACCTACCTGTTCGCCGCCGCGATCTACATCAATTTCTTCTCGCACCACTTCGTGATCGACATCCGGCTCGGGCTCTTCGCCGTGTTGATCCTGCTCTACGGACGCTGCTGGGTGCATTACTCCGTCTATCGCTACCGCCACCGGATGCCGCTGGTGCTCGGCTTTTTTCTGGTCGCGCTGTTCATCTGGATCGCGGAGAACATCGGCACCTTCGCGCAGGCCTGGCGCTATCCCGACCAGGCGGACGGCTGGCGGCTCGTCTCGCTTGCCAAGCTCAACGCCTGGGTGCTCTTGATGATCATCTCCTTCGTGCTGGTGACGCTCGTCAACCGGCCGAACCGGGAATCGGAGCGGACCCGACCCGCCCCGCTCACGCGCGATACGGGATGACGATCCCACGCTCATCGGTGAGCGGCACGCCGAGGAATTCTGCGATCTCGCGCGCCGCCGCGCTCTGGCCGGGCAGGAGAAAGCCCGGTGGCCCGAGGTCCACCGGCCCGTCGTGCGTGCACAGACGAATTCGCGAAACGACAAGGGTCGGCCGCCGCCGGATCTCCACGCGAATCGCCGTGGCCAGCGGGCGCTGAACATAGTGCGTCCCGAAGAGGGTGGCGTCGCTCGTGACCAGGGTCCCCTCGCGCAGATCGACATCCGTGCGCCACGTGTGAAAAAACGCCGTCCAGGCCAGCACCAGGGACAGGAGCCCGAAGGTGGTCATCTCCGCCGCAAGCAGAGATTCAAGAAACGTCTTGCTCATGTATCTGTTGAAGAAAACAACATGCAAGGTGGGTGCCACCACCAGCATCAGCAAAGCTATCCCGATCGCCATCTGCGCGAGGTTGGAGGTCACCAGCAGGCGATGCGCGTTGATGCGATGAACCGAGAACATGGCGCCTGCGACCCGGTGCGACTGTCCGTGCGATCGCCCCGACGACATGACGGACATGGCCGACATGGCCAGAGCGCGAAGACTGGGCCGCAGACCCGAGACGGACGCCCGCACAGACCGGGTTCCCAAGTCCTCTCAAGGGTCTCTGGACCGCAATCCAATGCGACTATAGATTGCATATCGATCTTGCAATCGCAAGTCCGCACCCGGCTCCGGGCAGCGGCCGCACACCCGACGACCGGACGACCGGACGATGACACGCGCCACGCTTCGATACGCGTTTGCGATCCTGGTCGCCCTTCTGGTCGGCCAGTTCCTTCCATTCGTCGAGGCGCGCCTGAAAGAAGTTCCCGCCGGGCGGTTCGACGTGATCCCGGCGGATCGGACATGTCCGCACGGGTGGATGACGGTCGATGCATCGAACGATCGGGTGTTTCAGGACCTCTGGACAACGCCGGAGATCGCCTTGCCGGAGACCTTGAGCACACTCCAATATCGCCTCCGAAGCCGGAACTGGACCTTTGACGGCGCACCGCTCACGGACTGGACACCGCCCGACCCGACACGCGCGGATGGTTACTTCGCGACGGGCGTGCCGCATCGTGGCGCGTTCTTTCTGTCCCTGTTGAGGCTTTGCGCGCCCCGTGACCATGTAACGTCTGCTGCGTCCTGACGCCCGCCCCTGTTGCCCTGCCCGCCGCGCTCAGGGCGGGCTGGACAGGACCGCGCCGCGCGGCGTCGAGACACCGATCAGGATAGGGGATGTGCCCATAGGTGCCTGAGCAGGGTGGGCTTTCCCTCGCGCCCCCGTTTCTTCGGGTCACCGCAAGCCCGGCAAGCATCGAGCGGCCGCGACACCGCTCCCGCGTTCACGCGTCCGCCGCTCACGCCCGATACGGGATGATGTGCCCGCGCTCGTCGGTGAGCGGCACGCCGAGGAATTCTGCGATCTCGCGCGCCGCCGCGCGCTGGCCGGGCAGGAGAAAGCCGGGCGGACTGAGATCCACTTCGAAAGCAGCGGCACGCAGACAGATTCGGCCGAGGATGAGGGTGGGCCTTCGCCGGATGACGACCGCGGTTACCTCCGACAGAGCAAGCTCCCGCTGATAGGTGAAATAAACGCCCTTCATCAGCTGCACGATGCGGTCGTCCGCGCGATCCAGATGAATCATCCAGAATCGCGCGAGCGCCGAAAATACGGCGGTCGCCATCAACAAGATGCCTGGAAAAGCCGGACCATGCACTGTCAGAAAATCTTCAAGGCCGATGCCTCGCGTTTTATATGCATAAGCATAAACAACGTATATAAGAGAGTTGAAAAATACAAAATACGCCACAAAACCGAAAGAATTCAACTTTATTATTATCCTTCTATCCGCCCCCGTGTTTTTCACAACATACATTTCCTACCCCTTGAACAAAATCACAGTACGAGAACATGTTTCCTGCATTACTGGCAGGTGACCGACTTCACCCTGCGGGTTAAGATATCCTGTCGGGAATCCCGAGGCTCGGCGAACAGCGCTAGGACGTCTCGTCGTTGCAGCCATAGGCAACCGCATGGCTTTCCAGCACGCGAAGGTCCCGTTGAACGCCCCGTGCCTTCGCTTCAACGGTCGCGATCGTCCGCAGGACAGCCTGGATGTTCGGTCCACTCCGCTCCGCCGCGTCGAGCATGTTCAGGGCCTGTTTGACGTCCGCAACACCCGTCAGGATAGTCCCTATTGCCGCCGCACCCCCGAACAGGATCGGGGCACCAAACCGCACAAAGGCAAGCAATCCGGCAACAAGTATCGACGCCGGCATTAACAGGCTCCCGAGGATGGAGATGCCCACCAGGACCGCGTTTTCCTGCCCTCCACTGCGGGCCGCCCGATAGTTTTCAAGCTCGCGCTTCAGCGACCCGAGCTCGCGTTTGAGATCCTCGGCACGCTCCTTCAGGGCACGGGCCCGGGACCGCAACTGCGCGCAGCGCGCCGTGTTGTCACGCCTGGTCGCCTGTTCGATCGCATCCCGCAGATCGGTCCCGGTAAAGGAAGGGCACATGCTGTCACTCCTGCTTGAGAGATCCTGCATCGAGTATCGGCCCCTTTCCGTGCCCGAGGATTTCTTTTCGACCGGCGGGCTTTGCACCGGTCCCGTGTGCCCGCGCGGTTGGGCGCCGTCGCGCCGAGGAGCGCGGATCCGCGCCCGCCGCACGGCCCGCGCAACCGCATTCTATCATGGGTTGCTGTTTTGGATTACCCAATCGCGAATGCTTCGGCGTGTTGTGTCGAGATGCTGAGCTCACGAAGCAGATGATATCCCGCGCTTGAGGTCGCTGGACGTCAGGCCCGGTCCGGGCGCGAGGCGCGCGGGTCGACAAGCGGCACGCCGAGAAACTCGGCAAGCGCGCGCAACTCCCGCATGTGACGCCGCCTGAGAAGAAGATGACCCTGCCTAACGAGGTCGAGCGTTCCCTGCGATGTTCGAAGCACGATCCGGGACGAAAACATCGCGGGCCAGCGCCGGATCACCACGGCCTCGACGTCGGAGAACCGAACGGTCGTTTCCTCCAATCCGGCAAGGGTCAGGGACGTTCGAATGACGAGACCCTTGGATCTGTCGACATAGACCTTTTGCAATCGGATCAGCGCCGGCCACACGCTCGCCATCACGAAAAGGACCGCAACGGTCAGAACCGGCTGAACGACGAGGTCCAGAGGTCCCATGCTGAGATCGAAGCGATCCTGAGCAACAAAGACAAGGCCAACCAGCAAAGCAAACGTGAAAAAGAACTGAAAATACACAGACCCGGCTGTCGACGATGCCATCATCGCAACATCGTCATTCAGGATTTTCAATTCCATCACGATCCACCGGAATGTCTACATCATAACATTTTCGCATCGATTTGCCTGGTAGTGACCAGGCAGGATACGCAGATCGTTCTGGATGCACCGGGCCTCCGACCTGGCCGCCTCGAGAGAAGATTGCACATCCCGGATCGCACGATTGGTGACGCCCACGCCAGCGACACCGGCCAGGGCGACAACCGCCCCGCCCCCCCAGACCGCTCCCAGACCGCTCCCAGACCGCTCACGATCGGGACCATCGCGATCACATCACCGATGTTCGAGCGCCCTCCCCTTCAAACACCCTTCCATTGCGACTGTTCCGAGCCCGCGCCGTCGGGCTCTCGCAACCCAATGCGATCATGCGTTGTACTTACGGAACAACTCGCCGTAAACTGTGGGTCCGTCCCGCAACAAGGCCATGCGACCGTATGAACCACCGCCCCGTGCTGCTTCTTGCCATCGCCAGCGGCGTCCTTGGCGGGATTGTCGGGCTTTGGTTTTCTTCGCCCTCACCTCAGGCCTGGCCCTCACGCGCCCTTGCCCTTTTGCCGGCGGACACGCCTTGCCCGACCGGATGGGTGCCGGTCGAGGCGGCGGCCGGGCGCATCTTCGTCGGGGCGGGCGTCGATACGAAAAGCACGGGAGAGCCGACCCTTGGACAGCGCATCGATCCCGCGACCGGCGCCCCGGGCGTGATCCCACCCGAAGCCGTCGATCCGTCTCTTTTTCCGAGATCTCGGGGATCGCCGGCCTATGCCCTGCGCCTTTGCGCAAGGCGGTCAGGTTGAGACCTCAGGCCGTTCGGCCCCTGGCGCTCACGTGCCCAGCAGCAACACCACGATGGCCGCGACGATCAGCGCCGCGCCCAGCGCCTCGCTCGGGTGGACCTTCTCCCGAAAGACGAGCCAGGAGGCGAGGAAGGTGAAGACCAGCTCGATCTGGCCGAGCGCGCGCACATAGGCGACCTGTTGCAGGGTCATCGCCGTGAACCAGCCGGCCGAGCCCGCCACGCCGGCAAGCCCCACCCAGATCCCGGCCCGCCAGTTCGCGACACTCGCCGCCAGTTGCTCCGGCTCGCGCCAGCGCATCCAGGCGGCCATCAGCACCGTTTGGAACACGGTCACATAGGCGAGCGTCGCGGCCGCCTGCATGACGAAATTCGGCCCCTCAAGCGACAGCGAGGCGGCGCGGTAACACACCGCCGACAGACCGAAGAGCGCGGCGGAGGCCAGCCCGATCAGCGCCGGCCGGCCGACGAGCGCGGTGGCGACCGACCGGAAGCGCAGGCTTTGCCCGGCGAGCGAGATCATCACCACCCCGACGACGCCGATGGCGATGGCAAGGCTCGCCAGCGGCGTCACCGCCTCGCCCAGAAACACCAGGGCGAAGAGCGCCGCCTGCACCGGCTCGGTCTTGGAGTAGGCCGTGCCGACCACGAAGTTCCGGTAGGCGAAGAGATGAACGAGCAGGAAGGTCGCGGCGATCTGCGCCACGCCGCCCAGTGCGCCGACCGCCCAGAACACCGCGCCCGGCTCGGGCAACGGATTGCCAAGCCCCCAATGCAGCGCCGCCAGATAGACAAGCGCGACAGGAAAGCCGTAGCCGAAGCGCACGAAGGTGGCGCCCGTCGTCCCGAGCCGTCCCTTCAGGTGCTTCTGAAGGGCGGAGCGGGCGTTCTGGCAAAAGGCCGCGAAGAGGGTGATGGGGATCCACAACTCCATCCCTCTCGCTTAGAACCGGAGCCGTCCGCTGTCCATCGCCCTTCTTGTCTTCCCCTTGGCCTGCGCTCATCTTCCGCAACGGAAACATCGCTTGGCGGGATCTCCCTCCGCATGCGATGCTCGATGCCGGCACGACGCGGACCGGCCACGGGATCGCCCCGGTTTCCGTCGCCCGACGGCACTCAGGGGGAGAGCGACCCGAACGGGCGCACCGACAGAAGGGGGAGCCGCAACATGGCGCATCTCGACATGACAGGCGGGCATCCGTCACCCGTGGTCGCGGCCGCCGCGCGCCGCACTGCGGTGGCGCTGGCGCTTTGCGGGGCGTTTCTGCTGCTTCCCGCGCTTCCGGCCCAGGCGGAAACGATGAGCTGGCTATTTCGCAGCAACCACCCCAACATCGTGGATGTCGAGCTCTATTCGCAGTCGCGCGACCACGTCTGGCCGGGCGGCGACAAGGTTTTCGTGCTCGACGACGGCCAGACCACCGAATTCGCGATCGACTGCAGCGCCGGCGAGGACATCTGCTACGGCGCCTGGGTACGCGGCGATGCGAACGCCTACTGGGGCGTCGGCCTTGACGACGAAGAGGCCTGCGAGAGCTGCTGCTACGTCTGCGAAGCCGGCGAGACCGAGGTGATCGTCCTCGATCCCTGATGCGCCGGTGCATACGCCCCGGCGGCACCCGGAGACGCGCGCGAGCCCGGCGGCCCGGGTGCGCGCCCGCGCCGCCGCGTGCGATCCCGCGCGGCCTTGACTTCCCCCGCCCTCCCGGCTTTTCTCCCGCGCGACAATCCCGCCGTTTTTCTCACGCCGACGGAGACGCCCGCGCATGAATCCCGCCCAGATCGACCAGACCAAGCTCGCCGCCACCATCGACGCGGCCTTCGAGGACCACGCCAACATCGACAGCCACACCACCGGCGACGTGCGCGACGCCGTCAATGCCGCCCTCGACCTGCTCGACCGCGGCCATGCCCGCGTCGCGGAAAAGGGCGCGGACGGCGACTGGACGGTCAATCAGTGGCTGAAGAAGGCGGTGCTGCTGTCCTTCCGGCTCAACCCGATGGAGATCATCAAGGGCGGCCCGGGCGATGCCACCTGGTGGGACAAGGTGCCGTCCAAGTTCGACGGCTGGCGCGGTCTCGACTTCGAGGAAGCCGGCTTTCGCGCCGTTCCGGGCGCGATCGTGCGCCGCTCCGCCTTCATCGGCAAGAGCGTGGTGCTGATGCCCTCCTTCGTCAATCTCGGCGCCTTCGTGGACGAGGGAACGATGGTCGACACCTGGGCGACCGTCGGCTCCTGCGCGCAGATCGGCAAGGGCGTGCATCTGTCGGGCGGCGTCGGCATCGGCGGCGTGCTGGAGCCGCTTCAGGCTGGCCCGGTCATCATCGAGGACAATTGCTTCATCGGCGCGCGCTCGGAAGTGGTCGAGGGCTGCATCGTGCGCGAGGGCTCGGTGCTCGGCATGGGCGTCTACATCGGCCAGTCGACGAAGATCGTCGATCGCACCACCGGCGAGGTCTTCTACGGCGAGGTGCCGCCCTACTCGGTCGTGGTCGCCGGCACCATGCCGGGCAAGCCGCTGCCCGACGGCGCGCCGGGGCCGAACCTCTACTGCGCGGTCATCGTCAAGCGTGTCGACGAGAAGACCCGTTCCAAGACCTCGGTGAACGAGCTGCTGCGCGACTGACGCCGCGCACGCGGGCCCGGCGACACGGATCGCCGGGCCGCGGGTTTTCCGAAACGCTCACTTTGCGTCAGGCGGCCTCGGCGATGCGGGCGCTTTCGGCCGGCTTGTGGCGGATCGCCATCAGCGATTTCGCCAGGCCGAAGAAACGCTCCGATTCCACCGTCGCGTCGGGGAAGAGATGGCGCATCTGCCGGCGGTCCAGCATGATCGCGTCCTCGGCTGCGAACATCGCGTCGTCGAGCGTCGCCGCCTTGGGGTAGAAGCCGGTGCGCATCAGCATGTGGATGCGATAGGCCATCGGGCGCGGCAGCCAGTGCAGCATGGGAAAGCGCGCGTGCGGCTCGATGGGAAAGCCGTAATTCGGCGTCTGGATGAAGTAGCTCGGCGCCAGACGGCGCGCCTCGCGGGCGAAGGCGACCTTGTTCGGCCACAGCCCGACGTGTTCGATCACCGAGTTGGAAAACACCAGATCGAAGGCATTGTCCGCATATTGGGGCAGGTCGCAGGCGCTGCCCTCGATCACCTCGATCGGCAGATCGACCTCGGCCGGCGGCTGCGCCGCCACATCGATGTTGACGCAGGTGATCGACACGGTGTCGAAGTCGATCATGTCGCGCCAGACCTCCCAGAAGCCGCGCGTGCCGCCAAGGTCGATGATCCGGCAATGACCGTGGCGCGCCACGTGATCCGCGATCATCTTGCAAACCCGTTCGATCCGCTTCTTGCGAAACGTATTGTCGGGCGAGACGGGCGATAAGCTGAACACGGTGCCTGGCTCCTGTCTGGGGTCTGATCCGCCGGCCGACCCGCCAGGCGGATCGACGCATGCCGGGCCGCCCTTCGCGCGTCCTCGGCACCTTCGGCATACCACCCTTCCCATAATCCTCCCTTAACGCGGGCAGTTGACCGGGCAGAAGGTGTGACGGCGGCTTGATTGTCGTCGCCAGTCCGCCTAAGTGCGGTGCAGTCGTTATCCGGACAGGATCTCCATGGCCTCGCCCGTTCCCCATCCCGGCCCGCTCGGACCGCTCTGGCTGTTCTTCAACCCGATCGGGCGCGTCTCGCGCGAGCCCTATTGGCTCGCCTTCGCGCTGGTCTGGGCGATCTTCGCGATCCTCATCACGGTGGGACTGCGCGACATGGACCTGTCCGGCGTGAATCTCGACGAACCGCAGTCGCTGGAGATGGCCGTCGCGGCCTTCGTGGAATCCAATCCGCTCGTTCCCTATGCGCTGATGCTGTTCCAATGGGTGGAACTCGCCCTCGTCATCAAGCGGCTGCAGGATCGCGGGCTCACCGGCTTCCTGGCCATCGCCGTGTTCATTCCCGGCATCAATATCGCCTTCATCGTCGGCCTCGGCCTGATACCCGGCACGCCGGGTCCGAACGCCTACGGCCCCGGGCCCAACAGCCGCTGGAAGCGCCCGACCTGACCGCCCGTTCTCACGTCGCCCCGTCTCCCGCGCGAACCGGAATTGTCCCATGACCGATGCCCTGTCCCCCGCCGTGGCCCTTGCGCGCGACCTTCTGCGCTGCCCGTCCGTCACGCCGGCCGAGGGCGGAGCGCTGGCGCTGCTGGAAGAACGCCTTTCGGCGGCGGGCTTCGCCGTCACCCGCATGACCTTCTCGCAGCCCGGCACGGCGGACGTGGAAAATCTCTTCGCCACCATCGGCTCGGGGCGGCCGCATGTCGTCTTCGCCGGCCACACCGACGTGGTGCCGCCCGGCGACGAGACCGCCTGGACCCACCCGCCGTTTCAGGGCGACATCGCCGACGGCGTGCTTTTCGGGCGCGGCGCGGTCGACATGAAGGGCGGGATCGCGGCCTTCGCGGCCGCCGCGCTCGATCTCGTCGGCGCAAGGGGCGGCGCGCTGTCCGGCACGCTGTCCTTCCTCATCACCGGCGACGAGGAGGGCCCGGCGGTCAACGGCACGGCGAAGCTGCTCGACTGGGCGAAGGCGCAGGGCCATGTCTTCGACGCCTGCATCCTGGGCGAGCCGACCAACCCGGCCGCCCTCGGCGACGCGATCAAGGTCGGACGGCGCGGCTCGGTGTCGGGCACGCTGACGGTCACCGGCGTGCAGGGCCACGTCGCCTATCCGCATCTGGCAAAGAACCCGGTGCCGGATCTGCTGGCGCTGGTCGGCGCCTTGACCGGGCTGACGCTCGATGCCGGCAACGACCGCTTCCAGCCGTCCAATCTGGAAATCACCTCGCTCGATGTCGGCAATCCGGCCTTCAACGTGATCCCGCGCCAGGCGCGCGCGCGCTTCAACGTGCGCTTCAACGACACATGGTCGGTGGAGAGCCTGCGCGCCCACCTCAGGGCCACGCTCGAGGCGGTCGGCCCGCTGACCTGCGACTGGGATCTCGCCTTCACCGAGGACGCCTCCGACAGCTTTCTCACCCATGACGAGACCCTGATCGCCGCGCTTGCCGACGCCATCGAGGCGGAGACGGGCAAACGCCCGGAGCTGTCGACGGGCGGCGGCACCTCGGACGCGCGCTTCATCAAGAACCACTGCCCCGTGGTCGAGTTCGGCCTCGTCGGCCAGACCATGCACCAGGTCGACGAGCGCGTCGCCACCGCCGACCTCGACCGGCTGGCGGCGATCTACCGCCGGTTCCTCGACGCCTATTTCCCGGCACACTGAAAGCCCGCGCCATGCCGAGCCTTGCGGAGATCCAGCGCTCCACCGCCGCCGCCTGGAACCTGCTGCTGAACCGGCCCGGCGCGCTGGCCGGCTTCGACACGAGTTTTGCCGGCTTCTGGCGCTCCTTCTCGGTGATCCTTCTGCTGCTGCCGCTCGTTGCGCTGGCCTCGCTCTCCGAAGCACGCGTGCTCGTGAGCGGCGAGGCCGCCGACGTCGCGCCCCTGTCGCTGGAGCTCTTCCTGACCGCGCGGGCCGTGGCGCTCGGCCTCGACTGGGTGTTCGTGCCGCTGGTGCTCGCGCTGATCGCCGGCCCGCTCGGCGTCGGCGCGGGCTATGTCGCCTATGTGGTGGTGCGCAACTGGTCGGCGCTCGTCATGGCGCTGGTGACCGCGCCCCTGTTCGCGCTGCACCTCATCGGGTTCCTGCCCGGCGGGCTGCTGATGCTGTTCCTGCTGGTCGCGACACTGGTCTTCGTGCGCTACCGCTACATCGCGACGCGGGTGACGCTCGGCTGCCCGCCCGTCGTCGCCGGCGGGGTGGTGGTGCTTGAGTATCTCTCCGGCATCGTCCTGAGCGAGGCGACGGCCCGGCTTTTCGGTCTATAGGGGTCCGCCCAACGTCGCATGGCGGGCACGCGCGGTTCGGCTTTGCGACACGGCGTCGCAGTGGCATTCTGTCTCCAAACGACAATCCATCCGGAGGAGACAAGAATGACATCCAGCGACACGACCACCGCGCCCGTGCACGCTCCCGCCCGCCCGGACCCGACCCGGGTCAACGCGATCACCTTTCAGACGATCGTCGACGCGCTCGGCGCCGGCATGCGGGATTTTCGCACAGCTCCGGTCTTCGGGCTGTTCTTCGGCGGGGTCTACGCCATCGGCGGCATCGTCGTGCTGATGACCGCGTCCGCGCTCGGCATGCCCTATCTCAGCTATCCGCTGGCCGTCGCCTTCGGTCTCGTCGGCCCGTTCATCGCGGTCGGACTGTATGAGGTCAGCCGGCGACTGGAGAGCGGACAGCCGCTGACCTGGGGCGGCGTGCTCGGCGTGATCTGGGCACAGCGCCGCCGGGAACTCGCCTGGATGGCCTTCGTCGTGCTCTTCGTCCAGGTCATGTGGATGTATCAGGTGCGCCTGCTGCTGGCGCTGTTCCTCGGTTTCCAGTCCTTCGCCAGCTTCGCCGAATTCGTCGACGTGGTGGTGACCACGCCCGAAGGCCTGATGTTCCTGCTGATCGGCAATCTGGTCGGCGCCGCCCTGTCGATCATCCTGTTCTCGCTGACGGTGGTGTCCTTCCCGATGCTGCTCGACCGGGACGTCGACTTCATCACAGCGATGATCACCAGCGTGCGCTCGGTGGTCACCAGCCCCGTCCCGATGATCGGCTGGGCGATCATCGTCACGGTCACGCTGCTGGTGTCGATGCTGCCGATCTTCATCGGCCTGCTGGTCAGCCTGCCGATCCTCGGTCACACCACCTGGCACCTCTACCGGCGTCTGGTTCCCCCGGCCCCGGCCGAGGGGAGCGACGGGACGACGGCCGCTCAGCCCTCCGAGGCCGCGTCCGGCCCGGCCTGAGCGCCCTCACCGGCCAGCCAGGCGGCGCGGGCCTCGCGGTCCGCGTCCGCACCGCGATAATCGACGCGTGTCAGATAGAGCCCGTCCGGCGGGGCGACGGGCCCGCAGGCCTCGCGGTCGCGCGCGGCAAGCGCGGCGGCGACCTCCGCCGGACCCCAGCGCCCCTCGCCCACCAGCCGCAGCGTGCCCACCATGGAGCGCACCTGATTGTGCAGGAAGGAGCGCGAGCTGCACTCCGCGATCACGGCGTCACCCTCGCGCCATACGCGGAAGGCTTCCAGCGTCTTCCAGGGGCTCTTCGCCTGACAGCGCGAGTGACGGAAGGTCGTGAAATCGTGATGGCCGACGAAGACCTGCGCGGCATCGTTCATCGCATCGGCGTCGAGCGGCTTCTTCACGTGCCAGGCAAGCCCCCGGTCATGGGTCAGCGGCGGCAACCGGTTGGCGATGCGGTAGCGATAGTGCCGGCGGATCGCGGAAAAGCGGGCGTCGAAGCCCTCATGCATCGCCTCGACCGCGAGGATCGCCACCGGGTCGGGCTGACAATGGAAGTTGAGCGCGCCGAAGACCGTGCCCGTCGGCCAGTCCTTGTCCAGATCCACATGCACCACCTGCCCGAGCGCATGCACGCCGGCATCCGTGCGCCCGGCCGCGCCGATGGTGACCGTCTGCCCGCAAAAGGCGGCGATGGCGCGCTCGATCACGGCCTGCACGGAGGGGCCGTTGGCCTGACGCTGCCAGCCGACGAAGGGCCGGCCGTCGTATTCGACGGTGAGCTTGTAGCGGGGCATGTGCGGGGTGCCTGACGGACGGGAGTGCGGAACGGCGTCTAGTCGAACGCCTGGAAGGGCGTTGCGAAACTGACCTCGATGGGCAGCGCGGCGCGCGCCGCGTCGGTCAAGGCCAGCGCCTGAAAGAAGGCGCCCGCGTAAGGCGCGCGCACCTTCTTCGCCAGTTCCGCGTCGAAGCCGAAGCGCGGGAAGAAGGCCGGCGGGCCGAGCACCAGCACGAGATCCTCATCCCGGTCGGCAAGCTCGCGCAGGCTCGCCTCCAGAAGCATCGTCGCGATGCCCGTGCGCTGACGGTCGGGGCGCACGGCGACCGGCGCGAGGCAGGAGATCGCCAGCCGATGCGCGGGACCGGCGCCGGTGACCCGCGAGAAGGCGACATAGCCGTCGATCGTTCCGTCGGGATCGACCGCCACCCGCTCCATCACCAGCGCGCCGCAGCCGCGCAGCTCCGCGACGAGGCGCGCCTCCGTGTCCTGGCCGAAAGCGGCGGCGAGCAGCAGCGCGATCGCGCCCGCGTCGCCCTCGGCGACGGGACGGATGACGGGTTCGGGCAAGGGATGGGTCATGAGGTGCATCCGCGGTGATGGGTGGGCCACATCTTACGCAATCGTCGCGCCGACGCGAAGCTGCGCGCCGCGCTGAAACTCGTCGACGCCCATCGGCTTGCGCCCGGCGCGCTGAACCTGCACGAGCCGCACCGCGCCCGCGCCACAGGCAATGCGCAGCCCGCCCTCGCCCCCAGGCGACAGAACGGTTCCCGGCGCGGCGGCGTCTTGCTCCGTTTCCGTCTCCAGCGCGCTGCGCAGGATCTTCACCCGTTCGCGCTTGCCGCCGATCTCCATCTCGCACCAGGCGCCGGGGAACGGCGACAGGCCGCGAATGTGATCGTGCACCGCGCGCGCGGGCCGGGTCCAGTCGATGCGGGTCTCGGCCTTGTCGATCTTCTTTGCGTAGGTCACGCCGTCCTCGGCCTGCGGCGTCGCGCTCAGCCCGCCGCGCGGCAGCGCCGCCAGCGCGCGCACCATCAGATCGCCGCCGAGCGCCGCGAGCCGGTCGTGCAGATCGCCGGCGGTCATCGTCTCGTCGATGCGCACCCGCTCGGCCATGTAGACGGGGCCGGTGTCGAGGCCGGCCTCCATCTTCATCACCTCGACGCCGGTTTCGGCGTCGCCCGCCATGATGGCGCGGTTGATCGGCGCCGCGCCGCGCCAGCGCGGCAGCAGCGAGGCATGCAGGTTCAGACAGCCGTGCACGGGCGCGTCGAGGATCGGCTGCGGCAGCAGCAGCCCGTAGGCGACCACCACGGCGACGTCAGGGGCAAGGTCGGCAAAGCGCGCCTGTTCGTCCGCGTCCTTGAGCGAAAGCGGCGTGCGCACCTCGATGCCGAGCGTTTCGGCGGCCCGGTGCACGGCCGACTTGCGCTCCTCCATGCCCCGGCCCGCCTTGCGCGGCGGCTGGGTGTAGCAGGCGACGACATCATGCCCCTGCCCGACGATCTCCATCAGGGTCGGCACGGCGAAATCGGGCGTGCCCATGAAGACGATGCGCAAGGTCATGCGGGAGCCCTTGTCCTGTCGGGTGTGTCCTGTCGGATGTGTCGAGGCGGCGTGACGCGGGCCGGCTCAGGCCTTTTGCGTGAGCCGCGCCTGTTTCTGGAACTTCTTGACCACCCGGTCGCGCTTCAGCTTCGACAGGTGATCGATGAACAGCACGCCGTTGAGATGGTCGATCTCGTGCTGCAGGCAGGTGGCGAGCAGGCCGTCGGCCTCGATCTCGCGCGCCGCGCCCTCGCGGTCGAGGAACTTCACCCCGATCCGGGCCGGGCGTTCGACATCCTCGTAGTACTCCGGGATCGACAGGCAACCCTCCTGATAGGTGGAGCGCTCCGGCGATTCCCACACGACCTGCGGGTTGATCACCACCATCGGATCGGGCTCCTCGCCCTCGCGCGCCACGTCGAGAACCAGCATGCGGGTCGGCACGCCGATCTGGATCGCGGCGAGCCCGATGCCGGGCGCGTCGTACATGGTCTCCAGCATGTCGTCGGCGAGCTGGCGCACGCCGTCGTCGACCGTTGCCACGGGCTCGCTGACCAGACGCAGCTTAGAGTCCGGAATGATGAGGATGTCGCGTTTCGTCATGGCGGTGAAATATGCAATCCGGCGGGCAAGGTCAACGCGTGCGAACCACGGGAGCCGCCATGAGCGGCGTTTCCGGCGGGGGCACGATGTTCTATATTTGTTTCCATGGATGCGATTCTCTTCTCCATCGCCGGGCGCCCGGTCGCGCTCGGCGAGGCCCTGCTGGCCGGCGGCGCGACGCTGGGCGCGGCCCTGATCCTCTGCCTGGGGTTGCTCGTGCGCCTGTCGCGGGGGCGCCGGCGGGCCGAGCGGATCGCCCGCGCCCAGGCGCAGGCGCTGGAGGCCCGGATCGCCGATCTGCTGAAGCTGCAATCGGAAATGACCGGCCGCATGCAGACCATGGCCGAGGTTTTCGGCAGCCGTCAGGGCGATCTGGTGCGCGCGGTGAACGAGCGGCTCGACGGCATGAGCCACAAGCTCGGCCAGTCGATGGCGGAGAGCACGCGGCGCACCCACGACGGATTGCGCCACCTGCACGAACGCCTCGCCGTGATCGACCGGGCGCAGACGACGATCCGCGACCTGACGGGGCAGGTCGGCGACCTGCGCGCCGTGCTCGCCGACAAGCAGACGCGCGGCGCCTTCGGTCAGGGGCGGATGGAGGCGCTCATTCGCGATGCGCTTCCCGCCGACGGCTACACCTTCCAGGCCACGCTTTCGAGCGGCGTGCGGCCGGACTGCCTGATCCATCTTCCGAACGACGCACCGCCGCTCGTCATCGACGCCAAGTTTCCGCTGGAGGCGCACACGCAGTTGCGCGCGGCGCGCGAGCCCCAGGCGCTGAAGGCCGCGCGCGCCCGTTTCCGGCGCGACATCGGCAAGCATCTCGCCGACATTCACGCGCGCTATCTCATCCCCGGCGAGACGCAGGACACCGCCTTCCTCTTCGTGCCGTCGGAAAGCGTCTTCGCCGAAATCCACGAGCAGTTCGACGATCTAGTCCAGCGCGCCCATCGGCTGCGGATCGTCATCGTCTCGCCGACGCTGCTGCTGCTGTCGATCCAGGTGGTGCAGTCGGTGCTGAAGGACGCGCGCATGCGCGAGGAGGCGCATCTGATCCAGGCGGAGGTCGCGCATCTGGTGGAGGACGTCGACCGGCTCGACCAGCGCGTGCGCAAGCTGCAGAGCCATTTCGGGCAGGCCGGGCGCGACATCGACCAGATCCTGATCTCCACCGACAAGATCTCCCGGCGCGGGCGCGGCATCGGCGCGCTGGATCTCGACCCGCCCGAGGACGCGGAGGACGCGCCGGCCGCCGGCGACCACGACGAAGCGACATCTGCCGCACCGGGCCCGCGTCTCGCCCAAGCCGGGGATTGAGGGCCGGCGATTGGGGTCCGAGCCCGAAAAAACAAGGACTTCGCCCTTCCCTGCCCCCGTCCCGGCGCGCTATCAGCACATGACGACGACACACAATGACGACACATGGCGCGGGAGGACACGACGCATGGCGATCCTGATTGCAGTCACGGGATGGGACGCGGGCCCCTGGGCGGAGCGGCTGCGGGCGCGTCTTCCGGATCGCGACATCCGAATCTGGCCGGACGCCATGGGCGATCCCGCCGACATCCGCTATGCCCTTACCTGGAAGGCACCGGCGTCGGCGCTCACCGCCTGCCCGAACCTTCAGGCCGTCTTTTCGCTCGGCGCGGGCGTCGACCATCTGCTCGGCCAGCAGGGCCTTCCGGACGTGCCGATCGTACGCGTGGTCGATCCGGATCTCACCGGACGCATGAGCGAATGGATCACCCTTCAGGTGCTGCTGCACCATCGCCAGCATCTGCGCTATGCCGCCCAGCAGCGCCGGCACGAGTGGACGCCGCATGCGCAGGCAGCCGCACGCGACGTGCGGGTCGGCATCCTCGGTCTCGGGGTGCTCGGGGCGGATGCGGCCGAGGTTCTCGTGCGTCTCGGCTACCGGGTCGCAGGTTGGGCGCGCACGCCGAAGGATCTCGCCGGCGTGGAATGCTTTGCCGGCGAAGAGGCCTTCGACGCCTTTCTGGCGCGCACCGACATTCTGGTGAACCTGCTGCCGCTCACCCCGCAGACGCATGGCCTGATCGACCGCGGCGTGCTGGACAAGCTGCCGCGCGACGGCGCGCTCGGCGGTCCGGTCTTCATCAATGCCGGGCGCGGCGGCAGCCACGTCGAGGCCGACATCGCGCAAGCCCTGCGCGACGGGACGCTGATCGCGGCGAGCCTCGACGTCTTCGAGACCGAACCGCTGCCGGCGGACAGTCCGCTGTGGGATCTGGAAACCGCCGTCGTCACGCCGCATATCGCGGCCGACAGCGACCCGGATGCGATCATCGACTATGTCGCCGCGCAGATCCGCGCCTTCGAGGCGGGCGCGGACCTGGAAAACCGCGTCGACCCGGCGCGCGGCTACTGAGGATCGGCTTGAGCCCGGGCGCGTCAGCAGTGGAAGCGGCGCGCCTGGGAAAACCACAGGTCGACGATGGCATGGGCGACGGGTTCCATCGCCCGCACGCTCGCGGCCTTCTGATACACCGCGTCGAAGGGCGTTTCGGCGGCGGCCGGAACGTCATGCGTGACCGCCACCAGCGGCAGGGTGGCGGCGTCGTAGCGCTGGCGCAGCGCGCGCGCCAGATCCTGACCGCTGCGCCCGGGCAGGCGCAGGCGCGACACCACGCAGTCGAAGGGAGGGCCGGCATCGCCCGGCCGCGGCACCGGCATCAAGCCGAGCGCCGTCTCCGCCGAACTCACCCGGCGAATGCGGATGTTCGCGGTCACCCGCGCCAGCGCATCGCGGAAGAGGCGCGCTTCGTCGGGGTTGTCCTCCACATGGAGGAAAACCGCATGGGGTATCACGTGCAACATGGTCGTCGGTCTGGTCCGTCCGGGCGCACGCCAGCCGCCGTCAGGGCCTGACGGCGCGCGCTCCTCATCACTCTCTTGCAAGATTCACGCGCAAGATCCTTGCGCGAACGACCGGGCCCCCGCCGCCGTGCCGCGAACGCATCATCGTCCCGGCGCATCGTCCTGTCCCGATCCCGCCTTGCCGCTGCCCTCCCCCGGCGCGCAAGGCGTCACAGCCCTATTGCTTTTCGTCCGACTCTGCAAATGCTTTCCGCACCAAACGATCACCTGTTCAAAAGAAATACAATCATGAAATAATTAGAAAAATTCTTGGAACGGAATTGCCCGAACGGCGTCACTTCCGGAAGTTTCTTCTCCATCCGTGGACCCGCCCCATCGGCGGTCTTGCAGCCACCTGGTCAGATCGGGCCGCGCGCGGCGTCAGGACCGGATCGTCAGGCGGCGCAGCGCGGTCACCGCGCCCCATTCGCTGGCCGCGATGCGCGCCACGGCGACATCGAGGGATTCGCTCGCCACGGTCATCGTGAAGCCGTTGGCGTGCAGCAGGGTGCGCGCGTCCTGCAACACGCCGACGTGCCCTTTCCAGAACACCAGATCGCCACGCCGCGCGCCCTCGAAGCCGGCTGCCAGGTCGAGCGGCGTTCCGGCCGCGCGCTCCTGCATGTCGGTGTCGCGCGGGATCGCGATGCCGGCCTCGGCCGCTGCAAGCTGGATCAGCGCCGAGCAGTCGAGCCCGAGCGAGGTCCGCCCGCCCCACAGATAGGGCGTGCCGAGAAACGCCTCGGCCACCGCCACCCAGTCGGACACCGTGCGATCCAGCGGCACGAGATGGCGGGCGACCATCGCCGAGCCGTCGTCGAGAAGCGCATAGTCGAGCCCGCGCGTCGTGGTCCGGTCGACCACCCGCACCCGCGCGCCGAGCGAGATGCAGCCAAGCGGGGGAAATTTCAGATCCGCCCGCGGATAGCGGAAGCTGCGCAGCGCCGCGACCCGATGCGTCGGCGGCGGACCGGCGGGCACGAGTGCTGCCTGCGGCAGGTAGCCGACATAGCCGTCGGTCGAAAGCTGACCCCAGGCCCAGCCGTCCTCGCGGGTCTCCAAGACGGTGACGGTCTCGCCGTGCAGCGCCTCGGTGTCGATGGAACGCGCGGCATCGGGAGCGGGACGCAGGGCGACGCTGTCGGCGGCAACCTGCATCGCCGTGCCCTCGACGAAACGGGCCGACGTCGCGCGCCCGCGATAGGCGGCGGCCGCGAGATCGCTCCGCACCGGATGCAGCCGCCGGTCGAAGTCGGCCGGGTCGAAATCATCGAGATCGAAGGCGTCGAGATCGCGGGTCATGCGCGCCCTCCCTGTGGTGTCATGCAAGCCTCACCGACGAATTTCCGCCGCCTTGGCGACGATCGTGTCGGCGATTTCCTCCAGATAGAGCGCCCCGGCCACCGTCCGCGTGACGACCACGTTGCGCCGGTCCGCCTCGTCGCGCCGGCGCGACAGCAGGCGCATGTTGCCCAGCGTGTCGAGCGCGCGCGTGATCACCGGCTTGGTGACATTGAGGCGTGCCGCCAGCCCGCGCACCGTATGCGGCGGCGGTTCCAGATACACGGTCAGGAGGATCGCCATCTGGCGCGCCGTCAGATCCTTGTCGCCATCGGTCACGAGCGCCATGGTGACGTCGTGCCACAGGCGCAAGGCCTGACCGGGCCGCATTTCGACACCCATCTGCACCCTTTCGCGTTCCCACCGCGGTTCCCCGCGTCCCAACGGCCGGCCCCGGGCGCCTGCGCCCGGCACCGTCCGGATTGGCGGCAGTGTCGCGCAAAACCGTTTCGGCTCCGTTATACGAAGGCCGGGCGCGCGGCGAAACCGGGGTCAGGCCTCGCCGTAGCGGTCGCGCAGCAACGCGAAGAGGGCACGGATCGCCTGCGCCTCGCCGCCGGTCGGGTGGCCGGGGCGGTCCGAAGGCGTCCAGCCGTAGATGTCGAGATGGGCCCAGGTGCCGGCGTTTTCCACGAAACGGGCGAGAAACAGCGCGGCGGTGATCGACCCGGCAAAGCCCGCGCCGCTGGTGTTGATGTGGTTGATGTCGGCGACCCGGCTTTCGAGATAGCGCTCGTAGGGACGCCACAGCGGCAGCCGCCACACGGGATCGTCCACCGTCTCGGCGCAGGAGGCGAGATGGGCGGCAAAGGTCTCGTCGTCGGTGAAGAGGGGCGGCAGCTCGGGGCCGAGCGCGACGCGCGCCGCGCCGGTCAGCGTCGCCATGTCGATGAGCAATTCGGGGCTTTCCGCGTCGGCCAGCGCCAGCGCGTCGGCGAGCACGAGTCGGCCTTCCGCGTCGGTGTTGCCGATTTCCACGCTGAGCCCCTTGCGGCTCGGCAGCACGTCGCCGGGGCGGAAGGCTGCGCCGGAAATCGCGTTTTCCACCGCCGGAACGATCACCCGCAGGCGCACAGGCAGATGCGCCGCCATGATCATCGCGGCGAGACCCAGCACATTGGCCGCCCCGCCCATGTCCTTCTTCATGAGGGTCATGGCGCTGGCCGGCTTGATGTCGAGGCCGCCGGTGTCGAAGACGACGCCCTTGCCGACCAGCGTCACCTTGGGGTGCTCCTCGTCGCCCCATTGCGCATCGACGAGACGCGGCGCGCGGTCGCTCGCACGCCCGACCGCATGCACCATGGGAAAGCCCTCGGCGAGCAGGGCCTCGCCCTCGATCACCCGGGTGGTCCCGCCGTGCAGCGCGAAGAGATCGCGCGCCGTCTCGGCAAGCTCGGCCGGGCCGAGATCGTTGGCGGGCGTGTTGATGAGGTCGCGCGCCAGCCCCACCCCGTCGAGCACGATGCCGAGCGCGTCGAGGTCGACGCCGGCGTCGACCATCAGCCTCGGGCCGGGCCGCTCGTCGTCCCGCAGATAGCGGGTGAAGCGGTAGCTGCCGAGCGCGAAGGCAAGCGCGGCGTCGGTCTGCGCCGTCTCTTCCAGTTCGAAGCGGTAGATCCCGGCCGGCAGCTTGCGGGCGAGCTCGCCGGCGGCGAACCCCGGACGGGCCGGCTCCCGGACCCCGAAGAGCACGGCGCGCGCGGTCAGCCCCTCGCCGGGCACGATCAGCAGGCGTCCGGCCGCGCCGTCGAAGCCGTTGGCGGCGGCCCAGGCCTCAGCCTCGGCACCGAGGTCAGCAAGCCGGGCGGACGTGCTGGCCGTATCGACGAAATGAACGGGTATCGCGGTCTGGTCGGGAGCGGGGGCAAGCAGAGCGGAACGCACCGGCGGGTCACCTTGTGTCTGAAAAACGGGAGAACTCGGACCGTTAAAGCACGAAGCCGGCGGGGCGGCAATCGCGGGGCCGGCGGCACTGTCGCGCGGGACGGGGCACGACACGGGGCACGGCAGCAGGTGCCGAACCGCACGCCCGCTTAACGAAGCATTAGGGTTAACGGCCTATTGATGGGGCAGGCAATTTGCAATCCTTTCGCCGCGTCGAGGAGCCCGGCCCATGCCATCCAAGCGCACCCATCCGGGACGCTCCGTCCCCTTTCGCCTGACCGTCGCCGTGTCGCTCGCCGCGGCGCTCGCCCTGACCGGCTGCGCGTCCAACAAACGCGCGGTCGGCACCCATGCGGGCGCGCAGAGCTACGCCGCCCCGGGGTCCGGCCCCGCGCGCCAGGCGGTCGACTACTGGGGCCGCGCCTACGAACGCGCGCCCACCGACCGGGAAAACATCCTGAACTATGCCGCGGCGCTGCGCCGCAACGGCCAGATCCCGCAGGCCGAAGCGGTGCTGCGCAAGGCCGTCATCGGCAACCAGAGCGACCGCGATATCGCCGCCGCCTATGGCAAGGTGCTGGCAATGGGCGGCAAGCTCCAGGAAGCCCTGCGCGTCATCAAGGGCGCGCAGACGCCGACCCGGCCCGACTGGCGTCTGCTCTCGGCCGAAGCGGCCATCGAGGATCAGCTGGGCAACACCAACAAGGCCCGCTCGCTCTACGGGCAGGCGCTGAAGATCGCGCCGGACGAGCCGAGCCTGCTCAACAATCTCGCCATGTCGCATCTTCTGTCCGGCGAGGTGGAGGAAGCGGAACGAATCCTGCGCCGGGCCGCGGCAAGTCCCAAGGCCGACAGCCGCATCCGCCAGAACCTCGCGCTCGCCATCGGCCTGCAGGGCCGCTTCGAGGAAGCCGAGCAGGTCGCCCGCTCCGAACTCGATCCGCGCCAGGCGAACCAGAACATCGCCTATCTGAAATCGATGCTGGCCCAGCGCAATTCCTGGGCGGAGATCTCCGAGTCCGACAAGCGCAAACGGCGCGGCGGCTGAGCCGCGCAAACCGCCCGCCTGCCGTGCCGATCCGGCCCGCGCCGCCGCGCGTGGCGCGCGGGCGCCGGCCCCCGTCGCCCCCTCGCCGCAGCTTCCGTCCGTCGCCCGACCGCGAGACAGCACCTTCCCGCACGTCCTCCTTGCCAGCGAACGGGCCAGACCGGCCCCGGCGGGGGATTTGCCTGCGTGCGCGGCGCCCCGGCGCGCAAGCCGGAGATCCGGGCGCGGCGGGCGGGTATGTGTTCGGGAAGGGTGCCGCGCGGAATGACCCGGCTGTACGCTTCAGAAGGTCTTCATGGCCTGGATGACGACCGGGCCGATGATCACCGCCAGCAGCACCGGCAGAAAGAAGACGATCATCGGCACCGTCAGCTTGGGCGGCAGGGCCGCCGCCTTCTTCTCGGCCATCTGCATGCGTTGCGAGCGGTTTTCGTCCGCCATCACCCGCAAGGCCTGCGAGATCGGCGTGCCGTAGCGCTCCGCCTGGACCAGCGCCAGAGAGACGTTCTTCACGCCTTCCAGCCCCGTGCGCTTGGCGAGATTCTCATAGGCGACCTTGCGGTCGCCCAGATAGGAGAGTTCCGCGTTACTCAGCGTGAGTTCCTCGGCGAGCGGGATCGACTGCACGCCGATTTCCTCGGACACCTTGCGAAAGGCGACCTCGATCGACATGCCCGATTCCACGCAGATCAGCATCAGGTCGAGGGCGTCCGGCCAGGCCCGGTTGATCGAGGTCTGGCGGTTCTGGATCTTGTTCTTGAGAAAGAGATCCGGCGCATAGTAACCGATGAAGGCAATCAAGGCGGCGATGAACACATTGACCATCGGCGGCACGTCCATCTGCACCAGCACGAACAGATAGAACAGCGCGACGAGAAACAGCAGCACCGGCATGACCAGACGCGCGAACAGATAGGTGTACAGCGGCTTGGTGCCCCGAAATCCCGCCTGCACGAGCCGCATCCGCGTTGTCTCGTCCGACATCAGCGCCTTGAGGTTGAGCCGGTCGACCAGACGCTGCATGTGCTGCTTGGGCTGGTTGCGCAGCGCGGCACGCGGCGCCTTCTTCTCCTCCGCGAGCCGGGCGCGCTCGCGCGCGCGCATCTGGTCGCGCTCCAGGGCGACGGACTTCATCCGGCCCTTGAGCCTGTCGCCCTCCAGCAACGGCATGACCAGCGAAAACACCGTGCCCGCCACCGCGACGGTGGTCAGCAGCGCGATCAGGGTTTGCTGACTGGCGAGGTCGGCGAAAGAGAGCCCGAACATGGCGGTGGCCTTCCCCTCAGAAGTCGAAGTTGATCATTTTCTTCATGATGAAGATACCGGTGAGCATCCAGCCGCCGCTCACGACGAGGATGATCTGGCCGGCGGGATCGGTGAACAGCACCTCGATGAAGGACGGGCTGATCAGCGACAGGACCCCGACCA
Source organism: Stappia sp. (assembly GCF_040110915.1). Taxonomy (NCBI): domain Bacteria; kingdom Pseudomonadati; phylum Pseudomonadota; class Alphaproteobacteria; order Hyphomicrobiales; family Stappiaceae; genus Stappia; species Stappia sp. The sequence continues at coordinate 59,198 of NZ_CP157793.1, read as the reverse complement.
GCAGAAAGGGAAGCGAGCCGATGATCGCCGCGGAGGACTTGGCCTCCTGGCTCATCGCCCTGATCTTGCCCTTCATCGACTTGCGCTCGCGCAAAACCTTGGAGAGATTGCCCAGCGCCTCCGACAGGGAGCCGCCGGCCTGCGACTGGATCGCCACGACGATCGCCAGGAAGTTGGCTTCCGCGACCGGCATGCGCTGCGGCAGTTTCGCGATGGCCTCCGACAGCGTCACGCCCATCTGCTGCGTTTCGATGATGCGCCGGAATTCGGTCTTGATCGGATCGCGGGCCTCCGCGGCCACGATCTGCATGCACTCGGCGAGCGGCAGGCCGGCCTTGGTGCCGCGCACGATCACGTCGACCGCGTTGGGCAACTCATTCAGGAAGGCCTCGATCCGCTTCTTGCGCCGGCGCGCCAGATAGAAGCGCGGCACGCCGAAGAAGCCGACGAAGGCGAGCCCGACGTTCAGGATCAGCGACGACGTGACGGTGAAGCCGAGGATCAGGAAGGTGAACCCGCTCGCGAGGGAAAACAGGTAGAAGGTGCGCTTGCTCCAGTTCAGGCCCGCCTGATCGAAGCGCTCCTCGAGACTGAGCTTTGCGGCGTCCTTGTGCTTGCGCTTCTCGCGCTCCTCGAACTCGCGGAGCTGGTCGTGCATCGACTTGCGCCGGCGCTCGTTGTCGCGGGTGCGGCGGACCGCGTCGATGGTGTTCGCCCGGCTGGCGACCGACTTGAGCCGCTTCTCGCGTTCCTTCTCGCCCGACAGGCGCGGCTGCAACAGCGCGTAGAGAATGCCGCCGATGGAAAAGGTCGCAAGCAGCGCCATGGCGAGCCAGGTCAGTTCCGGCGTGAGCACGGCGCGCAGCTCAGACATGTTCGCCCTCGCGCATTTCGGAGGCGTCGAGGGCGGCGGCCAGGCGCTGTTCCTCGCCGAAGTAGCGGGCCTTGTCCCAGAACTTCGGACGGCCGATGCCGGTGGAGCGGTGACGGCCCATCAGACGGCCGTTCGCGTCCTCGCCGAGGATGTCGTAGAGGAACACGTCCTGGGTGATGATCACGTCGCCTTCCATGCCCATCACCTCCGACACATGGGTGATGCGGCGCGAGCCGTCGCGCAGACGCTGCGCCTGCACGATGACGTCGATGGAGGAGACGATCATCTCCCGCAGCGTCTTGGAGGGCAGCGAGAAGCCGCCCATGGTGATCATCGATTCCAGACGCGACAGGGCCTCGCGCGGCGAGTTGGCGTGCAGCGTGCCCATCGAGCCGTCGTGGCCGGTGTTCATCGCCTGCAGAAGGTCGAAGGCCTCGGGTCCGCGCACCTCGCCGACGATGATCCGCTCGGGCCGCATGCGCAGGCAGTTCTTCACCAGATCGCGCATGGTCACCTCGCCCTCGCCTTCCAGGTTGGGCGGGCGGGTCTCGAGACGCACCACATGCGGCTGCTGGAGCTGCAGTTCGGCGGCGTCCTCGCAGGTGATGATGCGTTCGGTGGAATCGATATAGGCGGTCAGGCAGTTCAGCAGTGTCGTCTTGCCCGAGCCCGTGCCGCCCGAGATCAGCACGTTACAGCGGCTGCGGCCGATGATCTCGAGCACCGTCGCCCCTTCCGGCGAGATCGAGCCGAACTGGACGAGCTGCTTGAGCGTCAGCTTGTCCTTCTTGAACTTTCGGATGGTGAGCGTCGGCCCGTCGATCGCCAGCGGCGGCGCGATCACGTTGACGCGCGAGCCGTCGATCAGGCGGGCGTCGCAGATCGGGCTGGATTCATCGACCCGGCGGCCGACCTGGCTCACGATCCGCTGGCAGATGTTCATCAGCTGCTTGTTGTCGCGGAAGCGGATGCCGGTCTGCTCCATCCGCCCCTGCGTCTCGATGTAGACCGTGTCCGCGCCGTTCACCATGATGTCGGCGATGTCGTCGCGCGCCAGAAGCGGCTCGAGCGGTCCGAAGCCGAGCACGTCGTTGCAGATGTCCTCCAGCAGGTCTTCCTGCTCGGAAATCGACATCACGACATTCTTCAGCGCGATGATGTCGTTGACGACGTCGCGGATTTCCTCGCGCGCGTCCTCCGGGCTCAGCCTTGTGAGCATCGACAGGTCGATGGCTTCCACCAGCGCGTTGAAGATCGATGCCTTGGTCTCGTAGTAATCGTCGGAGCGCCGGGGCTTGCGCGGTTCGCCCGCCGAGGCGGCGGCCGGCGCGCTCGGCTTGGACTCAGAGGCGGAAACGGTCGCCGGCTCGGGACGCGCGGCCGCCGGCTCGCCCGCATCCTGCGAGGCCGGGGCGGGGGACACCGCGCCGGGGGACACCGCACCCTGAGAGGCCGGCGCCTGCGGAGCGGGCTCCTGCGGACGCGGGGCCGGCTCGAACTCCGTCGCGGGAGCCACGGGCGCCTTCGGGCGGGAAACCGGCGTTGCTGGGCTTGCGCCACGTCGACCGAACATTGTCACCTACACTCAGTTGCCTTGTGCGTCTTGCGCCGTTGCCGTGTTCGTCCTGCACCGGTTTGCGCGGCCCGCCGGGCCGCGCCGGGCCGCGTCAGCCTTTCTTCAGGAGCCGCGACATCAAGCCTGCGAGATCCAGGCCCTTCGGTTTCTGGATCTCGGCGCGGCCGGTCACCACCTGCGACAGCTGCTCGAACAGCGCGGCGCTGGGATGGCGCTCGTCCTGCTCGCCGATCATCTGCCCGTTGTTGGCCGCCGTGCCGAAGACCAGCGGATCGAAGGGGATCACCGCGACCGCGTCGAGACCGAGCGCGTCGGTGAACTCGCCGGCCTTGATCTCCGGCCGCTTGGGCACGCCGACCCGGTTGAGCACCAGACGCGGCGCCACGTCGTTGGGCCGCAGCTGCTTCAGCGTGTCGACCATGTTCTTGGCGTTGCGCAGGTTGGCGAGATCCGGCTCCGCCGTGATCACCACCTCGTCGGCGGACGCCAGAAGGCGCCGGTGCCAGGACGACCAGCCGTGCGGAATGTCGAGGATGACCGCCGGCGCGCCCTGGCGCATCAGCTCCACCAGCGAATCGAAGGTGCTCTCCGAATGGTCGTAGGGGCGCTCCAGCGAGGCCGGCGCGGCCAGCAGACTGAGCTGCTCGGCGCATTTCGACAGCAGGCGGTCGAGCATCACCTCGTCGAGGCGTTCGGGCGAGGAAATCGCCTCATAGACGCCCTGCAGCGGGTCCTGGTTGAAGTCGAGCCCCGCCGTGCCAAAGGCCAGGTCGAGATCGGCGAGCACCACGTCGCTCTCGTAGGTGCGCGCAATCGACCAGGCGACATTATGCGCCACGGTCGAGGCGCCCACCCCGCCCTTGGCACCGACGAAGGCGATGGTGCGCCCCAGCGGATCGGCGTCGGGGTTCACGTAGAGCGAGCCGATCGCGCCGATCAGCTGAAACAGATCGATGGGGGCGACCAGATAGTCGCTGACCCCGCGCTGGATCAGATCGCGATAGAGCGACACGTCGTTGACATGACCGATCACGATCACCTTGGTGCCCGCGTCGCAGACTTCGGCGAGCCGTTCCAGGCCCTCCAGAAGCCCGCCCGGATCGGACAGGCTCTCGATCACGATGAGATTGGGCGTCGGCGCCGAGCCGTAGAAATCGATCGCCGCCGCCACGCCGCCCTTGTGCACCTTCACATGAGCCTTGGCCATGCGCCGGTCGCGCGCGGCCGTCTCGACCGTGTCCGCGACCCCGTCGCTTTCGCAAAAGGCCTGGATCGCGATGCGCGGCACCGGCTTGAGATCGACCGCGTCGGCCGGCACCGCCGGCGACAGCTCCTCGAAGCGGTCCGCCTCGTCCACCGCGCGCCGGGTCTCCTCGGCCATGTCCTCGAATGCGAGACTGTTCATGCCACCTGCTCCCTCAGGCCTCAGCTTCCGGCCGCGTCGGACACCTGCGCGCCGTCGCCTTCCTTGTATTCCCCGGCGGTCTGCTCGCCGGCGCGATACTTCTCGAAGACGGTTGCGCGCCGGTTCCGGTCGCCGGAGGCGGCGGCGCGCGGCGTCAGCAGGTCGGTCGGATTGTCGACCATCGCGGCGAGGTTGGACTGCGTGGAGCAGCCGAACTCGTGATACTGCGAATTGTTGAGCTCGGGATCGTGCCGGGTTCCGGACGCGGTGAAATTGATCCCGTCCGGCCAGCGACCGCAGGGGCCCGCCTTGGCCTGAATACCGGTGTAGGCAAGGCGGATCGGCGCCGCCACCGTGGCATCGTTCACCCGGTAGCTGCGGGTCACGATCCGCCCGGACGCCACACCGCCCCGGGTCACCGCCTGGCGGATTTCGGGCAGCACCGCATGCACGGCCGCTTCGTTGCGCGAGCCCGACGGGGCGACGATCTCCACCGCGCCGCCGCCGCGCGCCCTGGCGTCCTGCGCGAAGCCGGTGATCACCGCCGACAGCTGCGGCGACAGCTTGCGCGTGCCGCTGCCGATCGGCAGATCCAGCGTCTTGGTGCCTTCGCCGACGATGATCGGATGGCGCAGGCGGTGATCGTTGGCCGCGATGGTCGCCGTGCTCGACGTCGGCGACTGGCAGCCGGCGAGCAGCAGCGCCGTCAGGACCACGAGGCCGGGCACGACGCCCCGCCCGGTGCGGACGACGGACGCGCGGCGTTGTGCGGTGCGTGCGGGCATGACAGCGGTCCTCATTCGTAGATGTATCCGACCTGGCCGTGGAAGGTGCCCGCGGCGCCGCCGCCCGACACGTTGTAGACCCGGTTCAGACGGTTCAGGAAAATCGTGTCGCCGTCGCTGGCCGGCGCCAGGTTCTTCGTCGGCGCGACCAGTTCGCTGCGCGCCACGGGGCGCACGGTATAGGGCGTGACGAAGACCACGAGTTCGGTCTCCTGGCGCAGGAAGTCGCGGCTCTTGAACAGCGCGCCGAGGATCGGCACCTGCATCAGGCCGGGCACGCCGTTGAGATCCTGCTTGTAGGATTCCTTCAGGAGGCCGGCCATCACCAGCGTTCCGCCCGAGGGCAGTTCGACGGTCGATTCGGCGCGGCGCACCTTGAGCGCCGGGATCGTCAGCGCGCCGAGCGACACCGCGCCCTCCTGGGTGATCTCGCTGACCTCGGTCTTGACGCGCAGCGAGATGTTGTTGCCGCTCATCACCACCGGCGTGAAGTCGAGGCCGACACCGAACTTCTTGAACTCGACGGTGACCTTGTTGTCGTCCTGGGCGATGGGGATCGGAAACTCGCCGCCGGCGAGGAAGCTCGCGTTCTCGCCCGAGATCGCGGTCAGCGTCGGCTCGGCGAGCGTGCGGATCACGCCGTCGCGCTGCAGCGCCTCGATGTTCGCCTTGAGCTGCGTGCCGCCGGCCACGAAGCCCGAGGTGGTGTTCGGGCTGGTCGGATCGAAGAACCCCGCGGCCGAGCGGCCGACCACGTTGGAGTTCACCGTGTAGGACGGCTGATTGTTGAAGCCGATGTTGTAATTGCCGAGGCCGACGTTGCCGGCGAGATTGACGCCGAGCTGCTTGATGATCGAGCGCTCGACCTCCGCGACCGTGACCTTCAGATGCACCTGGTCCTTGCCGGTCACCGAGATCATGTTGAGCACCGGCAGGGCATCGCCCTCCTTGCGCGAGAAGCGCTCGGCGAGATCGGCGGCGCGCTGCGCGTCGCCGGCGCTCGAGGCCGTGCCGCTCAGGACCATGTTTCCGTTGACGGATTCGGCGCGGATGCTGGCACCGGGAATGGCGCGGGCGATCATCGCGTTCAGGTCGGTGGTGTCGGTTTCGACCGCCAGATCGAAGCTCGCGATCTGCTGCCCGCCGCGCCCGAACAGGAACAGGCTCGCCTGCCCCGCCTTGTTGCCGAACACGAAGACCCGCCGAGAACTGCGCACCACCGCATCGGCGATCTCCGGGTTGGAGACGATGATGTCGCTGACCTCCTCGCCGAGGTTGATCACGACCGACCGGCCCATGCCCACCTTGAGCACGCGTCCCGACACGCGTTCGCCCGCCTGAATGGTCACGGACTTCGGATAGCTGTCCGCGCTCGCCGCCTGCGGCAGGGCGAGGGCGCCAATCGCCAGCGCGACCGCAAGGCCGATGCCGAGGAAACGTTGTCCCGCCATTCCAGTTCTCCTTGACGCCATGACCGTCCCCGCCCCGCTCATCGCTGTGTCTGCATCTGGCCGGTCACGCCGAACTTCACGAAGTTCACGCCGCCGCCGATCATGTCCGGCGCGGCGTCGTCCGCCGAATCCTGCACCGAGCGCAGCACCAGCGAGATCGTGCCGAGCTGCGAGGCCTGGGCGACCACTTCCGCCTGTGCGGGCGTCAGCTCCAGTGTCGCCGTCTGTCCCGGCGGCAGCGCCTTCTCGTCCTGTTCGCCGGCGGTCGTCGTGTCGATGGCCAGCACGCGCACGTTCTGCAGGATGGTCTCGCTGGTGAAGCTGTTGCCGCTGCGCTGGGCGCCCTGGCTGGTGAGGATCACGTCCACCTTGTCGCCCGGTAGGATGAAGCCGCCGGCGGCGGTCAACGCCTCGACGGAGACCGCGATGGCGCGCTTGCCCTTCGGCAGGATCGACGACATGAAGCCGCGGTCGCTGGCGATCAGCCGCTCCTCGCGCAGCGGTTCGCCCGCGTAGACCGGCGCCCGGGCGATGCGCCCCGCGATCTCACCGATCGCGTCCGGCCGCATGGAGCGCATGATCGCGTTTGTCGGCGCGAGTTCGCGCGGCCATTCGGTCCATTGCAGATCGCCGTCGGACACCTGTGCGCCGAGCGGAATGTCGACTGCGGCGACCAGCACCTCTTCCTTCTCGGTGGTCTCCTGGACGACGACCGGTGCGCCCGTCGGTTCCGGAGCGGGCGCCATCGCCATGCGCGCGACCAGCAGACCGGCCGCAAGCGACACACCGAGAATGGCCAATCGAGCGAGTTTCATGACAAGCTACCTGCACAACCGAGGGGGACCCTGCGGGACTCACGGACCCGGGATCGTTCTGACGGTACAGTGACAGGCAAATGGTCAAGACATGGTTAATCAGATATGAGCAATCTTGATGAAGCTACGTTAAACAAATCGCAAAGTGATGCTTGACGCATCGCGCGTTTGCATTTCGTTAATCTTTTTGGCAACGGGTACGGCGGAACAACGGGCCGTCACGACCTGGCGCACGACCGGAACGGCCACCGGAAATGCGGATCGCGGCCGTTGCTGTATCGAGGGTCGTCTTCAGGCGATGACGTTCGTCAGGCAAGCGCCTGGAACCACACGGTCTGCGGATAGACCTGGAGCGCGGCGATCGACAGCGCTATGCCATAGGGCACGCCGGACGTCCGGTCGTGCAGCCGCATCACCCATTCGGCCCGACCGAGCGGGGTCGGCAACACCGGCATCACGCGGAACATCACGATGCCGATGGTCAGGACAGCGCCATAGATCCCCGCGAGCGCGAGAAACGCCACCAGCTCCGGCGACCAGCCGAACCACAGGGCCACGCAGGTCAGGATCTTGGCGTCGCCGCCGCCCATCCAGCCCAGCGCGAAGAAGGTCATGCAGACGGCGAGCGCGAGTCCGGCCGCCGCGAGGTGAAACCCGATCTCGACGAGCCCTAGCCCGACGAAGGGCGCGAGCACCGCGAAGCCCGCGATCAGCAACAGCGACACGCGGTTGGGGATCGTCATCGTGAACAGGTCCGACGTTCCGGCGAAGGCCAGAAGGCACGGAAAGATCACGAGAAGGGCGGCGTCGAGCATTGTCCTTGACCTCTTTCCCGGCGCGGACGTCCGGTGTCCCTCGTCACCCGCTCATCGACACGAGGGACGGGCCAAGGGATCCCGGCTGGAAACGCAAACGGGCGGCGCAAGGCCGCCCGTTCAAGTGCACCGGGGCGGACGCGGTTCGCGATCTCGCGCCTCGTCGTCCCGCCCCGGATTGGCACCGGGCTTAGCTACCCGTGTCGACGGAAACGCCCGCCAGCGCATCGCGGACCTGGCCGAAGATGCCGGCGATCGAGTCGCCAGCCGCCGTCACGGCGGTGATGATGCCGATCGAGATCAGGCCGGCGATCAGGCCGTATTCGATGGCGGTCGCACCGGATTCGTCTTCCGCGAAACGCGCAAAGAGATTCTTCATGGTTGGCTCCTTACTTCCACTTGTTTTGACAGCACCACCTCGTCGGCCATTGTTTTGCATTTGCTTGGCCGTTCGAAGATGTTGCCACTATAGGAACCACACCTTGCTACAAGGTTAAATTTCGAAGGCGGGCCAAGGGAATATCAGCCGCAAGGTTCCATGGTTAATACTTTCTCGCCATTTTACCCTCGATTTTAACGATCCTCGAAAAGACCGGCGAGGCATGCGTCGCCGCCGTCTGCCGCCTTGCCGCGCGAGCCGGCGGCGAAGGGGAGGCCCGCACCATTAACGCTGTTCGCGGATTGCGGCAGGCTCGATGCGGGCGTTAGCGGTTCCTTCACCAATCTCCTTCACCTTCGGGTAGGTTTTCTTCGAAGGAGACGATCCAGATGGCGTCCTGTTCCCCGATTTCGCGGCTCGTCCTCTTAGGTGCACTCGCGCTCGGCGTCAGCCTTGGTGGGAGCCTTGGCGGGGGCGCGATTTCCGCGCAGGCCGAGCAGGCGGCGGTTCACGTCATGACCGATCGCGCCAAGGTGTTCCGCATCGACGCGCCGGCCGACACGGTGATCGTGGGCAACCCGGCGATTGCCGACGTCACCATGTACGACCGCATGACGGTGGTGGTGACCGGCAAGCTCTTTGGCACCACCAATCTGGTCATCCTCGACGCCGAGGGCGAACCGATCATCGACGAGGTGATCACCGTGACGGCACCGGAGTCCGATCTCGTCACCGTGCATCGCAACACCGCGCGCACCTCCTATTCCTGTGCGCCGCTGTGCGAGCCCGTGCTGCGCGTGGGCGACGCCGAAGCCAGGTTCGACCTTACCTCCAAGCAGTCCCAGGCCCGCACGCAGATGTCCGAGCGGGCCGCCGGGATCGGCCAGTAAGCGGGCGGCCGCATCGCTCGGCGGGCTGAGGACGGGACACGAGACACCATGCAGGCACGGGGCAGCAGCGACGCGGACAGCACGCACCGCCGGCGCAGGCGCCGGCGACGCTTTGGCGCGGTCCTGCGCGACCGCTCCGGCACGACCGCCATCGAATTCGGCTTCGTGGCCATTCCCTTCTTTCTGCTGCTGTTCGGCCTGATCGAGATCGGTCTCTCGCTGTTCGCCGACCAGGTGCTCAACAATGCCGTGATGGATGCGGCGCGCACGATCCGCACCGGCCAGGCGCACAAGAACGGCTTCGACGCCGGCGCCTTCAAGCAACAGGTCCTGCGCAACATGTCGGGCTTTCCCGTCAGCGAGAACCGGCTGATCATCGATGTGGAGACCCTCGACAGCTTCTCCGGCTTTTCCGCCAAGCCGCTGATCGAGGACGGCGAGGTCACCGACGACACCGGCTACGACCACGGCGGCGCCGGCGATATCGTCATCGTGCGCGCCATGTACCGCTGGCCGATGGTCTCGTCGCTGATGAAGACCAATTACGCGGATCTCGATTCCGGCGACCGGCTGCTCGTCGCCACCCAGGTGTTCCGCAACGAACCCTTCCCCTGGTCCACGCAGAAACCGGGAGGCTGAGGATGCTGTCGCGGTTCACTCACGGACGGGACCATCCGACACGCCCGCGCCGGATCGGTTTCAGACGCCGTTTCTCGCGCGACCGGCGGGGCGTGGCGGCGGTGGAATTCGCCCTCGTCCTGCCCTTCATGCTTCTTCTGTTTCTGGGCATGATCGACATGAATTCCGCGCTGACCGTCGACCGAAAGGTCAGCCAGGCGACCCAGTCGCTCGCCGATCTCGTGTCGCAGACCGACCGGCTCACCAACGCCCAGATCAACGACCTGCTGAGGGTGTCGGAGGCGGTGCTCGATCCCTATCCCAGCGCGCCGCTGAAACTCGTGGTCGCCAGCATCCGCATCCATGACGTGAACAAGCCGCGCGTGGAGTGGAGCCGGGCGTCGCACACCGCCGCCTGGGCCACCAACACCGCGCCGCCGATCCAGATCCCCGACGCCCTGACCCAACAGAAGGGCAGCTATCTGATCGTGACGCACGCAAGCTACGCGCATCGCCCGAGCTTCGCCGCGATCCTGAAGGACGTGTTCGACACCGACACGATCACACTGGAAGACACATATTTCATGCGTCCGCGCGTCAGCACCAGCGTCACCTGCTGCAACTGATCCGCCCCGCCGCCGGCGGGCGCGCGATGCGGGCAAGTCCGGATCGCGGCTTTACGTAGCCTGTGCTTCACTTCACCTTCATACCCTTGTCGTAAACCGCAGCCGGACCCGGGAACAACCCGGGCCGCGCCCTTGCAGGCACCGTCTTGCGGGGGCCCGTGGAGGAAGCCCACCCGCGTTCAGCCGTGCCCCGGACGGGCGCGCGCGACAAAGGACTTGCGATCATGGCCACGAACCGCACCTATGACGAGCTCGAGATCGGCGAAAGCGCGTCGCTCACCCGCATTCTCACGCCGAACGACCTGTTCGTCTTCGCGCATGCCTCGGGCAACATCAATCCGGTCCACATCCCCGACATCGACTGGAACGGCGACGGCCAAAAGGACGACCCCGTGGCGCCGTCCATGTGGGTCGGCGCGCTGATCTCCTCCGTTCTCGGCAATGTGCTGCCCGGCCCCGGCACGGTCTACCGCAGCCAGACCTTCAATTTCCGCGACCGGGTGCATCTGGGCGACAAGCTCAGCGTCACGGCCACCGTGGTGGAGAAGCAGGCCGACCGGGTCGTGCATCTCGAGACGCGCGTGGCGCGCTCCGACGGGACGGTGATCGCGGACGGCCGCGCCATCGTCGTCGCGCCGGAAACGCGCATCACCTTCGATCCGGCGGAGCTGCCCGGCATCCTGGTCGAGCGCCATCAGCATTTCGACCGCCTCACGGAGCTTGCCGCGACCGTGCCGCCCCTGCCCGTCGCCGTTGTCGCGCCCGACGATCCGAATGCGCTCGGCGGCGCGCTGCTGGCCGCGCGCGAAGGTCTCATCACGCCCATCCTGGTCGGCAACGCCACGGCAATCGCGGCAACCGCGAAAGAGATCGGGGCCGACCTCACCGGCTTCGAGATCGTCGACGAGCCAACCGAGGACAAGGCCGCCGCGCGTGGCGTCGCGCTCATTCACGAGGGGCGGGCCCGGGCCCTGATGAAGGGCCACCTGCACACCGACACGCTGCTCAGGCACATCGTCAAGCGCGACGGCGGCCTGCGCACCGGCAAGCGTCTCAGCCACTGTTTCGTGATGGACATTCCAGGCCGCCCCTCGCCGGTCATCATCTCGGACGCGGCGATCAACATCGCGCCGGACCTCGCCGCCAAGGTCGACATCGTGCAGAACGCCATCGACATGGGCCGCGCGCTCGGCATCACGGAACCCAAGGTCGGCATCCTTTCCGCCATCGAGACGGTGAACCCGGCGATGCAGTCCACCATCGACGCCGCCGTCCTGTCGAAGATGGCGGAACGCGGCCAGATCCGCGGCGGCATCGTCGACGGGCCGCTCGCGATGGACAATGCCATCGACGTGCAGGCCGCGAAGACCAAGGGCATCACCTCGCTGGTCGCCGGACGCGCCGATGTGCTGATCGCGCCGAACCTGGAGGCCGGCAACATGCTGGCGAAGGAACTCACCTTCATCGCCCATGCCGAGGCGGCCGGCCTGGTCATCGGCGCCAGCGTGCCGGTGATGCTGACCAGCCGCGCCGACGATGAACGCGCGCGCCTCGCCTCCTGCACGCTGGCGATCCTCTACGACCACTGGCTGCGCAACGGCGCGCCGCTCGCCCCCTTCGACGCCCCGCTCCCGCGCACGGACGCGGAGCCGAAGGCGGAGGCGGCCCAGTGAGCGACGCGGCGCATCTTCTCGTTCTCAATGCCGGCTCCTCATCGATCAAGGTCCAGCTCTTCGAAGACGAGCGCTCGATCCTGCGCGGCCAGATCGACGGGCTCGGCACGGATCCGCATTTCACCCTGCACGATGCCGAGGGCGCGGTGCTCGCCGACCGCGCCCTCAGCCCGTCCGAAGGCGCCTGCCACGACAGCGCGCTGACGGTCATCGTCGACTGGATGCGGCGGGAGCGGCCGGACGTGCGCGCCGCCGCCATCGGCCACCGGGTGGTGCATGGCGGACCGCAGTTCGGCGATCCGGTGCTGATCGACGATGCGGTGCTGGAGACGCTCGCCGGGCTGATCCCGCTGGCGCCGCTGCATCAGCCGCACAATCTGTCGGGCATCCGCGCGGCGCGCGCCGCCTTTCCGGGCCGCCCGCAGGTCGCGTGTTTCGACACCGCCTTCCATCGCGGCCATCCGCGCGTTGTCGATACCTTCGCCCTGCCTGGCCACTTCTACGACGAGGGCGTGCGGCGTTACGGCTTTCACGGCCTGTCCTACGAGTATATCGCCGGGCGTCTCGCCGAGATCGCGCCGGAGCGGGCGCAGGGCCGCGTCGTCGTCGCGCATCTGGGCAACGGCGCCTCGATGTGCGCGCTGAGCGGTGGCAGGAGCGTGTCCTCGACCATGGGCTTTTCCGCCCTGGACGGCCTGCCGATGGGCACGCGCAGCGGCCAGATCGACCCCGGCGTGCTGCTCTATCTGATGCAGGAAAAGGGCATGGACGGCGACGCCATCGCCGATCTGCTCTATCACCGGTCGGGCCTCAAGGGCCTGTCGGGCGTGTCCTCCGACATGCGGGCGCTGGAAGCCTCCGACGCGCCGGAGGCAGCCCTTGCCATCGACCATTTCGTGCTGCGCATCCGCCGCGAGGTCGGCGCGCTCACCGCCCTGCTCGGCGGGCTCGACGCCTTGGTGTTCACCGGCGGGATCGGCGAGCACTCGGCCACGGTCCGCGCGAAGGTCTGCGCCGACATGGGCTGGCTCGGCATCGCGCTCGACGCATCCGCCAACGCCGACCATGCGCTGCGCCTGTCGCCGGAGGGCGCGGCCGTCGCGGTCTATTGCATCGCGACCGACGAGGAGCGGATGATCGCCCGCCACACGCGCCGCCTGATCGCGACCTGACGGGGCGCGACGGCGCGGGCACGGTTCAGCGTCCGCCACCCAGCGGCCGCAACCGGCCGGGCGCCGTCTCGTCTTGACGCGACCCGATGGCGAGAACCGGCGCGAAGTCCGCATGCGTCACCGGCAGGAAGCCGTGGGGCGACACGCTCTTCAATCCGTCGTCCGCCTCCAGATCCGCCTCGAACACCAGAAGTTCGGTGATGGCGCGGCGAATGTCGTCCGGGATCTCCCGGCGCACGACATGGGGCCCGTGCGGCACCTGCGCCGAGGTCCACACGATCCGCAAGGCCGCAGCCCCCGGTCCCTCCGCCTCCGCCAGACGCCGCAGCGTGCCGCGTGTGTAGCCCGTGGCCGGATCGCCGCGCAGCGACGACCAGCCGAAGGCGACATCGGCACGCCCGGCGAGCACCGCGCGGGCGGCGGCAAGCGAGCCCTCGTGCGCGATGCGCTCGGCGAAATGGGTTTCGGGATCGAACCCGAGCTCCGCCAGGGCGGCCAGCGGCAGCCGCGTTCCCGCCGTCGACCAGGGCCCACCGGTGGCCAGCCGCGCGCCCTTCAGGTCCGCGAGATCCTCAAAGGGGCTGTCGGCGCGCACCAGCGCCACCGCGTGCCAGCCGGCCGCCCCGTCGTGGCTGCGCGGCGCGACCAGCGGCACCACGCAGGCGCAGTCCCGCCAGGCATCGGCATAGGCGGTGGCTGAGAGCGGCGCGTAGTCGATCTCCCCGCGCAGCAGGGCCGATTTGACGCGCGCGAGATCGGAATAGGCGATCAGATGCACCGGCACGCGCAAACCCCGTTCGAGCGCGGCGCGGAACGGCTCGGCCACGCGAAACGCCTCGGCGCTCGGGTCGAGCACGAGGCCGATACGCAGAACCGGCAGGCGCGCGAGGCGCTGCGCGTCGAAGGAGGGTGGGGTTACGTCGGCGGCCGGCGCATCCGCCTCCGTCGCGTTGTCCTCCATCGCATCGTCTGGGCCCGGGTCGGTCCCGACCGCGCTCTCCGCTTCCGGGTCGTTTGCTGCTCCGCTCTCTGGCCCGCTCTCTGGCCCGACGGGGTCCTGCCAGGGCACGATGTGCGGCGGCATCTCCTGCGCCCGTGCACCGGACGTCGTCGGCCCGGACGCGGCGAGCGCGAGCGTCATCACGATGACAAACATCCGCGCCATACCGCACGCCACCTGCGCACCGGCACGCCGCAGTGCGTTTCGTCTCGCCATCGTCCTCTCAACGCGCCTCATCGGGAGCCATCATGCCACGCCAGCCGGACACGGTCGTCTTCGATATCGGCAATGTGCTGATCCGCTGGGATCCCCGGCATCTGTATCGCAAGCTGTTCGCCGACGAGGCGAGCTTGACGCATTTCCTCACCCATGTCTGCCCGCCGGAGTTCAACCTCGATTTCGACCGCGGCCGGCCCTTCGAAGAGGGCATTGCCGAGCGAATCGCGCTTTTCCCCGAGCATGCCGACGCCATCCGCGCCTGGGACACGCGCTGGCAGGAGATGGTGCCGGGCCCGATTTCCGGCAGCGTCGCGCTGCTCGAGGCATTGCGATCCGCCGGCGTGCCGCTTTATGCGATCACGAATTTCTCCGCGCCGAAATTCGCCGAGTGCCGGCACCGCTTTCCCTTTCTCGACACGGCGTTTTGGGATGTGGTCGTCTCGGCGCATGAGGGCGTGCTGAAGCCGGAGCCGGCGATCTACGAGATCCTTTTCACCCGCAACGACCTCGATCCGGCGCGCACGGTCTTCATCGACGACAGCCCGGCGAATGTGGCCGGCGCGCGGGCCGCCGGCATGACGGCGCTCCACTTCACCGATCCGGATCGGCTGCGCGCCGACCTCCAGGCGCTCGGCTTCGCCGTGTGAGCGCCCGCCCGGTGCGGCCTCAGCCGCGTTGCCCGGCGAAACCCGCGAGCGCGTTCACGCAATTGACGCCCAGCGCATCGACCGCATAGCCGCCCTCCATGACGAAGACCGTCGGCAGGCCGGCGGCGGCGAGCCGTGCGCCCATGCGCGTGAAGTCGTCGCTGGTCAGGCGGAACTTCGAGATCGGGTCGCGCTCGTACGGGTCGAGGCCGAGCGAGACGATCAGCGTGTCCGGACGGTGCCGGGCGATACGCTCGAGGCTCGCCTCGAGCGCTGCCGACCAGATCGTCCAGTCGGCGCCCAGTTCCAGCGGGTAGTTCGCGGTGAAGCCCGCGCCGGCGCCGGCCCCCGTCTCTTCCGCATGGCCGAGAAAATAGGGGTATTCCTCGCGCGGATCGGCATGGATCGACAGGAACAACACGTCCGCGCGCTCATAGAAGATCGACTGCGTGCCGTTGCCGTGATGATAGTCGACATCCAGCACGGCCACGCGCTCCGCGCCGGCATCGATCAGCCACTGGGCGGCGATGGCCGCGTTGTTCAGGAAACAATAGCCGCCGTAATAATCGGCCGCCGCATGGTGCCCGGGCGGGCGGCAGAGCGCGAAAGCCGCCTGCTCGCCGCCGGCCACAAGGCGGGCGGCGGAAAGCGCCGCATTGGCGCTGTCGCGGGCGGCGGCAAACGTGTGCTCGCCCATCGGCGTGCCGGCATCGAAGGAAAAGCGCCCGAGCAGACCGTCGATGTGATCGGGCGCCGGTTCGGTGCGCAGGCCCCGCACCGGCCAGACGAAGGGAAAGGCCTCGCCGGAGCGTCCCGCATTCGTCCAGCGCGTCCAGAAGCTCGCCAGAAAGTCGAGATACGCGGGATCGTGCACGCGCTTCAGCGGGTCCAGGCCGAACTCGTCCGGCGCCAGCACCGGGCCGAGACCGGCGGCGGCGACATGATCGCGCACGATCTCGGCACGCGCCGGGATCTCCACCGCCGGCTGCAACGCCCCGTCGGAAATCTCATGGGTGGGATTGTGGGCGAGTTGCCCCTCGGAAAAGAAGGTCTTCATGCGCAGCCGATCCAAACCGTGTCCGTCCCGCTGGGATAGCCGTCGCGGCGCACGCCCGCAAGGCGGTTCGCGCACAGGATGTGGGCAGACGGCGACTGCGCGGCGCGTCTACTGGATCAGCCTCATGGTTCCCGAGCGGATATCCACCGTGCGCAGCCGGTTCAGCGCCGACATGCCGATCAGCGGGATCGCCAGCGCCCCTTGCGGCAGCACCAGCGCCTCCACGTTGGTCAGCCGGATGCTGCCGAGGCGCAGCTCGCGCAGGCGCACCGGCGCGCCCATCACCACGCCGTTCGCGGTGTTGACCCGCATGGTGTAGTCGGTGGCGCGCGGCGCGATCCCGGCCTGGCGCGCGACCTCGAGCGGCAGCGCGACCGTGGACGCCCCCGTGTCGATCAGCGAGCGCACCGGTCGGCCATTGATATGCGCGCTGACCTCATAGTGCCCGTTGCCGGCCGCCTTCAGCACCAGCGTCCGCATCCCGCCGGAGGTCGCGTCCGTCTGCCCGGCGGCGACATCCCGGTCCGTGCCCGCGGCCACGAGCGCGACGAGATCGTCCGCATGGCGCGGCACGAGTGCGGCCAGTCCGATCACGAGTGCCGCGATGATGAGATAGCGTGTCATGTCGCCCGCCCGCGCGGCTCCCTTCGCCCGTGTGGCCGTTTTCATTCCGGCGCGCGCCCATGCGCCGTAGAAGCGAAGGCTACACGCGGGCCGGTCACGACCGGGTAAATGCCGGCGGAAAACACGCGATCAGGGTTTGCGAAGGGTTAGGACGCCGTGGATTTTTGTTGCGGTCCCGCGCGGGTCAAACGGGGTCCGCCTCGCAGGTGAGCGTGTCGGCGAGGGCTGCAATGGCGGACGCATCCGGCGCACTGGTCTGCGCGCCGGTGGCCGTGCAGGCGAGCGCACCCGCCGCAGCCCCCTCGCGCAGCGCCCGCTCGATCTCCGCGCCGCGGTCGAGCGCGGCGGCGAGCGCCCCGACGAAGGCATCGCCCGCGCCGGTGGTGTCGACCACCTCGACCGCGGGCGCCGTCAACCGCCAGCGCCGCGCTCCCTTGCGCGCGACCAGCCCGCGCCCGCCGAGGGTCACCACCGCCAGCCGCTCGGGGCCGGCCAGCGCGGCGCATTGGTTTTCCGCGACCGGCGTTTCCACAGCCCCGCGCGCGGCGGCAAGCTCTCCCGCCTCGCCCTCGTTGGCGACCACCACGTCGACCGCGTCGACCAGCGGCGCCAGCGCCGCATCGCCGGAGGGCGCGGCATTGAGCAGCACCCGCGCGCCGATCCGCTTCGCGCGCACGACCGCCTCCTCGATGGGCCCGGGGGACAATTCGCGTTGCAGGACCAGCAGATCGCCGGCGGCGAGCCGCCCGTCGAGCCAGTCGGCCGCGACGCGGGCATTGACGCCGCTGGCGCACATGATGAGGTTTTCGCCGGCCGGGTCGACGCCGATCATGGCAAGCCCGGTGGTGCCTTCGAGCCGGCGTACCCCGTCGAGATCGACGCCGCCGGCCGTCAGATTGGCCAGCGCCGCCTCGGCATGACCGTCGGTCCCGACCGCGCCGACAAGGCGCACCTCGGCGCCGGCGCGGGCGGCGGCCAGCGCCTGATTGGCGCCCTTGCCGCCGGCGAAGATCTGGTGGTCGGGGCCGACCACCGTTTCCCCGGGCGCCGGCAAACGCGGCAGCGCCACCACCAGATCCAGATTGATCGAGCCGAAGACGGTGATCATGGCGCTCTCCCCCGGTCCGGTCGCACGGCCGACTTTTGCGCAGCCGGCCTATTTGGTGCCGTACATCCGGTCGCCGGCATCGCCGAGACCGGGCAGAATATAGCCCTTCTCGTTCAGCCGCTCGTCGATGGCCGCCGTGACGATCGGCACGTCCGGGTGCATCTCGTTGAACTTGGCGATGCCCTCGGGCGCGGCCAGCAGGCAGACCATGCGCAGATTCACCGCGCCGCGCTCCTTCAGCCGCTGCACGGCCGCGATGGCCGAATTGGCGGTCGCCAGCATCGGATCGACCACGACCACGAGCCGCTCGTGAAGATCCTCCGGCGCCTTGAAGTAGTATTCGACCGGCTGCAGCGTCTTGGGGTCGCGATAGAGCCCGATATGCGCCACGCGCGCCGCCGGGACCAACTCCAGCATGCCCTCGAGCAGGCCGTTGCCGGCGCGCAGCACGGAGGCGAAGACGAGCTTCTTGCCCTCGATGATCGGCGCCGACATGGGCTGCAGCGGCGTCTCGATGTCAATCTGCGTCATCGGCAGGTCGCGCGTCACCTCATAGGCCAGAAGCACCGCGATCTCGCGCAACAGGCGGCGAAACCCTTGCGTCGAGGTGTCCTTCATCCGCATGTGGGTGAGCTTGTGCTGAACCAGCGGATGGTCGATTACGGTTGCCCCGGTCATGTCGCGCCTCGTCGTGCCTGTCGTCTTCTTCCGACGTCGTCTCTTTTTTGCAGACGTCGTCTTGTCTTGCGTGTCTTGTCTTGCGTGTCTGGTCGTCAGTCTTCGGCGAACGCGCTGAGCCGCGCGCCCGCACCTGGTTCGTTCTAGATCAACCGCTCCCGCCGCGAAACACGCTTGGGCGCGAAAAAGCGGGGACGACGCGCCCCGCCCCCTTGCAGCCGCGCCTTAACGTCGGCCGGCGGCGGCCTCGGCCTCGGCGAGGCGGGCGAGCAGCCCGTTGCGCGTGCGCGGATCGCAGAAGGCGGCTTCGAGCGCGGTGCGGGTCAGCTTGAGCTGATCGACCCTCGACCAGCCAAAGGTCTCCGCGCAACTCGCGTATTCGCGGCCCAGGGAGGTTGCGAAGAACGGCGGATCGTCGGAATTGAGCGTGATGCGGCAGCCGGCGCGGCGCAGCAGGTTGACCGGGTGAAAGCGCAGCGCGCCGTAAAGCCCGAGCGCCAGATTGGAGCCGGGGCAGACCTCCAGCACGATCTTTTCGCGCACCAGACGCTCCACCACGGCCCGGTCCTGGATCGCCCGCACGCCGTGGCCGATGCGTTTCACCTGCAGGAAATCGAGCGCGGCGGTCACGCTCTCGGGACCTGCAAACTCGCCGGCATGGGCGGTGAGCCCGAGCCCCGCCTCGCCCGCCATGCGAAAGGCGCGGGCGAAATTCGCCGGATGGCCCTCGCGCTCGTCGCCGGCCAGTCCGAAGCCGGTCACCAGCGGATGCGGCGCGCTCGTCACCTGACGCACCGCCTGTTCCACCGCCCGGGCGCCGAAGTGGCGCACGCCGATGGCGATCATGCGCGCCTCGATGCCGGTCGCCGCGCGCGCCCGCTCGATGCCCTCGGCGAGCCCGGCGACATAGTCGCGATAGGACAGGCCGGCCCCGGCGGCGTGATCGGGCGAAATCGTCAGCTCCGCGTAGATCGCGCCCTCGGCGGCGATGCCGCACAGGTAGCTCTCACTCAGCTCCGCATAGTCCTGCGGGGTGCGGAAGACGCGGCTGGCGCGGTCGTAAGCCGACAGGAACGAGGCGAAATCCTCCCAGCGATAGCCGCCGCTGTCGTCGAACAGCCCCGCGACATCTACCTGATAGCGCTCGGCCAGACGGCGCACCAGATCGGGCGGCGCCGCGCCCTCGATGTGCACGTGGAGCTCGGCCTTGGGCAGCGGTCGCGCGTCCGGCTCCGCCATGCGTCAGAAACCGCGCATGGGGTTTTCGAGGGCCCGCGTCAGCCAGTTGTCCGGCGACCAGCGGGCGGAGGCATCCACCATGTGCAGCGCATAAGCCGCGCGCGAACGCGGCGAGCGGTTCGGCGCGGAACGATGCGGCACCAGCCCGTGCAGGACCACCAGCGTGCCCTTCGGCGCGATCAGCGGCACATCCGCGCCGAAGGGTGTCTCGTCCAGCGTCTCCATGCCGAGCCCCGTGCCGTCATGGCGAAAGCGCTGGCGCAGCGGGCCGCGATGGCCGCCCGGCACGCCGAGCAGTCCGCCGTTCGTCTCGTCGGCATCCTCGAGCGCGAACCAGAAGCCGGTGCAGGTCATCGGCTCGGTGTGCAGGAAGGTGGAATCCTGGTGGCAGCCGACCTCGCCGCCGATCTCCGGCGGCTTGAAGATATACATCGACTGGGCGAGCAGCGGCGCCCCCAGCCCGAGATCGCCGGCGGTGCGGGCAAGCCGCGGATCCCTGGAAAACGCCTCGAACACCGGATCGAGATCATGCAGCGCGTGGCCGACCTTGTTGAGCGCGGCGTGTTTCGGCCGGGTGAGACGACCGTCCGCGTCGAAGGCCTCCTCCTCGAAGAAGAAGCGGATCTTGTCGCCGCTTTCGCGGAAATAGCGGTCGCGGGCGTGGGACTGCGCGCCGGTCTCGAAGACGGACGCATTCTCCGCCGGATCGAAGGCATCGATCAGCGCCGACATGCGATCGCGCAAGGCGTCGCAAGCCTCGGCGCTCTTGTAGCCGGTGAGCACGAGAAAGCCGTCCTGCGCATAGGCGGCCTTCATCTCTTGCGCGAGGCCGCCGTCCGGTGTCGCGGCGAAGCTGCGTGCGCTCATGTCCCCTCCCCAGATGCCTGTTCGGCAGGGTTCCTGCCTATCACAGAAACGATGTGCCGTGGCGGCCCTTCGCCAGACCGAGATGCGCGGCCAGCGTCTCGCCGATGTCGGCGAAGGTCTCCCGCACGCCGATGCCCGTCGCCGCCAATCCGGGACCAAATCCGGCACCGGTTCCGATCACCGGCACGCGCTCGCGGGTGTGGTCCGTGCCCCGCCAGGTCGGGTCGCAGCCGTGATCGGCGGTGAGCAGCAGCAGGTCGTCCGGCGCGAGCCGGTCGAGCATTTCCGGCAGGCGGCGGTCGAAGGCTTCGAGTGCGGCCGCATAGCCGGCGACATCCCGGCGGTGGCCGTAGAGACTGTCGAAGTCGATGAAATTGGCAAAGACGAGATCGCCGTCGCCGGCCCGGTCGATGGCCTCCAGCGTCTTGTCGAAGAGCGCGTCGTTGCCCGCGCCCTTGAGGATTTCCGACACGCCCTGATGGGCGAAGATGTCGGCGATCTTGCCGATGGTCCAGGTCCTGCGCCCGGCCGCCACGGCCCGGTCGAGCAGGGTCGGTTCGGGCGGCAGCACCGAATAGTCGCGCCGGTTGGCGGTGCGGGTGAAGGTCTCCGCCGTCTCGCCGGTGAAGGGGCGGGCGATCACCCGGCCGATGTTGAGCGGGTCGACCAGCTCGCGCACGATCTCGCACAGGGCATAGAGCCGCTCGAGCCCGAAGTGATCCTCATGCGCCGCGATCTGGAAAACGGAATCGGCGCTCGTATAGCAGATCGGCTTGCCGGTGCGGATGTGCTCGGCGCCGAGCTCCGCCACGATTACCGTGCCCGAGGCGTGACAGTCGCCGAGAATGCCGGGCAGATCGCCTTTCTCGACGATGGCCGCCACGAGGTCCGGCGGAAAGGCGGGCACCGTGTCGGGGAAATAGCCCCAGTCGAAGGCGACCGGAACGCCGGCGATCTCCCAATGCCCGGACGGCGTGTCCTTGCCGCGCGAGGTTTCGCTGGCCGCGCCCCAGATGCCTTGCGGCGCCACCCCGGTATCGAGCCCCGCCGGCGCCGTGCCGCTGGCCAGTTCACCGGCACGGGCAAGGCCGAGGCGTACCATGTTCGGCAGCGCCAGCGGCCCGGCGCGCAGGCCCGCACGGTCGGCCTCTCGGGCAGCGCAGGCGGCGGCGATATGGCCGAGCGTATTGGCACCCGCGTCGCCGAAGCTTTCCGCGTCCGGCGCCCCGCCGATGCCGAAACTGTCGAGTACGCACAGGATTGCGCGAGCCATCTGGCATTTCCCCCTGATCGGTCGCGGGTGCTTTCGCCCGCGTTTCAAGTCCCGGCGCCGTAACGCGGTCTCACGCCTGCGGCGCGATGCGTCCGGCGATCACCGGCCGGTCGTCGACCTGCGCCGCCGCGCCCACCCGATAGGCCGCGCGCACCATCTCGCCGGCGCGCGCCGCCGCGTCCTCGCTGGCGGCGTGCACGATGGCAAGCGGCGCATCCGCATCGACCGTGTGCCCGACGCCGGCGAGATGCGTCAGCCCGACCGCCGGATCGATCCGGTCGCTCGGCCGACGGCGTCCGCCGCCAAGCTCCACGACGGCCACCCCCACCGCGCGGGCATCGACGCCGAGGACGGTGCCGGGCGTGTCCGGATAGACCGCGCGTTCCACAGGCGCGGTCGCGAGATGCGCGTCCGCGCGCTCCATGAAATCCGCCGGCCCGCCGAGCGCGGCGACCATGCGGCCGAAATGCTCGGCCGCCGCGCCGCTGTCGAAGGCCCGGCGCATCGCCGTGGCGCCTTCCTCCGCGGTTTGCGCGAGCCCGGCGATCACCAGCGCCTCGGCACCGAGCGCCACCGTCACGTCGAACAGCCGGTTGTCGATCTCGCGGCCGGTGAGGAAATTTACCGCGTTCTTCACTTCCAGTGCATTGCCGGCGGCCGAGGCCAGCGGCTCGTTCATGTCGGTCAGAAGCGCGGTGGTGCGGCAACCCGCCCCGTTAGCGACCGTCACGAGACTGTCGGCGAGCGCGCGCGCCTCCTCCAGCGTGCCCATGAAGGCGCCGGTGCCCCACTTGACGTCGAGCACCAGCCCGTCGAGCCCGGCGGCGAGCTTCTTCGACAGGATCGAGGCGGTGATCAGATCGATGCTCTCCACCGTGCCGGTCACGTCGCGGATCGCGTAGAAGCGCTTGTCGGCCGGCGCGAGATCCGCCGTCTGGCCGATGATCGCGCAGCCCACATCCGCCACCACCTTGCGAAACAGCGCGTTGTCCGGCTGCGTCGTATAGCCGGGGATCGCGTCGAACTTGTCGAGCGTGCCGCCGGTGTGGCCGAGCCCGCGTCCGGAGATCATCGGCACGGCGAGCCCGCAGGCGGCAAGCGCGGGAGCGAGCATCAGCGAGACATTGTCGCCGACCCCGCCGGTCGAATGCTTGTCGATGACCGGCCGGTCGAGATCCGACCAGTCGAGCACCGTCCCGCTGTCGCGCATGGCAAGCGTCAGCGCGACGCGCTCGTCCCGCGTCATCTTGCGGAAGAAGATCGCCATGGCGAGGGCCGCGACCTGACCCTCGGTCACCGTCTCGTCGGCGAGGCCCTTCACGAAGACCCCGATTTCCTCGGCCGTCAGCGTGCCGCCGTCGCGCTTCTTGCGAATGAGTTCCTGTGCAAGCATGGGGGCGAGCATGACGTTCAGTACCCCTCGCCCGCGTCCGCGGCCCGACCGTCCAGCGCGGCCAGGAGCGCATCGAGCAGGCCGCTTGCGCCGAAGCGGAAGGTCGCCGCCGACACCCAGTTGGCGCCGAGGATCCGGTCGGCGAGCGCCAGATAGCGGGCCGCGTCGGCCACGGTGCGAATGCCGCCGGCCGCCTTGAAGCCGACCGTGCCTCCATGCTCGCGGCGCACCTCCTCGATCACCGTCAGCATGACCTCGGCGGCCTCGGGCGTCGCGTTGACGGCGACCTTGCCGGTCGAGGTCTTGATGAAATCCGCGCCCGCGCCGATCGCCACATCCGAGGCGGCATGGATCAGCAGCGGATCGCCGATCTCGCCCGTCTCCAGAATGACCTTCAGCAGCACGTCGCCGCAGGCGGCCTTGACGCGGCGGATCTGTTCCTCGGCGAAGCCGCGCCGCCCGGCGACGAAGGCGCGATAGGGCATGACGAGATCGATCTCGTCCGCCCCGTCGGCGACCGCCTGGCGCGTCTCGGCGACGACCGCCAACGTGTCGTCGCCGCCGGCGGGGAAGTTCACCACCGTCGCGACCTTCACGCCCGTGCCGGCAAGCGCCGTCTTCGCCTGGGCCACGAAACGCGGCCACAGGCACACGGCCGCGACCGCGCCATGCGGCGTCACCGCACGCGCGCACAGGGCCGCCACGTCGTCCGGCGTGCAGGCGTCGTCGAGGTTGGTGAGATCCACGAGCGGCAGGGCGCGGGCCGCGACCGCGCGGGCGGCGTCTGCGGACAACTCAGTCATTTGCAAGATCCTTCACGAAGCGGCGGATCAGCGTCTTGAGGCCGTCGACGGCGGTGAGCGCCGTCGCCTTGGTCTCGTCATGCGAGAGCGCATGCGCCTGCAATCCGGCGCCATAGTTGGTGATGGTGGAGATGGCGGCGACCCGGAGCCCCAGAAAGCGGGCGAGGATGACCTCGGGCACCGTCGACATGCCGACCGCGTCGGCGCCCAGCGTCCGCGCCATGCGGATTTCGGCCGGCGTCTCGAAGGAGGGGCCGGAAAACCACATGTAGACGCCCTCGCCGAGACGCAGGCCCGCCGCGCGGGCCGCGTCGACGAGGCGGGCGCGCAGGTCCGGATCGTAGGCCGCGCTCATGTCGAGAAAGCGCGCCTCGTCCTCCTCGCCGATCAGCGGGTTCATGCCCGACCAGTTGATGTGATCGGTGATCAGCATCGGCGACCCCGGCACCAGATCCTCGCGCAGCGATCCGGCGGCATTGGTCAGAAGCACGGCGTCGCAGCCGAGCGCCTTCAGCGTCTCCATCGGCGTGCGCATCACGTCCGCCTGGCCGCGCTCGTAATAATGCGCCCGCCCCGACAGCACCACGACGGGCAGGCCCTCCAGCGTGCCGGCGATCAGCTCGCTGCCATGGGAGGACACGGAGGACACCGGGAAGCCCGGCAGATGCGTGTAGGGCAGCCGCACCGCGTCCTCGATTTCCGCGCCCAGCGCGCCGAGGCCGGAGCCGAGCACCAGCCCGAGCCTGTAGGTGCCGGGGCGCGCGGCGCGCACCTGTTCGGCGCATTCGGGTCCATAGCCGCTCATCGGTCGCCATCCTGTCGGTCGTGCAGTTGGAATTTCGCCGGCAACAGGTCGGCGAGCGTGAAGCTGCGGCGCAGGCCGGCGGTGTCGCAGATGTGGACCGGGGTCGCGTCGCCGGCGAATTCGGCCAGCCGCTGCCGGCAGCCGCCGCAGGGCGTGCAAAGGGCGGCATCGGCGACGACGGCCACCTCGACCACATCGCGCGCGCCGGCCGTGACCATGGCGCCGAGCGCCGAGGTTTCCGCGCACCAGCCTTCGGGATAGCTGGCGTTTTCCACGTTGCAGCCGGCGAAGATCCGCCCGTCTCGGGTCAGCACCGCCGCGCCGACGGCGAAGCCGGAATAGAGCGCATGGGCGTTCTCCCGCGCGACCCGGGCGGCGGCGAAGAGCTCGTCGAACCGGCTCATCACGAGCGTTCCTTCACATAGGCCGTGCCGCCGGCCCTGGGCGGGACGGCGCGGCCGATGAAGCCGGCGAGCAGCACCACGGTCAGGATGTAGGGCAGCGCCTGGATCGCCTGCACCGGCACCTCGCCGATGCCGGGAACCTCCTGCCCCTGAAGGCGGATCGCCGCGGCATCGAGGAAACCGAACAGCAGGCAGGCGAACATCACCGGCACCGGCTTCCACTTGGCGAAGATCAGCGCGGCCAGCGCGATGAAGCCCTTGCCCGCCGTCATGTCCTTGATGAAGCCCGCCGACTGGGCAATCGACAGATAGGCCCCGGCCGCCCCGCACAGGAGGCCGGTGCAGATCACCGCGCGGTAGCGCAGCCATGTCACCGAGATGCCGGCCGTGTCCACCGCCGCCGGGTTCTCGCCGACGGCGCGCAGGCGCAAGCCGAAGCGGGTGCGAAACAGCACCCACCACGACAGCGGCACGGCGCCGAAGGCCACATAGACGAGGATGTTGTGCCCCGACAGAAGCTCCGAATAGACGAGGCCCAGCACCGGCACGTCGGCCACCGCCTCGGCGAAGGGCAGCTCGATATTGGCAAAGCGCGCCTCGCCGGTGACGGGCGGCGTGCGTCCGCCCTGGCGGAACCAGTCCTGCCCGAGCAGCGCGGTCAGGCCGATGGCGAGGAAGTTGATCGCCACGCCCGACACGATCTGGTTGCCGCGATGGGTGATGCAGGCAAAGCCATGCACCAGCGCGAGCGCGATGGAGACGAGGATGCCGGCGCCGAGCCCGATCCAGGCGGAGCCGGTGACGGCGGCGGCGGCTCCGGCGGCGAAGGCCGCACCCAGCATCTTGCCCTCCAGCCCGATGTCGAAGACGCCGGAGCGCTCCGAGAACAGGCCCGCGAGCGCGGCCAGCAGCAGCGGCGTGGAGAGCCGCACCGTGCTGTCGAGAATGAGGATCAGGGTGTTGAAACTATCCATGCCATCCTCACGCGGGGCGCCTGGCGGGCGCGGCGAGCACGCCGAACAGCCGCAGAAGGGCGGGGCGGAACATGTGCTCCAGCGCGCCGGCGAAGAGGATCACCAGCGCCTGGATCACGACGATCATGTCGCGGGTGATCGCGGGCATCTCGAAGGCGAGTTCCGCGCCGCCCTGGTAGAGCATGCCGAACAGGATCGCGGCGAGCAGGATGCCGACGGGATGCGCGCGCCCCATCAGCGCCACCGCGATGCCGACGAAGCCGTAGCCGGAGACGAATTCGATCAGCAGACGGTGCTGCGAGCCCATGATCTCGTTGACCGCCATCAGCCCGGCGAGCCCGCCGGAAATCAGCATGGTGACGATGGTGATCCGCACCGGCGAGATGCCGGCATAGACGGCCGCCGTCTGGTTGGCGCCGAAGGTGCGGATCTCATAGCCGAGTTTCGTGCGCCAGATCAGCACCCAGACGAGCGCGCAGGCGGCAAGCGCCAGCAGGAAGGAGAGGTTGACCGGCGCGGAGCCGAAATCCACCCCCGGCAGGATGCTGTCGAGCATCGGCAGCCGCCCGCCCGCCTCGAAGGTGCGGGTCTCGGGCTGCATCGAGCCTTCCTTCGCCATCACGTTGACGAGCAGATAGACCATCAGCGAGGCGGCGATGAAGTTGAACATGATGGTGGTGATCACCACGTGGCTGCCGCGCTTGGCCTGCAGCACCGCCGGGATGAAGGCCCAGGCCGCGCCGAAGGCGGCGGCGCCGGCCACGGCGAAGGGCAGCGTTACCCACCAGGGCACGAAACGGTCGAGCGCCAGACAGGCGAAGGCGACGCCGAGCCCGCCGATATAGGCCTGCCCCTCGCCGCCGATGTTGAACAGGCTGGCGTGAAAGGCGACCGCCACCGCCAGCCCCGTGAAGACGAAATTGGTGGCGTAGAACAGCGTGAAGCCGATGCCCTCGTTCCAGCCGAGCGCGCCCCAGACCAGGATCTTCACCGCCTCGATCGGGTTTTCGCCGATCAGCAGCACGACGAACCCCGACACGACGAAGGCCGCCGTCACGTTGATCACCGGCATCAGGACGTAATCCGCCCAGCGCGGCAGATGCCCCGCACTCATTCCGCAGCCTCCTGAGTCGCGCCCGCCATCAGCATGCCCAATTCGCTCTCCGCCGCTTCCGGCGCCCGTTCGCCGACGATCCGCCCGTCGAACATCACAAGCACGCGGTCGGCAAGCGCGCGCACCTCGTCGAGTTCGACCGAGACGAGCAGGATACCCTTGCCGGAATCCCGCAATTCGATCAGCCGCTTGTGAATGAACTCGATGGCGCCGATGTCGACGCCGCGCGTCGGCTGGCCGACCAGCAGCACCGCCGGGTCGCGCTCGATCTCGCGCGCCAGCACGATCTTCTGCTGGTTGCCGCCCGAAAACCCGGCCGTCTTCAGCATGCAGTCGGGCGGGCGGATGTCGTATTTCTCGATCTCGGCGCGCGCGGTCGCACGGATCGCGTCGAGATCGAGAAAGGCGCCGCGCCCGTAGGCCGGGTCGCGGTGATAGCCGAGGATGGCGTTTTCGTATTCGGAGAACTTGGTCACCAGCCCCATGCGGTGGCGGTCCTCCGGCACATGCGCCAGACCGTGCGCGCGCATGTCGGCGGCATCCACCCGCGCCCGCGCAAGATCGATCCGCGTGCCGTCGATCGTCACCGTGCCGGTCTCGGCCGCGCGAATGCCGGCAATCGCCTCCAGCAGTTCCGACTGGCCGTTGCCCGACACGCCGGCGATGCCGACGATCTCGCCGGCCCGCACGGTGAGCGACACGTCCTTCACCACGTCGACACCGCGCCCGTCGCGCACGGTCAGCCCGTCGACCTCGAGAACGGGTCCGGCCGGGACGGCCGGCGTCTTGTCGACGCGCAAGAGCACGCGGCGGCCGACCATCAGTTCGGCCAGTTCCCCCATCGAGGTGCTGGCCGTGTCGCGGGTCGCGACCATCTCGCCGCGGCGCATCACCGAGACCTGATCGGTCACCGCCATGATCTCGCGCAGCTTGTGGGTGATCAGCAGGACCGTCTTGCCCTCGTCGCGCAGCACGCGCAGGATCCGGAACAGGTGATCGGCCTCGGCCGGGGTCAGCACGCCCGTCGGCTCGTCCAGGATCAGCACCTCGGCGCCGCGAAACAGCGCCTTGAGGATCTCCACCCGCTGCTGCAGGCCGACCGGCAGGTCGCCGGTGATCGCGTCCGGGTCGACCTTGAGCTCATAGTCGGTCTCCAGCCGCTTCAGTTCCTTGCGCGCCGCCGCGATGCCGCCGCGAAGCAGCGCGCCGCCCTCCGCGCCGAGCACCACGTTTTCCAGAACGGTGAAGTTCTCCACCAGCATGAAGTGCTGATGCACCATGCCGATGCCCTGGGAAATCGCCGCCTGGCTGGAGGGGATCGACACGGGCTTGCCCGCGATGCGGATCTCGCCGGCGTCGGCCTGGTAGAAGCCATAGAGGATCGACATCAGCGTCGACTTGCCGGCGCCGTTTTCCCCGACGATGCCGTGGATCGAGCCCTTTTTGACCTTCAGATCGATGGCCTTGTTGGCATGCACCGCGCCGAACCGCTTGTCGATGCCGGCAAGCTCGATGGCAAGCGGCGCGCTCATAGCGGACAGGCCCCTTGCGTGACGGTGTCGTGCACGGCGACGGTCCCGTCCGCGATCGCCGCTTCGGCCGCGCGCGCGGCGCGTTCCATCTCCGGCGTGATCAGCGCGCGATTGTGGTCGTCGATCACCCAGTCCATGCCGCCCTCCTTCAGGCCGAGCACCTGGATGCCGGGCGTCCAGTTGCCGTCCATCGCATCCTTGAAATTGGTGTAGACGGCCGTGTCGACCCGCTTGCGGATCGAGGTCAGGACCTTGCCCGGATGCAGGCCGTTCTGGTTGCTGTCGGTGCCGATGCCCAG
Organism: Stappia sp.; assembly: GCF_040110915.1. Classification (NCBI taxonomy): domain Bacteria; kingdom Pseudomonadati; phylum Pseudomonadota; class Alphaproteobacteria; order Hyphomicrobiales; family Stappiaceae; genus Stappia; species Stappia sp. The sequence goes on along the minus strand of NZ_CP157793.1, from coordinate 30,083 downwards.
CACATCCGCGTCGGCGGCCGCCTGCAGCACGCCGATCCCGGTGCCGCCGGCCGCCTGGATGATGACATCCGCGCCCCGGCCGATCTGGGAGCGCGCCAGTTCGGCGCCGCGCGCCGGATCGGCGAAGGCGGCGGGCGTGTCGCCGGCCATGTTGAAGAGCACCGTCACGTCCTGCGAGACCGAGGCCGCGCCCTGCCTGTAGCCGCACAGGAAGCGGCGGATGATGGGAATATCCATGCCGCCGACGAAGCCGATGGTGCCGGTCTTCGACGCGAGCGCCGCCAGAACCCCGGCGATATAGGCGCCCTCCTGCTCGCGAAACACGGTGGAGCGCACGTTGGGCGCGTCGACCACCATGTCGACGATGGCGAAATTCGCGTCCGGAAAATCGGCGGCGGCCGCCGCCACGGCGGAAGCCTGGTTGAAGCCGATGGCGACGACCGGGTCGGCGCCGCGCGTCGCGAAGCTGCGCAGAGCCTGCAGGCTGTCCGCGTCGCGCGCGATCTCGAAGTCGCGGTAGCTTGCGCCGGTCTCCTCGGCGAAGCGTTCCGCGCCCCGCCAGGCGGCCTCGTTGAAGGAGCCGTCGAACTTGCCGCCGACGGAATAGACCAGCGCCGGTTCGGCCCGCGCGCCGACCGCGGCCATGGCGATCAGCGCCGCCGCCACGCAGGCCGTCCAGGTTCCGCGCCAGGTTGCGCTCAAGGTCGCGCGCCGGATTTTGCGCCAAGTCCCGCCCATGTGGCCCTCGCCTGTCGAAAGGGTGTCGCCCGTCGGATGCCGTCTGCCGGATGCCGGCCGTCAGATGGCTTCAATCGGGCGACGTGGGGTGTCGTTCCTCGGGTGTCGGGTCGCCGCCCCGCCGGAACCGTGGCGGGGCGGCCGTGCCGATGACCGGCTGCCTCAGAACGGGCAGTCCTGGGTCGCCATGTAGTCATGCACCTCGATCTTGCCGGCGATGATGTCGGCCTTGGCCTGATCGACCGCCGCCTTCATCTCCGGCGTGATCAGCGCCTCGTTGTGCTCGTCGAGCGCCCAGTCGACGCCGTCCTCGGCGAGCCCCAGCGAATAGAAGCCGGAGGTCCACTTGCCCTCGCGCGCGTCGTTGAAGGCGGTCGCCACGGCCACGTCCACGCGCTTGACCATGGAGGTCAGCACCTGTCCCGGATGCACCGCGTTCTGGTTGCTGTCGACGCCGATGCCGAGCTTGCCGGCGTCGGCGGCCGCCTGCAGCACGCCGAGACCGGTGCCGCCGGCGGCATGATAGATCACGTCCGCGCCGCGATCGATCTGCGACTTGGCGAGTTCGCCGCCCTTCACCGGGTCGGTCCAGGCCGCCCCCGTGGTGCCGGTCATGTTCTGGAACACTTCTGCATCCGCCTTGGTTTCCAGCACGCCCTGCTTGTAGCCGCAGGCGAACTTGCGGATCAGCGGAATGTCCATGCCGCCGACAAAGCCGACCTTGCCGGTCTCCGACGCCATCGCCGCGAGCAGGCCGACCAGATAGGAGCCCTCATGCTCCTTGAAGACGATGGAACGCACGTTCGGCAGGTCGACCACCATGTCGACGATGGCGAACTTGGTCTCGGGGAACTCCTGCGCCACCTTCTCCAGCGCATTGGCGTGCGAGAAGCCGATGGCGATCACCGGATTGGCGCCGCGCCTTGCGAAATTGCGCAGGGCCTGCTCGCGCTGGCTGTCGTTCTGGATCTCGAAGTCGCGGTAGTCGATCCCGGTCTCTTCCTTGAAGCGCTCCGCGCCCGTGTAGGCCGCCTCGTTGAACGACTTGTCGAACTTGCCGCCGAGATCGTAGACCACCGCCGGCTGGATGTCCTCGGCGAGCGCCGACCCGGTGAGAAGCGCCGCCGCCGCGACGCCGAGAATTACCTGTTTCATCATCCCAAATGCCTCCACCTGTGATCCGTCCGGCCTCATGCCGAACGGACAGTCCGTGCTTGCGCCGACGCGGCCAGGGCACGGCCCAGACCCTCGTCGACGATCAGGTCCGTGATCAGCCCCGCGCGCAATGCCGCCCGCGTGGCCTCCACCTTGCTCACGCCGCCGGCGAGCGCCACGACGCGCGCGCCACGCACCGCCTCGAACGGCAGGCCCACGGCCTTGTCGCCGAGGCGCGCCTCGACCAGCCGCCCCTCCGCGTCGATGAAGCGACCCATGAGGTCGCACACCGCGCCGGAGCGGATCAGATCCGCCTGTTCCTCGCGCGAGATCAGATCGCGGCGAATGAGATGACTGTCGTCGCCGACCGAGCCGATGCCGATGACGAAGAGATCGGAGGCACGCGCGCGCTCCAGAAGCGCCTGTACGCTGCGCTGGGACAGGAACATGTCCCGCTCGCCCGGGCTTTCGGCAAGATAGGGAACGGGCAGATAATAGCCCTCGCCGCCGGTGCCTTCGGCGAGCTGCTGCACGACATCGAAGGGATTGGCCGACAGCTTGCGCGTCAGCGAGCCGGAGATCGACACAATCGAGAGATCCGGCCGCTGGATCGGCGGCATCAGCTCGACCGACGCCTTCAGGGTGCGGCCCATGCCGACCCCGAGTTGCCGGATCGCCGTGTTGGACAGGAGATTGGCGAGATGCGGTCCGGCCACGGAGGCGATGGCGCGGATCTCCGGTTCCTCGTCCGCAGCCCCCGCGATCTCCGGCGCGATCAGGCAGGAGGACAGGCCATGCTCGGCCGCGAGCGCCGCCTCGATCTCCAGACATTCGGACGGGCGCCCGGCGATCTGGAAGCGGACCAGGCCGGTCTTCTGGGCATGGGCGATCAGGCGGTGGACCTTGGCGTTGGAAATCCCCAGACGCGACGCGATCTCGCCCTGCGTGGCGCCGCCGACGAACGACATCCACGCGGCACGAATGGCCATGTCCGTGGTCCAGTCGGCCTCTTTCATGGCCGCGCCCGCCTCCCTCGCCCTGTTTCGGGCCTTGTCGCCGCGCTGCGCTTGCGCGCGGCAGGTCACCCTGTTGTCACGAAAAATTCTTCACGTCTTGTGATTTCTTTCATAAAGACTGCATGAGCACAGGCGCGAGGTCAAGCGCCAAGCACGCGGTGCGCGGCCATTCCATCCCTGCGCCCGCCCTGCCCGCGCCCCTGCACGCCAGCCCGGATGCCACCTGGACCGCGCAGGCCGCCAGCGCACCCGCTGCACGGATCCTGACCAACCCGCCCGGATTGTCGGCAAAAAATGCCGCAAGGGAAGGCACTTTCTTCCCCTTCAGGAAATTGCAGATTGCAAGCGCCGTTCGCGAATGAAACGCAGAGTTTACAGACCTTCTTTTTGGATTTTTCGAACCGCGACCTTTCTCCCGAATACTTAGCCTTTGCCACAACAGCGTATTTTCGGGAAACGACTTTCCGGAGGCGACGTCGCGCGACACTCGCGACGGCCAGATCGCGGCATATGGCACGGCGATTGCCATGCCATGACACAACGATGACATCGCCGGCGGGCGGGCGGCACGACACGGTCGCGGCCGCCAGGGAGGGCTCCGGCGGGAACAAGACATCGGGAGGGCAGGTCAAGGCGTCATTCGGGCGGGAGCCGACACACCGGTTGAAGGAGCGTTCGACCATGCGCCTGACTGCCCATGCCTCCCCCCTCGTTCGCGCCGCCGTCTCGCGCCGCGCCTTTCGCCGCGACGCCCATGCCGCGCCGCAGGCGGGCCTTGCGCGGGAGGCGGCCCTTGCGCTTGTGCGCACGGCCGGCCTCGCGCTGCTTGCCGCCTTGCTCGTCTTCCTCGCGACACTTGTGTCCGCCCGGGCCCAGACCCTCGGCTATGCCTATGATCCCGAGCGCGAGGTCGACGTGGAGCTCGTGCTCGCCGTCGACATCTCGCAGTCGATGGACACGGACGAGCAGGAAATCCAGCGCGCCGGCTATGTCGCCGCGCTCACCTCTGAGCAGGTTCTCGACGCGATCAAGTACGGCCCGACGGGACGCATCGCGGTCGCCTACATGGAGTGGGGCGGCGCGGGCGAGCAGTTCATCGTCGCCGACTGGTCGGTGATCAGCGACGCGGAGAGCGCGGCCGCCTTCGCCACCAGGATCGCCGAAGCCCCCCTGCGCCAGCGCCGGCGCACCTCCATCGCCTCCGCGCTGGAAGAGGCCACGCGCATGGTCGCCGAAAACGCCTACGAGGGCCTGCGCAAGGTGATCGACATTTCGGGCGACGGGCCGAACAACCAGGGCGGCGCCGTCACCGCCTTCCGCGACCGGACCATCGCGCAGGGGATCACCATCAACGGTCTGCCGCTGATGATGAAGGACGACGACGCCCCCTGGCAGACGATGATGAACGTCGATCACTATTATGAGGACTGCGTGATCGGCGGCCCCGGCCATTTCTTCGTGCCGGTGCATTCCAAGGCCCAGTTCGCCGACGCGGTGCGCATGAAGCTGGTGCTGGAGATCGCCGGTCTGGTTCCAAGCGAACCGCGCGTGATGCAGGCGAGCGGCCGCAAGCCTGTCAACTGCGGGCTCTACGACTGACGCGACGGGCGCCGTGCGCCCCCTGAGCAGGCGGATCGGCGGGCGCCCCTTTTCCCTGCGCGCGTCAGCGGCTACACCACGGGAACGCCGCGCGGCGACCCGGCCCCGGCCGGGGTGCCGCCCTTGCCCGTGATCCGCGCCGCCGTTCGCGCGCGCAAACAGGGACGCTCCCGTGACCGGCCTGTCGCCCGACCCCGCGCCCCGCGATCCCGCCCCGACGCACTCGACGGGCGCGCCGGTGCTCGTCGCCGATATCGGCGGCACCAATGCCCGCTTCGCGCTGGCCCACGCGGATCGTCCCGCGCCGGAGCCCCTGCCCTCGGTGCCGACGGGCGCGCATGCGGATTTCCAGTCGGCCGCGCGTGCGGCCCTTTCCACCACGCACCCGGCCGCCCGTGCGCCTGACCGGCCCCGCCATGCGATCATCGCCGTCGCCGGTCCGGTCACCGGCGCGGCGATCCCGCTCACCAATGCCGATTGGGTCATCGACCCGCGGGCGGTTCTTTCCGATCTCGACCTCGAGACGCTGATCGTGCTCAACGACTTCGAGGCCCAGGCGCTGGCGCTTCCCGTTCTCGGGGCCGACGACCTGCTGCAGATCGGATCCGGCCAAGTCCTTGCGCATGCGCCGAAGGTGGTGCTCGGGCCCGGCACGGGGCTTGGCGTGGCCGCGATGGTGCGGGCGAACGGCAGATGGCTGCCGATCCCCGGCGAGGGCGGGCATGTCGAAATCGGCCCGGTGACGGCGGAAGAGTACCGCGTCTGGCCGCATCTCGACCGGCTCGGCGGGCGCATCGGCGCCGAACAGATCCTGTCGGGCGCGGGGCTGGTGCGGCTGTCGCAGGCGATTGCGCGGGCCCAAGGCGCGGCGCCGCGCTTCGAGGCGCCGCAGGAAATCCCGGAAGCCGCCGCGCGCGGCGAGCCCGTCGCCGCGGCCACGCTGGAGACCTTCGCCCGCGTTCTCGGCCGGGTCGCCGGCGACCACGCCCTCACCTTTCTGGCGCGCGGCGGGGTCTATCTCGCCGGCGGCATTCCGCCCCGGATCGAGGCGCATCTCACCCGCTCAGGGTTTCGCGACGCCTTCGAGGCGAAGGCGCCGCACGAAGCGCTCATGACCGGGATCCCGACGTTTCTCGTGCGCCACCCGGCGCCGGCGCTCGCCGGGCTTGCCGCCTATGCCCGCGACCCGCAGGCGTTTACGCTCGACCTGACAGGTCGGCTGTGGACGCGCACGGCATGACCGAGACACTCACCCGCCGGCCGCCGCTTCCCATTGACGCGGTGCTGCCGGAGCTTCTCGACGCGCTCGCCGCGCGTACGTCCGCCGTGCTCGTCGCCGAGCCCGGCGCGGGCAAGACCACCATCGTGCCGCTCGCCCTGCTCGACGCGCCGTGGCGCCATTACGGCAAGATCGTCCTGCTCGAACCCCGCCGCCTCGCCGCGCGCGCCGCCGCAAGCCGCATGGCCGCGCTTCTCGGCGAACGGGTGGGCGAGACGGTCGGCCTGCGTGTGCGGCTGGAGACCAGGGTCTCGGCCCGCACCCGCATCGAGGTGGTCACCGAAGGCGTCTTCACGCGCATGATCCTCGACGATCCGGAACTGACCGGCGTGGCCGCCGTGCTCTTCGACGAGTTTCACGAACGCTCGCTCGACGGCGATCTGGGGCTGGCGCTGGCGCTCGACGTGCAGGGCGCGCTGCGCGAGGATCTGCGGCTGGTGCCGATGTCGGCCACCATCGACGCGGCGCGCATCTCCGGGCATCTGGACGGCGCGCCGGTGATCGCCAGCGAGGGCCGCAGCTTCCCGGTCGAGACCGTCCATCTCGGCCGCGATCCGGCCCTTCGCCCGGCCGAACAGGCGGTGCGCGCGGTGCGCAAGGCGCTCGCCGAGGAGCCGGGCTCGATCCTCGTCTTCCTGCCCGGGCAGGGCGAGATCCGCCAGGCGGCCGAGCGGCTTGGCGAAGGCCTGCCGGCGGATGTCGACCTCGCCCCGCTTTACGGCGCGCTCGACGCCAGGGCCCAGGCGGCGGCGATCCGCCCGGCCGAGCCGGGCCGGCGCAAGGTGGTGCTGGCGACCGCCATCGCGCAGACCTCGCTCACCATCGAGGGCGTGCGGGTGGTGATCGATTCCGGTCTTGCCCGCGTGCCGGTCTACGAGCCGGCGACCGGCCTGACCCGGCTTGAGACGGTGCGTGTGTCGAAGGCGGCCGCCGATCAGCGGCGCGGCCGCGCGGGCCGCATGGAGCCCGGCGTGTGCTACCGGCTCTGGGACGCGGCCCAGACGGCGGCCCTTGCCCCCGACGACCGGCCCGCGATCCTGGAGGCGGATCTGTCGCGCCTCGTGCTCGATCTCGCCGCCTGGGGCGTGCACGATCCCGCTGCCCTGCGGTTTCCCGATCCCCCGCCCGCTCCGGCCTGGGCCGAGGCGGTCGCCCTGCTCACGCGCCTTGAGGCGCTGGACGCAAGCGGTCATCTGACCGACACGGGCAGGCGCATGATGCACCTGCCGCTCGCCCCGCGTCTTGCCCACATGTTGCTTGTCGCCGGGGCGCAAGAGGCCGGCGGGCTGGCGTCGGAAATCGCCGCGCTCCTGTCGGAAGCGGCCTTAGGCGGGCGCTCCACCGATCTGCGCGACCGGCTGACGGCGCTGCGGCGGGCGGGTGACCCGCGCGCGAAGGCCGCCCGCGATCTTGCCCGGCGCTGGCGCGAGATGGCGGACATTCCGAAAGGCAATGCGGATGTTTCGGAGGCCGGCCGCGTGCTAGCGCTGGCCTTTCCCGACCGGGTGGCGCAGGCGCAGGACGGGCGCGGCGGCTTTCGCATGGCGACGGGCCGCGCGGCGCGGCTGGAAGAGAGCGACGCGCTCGCCCGCGAGCCCTTCCTGGTGCTGGCCGAAGTGCAGGGCACGGCCGCGCGCGGGCGCATCCTGCTGGCCGCGCCGATCTCCCGCGCGGACATCGAGGTCCTCTTCGCCGATCAGATCACGCGGGAAACGGAGGTCGCCTGCGATGCGCAGGGAGCCGTCCGCGCCCGCCGCATCACCCGCTACGAGCGCCTGGTGCTCGACACGCAGGCCGAGCCCGCGCCCGACCCCCAGGCGGTCGCCGAGGCGCTCGTCGGGCATCTGCGCAAGAAAGGTACGGCAGCGCTGCCCTGGTCCAAGGCGCAACGGGCCTTGCGGGCGCGCGTCGAAACCCTGCGGGGGCTGCTCGGAGCGGCCGCCGCCGACTGGCCGGATCTCAGCGATGCGGCGCTCACCGACACGCTCGCCGACTGGCTCGGCCCCTATCTGGCCGGGATCTCGCGGGCCTGCGACATCGACGCGCAGATGCTCGGCGATGCCCTCGCCGGTCTGCTGCCGCATCATCGCCTCGGCGAGCTCGACCGGCTGCTGCCGGGCCATTTCGACGCGCCGTCGGGCTCGCGGGTCGCCATCGATTACGACCGCGCGGAAGGCCCGACGCTGGCGATCCGCGTGCAGGAACTCTTCGGCCTCGACCGCCATCCGGCAATCGCGGACGGCAAGGTGCCGCTCATTCTGGAGCTTCTGTCGCCCGCCCATCGCCCGATCCAGATCACCCGCGACCTGCCCGGCTTCTGGCGCGGCTCCTGGGCGCAGGTGAAGGCGGAGATGAAGGGCCGCTACCCGAAACACCCCTGGCCGGACGATCCCCTCGCGGCCCCCGCCACGCGCCGCGCGAAGCCGAGGGGGACGTGAGCCGAAGACGACGCAACGGCCTGGTTGCACTCTCTGGGGTCACACCGGGCAAGCGCCAGCGCGACCCGGGGCCTATTGGCACCCTCAGCCTCGGTCGAGGCTCACGGCAATCGGGCACGCTCTTCCGCTGCCAAAGCGGGTGCGATGCAAACGTGGATTGGACCCCGGATCAAGCCCGGGGTGACGGCGGTGGGTGGGATGCGGCCCCGTGACCTGCTGCAACCCCAGATCTTTCCTGATCCATAATCAGCCAAGCGCAAACCAAACAGTAGATCGGACGAAAAGCCCGTGTTTACAGAGGTTTTGGACCACCCCCCTCACTCCTCCTCGGCCATGGCGATCAGGCTGGCGTTGCCACCGGCGGCCGCCGTGTTGATCGACACGACCTGTTCCTGTGCGTAGCGGGCGAGGTAGTTCGGGCCGCCGGCCTTCGGTCCCGTGCCCGACAGGCCGGAGCCGCCGAAGGGCTGGGTGCCGACCACCGCGCCGATGGTGTTGCGGTTGACGTAGACATTGCCCACCGACAGGCGGTCGACGACGGTCGCCACCGTCGCGTCGATGCGGCTGTGCACGCCGAGCGTCAGCCCGTAGCCGGTCGCGGCGATCGTATCGAGCATCTTCGGAAGATCCGCCGCCTTGTAGCGCACCACATGCAGGATCGGGCCGAAGGTCTCCTTCGTGAGCGCGGTGGGATGATCGAGCTCCACCACATGCGGGGCGACCCAGGTGCCGCCGGCGAGCGCGCCGCCGGGCGTCGGGCCGGCGTAATGCAGTTTCTGCGCGTCTTTCATTTCGGCGACATGGGCCAGCAGCCTGTCGCGCGCGGCCAGGTCGATCACCGGGCCGATATCGGTCGCCGGGTCGATGGGATCGCCGAGCGACAGCTCGCGCGCGGCCCCGATCAGCATGTCGAGCTGCTTGTCGGCGACATCGTCCTGCAGATAGAGCAGCCGCAACGCCGAGCAGCGTTGACCGGCGGAGCGGAAGGCCGACATCATCACGTCGTCGGTGACCTGCTCGGGCAGCGCGGTGGCATCGACCAGCATGGCGTTGATGCCCCCGGTCTCGGCGATCAGCGGCACGATGGGACCGCGCTTGTCGGCAAGCGCCCGGTTGATCGCCCAGGCGGTTTCGGTCGACCCGGTGAAGGCAACGCCGGCCACGCGCGGTTCGGCGACGAGGGCCGCCCCAAGCTCGCGCCCGCCCGGCGCCAGCAGGAAGACATCCTCCGGCACGCCGGCTTCATAGAGGAGCTTTGCCGCCTCATGAGCGACCAGCGGCGTCTGGTCGGCCGGCTTGGCGACCACCGCATTGCCCGCCAGTAGCGCCGCCGTGACCTGCCCCAGGAAAATCGCCAGCGGAAAGTTCCAGGGCGAGATGCACACGAAGACGCCGCGCCCACGAAAGCGGTAGCGGTTTTCCTCGCCCGTGGGACCCGGCATCAGGATGCCCTCGCCGAAGAGCGTTTCGGCCTGCACCGCGTAATAGCGGCAGAAGTCGACCGCCTCGCGCACTTCCGCCAGCCCGTCCGGCAGGGTCTTGCCGGCCTCGCGCGCCATCAGCGCCATCAGCCGCGCGGAGTGCTCCTCCAGCAGATCGCCGACCCGGGCGATCGCCTTTGCGCGCACGTCGACCGGCGTGCGCGACCAGCGCTCGAAGCCCCGGGCGGCCACGTCGAACATGGCCGAGACCTCGTCGGCCTTCGCCTCGCGCACCGCGCCGACCCGGGTCGTGCCGTCGACGGGGGACATGACCGCGCGCAGATCGCCGGCGGCCGGCGCGCCGGGATAAAGCGCGCGGGCGTCCTCCACCTTGTCGGGCGCCGCCGCCATCGCCTCCACCAGCGCCAGCCGGTCGGCGGAATAGCCGAACTCGAGCCCTTGCGAGTTGCGGCGGCTTTCGCCGTAGAGATGCGCCGGCAGCGGGATCTTCAGGTTGCGCGCCCTGGTGCCGCCGGCCAGCACGTCCTGCGGGCGGGCGAGCAGCTTCGCGATGGGCACGGAATTGTCGCCCACCGCCGAGACGAAGGAGGAATTGGCGCCGTTTTCCAGCAGGCGGCGCACCAGATAGGCCAGCAGGTCGCGGTGGCCGCCGACGGGGGCATAGATGCGACAGGGGTGGCCGTCGCGTTCGCTCACCGCCTTGAACAGGCTTTCGCCCATGCCATGCAGGCGCTGGAACTCGAAGCCGCCCTCGTTGCCGGCGAGCGCGATGATCTGCGCGACCGACAGCGCATTGTGGGTGGCGAACTGCGGATAGATGCGCGGGCGGGCCGCCATCAGCGCCTTGGCACAGGCGAGATAGGAGAGATCGGTTGCCGCCTTGCGGGTGAAGACGGGGAAATCGTCGAGGCCGCGCTCCTGCGCGCGCTTGATCTCCGTGTCCCAATAGGCGCCCTTGACGAGACGCACCATGAACCGGCGGTCGAGCCGCTCCGCCAGCCTGGCGATCCACTCGACTGTCGCCAGCGCCCGCTTCTGATAGGCCTGGATCGCGAGGCCGAGCCCGTCCCACCCCTTGAGCGAGGGATCGGCGGCGACGGTGGCGAAAATGTCGAGCGACACCTCCAGCCGGTCGGCCTCTTCCGCGTCGACCGTGAAGTTGAGGTCGTGGCGCCTGGCGGCCTGCGCGAGTTCCAGCAGCTTCGGCGCCAGTTCGTCGCGCGCGCGGGTGCCCTTCACCGCCTCATAGCGGGGATGCAGCGCGGAAAGCTTCACCGAAATCCCGGGCCGGTCCGGCAGATCCCTCTTGCCGGCCGCCGCGCCGATGGCCTCGATCGCATCGGCATAGGAGCGGAAGTAGCGCGCCGCATCGTCGGCGGTGCGCGCGCCCTCGCCGAGCATGTCGTAGGAATAGCGGTAGCCCTTGGCCTCCTGCGCCTTCGCCCGGGAGAGCGCCGCCTTGATCGTCTCGCCGAGCACGAACTGGTGGCCGAGCACCTTCATCGCCTGACGGGTCGCGGTGCGCACCGCCGGCATGCCCATGCGCTTGACCAGCGAGGCAAGGATGGTGTTCGGCTTTTCGCCCGGATGGATGAGCTGCGAGGTCACGCCCAGCGCCCAGGACGAGGCGGAGACGAGCCAGGTATCCGACGGCCCGTGCTCGCTCTCGTCGAAACGGGCGGCGGCGAGCTTGTCCTCGATCAGCTTGTCGGCGGTCGCGGCATCGGGCACCCGCAGCAGCGCCTCGGCCAGCACCATCAGCGCCAGCCCCTCGCGCGTCGACAGGCCGTACTCGCGCAGGAAATCCTCGACCCCGCCCAGCCCGCCGATGGCGGAGCGGATCGTCTGGATGTAGCCCGAGGCGAGATCGTCGACGCGCGCCTCCTGCGCCTCGTCGAGGCCGGCGCGACCGACGAGCGTACGCACGGCCGTTGCGTCGGACGGAGCGAAGGGGGCGCGAAACGGCGCGATCTCCACGTGTGGCGGCGTGACGGCCGGGCGGTCGGCGGCGGGCCGGTCGGAAATCGGGCTGTCGGCGGTCGCGGGCATGAGCATCTCCCAATGAAGGCACGGCGGCACGGTGGCCGCATCCGGATCTCGGAATTTTTCTTAGTCTAACGCGAATTCCTCCGCTATTTTCGGCGAACTTCTGGCCTAAAATAGAGGATTTTCCGGTGAAAACGAATTCAACTGAAGAAAGCACGGATCTCGACCGCACCGACCGCCGCATCCTGGCCGTCCTGCAGACCGACGGGCGCATCACCACCACCGAACTCGCCCAGCGGGTCAACCTGTCGCCGACGGCGACGGCGGAGCGCATGAAACGCCTCGTGCGCGAGGGCTACATCCTGCGCTTTTCCGCCGAACTCGATCCGGTCAAGCTCGGTCAGGGGCTTCTCGTCTTCCTGCAGGTGAAGCTCGACCGCACGACGCCGGATGTGTTCGACGCCTTCGCGCAGGCCGTCAAACGCGTGCCGCAGGTGCTCGAATGCCACATGGTGGCCGGCGGCTTCGATTATCTCGTCAAGGCGCGGGTCTCCGACATGCGCGCCTACCGCAAACTGCTCGCCGATGCCGTCCTCGACCTGCCCGGCGTGCGCGAGACGCATACCTATGCGGTCATGGAGGAGGTCAAGGACACGCACGTCCTGCCGCTGTGACCCGCGCCCTGCGCCGCGTCCCGCGCACGGGCGCATAACGAAGCCGTGTCTTGACCGCGCGCTCCGGCTCTTGCACCAAACCCGAAACAGGAGGGTTTTCGTGATGCTGTCTCGTCTCGCACGCCTCGCGCGTCGCCACCTGCCGCTGTCCGCCATTTCGCTGGCGCTTGCGGCGGCACCCGCCGGCGCGCAGGCGCCCGATCCCGCCGACTGGCCGGCGGTGCTGGAGGCGGCGCGCGGAGAGACCGTCTATTTCCACGCCTGGGGCGGCGAGCCGCGCATCAACGCCTTCATCGACTGGGCCGGCGAGCAACTGGAAGCCCGCCACGGGATCGCGGTCGAACACGTCAAGGTCGACGACACGGCCAATGTCGTCGCGCGCATCGTGGCGGAAAAGGCGGCCGGCAAGGACACCGGCGGCGCGGTCGATCTGGTGTGGATCAACGGCGAGAACTTCGTGGCCCTGAAGAAAGCCGGCCTGCTGATGGCGCCCGACTGGGCGACGAAACTGCCCAACTGGCGTCATGTCGACACCGAGAACAAGCCGGCGGTGCTGACCGATTTCACCGAGCCGACCGACGGGCTGGAAAGCCCCTGGGGCATGGCCAAGCTCGTCTTCATGCACGACACGGCGATCCTGCCCGAGCCGCCGCGCACGCTCGAGGCGCTCGCCGCCTATCTCGACGCCAATCCCGGCCGCTTCACCTATCCCCAGCCGCCCAACTTCCACGGCTCGACCTTTCTGAAGCAGGTGCTCGCCACCACCATCGACGACCCGGAAAAGCTCACGCGTCCCGTAGATCCGGCCAGTTTCGAGGCCGATGTCGCGCCGCTCTTCGCCTATCTCGACCGCATTCACCCGAAGATGTGGCGCGCGGGCCGGGCCTTCCCGCAGAACCAGCCGGCGCTGAAACGGCTGCTGGCGGACGGAGAGATCGACATCGCCTTCACCTTCAACCCGGCCGATGCCTCGGCGGCCATCGCCGCCGGCGAGTTTCCCGACACGGTGCGCACCTTCGTGCTCGACGGCGGCACCATCGGCAACGCCCATTTCGTCGCGATCCCCTACAACGCCAACGCCAAGGCGGGCGCGCTGGTGCTCGCCGACTTCCTGCTGTCGCCGGAAGCCCAGGCGCGCAAGCAGGACCCGGCCGTGTGGGGCGATCCGACCGTGCTCGCCCTCGACACGCTGTCGGAGGACGACCGCGCCCGCTTCGACGCCCTCGATCTCGGCATCGCGACGCTGGGGCCGGAGGACCTCGGCCCGGTCATCGACGAGCCCCATGCAAGCTGGCTGACCGAAATCGAGCGGGCATGGACCGCGCGCTACGCCAGCCAGTGACGCGGACCGTCCCCGGCCGGGCACGCCGCGCATGCTGAGGCTCGCCCCCGCAGCCACGCTCGCGCTGATGCTCGGGCCGGTGCTCGCCGGGCTCGCCGGCACGCTGCTGCCGGCGGTGGGCTATGTGCCGGGTCTTGGCGGCACGCAAGCCTCGCTCGCGCCCCTGCGCACGCTGCTGGATCAGCCGGGCCTCGCGACCTCCGTCGCCCTGAGCCTCGGCACGGGGCTTGCGGCGACCGTCCTGTCGCTGGCGCTCGTGCTGGCCTTCACCGCCGCCTTCGAGGGCACCCGGGCCTTTCGCTGGATGCGCCGGCTGCTCTCGCCGCTGCTCTCCGTGCCGCATGCGGCGGCCGCCTTCGGTCTCGCCTTCCTGATCGCGCCCTCCGGCTTTCTCATGCGCCTCGTCTCGCCCTGGGCGAGCGGCGCGACGCGTCCGCCCGACGTGCTGATCCTCGGCGATCCGCTGGGGCTCGCCATGACGCTGGGGCTGGTCGCCAAGGAGGTGCCCTTCCTGTTCCTGATGGTGCTGGCCGCGCTGCCGCAGACGGCCTCGCCGGCAAGCCGGCGCATCGCCGCGAGCCTCGGCTACGCCCCCGTCGCCGCCTGGGTCAAGGTCGTGCTGCCGCGCCTTTACCCGCAGATCCGCCTGCCGGTCTTCGCCGTTCTGGCCTATGCCACCTCGGTGGTCGACGTGGCGCTGATCCTCGGGCCGACGACCCCCGCCCCGCTCGCCGTGCGGCTGCTCGCCTGGATGAACGATCCCGATCTCGCCATGCGCTTCGTCGCCTCCGCCGGCGCGCTCCTGCAGCTTGGCGTGAGCCTCGGCGCCATCGGCCTGTGGATCGTCGGCGAACGGATCGTCGCGGCGCTCGGGCGGCGCTGGATCGCCGCCGGCGCGCGCGGGAGCGCCGACCGCGCCGTGACGCTCGGCGCCGGCGCGGCCATGAGCGCGCTGGTCGGCGCCATGCTGCTGGCGCTTTGCGCGCTGTGCCTGTGGTCGGTGGCCGGGCCGTGGCGCTTTCCCGATGCCCTGCCCGCGCGGTTTACCCTGGCGACATGGGCGATGCATCTCGACCATATGGGCACGGCGATCGCGACCACGCTGGCCATCGCCGTGCCCGCGACGCTAATCGCCGTCGCGCTGGCGCTGGCCTGTCTGGAAGGCGAAAGCCGGCGGGGCAAGGCGGTGCGCCACCGCACGCTGCCGCTGCTCTACATTCCGCTCATCGTGCCGCAGATCGCCTTTCTCTTCGGGCTGCAGATCCTGTTCCTGATCTGCGGCGTGCACGACACGCTCGCCGCCGTGGTGCTGGCGCATCTGGTGTTCGTGCTTCCCTATGTGTTCCTTGCCCTATCCGACCCGTGGCGGGCGGTCGACCCGCGCTACGGCCAGTTGGCCGGCGCGCTCGGCGCGGCGCCCGCGCGCGTCTTCTGGCGGGTGCGCCTGCCGCTCGCCCTGCGCGCGGTGGCAAGCGCGGCCGCGCTCGGACTGGCGGTGTCGGTCGCGCAATATCTGCCCACGCTGCTGATCGGCGGCGGGCGGGTCGCGACCGTCACGACCGAGGCGGTGGCGCTCGCCGCCGGCGGCAATCGCCGGCTGATCGCCCTTTATGCGCTCTTGCAGATGATCCTGCCCTTCGCCGCCTTCGCCCTCGCCGCCCTTGCCCCGGGCATCGCCTTTCGCCACCGCCGAGACCTGCAGGCCGCCCGATGACGCTTTCCGCCACTCCCGCCGCGCCGGTCGAGGATCCCGCATCCTCCGCCCCGACATCATCAGGGCTGGTGTTCGAGAGCGTGTCGATCACCCGCGCCGGCGCGCCGCTGATCGCGCTCGATGCCCGGGTTCCGCCCGGCGACGTGCTGACCGTGATGGGGCCGTCGGGGATCGGCAAGTCGACGCTGCTCGCCTATGCCGCCGGGTTTCTCGATCCCGTCTTCGAGGCGCGGGGCCGCGTGCGTGTCGACGGGGAGGACATCACCGCCCTGCCCGCGCATCGCCGGCACATGGGACTGCTGTTTCAGGACGCGATGCTCTTTCCGCATCTTTCCGTCGCCGGCAATATCGCCTTCGCCCTGCCGGCGGAGGTCCGCGGGCGTGCCCGGCGGAGAGAGGCGGTGCGGGATGCCCTTGCCGAGGTCGGGCTCGCCGATCTGGCGACCCGCGATCCGGCCACGCTGTCGGGGGGACAGAAGGCGCGGGTCGCCTTGATGCGGGTGCTGGTGAGCGCGCCGCGCGCGCTCCTGCTCGACGAGCCGTTTTCCAAGCTGGACGCGACCTTGCGCGACCAGATCAGGACGCTGGTGTTCGACAAGGCGCGCGCCCGCGCCCTGCCCGTTTTGCTGGTGACCCACGACCGCGCCGATGCCGAGGCCGCCGGCGGGCGCTGCATCGACCTTGAGCCCCGGTAGCAGCCCCGATTGGAGCCGCGCTCGGGACCGCGCGACGTCACTCAGCGGCGTCGGCCGGCTCGGCCTGCAACAGCCCGTAGCGCTCGATGCCGATCTGTTCGATCAGCTGAAGCTGCGTCTCCAGATAGTCGATATGATCTTCCTCGTCGGCCATCAGCTTTTCGAACAGGGTCTTGCTGACGTAGTCGCGCGCCGTGGCGCAGATCTCGCGGGCCTCCTGGTAGAGCGCGCGCGCGGAGTATTCGCCGGCCAGATCGGCTTCCACGACCTCCTTCAGCGACTGGCCGATGCGCAGGGGATCGAGCGTCTGGAGGTTCGGGAACCCTTCGAGGAACAGGATGCGCTCGACCAGCAGATCGGCGTGCTGCATCTCCTCAAGCGATTCCTCGCGCTCCTTGCGCGCGAGCTTGGCATAGCCCCAGTCGTCGAGCAGACGATAATGCAGCCAGTACTGATTGATCGCCGTGAGCTCGTGCCGCAGCGCCTTGTTCAGATACTCGATGACCTTTTCATCACCCTTCATTCTTCTTCTCCTGGCTGGTCTTTGGGCCGGTCTTCGGGCTGGTCTCGGGGCCGGTCCGGGTCGCCGACGGCGTTTCCGGCGCCTCCTCGTGGATTATGGGAATGATCGATCCGAAGCAACCGCCGCAGCGCGGGCGCTTGCCCAGGGCCCGGAACACCGCACCCGGCGTGACGATCACACCATCGGGTCCGGCTTGAAGCTCCCTGGCGGCACGGCGCAGCTCCTTGTCGGTCAATACATTGCAGGAACATACAATCACGGGTTCGGTGTCCGTCCTTGCGTTGGCTCGGGTCTTCCCTCTTCAAGCGTGCCACCACCGCTTACATATGAAGACGCAGCCTCACAATCAATCGACAGAACCTGCCAGCAAGCGTCGCGCCCCGGCCCTGCAGCGTCCTCCCTCTCCCGAACGACAAAACCCTGTCACGCAGCGCAAGGTGTCGCCACGCCTCGCCATGACGGGCAACCGCCCCTTACTTCCCCTGCGTCATTTCTACTCTTGATTTTATTTATCTCAAATGCGCGTTTTATAGGTTGTATAAATAGTTACAAAATGTTTCGAAATCTTATTCATTTCGGCTTTTAGAAAATTTTATTCAATTGGCGCTTATCTACTACTACGCGTTCGCGCAAAACGAGCGGGCGTGTGAGTCGTTTCATGCAGCGGCGGCGCGTCCTCCCCCTTCGGCAGCCGCCTTCAGCACTGACCTCAGGGAGTCCTGACATGAACTTGAAGATCGGCCACCGCCTTGCTGCGCTGGTGATGCTGTTCGCGATCGGAATCGCGGCGTTGCTTGCGGTTCAGATCTCCGGATACTGGACACGTCTCGTCGAAGACCGCAAATCGGAACTCAAACACATCGTGGAGGTCGCGAACTCCACGATCGCGCGCGAACACGCCCTGTTCGAGGCCGGCGAAAAATCGGAAGAAGACGCCAAGGCCGCGGCGGCCGAGACGCTACGTGCGATGCGCTACGCCGGCAACGAGTACTTCTGGATCAACGATCTGGACTACACGATGCTGATGCATCCGTTTTCCGCCAAGCTCGAGGGGCAGAACCTGAGAACGCTGGAGGACGATACCGGCAGGCAGTTCTTCGCCGAATTCGTTCAGCTCGCCCGCACGGAGGGCGAGGGACTGGTCGAATACCGCTGGCCCAAGCCGGGCTCCGAGGATCCGGTGCTGAAATACTCCTACATCAAGCTGTTCCAGCCCTGGGGCTGGGTGGTGGGCACCGGTGTCTACGTGGACGATCTCGACGCGGTCTTCTATGAGGAAGTCACGCAGCTTTCGCTGATCGTGCTCGTGATCCTGGCCTTGTCCGGCGGCGCGTGCCTCGTGATCGTGCGTTCGATCACCGGTCCGCTCGGCGCGCTCGTGGCCCGCATGGGCGGCCTGCGCGACGGCGACACCGCCTCCGACGTTCCCGGCGTGGAGCGCGGCGACGAGATCGGCGCCATGGCGCAGGCGCTGGAGTCCTTCCGCGAGGCGGCGATCGAGCGCATGGAACTGAGCGAGCGTCAGACGGCGGCCCAGACGGCCGAAGTCGAGCGGCAGCAGCGCATCGAGGCCCTGATCGCCCGCTTCCGCGATGTGATCGCCGGCCTGCTGGCCGATTCCGAAGCCTCCAACGCCACCTTCGGCAAGGCCGCCGAGACGCTTTCCGAGATCGCCTCGGTGAGCGCCGAGCGGACGGCCAGCGCCTCGATGACCTCGCAAAGCGCCTCGGAGAACGTTCAGTCGGTCGCAAGCGCGGCGGAGGAACTCGCGGCGTCCATTTCGGAGATCTCGCGCCAGGTCGGCCAGACCACCAGGGTCGTCACCGACGCCACCACGAGCGCCCAGGACGCCAACACCAAGGTCGCCGGCCTGGCGGAGGCCGCCAACAAGATCGGCGAGGTGGTCAGCCTCATCCAGGCGATCGCGGAACAGACCAACCTCCTGGCGCTCAATGCCACCATCGAGGCGGCGCGCGCCGGAGAAGCCGGCAAGGGCTTCGCCGTCGTCGCGGCGGAGGTGAAGGAACTCGCCACCCAGACCTCCAAGGCGACGGAAGAGATCGGCGCCCAGATCTCGGCGATCCAGGGCTCGACCGGCGAGGCGGTGGAGGTGATCGGCGTGATCGCCCGCACCATGGAGGACGTCAACGGCTACACCTCGGCCATCGCGGCGGCCGTCGAACAGCAGGGCGCGGCGACCGGCGAGATCTCGCGCAACGTCCAGCACGCGGCGGAAGGTACCCGTACGGTCGCCGGCGATCTCGACCAGCTGAAGGCCACCGTCGACCAGTCGCAGGATAGCGCGAACGACGTGCTCGGCGCCTCGCGCAAGGTCACTGAAACCTCCCGACGGCTCAAGAGCGAATTCGAGAGCTTCCTGTCGGAAGTCGCGGCCGCCTAGAGCAATCTCGGCAAGAGCTGGAGACTTTTGCGCTCGCGAAATTGCGTAAAAACAAAGACATAGGGCATTTCGCGTGAGTCAGCATTCACGAGAAATGCTCTCGTCTCCGAGCGGATCGACCGCAACGGAATGCGACGCGCGGCGGACCCGGTCCGGCGCGCGTTTCTTGTTCCGGCCCTGCGTTTCTCTCGTCCCGTAACAGCACTCTTCCTGCGGTCTCGTTGTCTCACCTTCGCGCTTGTCTCGCCCGTCGTTTCCCGACCCTGCGTCCGCTTTTTGAAATACATCGCGCGCTAAGGGACGATTTACGAATCACACGCATTCTTCGGTTCTACAACCGCTCGCAAAGAAAGTTCTGCCCGGGGGAAACCGACCATGCGCCTGCTGCCGCGTCTCAATCTCGTGTCCATCGTCTCGCTGGCGTCCGCGATCATGATCGTGCTGGCGCTCGCAACGGTGGGCGCCGTCATCACCGTGATCCTGTCGGACAAGATCGAACGCGACGCCGTCGCCCGGCAGAACACCAGCCTGCGGGTTGCGGCCACCATCGCGGAACGCGACATGCCCGGCACCACCGTAGAATGGGGCGCGGACGGCAACGTCCGGCGCATCGTCATGGAGAGCATTCCCGAAACCGTCGACGATCACACCATGATCGACACGATCGGCCGGATGACGGGCGAAACCGCCACCGTCTTCAAGTGGGACGAGGCCACCCGCGACTTCTGGCGCAAGACCACCAACATCATCAAGCCGGACGGCTCGCGGGCCGTGGGCACCAAGCTCGGCCAGACCGGCGCGGTCTATCCGGTGCTGACGCGGGGCGAGACCTTCCGGGGCGAGGCCGTCATCCTCGGCACCCCCTATTACACGATCTACGAGCCGATCTATTCGCCAGCCGGCGACGTCACCGGCATTCTCTACGCCGGCGTGCGCAAGTCGCAGATCGCGGCGCTGATGAGCGAGGTCACCACCAACCTGCTGATCGCCTTCGTGCCGATCCTGCTGGTCGCCGTCGCCGGCATGGCCCTGCTCGCGCGCCGGCTGATGCGCCCGATCCCGCAGGTGGCGGCGGCCGCCCGTCAGATCGCCGACGAGGACCTGAGCGTCGAGGTACCTTTCACCCAGCGCGGCGACGAGATCGGCGACATGGCGCGCGCCGTGGAGGTCTTCAAGGGCCGCGCCCTGGAACGCCGGGAGCTTGCCGCCGAGCGCGAGGAAGCCTCGGCCGCGACGCAGGCGCGCCAGGCGGAGATCGACACGCTGATCACGGAGTTCCGCGAGACGGTCCAGGGTCTGATCGGCACGGTGGGCGAGACGGCGGCGGGCCTTGACCGCACGGCGCGCGATCTGTCGGCCAGCGCGCAGGACAGCGCGGAGCGCGCCAGCGAAACGTCCGAGGCAAGCTCCGTCGCGACCTCCAACGTGCAGACCGTGGCCTCGGCGGCGGAGGAGCTGTCGGCCTCCATCGCCGAGATCTCCCGCCAGGTCGGCCAGACCACCCAGGTGGTGGCGCAGGCGACCGAGGGCACCCATGCCACCAACGAGAAGATCGCCGGCCTCGCCGAGGCAGCGAGCAAGATCGGCGAGGTGGTCAAGCTGATCACCGACATCGCCGAGCAGACCAACCTGCTCGCCCTCAACGCCACCATCGAGGCGGCGCGCGCCGGGGAAGCCGGCAAGGGCTTCGCGGTCGTCGCGGCGGAGGTCAAGGAACTCGCCACCCAGACCTCGAAGGCGACGGAGGAGATCAGCGCGCAGATCGGCGCGATCCAGGGCTCGACCGGCGAGGCGGTGACGGCGATCGGCGAGATCGCGCAGATCATGCAGGAGGTGAACGGCTACACCACCTCGATCGCCTCGGCCGTCGAGCAGCAGGGGGCGGCGACCAGCGACATCTCGCGCTCGGTCCAGCAGGCCGCCCAGGGCACCAGCGCGGTGACCGGCAACATGGAGCGTCTGGCCGAGACGGTCGAGCGCACCAGCTCCGCCGCCGACACCGTGCTCGACGCCTCCGGCGCCATGAGCCAGAACACCGACGCCCTCAAGGCCGAAATCGACCGGTTCCTCTCCCGCGTCGCGGCGGCCTGAGCCGCGCGCCACATCCGGCACCCTGCAGGCGCGCGCCACCCGGCGCGCGCCTTTTTCGTTCGGACACTCGCCCGCCGGAATCGCCAGGGTTGCCGTCGCTTTGAAAGACACCCGCTAATTTACCTAGAATTCACATCCACCCGATTACCTTGCGGAAAATCCAGTCTTCCGGAGGATGGGGATGTCAAGACTGCTCAGGCTCGTAGGCAACATGGGGTTTGCCGCCAAGATCGGCGGCGGCTTCGCGATCGTTCTTCTTCTGACTGCCATCGTCGGCGGTGCAGGCACCATGACGATCGGCGGTCTCACCGATCAGATGTCGACCTCGAAAGTCGCCTCCGACGTCATGGCGCGGCTGCAGGACGTTTCCGCCGCGCAGGAAACCTTCCTGCGCTCGCGCGCGCCCGAAAACGCGACCGAGACGGTCGAGGGCATCGCCGCTCTGGGCGCCCGGCTCGACGCACTGAAGACTGCCGTCGCCGGCGATGCGGAGGCCGAAGGCTCCGTCGATGCGGCGCTTGGATCGGTCGCCGTGTTGCAGACGGACTTCGACAAGGTCAACGCCGAGATCATGCGTCAGGAAAGCCTGCTGGAGACCCTCACCGGCACGGTGACGGCGCTCGGCAACCATGCCAACATGATCAACTCGCAGATGCAGGGCGAGCGCCGCGACGCCAAGCGCCAGAGCGTCGGCATGGCGGCCACGCGGCGCAACGCCGACGACATCGGCCGGACGGTCGCCGCGCTGCGCGAGGAGGCGCTGCGCATCCAGTATCTGTTCCTGCAGGCGACCACATCGACGGCCTCGACCTCCATGGAGGAGGCCGAGGCGGGCGTGGCAAATCTCGTGGCCGACGCCGCGGCGCTCACCAACATGCGCGTCGACGGCATCGACGAGGCGCTCGTCGAGGAGCTCGCGGCAAAGACGAAAGAACTCGAGGCCCTGTTGACGGAGCTCAACACGACCACCGATTTCGCCTCGGTCTACCAGTTGCGGCAGGACGTCAAGGGCACGCTCGCCACGATCTCCGACATGGCGAAAACGGTCCAGACCTCGGCCTATGCCGCGATTGCCGACGTGCAGAAAAAGGCGCAGGCGCAGGCGGTGGCGCAGGTGAAGGTGGACATGGTCTCCGCCTATGGCGCCGATCTCGCCGAGCAGGCCCTGCGCATCAAGGGGTCCACGCTGGAACTGATCTCCGGCTTCGGCGAGGCCACCCAGGAGCAGGTGCACAGCGAGCTCGCCGAACTCGACCGGCTCGCCGGGATGATCGGCTCCGCCGCCAGCCAGTTCCCGGAAGTCGAGGAGATGGTCGAGCAGATCAAGAGCGAGATCGAAGCCTATCGCGGCACCTTCGACGACATGGTGGCGAGCGTCGAGACGGTCACGCGCATGACCGCAAGCCTGACCGACGTCGCCGCCGACGTCCGCACCCAGGTTTCGGATCTCGCGGCCGAACAGGCGCAGGACGCCGCGGCCGCCGGCACCGCGAGCTTCTGGGCCATCATCGTCACGCTGGCCGTCGCGGTCGCTTTCGGCGGTCTCGTCGCGGTCGTCCTGTCGCTCGCCATCACCCGTCCCACCCGTCGTCTCACGAACGTCATGGGCCGGCTTGCCGAGGGCGACACGGATGTCGAGATCGACGACGCCGACCGGCGCGACGAGATCGGCGCCATGAGCCGCACGCTCGAGGTGTTCCGCGACAACATGCGCGAGCGCGCCCGCATGCGCGCCGCCCAGGAGCAGGAGCAGGCGGCGGCGGCGGAGCGGCAGGCTCGCGTCGACCGGCTGATCGCCGACTTCCGCTCGCATGTGCAGGAGCTCCTGGGGTCCGTCGGCGAAACCGCCGCCGGCATGGAGGAAACGGCCCGCGACCTCACCCGTATCGCCAGCGAAAGCGCGGGGCGTGCGGAGGAAACCTCGCGCGCCAGCGGAACGGCCACGCAGAACGTGGAGAACGTCGCGACGGCGGCGGAGGAACTCGCCGCCTCGATCAGCGAGATCTCGCGGCAGGTCGGCCAGACCACCCAGGTGGTCACCCGGGCCAGCGAAGGCACGCGGGAGACCAACGAGAAGGTCGCCGGTCTGGCGGAAGCCGCCAACAAGATCGGCGAGGTGGTCAACCTCATCCAGGCGATCGCCGAGCAGACCAATCTCCTCGCCCTCAACGCCACCATCGAGGCGGCACGCGCCGGGGAAGCCGGCAAGGGCTTCGCGGTCGTCGCGGCGGAGGTGAAGGAACTCGCCAACCAGACGTCCAAGGCGACGGAGGACATAAGCTCGCAGATCTCCGCCATCCAGAACTCGACCCGGGAGGCGGTGGACGCCATCGCCGGCATCACCGCGACGATGGAGGAGGTCGACACCTATACCTCGGCCATCGCGGCGGCCGTCGAGCAGCAGGGTGCCGCGACCAACGAGATCTCGCGCAACGTTCAGAACGCGGCCGAAGGCACCACGGCGGTCTCGGAGAACATGGGCACCCTGTCCAACGCGGTCGCGGAAACCAACGCCTCCGCCGACATGGTGCTCTCCGCCTCCGGCGACGTCGGCCAGAAGACGCGCGATCTGCGGGCGCGGATCGACGGCTTCCTCGAGGAGGTCACCGCCGCCTGACGCCTTCACGCGGCGCGACAGCGCCCGAGACATATGACACGAGACGGCCCGGACACGCTCCGGGCCGTTTCACGTTCCATTCCTGCCTCCGGTTTTCGCGCCTCCTTCCCGTCACCGCCACGGAGGAAGGGGGAGACAACGTCGGCGTTCCGCGATAGGAGGGGCGGCAAGGCCGGGCCGACTGGCCGGTCCGGATCTGCGGTCAGGCCTTCGGCCCTCCCGCCGCATCGCCCCTAAGCGCCCCTCCCCTTTGCCCGCCCGTTCCGTCCCGACCCTGGTTTTCCGTGCAGCAGGGTCCATGAAAAGCTTCCGCTCCATGCTCTCCTACCCGCGCTCGCTTCTCCATCGCAGCTTCGCCACCTTCCTGGTGCTGGTGAAGATCATGCTCCCGGTGATGCTGCTGGTGCGCCTCGGCGACCTCTACGGGCTCACCGACGCGCTCGGCCGGGGTCTTGCGCCCGTCATGGCCCTTGTCGACCTGCCGCCGGAAGCGGGGCTGATCTGGGCCGTCACCCTGCTCACCAGCCTCTACGGCGGCCTCGGCGCCTTCGTCTCGCTTCAGGGCGAGATGGCGCTCACGGTCGCCGAGATCAGCGTGCTCGCCTCGCTGATGCTCTTCGCGCACGCGCTTCCGGTGGAACAGGCCATCGTGCGCCGGGCCGGGGCGAGTTTCCTCGCCACCTCCGCGCTGCGGGTCGGGGTCGGCTTCGTCTACGCAGCGGTCGTTGCCTGGATCTATCGCCTCACCGAAACCGTCTCGCCGGTCGTTGCGCTCGACTGGATGCCGGCGGGCCTGTCGACGCCGGACTGGAGCTCCTGGGCGCTGGCGACCGGGCAGTCGCTGCTGACCATGCTGACGATCATCGTCGCGCTGTTCCTGCTGCTCGACGTGCTGAAGGCGCTCGGCGTCATCGCCTGGAGCACGCGGGCGCTCAATCCCCTGCTCCGCCTTCTCGGCATCCCGCCGTCGCTTGCGCCGCTGACCTCGATCGGCCTGCTGCTCGGCCTCTCCTATGGCGGCGGGCTGATCATCCAGGAAACCATGACGACGCGCTACGACAAGCGCGACCTGTTCCTTGCGCTGAGTTGCCTGTCGCTGTGCCACTCGCTGATCGAGGACACGGCGCTGATGCTGGCCATCGGCGCGGACGTCTGGGTCGTGCTCGTCGGCCGCATCGTCGCGACGGTGGTCGTCATCGCCGCGCTGGCACGCCTGGTGCACCGGGCCGGCCCGCGACCCCTGCCGCAAGGATAAGCGACGCCCCGGCCTTCGTCTTGGTGCGCCCCGCCCCACCTGCTTCCCCCGGCCCGGGGTTTTGTCCGGGCCGGGGGTGTCGGGTTTGCGTCAGGGTTTGCAGGCGTTTACGGCGCGTTTTGCCATGACGGTGATGAGGTGGGCGCGGTAGTCGGCGGAGCCGTGGATGTCGGCGAGCAGGCCGTTTGCGTCGGTGGTCACGCCGGCGATGGCGTCGGGTGAGAAGTCGGCCTCAAGGGCTGTTTCCAGGCCGGCGTGGCGGAAGACGCCGTCGGCGCCGGCACCCGTCACCGCGACGCGCACGCCCGCGTCGGTCCTCGCCACGAAGACGCCGACCATGGCGTAGCGCGAGGCGGGGTTGGGGTATTTGGCGTAGGCGCAGGCGCTGGCGGCCGGGATCTCCACCGCGGTGACGATCTCGGTGTCGTCGAGCGCGGTCTCGAACAGGCCGGTGAAGTAGTCCTCGGCCGCGATCTGGCGCCTGTCGGTGTGGATCGTCGCGCCGAGCGCAAGGACGGCGGCGGGATAGTCGGCGGCCGGATCGTTGTTGGCGAGCGAGCCGCCGATCGTGCCCATGTGGCGCACATGCGGATCGCCGATGTGGCCGGCAAGGCTGGCGAGCCCCGGCAGCAGACGCTGGACGATCTGCGAGGTGGCCACCTCGGCATGGGTCGTCGCCGCGCCGATGCGCACCCCGCCCGCGCCGGTCTCGGCAATGCCGGCCATGTCGGCGATGTGGCGCACGTCGATCACATGGGAGGGCGCGGCGAGCCGCTGCTTCATCGTCGGCAGCAGCGTCTGCCCGCCGGCCAGGATCTTGCCCTCGTCGCTGGCCGCAAGCTTCGCCGCCGCGTCGGCCACGCTCGTCGCCCGGTGGTAGCTGGTCTCATACATCCTCGGGTCTCCTCACCCTGATCCCGTCTTCGCCGGATGGCCCGTCTCCCGTGAGGCTTGCCCTGTGAGCCTTCCTCAACGGGGCTTGCCGGACCGACCGGCACATCATCCGTGCTGTCGTCGTGGCGCTCCTCCCCGCGACCGACCCGGGCCGGCCGCGGGGGCTCGAGCGCCTTACTCGGCCGCCTGCGCGGCCTGCGCGCCCTGGAGCGCGCGCCACACGTTGGCCGGGGTCGCCGGCATCTCCAGCGCGTTGGTGCCGATCGCGTCGGTGATCGCGTTGATCACCGCCGGCGGCGAGCCGATGGCCCCGGCCTCGCCGCAGCCCTTCATGCCCAGCGGATTGCCCGGGCATTCCGTCACCGTCGTCATCAGCCGGTAGGAGGGCACGTCGTCGGCGCGCGGCATGCAATAGTCCATGTAGGAGGCCGACAGCAGCTGCCCGTCCGCGTCATAGGCCGCGTTCTCGTAAAGCGCCTGGCCGATGCCCTGCGTCAGCCCGCCGTGCACCTGACCCTCCACGATCATCGGGTTGATGATCGTGCCGAAGTCGTCGGCCGCCACGAAGTCCACGATCTCCGTCTTGCCGGTCTCCGGATCCACCTCCACCTCGCAGATGTAGGTCCCGGAGGGGAAGGTGAAGTTGGTGGGATCGTAGAAGGCCCCCTCCTTCAGCCCCGGCTCCATGCCGTCGGGCATGTTGTGTGCCGTATAGGCGGCCAGCGCCACCTGGAAGAAGGGCAGCTCCTTGTCCGTGCCCGCCACCTTGAAGGTGCCGCCCTCCAGCGTGATGTCGCCTTCCGACGCCTCCATCAGATGCGCGGCGAGCTTCTTCGCCTTGGCCTCCACCTTGTCGAGCGCCCGCGAGATCGCCGACATGCCGACCGCGCCCGAGCGCGAGCCGTAGGTGCCCATGCCGAACTGCACCTTGTCGGTGTCGCCATGCACGATCGACACCGTGTCGAGCCCGACACCCAACCGCTCCGCCACCAACTGCGCGAAGGTCGTCTCGTGCCCCTGGCCGTGGCTGTGCGAGCCGGTCAGAACCTCGATGGTGCCGACCGGATTGACCCGCACCTCCGCCGATTCCCACAGGCCGACGCCGGCGCCGAGCGAGCCGACGGCCTGCGAGGGCGCGATGCCGCAGGCCTCGATGTAGCAGGAGAAGCCGAGACCCCTCAGCTTGCCGCGCCGCGCGGCCTCCGCCTTGCGCGCCGCGAAGCCGTCGTAGTCGATGGCCTTCAAGGCCGCGTCCAGCGAGGCGTCGTAGTCGCCCGCGTCGTAGCACATGATCACCGGCGTCTGATGCGGGAAGGCGCGCACGAAGTTCTTGCGCCGGAACGCGGCCGGGTCCACCCCCAGTTCGCGCGCCGCCGTCTCCATCATGCGTTCCACCAGATAGGTCGCCTCCGGCCGGCCCGCGCCGCGATAGGCGTCCACCGGCGTGGTGTTGGTGTAGACCGTCTTCACGTTCGCATGGATCGCCGGGATGTCGTATTGGCCCGACAGCAGCGTGGCGTAGAGATAGGTCGGCACCGAGGAGGAGAACAGCGACATATAGGCGCCGAGGTTCGCCACCGTCTTGACCCGCAAGCCGGTGATCCGGTTGTCGGCGTCGAGCGCCATCTCGGCCTGCGAATGATGGTCGCGGCCATGGGCGTCGGTGAGGAAGGCCTCCGTGCGGTCGCAGGTCCATTTGACCGGCACGCCCGTCTTCTTCGAGGCCCACAGGCAGACCATCTCTTCCGGGTAGATGTAGATCTTGGAGCCGAAGCCGCCGCCGACATCCGGCGCGATCACCCGGAGCTTGTGCTCCGGCGCGATGTTGTAGAAGGCCGAGAGCACCAGCCGCGCCACATGCGGGTTCTGCGAGGTGGTCCACAGCGTGTAGTGCTCTTCCGCCGCGTCGTAGGAGGCAAGCGCCGCGCGCGGCTCCATCGGGTTGGGCACCAGACGGTTGTTGCGGATCTCCATCTTCGTCACATGCGCGGCCGCGGCGAAGGCCGCGTCGACCGCCGCCGCGTCGCCGATCTCCCAGTCGAAGATCAGGTTGCCCGGCGCCTCCTCGTGCAGCTGCGGCGCGCCCGGCTCGAGCGCGTCCAGCGCATCGACCACCGCCGGCAGCGGGTCGTAGTCGACGACCACCGCGTCGGCCGCGTCGCGCGCCTGCGTGCGCGTCTCGGCGACGACCACCGCCACCGCCTGGCCGACATGGCGCACGGTCTCGCCCTCCAGCGCCCGCCAGGCGCCCATCTTCATCGGCGTGCCGTCCTTGGAGTGGATCATCCAGCCGCAGATCAGGTTGCCGACCCCGTCGGCGACCAGTTCCTCGCCGGTCAGAACCGCGATCACGCCGGGCATGGCGCGCGCGGCCTCCGCGTCGATGCCCCGCACCTTCGCATGGGCGTGCGGCGAGCGCACGAAGGCGGCATGGCACATGCCCGCCACCGCCATGTCGTCCGTGTAGCGCCCCTTGCCGGTGATGAAGCGCTTGTCCTCGCGCCGCTTCACCGGCGCGCCGATGCCTTCCGTCGATCCTGCCATTGCATCCTCCCTCAAGGGTCCTGACCGGCTCCGGGGCGCAGCATCGCGTCCTCCGTCTCCGGCGTGCCTGTTTGGCTCACCTGTCCGGCTCGCCTGTGTGGCGTGCCTGTGTGGCTCACCTGTGTGGCGTCTCCGCCTGCGGCCCTCGCGCCCCCCGGCGCGCGCCGCCGTCTCCTCCCGCCGCGCCTCCCCGGAGGCTCCTCCGCAGATGCTCTTCCGAAGAGGCTCTTCCGAAGACGCGCGGGGTTTCCTCCAGGGCCGTCACCGTCCAGGGGCGCCGTCCTCCAACGGCGCTCTCTTGCCGGTATGCCTGCAGCGCGCCCCGTCCGTCCCGGGTTCGTCCGGGCCGTCCCGGCCGGGCGCCGCCGGCCTATTCGGCGGCCGTCTTCATCCCCGCCATGGTCTCGCTCGCCGCCGCGATCGCCTTGACGATGTTGTGGTAGCCGGTGCAGCGGCAGATGTTGCCCTCCAGCTCCGCCCGGATCGTCGCCTCGTCGAGCGGCGCGCCCAGGCGCTCGATCATGTCGACGGCGGCCATGATCATCCCCGGCGTGCAGAAGCCGCATTGCAGGCCGTGATGCTCGCGGAAGGCCGCCTGCACCGGGTGCAGCTCGCCGCCCGACGCCAGACCCTCCACCGTCGTCACCGACGCGCCCGAAGCCTGCGCCGCCAGCATCGTGCAGGCCTTCACCGCCTTGCCGTCCACATGCACCACGCAGGCCCCGCACTGCGAGGTGTCGCAGCCCACATGCGTGCCCGTCAGACCCGCGCCCTCGCGCAGGAACTCCACCAGAAGCGTGCGGTCCTCCACCGTCCTCGACACCGACTTGCCGTTCACCGTCATGGTCACTTCGGCCATGCGCATCCTCCCTCGTTAACCCTCGTTCGGTCTCTCTCGTTCAGGCCCGATATCCGGTCAGGCCCGATATCCGGTCAGGCCGGTCCCGGTCCTCGATCCCCGGCCCATCGCGCTGGCCCGTCGCGCAGGCCCGTCGCGCTGGCCCGTCGCTCCGGTCCTCTGTCCTGCGCTCAGGCCCGGCATGCTTCGCACCCTCGTCCCGTCCACGCGTCGACCCATCCACACTTCAACTCGGTGTCCGACCCGGGACCCGGTGTCCGGCCCGGCCGGCGGCCCGGCGCCCTCGGGGGCAGCGGGAACCGGGGACACGGGGGCACCGGGGACACGGGGGGCACCGGGGCGCGCGACCTCAGCTCAAGAGCGCCAGAAGCGCGATCAGACCGGCCAGCGCGATCAGGCCCCACATCATCGGGCCGCCCAGAAAGCCGCGTTCGGCCGCCTGTTCGACCCGTTCCTCCACCTCATGCGCCGCCTTGCCGAGATCCTCCGCCGCGTGCTCCACACGCTCCTCGACCGCATGCGCCGCCTCCGACACAGACTGCGACACCCGCTCCGTCATGCTCTCCTGCGTTTCGGTCGCGGCCTCGGCCGTGTCGGTCGCGGCCGTCGTCGCAGCGGTCGCGGAAGC
This sequence comes from Stappia sp., assembly GCF_040110915.1. Taxonomy (NCBI): domain Bacteria; kingdom Pseudomonadati; phylum Pseudomonadota; class Alphaproteobacteria; order Hyphomicrobiales; family Stappiaceae; genus Stappia; species Stappia sp. The sequence goes on along the minus strand of NZ_CP157793.1, from coordinate 193 downwards.
CGCCGTCGCCGCGCCATCCCCGGCCGCCGTCTCCCCGGCCGCCGCGCCGTCGCCCTCCACGATCTCCTTGAACGCGCTGAAGAACTCGTCCGCCATCTTGCGCGACGTCGACACGATCAGCCGGCTGCCCAATTGCGCCAGCTTGCCCCCCACCTGCGCATGCACCTTGTAGGTCAGAACCGTCACCGGACCC